>NZ_DATJPU010000057.1:0-11387 GCF_035506235.1 Mycobacterium sp.
TGGATCGACCGGCTGATCACCCTGCACGGCGTCGGCGAGGAGCAGCGCGCGGAGCTGGCCGGGATCGCGGAGAAGACCCCGGTCACCCGGGCGGTCCGGGCCGGAACCGAGATCCGCACCACCACTGGCCTGCGATGACCGAGCGGATCGTCGTCATCGGTGGCGACGCAGCCGGGATGAGCGCGGCCGCGCAGGCCAGGCGGATCTCGGGCGACGCGGTCCAGATCGTCGCGTTCGAGCGCGGCACGTACAGCTCCTACTCCGCCTGCGGCATCCGTACTGGGTGGCCGGTGATATCGGCGAGCCGGAGCGGCTGATCGCCCGGTCGCCGGAGGCGCACCGGCACAACGGCATCGACCTGCGGATGCGGACTGAGGTGGAGGAGATCGACCTCGCGGCCGGGCGGGTGGCCGTTCGCGACCGTGCCGCCGGGCGGTCGTACCGGGAGGGCTTCTACTCGCTGGTCATCGCGACCGGCGCGGTCCCGGTGCGGCCGCCGCTGCCGGGCGCGGATGCGGCCGGCGTGTTCGGGGTGCAGACCCTGGACGACGGCGCCGCGCTGCTGGGCGGCCTCGATCGCGCCCGGCCGCAGCGGGCCGTGGTGGTCGGCGGCGGCTACATCGGCGTGGAGATGGCCGAGGCGCTGGTGCGGCACGGCGTCGCGGTGACCGTGGTGGATCAGGCCGCGGAGCCGATGACCACGCTGGACCCGGACATGAGGCCGGCGGTGCACCGGGCGATGGAGGGCATCGGCATCGAGGTGCGCACCGGCACCGCCGTGACCGGATTCCAGACCGGCCGCGACGGCCGGATCCGCGCGGTGGTGACCGGCGGCGGCTCCATCCCGGCCGACGTGGTCGTCCTGGGCCTGGGGGTGCGGCCGGACACCGCGCTGGCCCGGGAGGCCGGCCTGCCGCTGGGCGATCAGGGTGGCCTGCGCACGAACGTGCAGATGCAGGTCCTCGGCCACGACCACATCTGGGCCGGCGGAGACTGCGTGGAGGTCCTCAACCTGGTCTCGGGCCGGTACCAGCACGTGGCGCTGGGCACCCACGCCAACAAGCAGGGCCGGGTCATCGGGCACAACCTGGCCGGCTCCTACGCCACGTTTCCCGGCGTGGTCGGCACCGCGGTCAGCAAAGTCTGTCACCTGGAGATCGCCCGGACCGGGCTGCGCGAGCGCGACGCCGCCCGGGCCGGGTTCGCATACGTGACCGTAACAGTGCGGTCCCCCACGAAGGCCGGCTACTTCCCCGGCACCCAGAAGATGAGGGTCAAGATGACCGCCGAACGTCTCACCGGGCGCCTGCTCGGCGTGCAGATCGTCGGCTACGAGGGGGCCGCCAAGCGGATCGACACGGCCGCGACGGCGCTGTGGAACCGGATGACGGTCGAAGACCTAACCTCCCTCGACCTCGCGTACGCCCCGCCGTTCGCGCCGGTGTGGGACCCGATCCTGGTGGCGGCGCGGCAGGTCGCCGCCGCCGTGCGCAACGCGGGCGAGGGCCGGCGATGACGCGCCTATGTCGGCGCGGCTCACCTGGCCATCATCCTGCCGCCGCAGGTACACCGGGCCGGAACCGGCCCTCCTGGATCCGAGCCAGGCTAAGGCTGTCGCACCATCTATGCTTGATATAGTTACCAAATTGGCATCATAAGTTTGACAGCGCTAAATTTATCAAGCGATACTCAGATCATGGACACTACCGTCGTCCCGCACCGGATCACTCTTCGGTCAGGACACCGGGTGCTGGTCCGGGCAGTGCGCCCCGATGACGGCTCCGGCCTTGCCGAGGCGTACGACCAACTCAGCGAGACCTCGCGTTACCGGCGGTTCTTCACCGGAAAACCCCACCTGTCCGAGCAGAGCCTGGCCTACTTCACCGACGTCGACCACCGCGACCATGAGGCCCTGGTCGCGGTGGCGCCCGGCTCCAGGCAGCTGGTGGGAGTGGCCCGGTATATCCGCATCCCTGGGCAGCCGGACCAGGCCGAGGTGGCCATCACCGTCCTTGACTCCTGGCAGCGGCGCGGCCTGGGCACGGTCCTGCTGCGCGAGCTGGCGCAGCGGGCCGCGGAGGAGGACATCCGGTACTTCGTCGCGGACATCCTGGCCGAGAACCGGCCCATGGTGACCTTGGCCCAGCGGCTCGGGGATGCTGAGATCACCGCTGACGGAGGTACGGTGTCGGCCCGGATCGACCTCACCGACGCGACTGAGCAGGCGGGCACGTCCAGCTATGACGGTTACGACCTGCTGCGCGCCGCGGCGCGCGGGGATTTCGTTGCCCTGCCCGCCGTGCTGCGGGGGTGGCTGGATCTGTCGGAGAAGATCATCGCGACCCTGCTAGTGCCGGTCAGAGTGTTCTGTGACACCTCATGGGAGACCGCGTCCACGGCTACGGCAACCGGGCGGCCGGAGGATCCGGCCACCACCAGCCAGAAGCTGCCTCGATCTAACAGATGACAGGCCAAACAAGCAGTCGATGGCCATGCCGATCACTGGCGGGCATCTGCATCCAGCGGCGCGGCAGGCACCGCCTACCCGGCCGGTTATCCATTGACTGCGCTAGGCCGCTCAGGTAGCGGTCGGAGGGGCAGCCGCCGGCCCGGCCGGAACCGGCGGCGGCGCCAGCTGGGCCGTCGTGGCGATCTCGAGGGCTTTGTCGGTGTAGACGCGGTAGCCGAGCTCGGGTCGGTAACCGTGCACCTCGGGCGTGTCCAGGCTGCGCATGAAGGACAGGATCTGCGGGCTGAACACCTGGCCGGGAACCAGCACTGGGTAACCGGGCGGGTAGGGGGTGACGTAGATGGTGGATACGACCTGCTCGCCGCTTTCCACGCGCTGTTCGGCCTCGTCGGGCGTGAGGTACTCGCAGTAGCTGTCGTTGTAGGCAAGGTAGAAGGCCCGCCGCACGTCACCCTCCGGGGTGGGCTGCCCGCTCCTGTCCTTGAAGCCGAGGTGGAAGCCGCTGAAGTCAGGCAGCGGCGCCGAGGGCGCGGTCAGCCGGAGTACCGCGCGCTCGTGCGCGGCCCGCTCGGCTGGGCTCATGCCTGCCACCTTGGCTTCGATGTCACGGGCGATGGCCACCAAGACCTCGATCAGGTAGGCCACCGAGCTGCGGGTGGTCCCGATCGTGGTCATGAACCGCACGGTGTTCCGCGAGGTCTTGTTGATCTGCACGCCGTAGCGGTCCATCAACTGGCTGCGCTTGAACGTATCGCCCTCGATGCCGGTCGCGCCGATGTAGATGGTGATCCGGGACGGATCCAGCACGAACTCGTCGGTCTCCCAGGCCCTGATCATGGTCGTCAGCCCCGAGAGCAGCGGCTGCTCGATACCCGTCGGCCGGTATCCGGCCGGAATCAGGTCAGCCGTGGTCAGGCAGCGCATGTACCTGCTCAGCAGCGGATGGTGCTCCACCGCGTCGCGCAGCCGCATCGCGTTCTCGATCTGCTTCAGTACCAGCTCGAACCCTTCCAGGACGGCCTGGCGGCGGCCGAGGTCCAAGGAGGCCAGGATCTGGTAGTTCGGCGAGGTTGAGGTGTGCGTCATGTAGGCCTCGTGGAAGGTGTCCTCCACCTTCTGAAGTCCTGGTCCCAGACGTGGATCATCGAGCCCTGTCGCAGCGAGGTCAGGGTCTTGTGGGTGGACTGGGTGGAATACACCCGGACGCGGGCGGGATGGGGCACAAGCCGCCGTTCCAGTAGCACCTCATCGTCTGCGTCATCGATCGGGCCGACTTCCTCGGTGAACTTGTCGAAGAGCTCGCGGCGTTCGGGCAGCCGCAGCCGCTCCGCGAGCGTGCGGGCGGCCCGCATGGCGGTGCGCGGGCGGTACACCGGGTGGAACCGGGCGAACGCGAACCGGGCCTCGTCCCACAAGAAGACCAGGTCCGGCTCGATGGCCAGGCACTCCTCCATGACCCGCCCGACGTCGTAGACGATCCCGTCGAACGTGCAGTTGGTCGGCAGCAGCATCTTGACCCGGTCCAGCTTGCCCGCCCGCCGCAGCGCCAGCAGCTGGCGCTTTATCTCCCGCAGCGGCAACGCGCCGTACATCGAATACTCGTTCAGCGAGTAGGCGTCGAGGTAGGTGACCATGGCGCCGGCCAGCATCAGCCCGTAGTGGTGGGACTGGTGGCAGTTCCGGTCGACCAGGACGATGTCGCCGGGTTGCACTACGGCCTGCACAACGATCTTGTTGGCGGTGGGGGTGCCGTTGGTGACGAAGTACGTACGCTGCGAACCGAACGTTGTGGCCGCGAGCTCCTGGGCCTCCCGCAGCGGCCCGGTGGGCTCGAGCAGCTAGTCGAACCCACCGGACGTCGCTGACGTCTCGGCCAGGAAGATGTCCAGGCCGTAGAAGTCGGCCGTGTCCCTGATCCAGTGCGAGTTGAGGATCGACTTGGCGTGCGAGATCGGCAGCGCGTGGAACACCCCGGTGGGCCGCTGGCTCTAGCTGCGCAGCGCGCCGAAGAACGGCGCGCGGTACCGGGCCGAGACGCCGTCCAGGATGGACAGGTGCAGCTCGAGCGACCCTTCGCGGACATGGAAGATACGCCGGTAGTGGTGGCTGAGCCGGCCTGCCATCTCCTCGACCGCGATCTCCGTCATCAGGTACAGGTCGAGTTCCGGCCTGATCCTGGCCAGCGACCTGGCGAGCAGCTGGGCGCGGTCATCCGGCGAGCGCTCCATCAGGTCAGCAGATCCGCCGCTGTATACGAACCGGGCGAGCGGAGCCAAGTCGTGGCGGGACCGGTGAGTGAACCGGCGGCGGGCCACGCACGCCTGCAGCCTGGAGTTCAGCCGAGCGGCCATGAGCGCGTCGTCGAAACTGGGCACCACCACGATCTCGTACACGAACGAGTCATCCGGGCGGCGCCATCGCCGCAGTTCCTCCCGCAGCGAGCGCTCCTGCTCGTCGGTCATGTCCTCGACGACGAGAACCTCGAAATACGGACGGTCCGTCCGGGCCTGCGCCGCCGGACGGGCCTCGTGATCGTATGCGTCGTCCCCGACGCCTGGGTCCCAGCCTTGGCCGTCGAGGTAGGACTCGGTGACAAGGGCCCGGTTGGCCTTGGTCACCAGCGCGGCGAGCCGATCATACTGATCGGCGGCGAACAGCCGCCGAGCCTCCCGGTAGGCCTGTGCCCCGGGAAACGCCCAGAATCGCTCGATCGGCCGGAGGACGTCAAGCAACTCGGTTACCGTCTCGACCAGCTTCTCGACGGGACGCTGCTGGGCCTCGGCGCGGGCGAGCTGAATGGCCGACTCCTCCAGGCTGGACCAGGCATCATTCCTGAGCTGCCACAGGCTGTTGTACGCCTTCAGGTTCGCGCCAGCCGACATGGCCACCACCTCCGCGATCTTCCTCTAGCGGCACAATCATGCGCAGCCAGCCGCTTCAAGGCCACCATCCACCGGCCCGCCGACGACCCTCGCTTCATGGCCCTCCTGCTGCGCGAGGTGGTGTATGGCGCGAAGCGCCTCCCCAGATCGCTGCCACGGGCAATCTCGGCGCGCGGCAGCGCGCCGGATGCGATGTACGCGACGCCAGTTGCCTGCGACAGTCGCAGCGGCGTTGTCATGGATGTCTCCGGTGGGTCTGACGCCAATCTCCACGCAGGAGGATGGCGCAACTTCAGGCGAACATCGGGGCAAGCTTCGGGAGTTCCAGGGCGACCGTCTTGTCCTGGCCCAGGTCGGCCAGCACTCAGATGGCTTGTTGTGGCGGCGCATCGCGGTCATCGGAAGCGGCTAACGCCGCACCTTACGCGCACGGGGCTGTTGTCCTCGCGACCCATCACGAGGACTATTTCCCGTGCCCGCGCCATGATGCCGGCCGTTAAGGATCTCTTTACGCTGTCGTCACAACCAGCGATAAGACGCCAGCCAGGGGGATCGGTGATTCCGTCGGCCGGGTAGATGGGAGGGGATAAGCCCTTCGCGGCCGGACACCTCGCCGACTTCAAGGTGCCCCAGCACTCGTTGCCGGGCTCTTGCACCCTGGGACCGTGGCCGGTGGGTTGCTGCCTGCTGTGTTGCCGGAGCTGGAAGTTTCCGACTCTGCAGAAGAGAGGTAGCGGGTAGGGCGGGAGGAAGCGGTTCGGCTACTGGCCCGTCGGCTGGTTCGGCGGGCAACCAGCCAAGACTACGAGAACGCGAGATGCGATCAGAGGGATTGCCGCGGCATCCTCAAAGCGCACGGAAGCAGACGGACCACGTGCGAGTCAGTTCGCCAGGTACAGCCCGCGGCCGGTGCTGGCTCACGGGTCCAGGGCTGGCCGCCGGTGAGAGACGGATGAAGGTGATCAGGATGACACGGGCAGAGACGGGACCGAGGCCAGTGCGCGATTCGGAGGCCGATAGCCCGTCATGCGCGGCCCCGCAGAGTCTTGAGCTGCGGCACTTGCGGTACTTCGTCGCGGTCGCCGACGCGGGCACCTTCACGCGCGCGGCGGAGCCGTTGTTCATCGCCCAGCCGACCCTCAGCCAGCAGATCCAGCGGCTGGAACAGATCGTCGGCACCCCCCTGCTGCGGCGTCAGCGCGACGGGGTGCGGCTTACGGCGGCGGGCACCGTGCTGCTGGACGCCTCCCGGGACGTCCGGTCGGTGGCCGATCACGCGGTCAGCCAGACCCGGCAGGCGGCAGGCATCGGCCGGCTGGGGCTTCGGTTTGTCCTGTCGGCCGATCTGACCGACTCTCTGGCCGTAACCACCACCTCCCGGCTGCGGTCGGACGCCGAGGCCGCCGGGGTCGCCCTCACCTGGCTGGAGACAACACTCGACGCGGACTTCTCCTCAATCCGCCAGCGCCGCGCCGACGCCGGCCTGGGCTGGCTGCCCGCCACCCCCGACGCGCTGGCCGCCCCGCTCGACGCCATCAGCCTGGGCGAGTTCGAGCCTGACGTGTGGATCCCGTGCTCGCACCCGGCGGCCCGCCGCGGCCTGATCAGCCTGGCCGAACTGGCTTGTCTGGACGTCATCTATGGGCCGCGCCGAGCCAGTCCCGCGACCTACGACCGCTGGCTGCAGGTCCTGCGCACCGCCGACCCGCGGTTCGAGTTCACCGACCCGCCGTTCCGGCAGTCCCTGCCGATGGCGCTGGCCTTCGCCGCCACCGCCGACCGGCCCACCGGGGTGCTGACCGGTCCCTCCGCCATCGCCGGACCCCCATCCGGCGTGACCCGGCTCCCCCGCCCGACGAGCACCGCCGACATGACCCGGGCCAGCATCGCCGGCCACCCGCTGACCGCCACGGCCGCCCTGGTACGGCACGGCGACCTGTCTCGCCCGCTCCAGCAGATCCTGTTCGACACCGCCGACGGCGTGCCCCCGCCAGCCCCGGCATCCCCAGAACACGGCATCTCCTCTGCCGACGGCGCCCCGGCCGGGACAGGACTGCGCGGCCGAGCCAGCGGACGGAGAGACGCCGGCCATGTGGGCACCACGACCGACAGCTGGACGCATCCGGGCCGGGTTATGTCCCGTCGCTGGCCGACGCGGATCGCCGTAACCGGATCAAGGCCAAAGCCTCGGGCCCCTGGCACCACCACAGATCCGAAAGCAACCGTTGCCGCCATCGATTGCTCGGCAGGGAAGGTTCTTTGGCAGGGCCGGTGGCGCCCGGCGCGGGGTTCTGGGCTTCCAGGCTGACCGTTCGGACCCCCTGCTGAGGAGCTCGCTATGACCTTCACAGACGATATTGTCGGCCAGCCGCCGCCGGGTGTTGCCGGGCAGAAGCTTGCGTCAGCCGTGTTCAGCCGGCTGTCTGCGCTTACCGACGAGCTGCTGAAATGCGTTCTCGGGCAGGGTGAAGCCTGCGGCAGCCACAGTGACATCTACGGCGACGGCGGCCTGGTTCCCATCGATGATCTGTACCACTCGTTGCAGGACAATCTCACGTTCATCCTCAGCCACCTCGGCCGCCCGGGGCCGTACGATCTGGCCGCCCCGCGGCGAACCGGCCGGCGGCGGGCCGAGCAGGAGGCACCGCTCGCTGCGGTGCAGAGCTCGCTGCAGGCCGGCTTTCGGTTCATGTGGGACACTCTGGTCGCGGAGGCACACCAGACCGGGATCGTGTCGGACGCCGAGCTGGTGGGCATCGCATCTGAGGTGTGGATGCTGAACAGCCTGTTCACCACGGAGCTGGCCACGGCCTACCGGGATGCCATGGCTGAGCGGGTCCTTCGCCAGGACCAGGCGCGATCGGCGCGGCTCGAGGCGCTTCTGGAGGGGCGGATCGCCGACACGGCAACGGTGTGGGAGGCGGCCGATCTGCTGGGGCTTCCGTACCAGGGGGTGTTCATCGTCGTGGCCGCGGAGGTCCCCGCGGTGGCCCGGCAGGCGTTGCCGCAGGTTGAGAACCGCCTGCACGTGCGGGGAATCGGGTCGGCCTGGCAGCTGCTGCCCGGGCTCCAGGTGGGGATCGTGTCGCTGAGATCGCAGCGTAACGTCCCGGCGCTGGTGGAGATCCTGCGTTCGAGCGCGGTGGCCCGGGTGGGGGTGAGCCCGGTGTACACCGGGCTTGAGCGCACGTCGCAGGCGCTGCATCTGGCCCGGATCGCCCTGGCTAGCTCACCGGCGGGCGACCCGGTGGTGAACGTGTTCGACGACGCCCCGCTGCCCGTTCTGGTGGCCAGCTCCCCGACGACCTCCTACCGGGTTGTGACGACGATCCTGGGGCCGTTGCTGGAGATCAACCCGGACGAGCGGGACATGCTGCTGGGGACCCTCGCTGCGTTCTTCGCGTTCCGGGGCTCGGCCATCGAGGCAGGCAAGCACCTGTACTGCCACCCCAACACGGTCCGCCACCGGCTGCACCGCATCGAGCGCCAGACCGGCCGCCCGCTGAACGACCCTAGATCGTCAGCGGAACTATTCGTCGCCCTGGAGGCGCTGCGCACCCTGCCCGGCCGGCGGCTACGCCCGAAGCAGATCGCGTCAGGTGAAGGCGCTCTGCCCGGTGATGTCGCGGCCGACCAGGGCCTCGAGCGGCAGGTGGGTGAACCCGAGGGTGGGTGACCCGGCGGGGACGGCGGCGGACGTGCTCGCCGGTCAACGAGGTGCTCGTCCGTGTTATCGAGCAGGACGTGGTGAGGTTCTGACGGGTGCATCGAGCTGGCTCAGGGCGTCATGCCTGGTCGTCGGCACCCGGATGGGCTGCGGGTCGGCTGGAACTGAGCAGGGCTGCGACGAGCTGGAGCGCGGTACCGATCTCGGGCTTGTCGTTGCCGAGCAGGTGGGCGTAGAGGTGGGCATCGCAAAGGCGCACGGTGGCGAGACCGAGCACCGCCGGAGGCAGCGGCAGCGTCAGGTGTCCCGCTGCCTCCTCCGCCTCCAGCAGCTCGGTGATCATCTGTGCCGACGCGGCCTCGACCTGCCCCGGCATCAAGCCACGCGCAGGAACAGCAGCGGCTCGCGCTTGGTCAGCGCCTGCAGGGGCCGGGCGGCCACGATGGCGTGCATGAACCGCTCGCACACGTCGAGGACGCGGTCGTAGCCGCGTTTCCCCCGGGTGCTGCGGGCCTGTATTAGTCGAAAACTCGGCGACCGGCGCTGAGCTGGGCTTTCATGCTGCCTGCCGGTATTCGTTAATCAGCCCGGCGAGCCTGGCCCGGCGCTGGATCCCGGTGGCGGAGCCGGGGAAGACGATGATGTCCGGGGCGTCGTTCGGTGCGCGCAGTTCCATGCCGTCGCCTTGGTGGCTGCGGCCGGTGTTGTAGTGGCTGAAGTACTCCGACAAGACCGCTCGATGTTTGCTCCATGTTTGCTCGGACGCCCCGGTACGCCCCGGCGCTACTCGGTATCCGCAGAGCGGCGCGGATGCGGGCAATCGGACAGAATGGCAGCTCCTGGCACGTGCTAGTATTGTTTGACAGCAGCTAAAGGAGAATAAGCGAACAAAGCAGCGGACTCTTAATCCGCGGGTGCATTGGCCCATTTCAAGCCAAGCGGCGTCGTGCTGCTCGGTGCCCACCTCCACGCCGGGCACCTACTGCGACCGGTTCACTCTGACGCACCGCCCGACGGCAGAGCGAGGCTAACGCCGTTCGGATCATTGGACGGTGATCGAGGCTAAGCAGCGCCTTCGATGATCTGTCTTACCTTTCGCCGATCGATGTTTAGTTCGCGAGCTATCGCCCGTTGGCTGTGGCCTGCCCGGTGCCACGCTCGTACCGTCTGCTCCAGAGATGGCATCGGCGACGTTACGACCGGTACGTCGTGGTTCGATGCTGGCGCCGGGTGGTGCCGTGCCGCATTGGCTGATAGCTCAGTATCGTGGCGATGCCCTGTCCTGATCAGCATCATGAGCAGTTCAAACGAGCCAGCCAGTGCCACGGCTGGCCACGCGCTGACCAGGGCTCCTATCGGCCCGTGGACCGCGCCGTGCGCCAGGTTGGCACCAACCGTCGCCACGATGCCGACGGCAAGGCTCCAGCCCGCCAGCCGTGGTACGCGCTGGCTCCGCCGGCTCGCGTCCAGCATCACCATGGAGGCGGCCAAGATGAGACCGTCTACCGTGAACGGTGCCAGGCGGGCCGTCGCGCCGGACTCGCCGTGCGATCGCACCAGTTCGTAGGCGTGCTGGTAGGAGATGATAGCGGCGACGCCCGCGACCGCAACCACGGCCAGCGCCGTGGTGATCCTGATCAGCCGGCCGGCCACCGCAGATCTTGCCGGAGCGTACTCACGGGCAGCCGGGTTGAGTTGTTCATGCGGTGGCATGGCGGGCGCGATCGATTACGCCGGCGACGGTGCCGACATACATGAGCAGGGTGGTCCGGACGTTGGCGTGGCCGGCGATGCACGAGACGTCAGCGGCGTCGAGCTTCCAGGTGAACAAGGCCGTAGTGCAGAACACGTGCCGCAAGCTGTGCCAGGTCCACCGGCCGCCGCCAGCCGCGTCACGCCAGCCGACGGCGAAATACGCAGGCTGCAGGACGTTGCGGCAGAAGTTGGACGAGCGCAAGTGCTTCCCCTTCGGAGAGGGGAAGATCAGTCCCAGCGGGTTATCGCCAGTCTCCTGCTCGGCGAGGGTGGCTTCGATGCGGGCGGCGAGCCGTTCAGCCAGTGGATAGCCAGACGGGGCGAGCCGTGGATAGATGGTCGTGCGGCGCTTGCGGCCCTTGGGTGGCTCAATGTAGAGATGGCCAGCGATCTCGACCACCTTGCGGTCCACGTCGATGACACGGGCGCCCGCATCGACCTGGCGGATGGTAAGGGCGGTCATCTCGCCCCACCGGAGCCCGCTGTAAGCCGCGGCGTTGACCATCAGCTCATCGCGTTCCCCGTTGGGTCCGGCGGTCAGTGCCTTTCCGAGCCGGGCCACGTCGTCAGCGCCAGGAATCTCGGCGGGATCGACCCACAGCCGCGATTCCCG
>NZ_DATJPU010000058.1:0-47361 GCF_035506235.1 Mycobacterium sp.
TCGATCTCAGCGACGATGTCCACGAGGCGCCCATCAATGGCGTTGCGCTGCCCGGCCAACTCCGCCAACTCCTCAAACAACACCGCCAGACGCTCTTTAGGGCTCACCGCCACAGCAGACGATGCGGTCGAAGACATAACCCCATCCTCGCAGCGGGGTACGACATTGATGATGGAACAGCGTTACTGCGCAGGTCGTGACCCTGGGTACGCCCGTCATCATCGGCTTAGCGGGACAGCCCTGACTGGCCACGAGACGCTTGCCACTGCAGCCATCAGCACGGCGCCCTCCGCTCCACCATGCGCCCAACCACGGTGCTCGACCGGATGCGATCCCCGTCGCGAAAACCACACGATCTACACCGCGGTCGCGCCCAAGCGGTCTTCACGACGCGCACATCCGCCACCAGGGCAGCCCCGGCCCCCCGGGCTTGAGTGCGTAGACCCCCGCCGCCCAAACCGAGAAACAAAAAGGTCAACCCGCTGCGAAACCGCGAACCCGAATCGTGAGCCGAGTCACGACACAAAGCATCACGGGCTTGCTGCTCGAACGGCGTCCGCATCGGAATCCGCTCCCGGGCAGCCGCGCGTCATGGTGCGGCCGCGGAAGAAACCGGGGGCTATCGCCCACCAGACGACCATCAGGATCAATCCGAGCACCAGCGCGCCGATACCGACCGCCGCGACGGCACCGTACCCCAGGATCGTGATGTTGTTGCCGTCGTCGTCGGTCAGCCACTCGGGCTTGGCGTACTGGCCAAGCCCGTAGATGAGAACGATCACTAAGCTCACGCCGCCCAGCGACGGGACGACGCCGCGCATCACAAAGTCCCGCACCGAATTGGTAAGGGTATTGCGGTAATACCAAGCGCACGCAAACCCGGTAAGTCCGTAGTAGAACGCGATCAATAACCCGACCGATCCGATCAGCGCGGCCAACAGATTCTCGCTGAGGAGCGTGAACAGGACGTAGAAAAGGATGGACACCGCGCCGACCGCGATCGTGGATGTGGTCGGCGTCCGGTAGCGACGGTGGGTCTTCGCGAACGAGTCAGGCAGCGCCTTATACGCCCCCATCGACAGGGTGGTGCGCGCGGTCTTCAACATCGTCGTCTGCGTCGACGCGGTGGCAGACGTCAGGATCGACGCCGCAAGGAACAGCAGTGCAATCTTCCCGAGGATGCCGTTGCCGAACAATTCCGGACCGATGGATGCGAAGATGTCTTTCGAGTTGTGCGGGTTGCCCAGCCCGATGCCCTTCGTCCCGACACCGGCGAACGCCACAGCCGACACGGTCACCAGGGTATAGGTCGCCAACAGCAGGAAAGTCGAGATGATGGCGGCGCGGCCCGGCGTGCGGCTGGGGTCCTCGGACTCCTCATTGCAAGAAACAGCGGTGTCCCAGCCCCAGTACATGAAGATGGCCATGAGAACTGCTGGGGCGGTGCTTGACCCGAAATCAAGACCGCCCGGCCAGAACCAGGACAGCGACGGATGCAACGAAAATCCTTGGGCGCTATGGGTATACGTCTTGGCGAGCGCGACCACCGAAAGCCCAATCAGCACCAGCATTTGAATGGACAGTAGAAGGTACAGCAGCCTGGCCGAGACCTCGATGCCGCGATAGCAGACATAGGTCATCATCACAATCAAGATGGCACCCGCGACCGTCGAGCAGAACCTGCTGTTGGCCAGGCTCGCGAGCGAATGCCAGCCCAGGTCGCCGGCGAACCTGAACGAGTACGCCCCGGCGATCTCGACCAGGTTGGCCATCACAATAATCTCCGCGGCGACGATGCCCCAGCCGCCGAGCCATCCGACGATGGGTCCAAATGCCCGCGACGCCCACGTGAACGTGGTGCCGCAGTCCGGTTCGGCCTTGTTGAGTTCCTGGTAGGCGACGGCGATCAAGTACATCGGGATGAATGAAATGAGAACGACGGCCGGGGCTTTGACGCCGGAGAGCAGTCCACTGCCACTGGCCACGATGAGACCCAATGTCGCGGCAAGGCTGTAGGCCGGTGCCATGGACGCCAAGCCGACCACGACGCCGGAGAGCAGGCCGAGCGCGCCACCCCTGAGGCCTTTGCTCTTGACGGTCGTCAACGCGGCCTCGGTGTCCCGACCGGTCGTGACCTCACCTTTGTTCATCGCGCCCTATGCTTGAGCACGTCGTTGAGGGTCACCGTTTGCAAGTCGCGGCTGTGGATGATGTCGAGTAGCTGGAAGCTTGGCGTGGCTCAACGCAATTTGCCTGGGCCGCAACGATGTTGCGCCGCGCCAAGCCGGCGTCGCTGATGGGGAAAATGCCGTCTTTTCGTTGTGCGGCTTTTCGCATCGGACTCGCTGATTCTCGTGCAGCGAACGAACACTACCGCTGGCTACAGCGGCCGTTGTTTACTCCTTGTCGCCGCTCGGTTTGCTGCCCACCGCCTCACTGGCGCTGCGCACCACGCTGCGCAGAAACTCCAAACGAGTTGTGACAAGCGAGTCGGCCAGATCCAACGCGGCGTCGACGATGGTCTTACGCAGCGCCGGATCGACCAGCGCGGGCGTCGCCTCATCGACGGTGTCAACGAACTTGCGCACCGCGGCGATCGCGGCCCGCCGTCCGGCTTCAACCGATTCGAGCACCTCATCGGACAGGCCCGCTGCCCGTTCCACCACGGTCTTTTTCTCAGTGCTTGTCATGGTCGCGCTCCTAGGTTGGATTCAGAGAGGGTGTTGAACGCAGCGACGTCAGATTGCACTTCGAACTGGGACGTGTCATAGGGCCGATGGTCACCTTTCCGCGGATTCGGGTAGTGGTCGAAGCTGAATGACCGCAGGGCCTTGGGACTTCGGACCCTAGCGGGGGCCGACTCGTTATGGTCCGATCGAAAGCTACTTCCCTGAGACCTGCTGAGGAGGGAACACGATGCGTGCCGTGCGGACTCGCCGACAGCCTCAGTCGCCAGCCTCCGATCGGAAGGCTTCCCAAGCGGCGAGTAGGGATTACGACGACAACCGACGGCGGATTGAGGAGCCGTTGGACGAAATGTTGGCCGGCAGGGACCTGGCCGCCCGTTGGGCTGATATCGACGATTCCGAGGAATCGGGCATGGAGCGCGCGGTTGAGCTGGCCGGCGGCGATGTCATCGGCGAAGACATCTTCGTACCGATCGCCCCAAAGCAAGCAAACGAGTTCACATGCTCGAGCTGCTTTCTCATCCACCACATGAGCCGTCTGGCGAGCTCGCACGGCGGTCGGCGGATCTGCACCGACTGCGCATAGCGATGGGGGGTGGACGGCCAGAGTTGACACACGGTGCGGCCACCAGGCATCCAAGAATTTTCGTCAGGTCGCGGAGGCCGCGGGACATTTGAATACCTAACTAACACCTCGTGGGAGCGGCGACCGTTCCGGGGCTGGTGTGGCTGTCCAATCCGGTGGATGTCACACGCAATGTTCGCCGTGCTTACCGTCGCGCGGTGGCGATCACTGCCACTTGAGATCTTCGTCAAGCTGTTGGGCGCGTTCGTCGCGCTCGCCCGCGGCGCGGGTATCGATCGTGACCTCTTGCCAGTATGCCGGACTGTAGAGGTGAATATCCTTGCCGCTGCTGACCTTTAACACACCGCCGGTGAGCACTTCATAGGTGGCGCCATCCGGATATTCGTCATCTTCGTCGTGGCCGTCAATTTGGATCCACATTTTCATGTCGCAAAAATCCTCCGCATGGGCCGATCGAAGTCTTGAGGCTACCGCCGCGGCGGCGAACGGGGAGTCGGAGGTCCTGCGCATCCGTGGTCAGGAGTCCCGATAATAGGGTCTTTAGCCTGCTGACCGGCGGCCGTGGTGCGCTCCATGCTGTACCTAGCCATAAGGTGTACCGGCTTAGTTTGGCGGGATTGCGCGATGCGTTCGAATGACGTTGCGGCCGAGGCGCTGCAGGAACTGGCCGATCTGATCGCCATCTCCGGCGGCGACCCCTACCGGGTGCGTGCGTATGAGAAGGCGGCCCGCTCCGTCGCGGGACACCCCATTGAGCTGGACACTCTGGACCGCAAAGGTTTGATGGCGATCCCGGCGGTCGGTGCGCACACCGCCGAAAAGCTGCTCGAGCTACGGCAGACCGGCCGCATCACCGCTCTCGAGGAGCTGCACGCCCAGTTGCCCGCCGGGCTGCGCACGCTGCTGGGAATCCCCGGGCTCGGCCCCAAGCGGGCCCATCAGGTGTATGTGGAGCTGGGCATTTCGTCGATGCCCGAGCTGCTCGACGCGCTGCACGACGAACAGCTGCGCAACCTGAAGGGCTGGGGTGAGACCAGCGAACGCAACCTGGCCCGCGCGATACGCCAGATGCAGGAGGTCGGCGGGCGCATCCCGCTGGCGATCGCCCTGGACGTCGCCGAGGATCTGGTCGCGCGCATTGCCGCACTGCCCCACGTCAGCCGGGTGGACTATGCGGGATCCTTGCGGCGGATGCGCGACACGGTCGGCGACATCGACCTGCTGGTGGCCGCCGACGAGGATCCGGCGTCGATCATGGACCACTTCTGCACCATGCCGTTGGTGGATCGTGTGTTGGCACACGGCCCGACGAAATCTTCGGTGGTGACCACGAAGGGCATCCAGGTGGACCTGCGGGTTGTGCCCGCGAATGTCTGGGGTGCGGCCCTGCAATACTTCACCGGGTCGAAAGCTCACAACATCCGTGTCCGCGAATTGGCCGTCCGGGCCGGGCTGAAGCTGTCCGAGTACGGACTGTTCCGGGTCGATACCAACAAGCTCCTGGCATCGACGGACGAAGCCGAGATCTACGGCACGCTCGGGCTGCCGTGGATCCCCCCGGTTTTGCGCGAAGACCGCGGCGAAGTCGAAGCCGCACTGGCTGGTCACCTCCCCGACCTGGTGCAGGTGGCCGACATTCTCGGCGACCTGCATGTGCACACCAATCTGACCGACGGCATTGCCAGCCTGGATGACATGGTCGCGGCCGCAGCGCGCCGCGGATATCGTTACTGCGCCATAACCGATCACGCCACAGAACTGGCGATGCAACGGATGACAATCGACAAGGCGCTCAAACAGCGCAGCAAGCTGCCCGAGCTGTCTCGGCGTCATGGCATCGAGTTGTTGCACGGCTCCGAACTCAACATCGCCGCCGACGGTTCCCTGGACTGGGACGACGACTTTTTGGCCGGCTTCGACGTCCTGGTTGCTTCCGTGCACTCCGATTTCGACCAGACCCCCGAGGAGATGACCCGGCGTCTGATCACCGCGATCGAGCACCCCTACGTCAACATCATCGGCCATCCGACCACACGCGTCGTGGCTCGTCGTCCGCCGATCGAGTTCGACGTCGACGCAGTGTTCGCCGCGGCCGCGCGCACCCATACCGCCTTGGAAATCAACTCTTTTCCCGACCGGCTGGATCTCAGCGACGAACTCGTGCGTCGTGCCCGCGAGTACGGGGTTGTGTTCGCCATCGATACCGACGCCCACGCCGTCCCGCACCTGGACTACATCCGCTACGGTGTCGCGGTCGCGCAGCGCGGCTGGGTATCGGCCGGCGAGGTGATCAACACCTGGCCGCTGGACCGGCTCCGCGCGTTCCTGGGAAAGGGGCGCCACTTGTCCACCGCGCACCGGCGCGCCGCCTCCCGCCGTCATTGAGCAGGCGGGAAGCTCTGCGGCGACGAACGACCATCGGGAAATGGGACTTCGGTCTCTACCGGTCCGCCGCACACCGTCGAAAGATCAGCCGCATGGCCATGAAGGTTGTGACCACGTCGTCAAGTAGCACACTTGCCGCAGCCGCTCGGTTCTGATCAGCTTTGCAACCGCTTCAGAAGGGATCGCACCGTGAAGCCCCAAGTAGGCACCGACCGCCGGGATCCTCGCCGCAGCGGCCAGCGCAGTCTCGGCGCTGCCGAAGGCGTGCTGGTTGCCCTTCGCCACTGCAGCCTCGACGAGGCGTTCGCCGACATAGTGCAAACGGCCAAACGGCACAGTGTGGCCCCCTTGGAGTTGGCCGATGCGCTCGTGGCGATCGCCGAAAACGATGTGACGTGTGACTTAAATGACGCGCTCACCGCGGTCGTTGACCGAGCCTGGGGCACCTTGTTGGCCAGCGGGCCGAGCAACGACTGTGACTGCTACCGGGCGCAACAACCGCCGGGGACGGCAACGCATCCGGCCGGAAACTCGAACTGATGGGATTCGAATCGTGATCAAGCCGATTTCGCAAGCCGATGAAGCTGACGTCGCTGGGCAACCTCGGCCGGTCGACGATGACATCGAGACGCTGTCGGTTTCGAGTCACGGCAGCGGTGCCGCCGCGGCGTTGGCCGACAGGGGCTTCTGGCCGGTCTGGCAATCCAATTCGCTGGGAACCCAACGCTCTTTCATCGACGACATGGCGTCGCTCAACGGGCCATATCGACCGAATTGGTGACGATGCGATGCCCGCTCGCAGCGCACACTCGGGTGTCGTGGTCGGAGTAGACGGATCACCGTCATCAACGACGGCCGCGAAGTGGGCCGCGCGTGAGGCGATCATGCGCAACGTTGGACTAACCGTCGTACATGTCTCAAACCCCGCCTGGCCCGGCGTCCCCGTCCCGGCTGCGCTCTCCCGATTGCACGAAGAGGAGGCCCGCAGGGTCATCGCCGACGCGGTTCAGGTCGTCGAAAGCGTCGTGCGGGAGGGCGATCGACCAGAGATCGACAGCGAACTGGCGTGTGGGCCGCCCGTACCGACCCTGATCGACCTGTCTGAAGAGGCGTACATGGTGGTGGTCGGGTGCCGCGGACAAGTTGCGCCGGAGCGGATCTTGCTCGGCTCGGTCAGCACCGGATTGATCCATCATGCTCACTGCCCGGTCGCCGTGATTCACCGGGAGGCCCCAATTCCGCTGGGGCCCTCGAAGTTACCGGTGTTGGTCGGCATCGACGGGTCGAGGGCATCCGAGCTGGCCACCGCAATTGCCTTCGACGAGGCCTCTTTCCGCGGTGTGGACCTACTGGCCGTACACGCGTGGACTGATTCGGACACCTCGGGCGTGCTGAGCAAGGAATGGTCGGCGCTGCAATCGAGGGCAGCGGAAATTCTGGCGGAGCGCCTGGCCGGCTGGCAGGAACGCTATCCCGACGTTACCGTTCACCGCCGGCTGGTGTTCGACCGCCCAGCGTGCCACCTCCTCGAGGAATCCGAGTCTGCCCAACTTGTCGTGGTCGGCAGCCATGGCCGGGGCGGATTCCCGGGAATGTCGCTCGGATCGGTGGGCGCCGCCGTGGCACACGCAGCCCGTATCCCGGTGATCGTCGCCCGCCGCGACTGACGCGTTGCCTGGCGGACTTACCCGTTCGCTATTCTTCGTCTTCGACGACGTAAACCTCGTCTTCGATGATGTGAACCGCGGCTTCCTCGGCAGATGCTGCGCCTCCGCTGATACCGACGTCCTCAGCGACCAATTCCGCCTCGGCGTCTTCGCCAAATCCCTGGTCCGGGGCGACAAGCCGACCGGCTCGGGCTCGGCCAACCTCGCGTCCCTGGGGAAATTCGGCTTCGCGCTCGGCTTCGTCGGAGCGTTGCCGCTCGGCTTCATCGAACAGGACATCAATTCGCGCGGCCGGATCAGGCTCTTCCTCCACAAGCAGCTGGTCCATGGTTTCGGACGGCCCGAAGGCGCCGGGCCCATACGGCCGTTCGGGGGGCGAATAGCCCTCGTCGAGCATGTCGTCCATGCCACGGTCGATAAGGGTGTCCTCTGGCTGAAGCTGATTCTCGTCCTCGCCGCTGTATTCGCCCGCCGCAGGGCCGGCCTCATAGTGAGTGCTCATGATCTGCTCGCCACCTCATGGTCGATATGCGCCAAGTCGCGGGCCGTGGTCATTGTTTACTCCCTGATTCTGACGGTGCCGCGGTAATCGCCGCGTGGGCAGTCCAAACATAAGGATGGCAATTTCGCCCGCCTAGGGCCATTCGTCCTTTCCGCCGACGACGTTGGCTGATCGAGGCCAGGCGGCCCGGAAAGTCGCGGCTTCGCCCCGGAATGACTTACTGCGGCCCATCGAGGACTTTCGGCCCCTCGGCCCGACGCCGCGCCGGTGCGATGGTCGAGATTGGTCGGCCCGAAGCGGCATGCGCGTTGCCAATTTGGACCCTGTGCGGCGACGGAAAGGATGCCCGATGACCGTTCTGCGAATCGTCTCCGGTAGCGCCAACCCGGCTCTGGCCAACGCCATCGCGAACTATCTGGGAGTCGAGTCCGATGGCTGCTTCGTGCAGCGATTTCCCGACGGGGAGCTCCGTCCTGCCGTCGAAAACGTCTGTGGCGCAGATGTATACGTCATCCAGCCGACATCGCCACCGGTCAACGAGCACGTCGTCGAACTGCTGTTGTTGCTCGACGCGTGCCGTCGGGACCGCGCAGCGCGGGTCACCGCGGTGGTGCCGTACTTCGGCTACGCCCGCCAGGATCGACGCACCGGGGCGGGTCAGGCCGTCGGATCAGCAGTCATCGCCGATGCGATCGGCGCCGCGGGCGCCGACCGGCTCGTTGTTGTCGACCCGCACACACCCACGCTGGAAGCCTTATGCCGCATCCCGGTGGAAACACTGTCCGCCGTCCCCGCCCTGTCCGGTGAGCTCGCCGCCGAGCTGGAGGAGGGGGCGGTGGTCGTCGCCCCCGACCTGGGTGCGGTCAAGCTCGCCGAACGGTATGCGGCGGTGCTGCGCGGCCCGGTTGCGGTGGTGCGCAAACAGCGCGAAAGCGGCACGGCCGTCACCGCATTGGACATCGCCGGAGACGTGCGCGGCCGCGCGGTGGTGATCATCGACGACATGATCACCACCGGGGCCACGATTGAAGCGGCGGTCGAACTGCTGCGCGTGCGCGGCGCTGCACCGCACGCCGTCGTGGCCGCGACGCACGGGCTCTTGGTCCACGCCGCCGTCAGCCGCCTGCGTGAGCTTGAACTGCGTTACGTGCTCGTTGCCGACACCGTCGCGGTCAAGGCTTCGGGCACCTTCATCCGCGTGTGCTCGATCGCGCCGATGCTGGCTGAGGCGATCGCCTGTCTGCACGCTGACAAACCCCTGCAGAAACCACTCATCAGCTCGCCGTGAGCGAGACGATTCGGGGTGCTGCCCACTTCGGCTAAACCCGTGCCTCACCGGGTCAGCCCGATCCCATGAATCTCTACGCGTCTTGCGTGCACCGTCGCCTGCGCGCCGAACTGGGTGACCAGCCAAAGGTTGCTCGCGAGATGCGCGGTCGCACGCGGCACGGTGTAGCTCGACATCCCGCGAGCCAACGCGCAGAACAGCACGAGCTGATCGGCCAGATGACGGTCCACGGTCGCTCCGCTGCGGACGTCCTCGAGGAAAGTCGCGGCGACGAAGCGGCCGATCTGCTCCGATGATCGGCCACGCTTGCCCGCTCGGTCGGCGCCGAACCGGCCTCCGGTACTGCTCTTCGCCCATATCGCCAGGCAGGCGCCCGCGTGTACGGCGGTGGCATCGTCCACGCGGTCGACGGTGCATGTCATGCCCGCGCCGCGGATCTCCGCCTCGCACGTGGCTGCCATGCGCTCGCTAACCTGTTGTGCTGCCAGGTGGCTGGCTAAGGCGATGCCACCCACGTCGCAGACCCGACCGGCGGCGCCGAGCACCAATCCGTCGAGTCCGGCACGCCCGGGTATCACGGTCATCTCGATGACGCCGCCGCCGCCCGGCACGTAGCCCGGGCGGATGACGTCCAGTGACAGGTCCGCCCCCATCGAACGGACCAGCGGCGCCAGCACCCGTTGCATGTGGAACGGCGAGGGGGCGAAGTCTTGAAACAGTCCACCGGTGATTCGCGCTTGTACGGGCGCGGAGGAAAAGCATGCCACCGGCAGCACGCTCAGGGCCAACATGGTCGCCGAGCCCGCGGTCCCGATGTCCCATTCGAAGCTCCCGCCCCGGATCTTCGACCCCGGGATGAAGTCGATTGTGCGGCTGCCGACTTCGACACCATCGACTGTGGCCCCGCAGAGTTCCGCGCAGGCATGCACGCCGGTCACGTGCTGCGGTCGCAGCCCGGGCTTGCTCCGTCGCTCTCGCGCATTGATGATGCGGACGGGCTTGCCGCACAGTGCTGCCAGCGCCACCGCGTAGCGGACGATTGTCCCGCTGCCTGACATCTGCGAGCCATCGATGGTGACCACAAGCGACCCGATTATGGCTCGGTGATCCTGTTTTCGACGCATTTGATGAATCCGCTTGCGACGTGCCCGGTGACGTCGATGCGCTGCTCGCGGCCCGCGAGCGACCCTGCGAATCCACCTCGCTCACGGTCGGTGCAGTTGGTCGTCCGCTGCGCCTCGATAAGGAAGCCCAGCGCGCTGGTGATAGATCGCCGGTAGGCGGCAGTGCGGGGATCCCTGGTCGCCGCCGCCATGGCGTACGTGTCGGCGAGCCCTTCGAGCCCGCACGCCACCTCTACGCATGCCTGCTCTTCTGGCCTGCGCGCCAGCCGATCGTAGAAGCCACTTTCGACAATTCGGTCCTGGAGCTCGAACAGGAAGTCGCGGACGAAATCTTTGACCTCCGGCCTCGACGTAGCCGCACAAAGCGCCCTGCCGGCTTGTGACTGCCAGTTCGCAAAGAAGACCACGAGATCGGGGTCGAGGAGCCCGCGGTCGTAGTAGCCGCGCTTGTAGTGGCCGAACCCGCGTTCCACGCTATGCAGATAGCGGGCATCCCCGGTCAACCGGTAAGCCTCCAGCAGCGCGAGCATCGCCTCGGCGGGGTAGAGTTCCTCGCCGGCATCCGGCGCGGCACCGAAGAAGACCTGGTACGAACCGTCTTCTCTCTGCTGGCGAACGATGCCGTCGGCGAGTGGTGTGAGCCGCCGTGCTCTGTCGGGAAGATCCGAACGGGCCAGGGCCAAAGCCAGAAAAGCGTTATGCGCGATGGACGAGGACTCTCTTTCAGGCGCCACGATCGCATAGCCGTCACGCCCGATGACAAGTCGATCGAAGTGCGCGAGCGAGCGCCGGATCAGATCCGACAGGTCGTCGCGGCCGAGAAATGCGCTCAGAACTTCCATGTCCCACACCGAGGCGATGTCGCGGATGGGTTCGCCGTCGCCGATCGCGAGATCGCTCCGCGGGTCGTAGAGGTACAGCAGCCGGCCCGTGCGCGGGTCGACCATCCCCTTGTACCAGTCGAACATCAGCTTGAGGCGATCAACGAGTCTGCCTGCGTGTTTCATGTCGTCAGCGACGCCGGGTGTGACGTGTCGCCATTCGGGAGCCCTGCCCGGCTCCCGAATGGCGAGTATGTGAAGTTAGCTGGCTTGTACCGCGATGTGCTTTTCTGCGGCCGCCGCCGGAGCCTGCTGGGGGACGGCCACGTCCACGGTCAGGATGCCCTTGTCGTAGGTCGCTTTGATGTCGTCCTCGTCAGCGCCGGCCGGCAGGGTGACCGAACGGGTGAATGAGCCGTAGGAGAACTCCGAACGTCCTTTGCTGTCCTTCTTCTCGCCGCGTTCGGCCGTGATGGTCAATCGTCCGTCGCGCACCGTGATGTCGATGTCCTTGGCCGGATCGATGCCGGGCAGTTCGGCACGCAACACGTAGTGGCCGTCTTGCATGTCATCCTCGAGCCGGATCATATGGCCCGGACGCAGACTCGCCAGTGACGGGAAACCGGTCCACAGATCCGACCAGTCCGGCCTCCAGGAGCGATGTTGGTGATGCGCGGGGAGATTGGGCACGATCCCTCCTTCGGTTTGGGTTGCGATCGAATACCCCTTTGATCCTTGAACGATGGATCGGGGAGCGGTAGGGGCCGAAGTCCCATCCCTCGAATCGGCTCGATTGGGGCTCAGCCGAGCCGCTCCATTTCGTCGGCCGCCTCGGCCAGCGCTGCCGCCAGTTCGCGTGCCGCCGCCGCATCCAGCGCATCCAGGTGACGGGTATGCACGGCGATCCACCGGCGCGTTGAGCCGTCGGCCTGTTGTCGGCCGCAGATTTGAACGCGGGCGTGCGTGCCACGGCGGGTGGTCCCCTCGAAGTCGCGGAACCAGTTCCTGTCAAGCTGCCAGCCGAACGTGCGCACCGCGCCGGCGGGCGGCGCGACATCGTCGAATGGCATCTCAGCGGAGACGTTCTTGGCCGCCCACTCGCGTGCCATTGCCAGCAGCGTCTGGGGCTCATCGTGTTCGAGGCGCTCGAGCCGTGCGATCTGCGCAGCGGTGAGCTGGTCGGCCACGTCGCGCCAGGTTTGGGCGGTGTCGTCGTGTGCGGTCATGATGTGCAGTGTGGGTGACCGGGTCACTGTCGGCGAGGGCCGAAGGTCACGTCTTGGGTCCCTTTGCCGGTGCCGAAAGCGATCGAGTTCTGCTGCTCGGCTGGCAACCGACGGGCCGTTCGCCCGGTCGGGTCTCGATCGCGTTGCCGCTCAATGGTTTCGATCAGCGCAATAGCACCGCCGGTCACGGTGGGCTCGCGTCAACCGATTTCCGCGCGAAGCCCCTCGTGCCGCTGCTCCAGCTCACTGGTCACCCCGGTGAAGAGGTCATGCGCGTCGACCTTCACGCCGTCGAGCTTGATCTTCAGCTCGCCGGGCTTTCTGTCAATGACGATGCTGCCGGCCGGATGCAGCGGGTGCTCGCTTCGCGTTCCCGAGCCGGCGGTCGGCGTCTCCGCCGCCAATTGATATCCGTGATCATCCCGGAGCCTGTCCGCTATGGCCGTGACGATCTCGCCTTCGAAATCCGCTACGTCAACCGTCTCGGGCAGGGTCAGCGTGAGTATCGTC
This sequence comes from Mycobacterium sp., assembly GCF_035506235.1. GTDB lineage: Bacteria > Actinomycetota > Actinomycetes > Mycobacteriales > Mycobacteriaceae > Mycobacterium. The sequence goes on from NZ_DATJPU010000058.1 coordinate 12,797, forward strand.
ACCTGCGTCAGGCTACTAGCCCGCGACGGCGATGTTCCGAAAAGGAGCTTCACCGACCGCGGATACGCGGAGAATTAGCCGGGATATTGAGGCCAGGAAGGGCCCAGGAAGGGAGAAGCAATGGCCGTCGACCCAGAGTGCGCTCGGTGTAAGCAGCCCATCGGACCGGGGTGGCTTTACCTGGTCGCGCATCGCCGCGGCCAGGCCGAGACGGCCGAAGATGACGCGGTACTGATTCATGTGCCTGATGAATGCCCACGGCCCGGGGAGCACGTGCCCAAGAGCTAGCCGAGTGGGATGCCCTGAGACCTCTTTGGCTTCATCGCTTTTCGTGGTCCGCGCTACCGTTGTGCGCCCACGGCCACATGGCTCAGGTGATCGATGAACCAGTTGCGGGCCAGTACCGCGACCTGCTCGAGTGTCCCCGGCTCTTCGAACAGGTGGGTGGCGCCGGGAACGACGGTCAGCCGGCACTCAACGCGCATCATGGCCTGGGCCTGTCGATTCAACCCCAGCACCGCCTCGTCGTGACCGCCCACGATCAGCAACGTCGGCGCGAGAACTTTGGACAGCGCCGCGCCGGCCAGGTCGGGCCTACCGCCGCGGGACACCACCGCCCCGACCCGCACACGGGGGTCGGCGGCCGCGACCAGTGCCGCGCCGGCCCCGGTGCTGGCACCGAAGTAGCCGACCGGCAGAGCCGCGGTATCGGGCTGGCCGGCCAGCCATCCGGTGACGTCCACGAGCCGCTGCGCCAACAACTCAATGTCAAAAACGTTGGCGCGGTTGCGTTCCTCTTCCGGGGTAAGCAGGTCGAACAGCAAGGTGGCAAGGCCCGCCGCGTTCAGGACCTCGGCCACGTAGCGGTTGCGGGGGCTGTGGCGGCTGCTCCCACTGCCGTGCGCAAATACCACCACGCCGATTGGCCGCTCCGGGATCGTCAGATGTCCGGCCAGCGACACCGGTCCTGCGTTCACCCGGACCTCCTCATCACGTAGCGGCGGATCGGCAGGCGTGCCGGCGGCCTCGGGTTCGCGAAAACCTTCCCGCGCCCGATCGAGCAGCGCGATCACTTCGTCGTCGGAGGTCTGGGTGAAATTGCAGTATCCCTGGCCGACGGCGAAGAAGAACGCGGGTGTCTCGAGGCAGACCACCTCGTCGGCATATCCGGCAAACCGCGCGAAGATATCGCGTCCGCCGATGGGAACGGCCAGCATCACCCTGCCCGCACCCTGGGCGCGGGCCACCTGGCAGGCGGCCCTGGCGGTGGCGCCGGTCGCGACGCCGTCGTCGACGATCACCGCGGTACGCCCCGCAATCGGGATGCGGTCATGCCCGCGGCGGAACCGTTCCGAGCGGCGCGCCAGCTCGGCGCGCTGCTCCGCTTCGACGCGGGCCATCTCATCCTCGGACAGGTCGGCTTCGGCCACCACGGTGTCGTTGATCACCCGCACGCCGCCCTCGCCGATGGCGCCGAACGCCAGCTCGGGTTGAAACGGCACCCCCAGCTTGCGCACCACCAGAACGTCCAGCGGCGCCCGCAGTGCCTTGGCGACCTCGAAAGCCACGGGCACCCCACCGCGCGGCAGGCCCAGCACGACAATGTCCTTGCCGCGCAACGAGTCCAGTCGTTCGGCCAGGTGCCGGCCGGCGTCGGCCCGATCCTCGAACACCCTCATGTTGCCGCGTAACGAAGCGAGCCGCCGGGCCAATGGACGCCCGCCATCACCACTATCGCCCAATTTCGTCATCCCCCGAGTGTGGCGCGACGGGTCGGTCCGCCGAAGGGCCTTAGGACCATTCCCGGTGGGGACCAACGCCTCCTGACCGGCGATCGCCGACCGATTAGGGTCGGCGCGATGGAGGCGGATGGGTCGTCGCGCTGTTCGCGTGATTCCAGTGTGGTGACGTTGCTCCTGGGCGGTGACGTCATGCTCGGGCGCGGCGTCGATCAGATCCTGCCCCATCCGGGCGAAGCGGAGCTACGTGAGCCGCATCTGCGTGATGCGCGCGGATACGTCCGGCTGGCCGAGCACGCGAACGGGCCGATCCCGCGCCCGGTCCATTGGCAATGGCCCTGGGGCGACGTGCTGGCGCTTCTGGACGAGGCAGCCCCCGACGCTCGACTGATCAACCTCGAGACAACGATCACCACCGGGGGAGAATTCGCCGAGCACAAAACGGTTTGTTACCGGATGCACCCGGATAACATGCCGGCCCTGACCGCGTTGCGGCCCGACGTTTGCGCCCTGGCCAACAACCACATTCTCGACTTCGGCTACCAGGGGCTGGCCGACACCGTGGCAGCCCTCGCCGCGGCGGGCATCCAGGGCGTGGGTGCGGGAGCGGACCTGCCCGCCGCACACCGCCGTGCGGTGGTCGGCGCTCGCGGTGGCCACCGGGTGCTCGTCGGCTCGGTGGCGATGAAGTCGGCCGGCGTCCCTGAATCCTGGGCCGCCCGTTACGACCGGCCGGGGGTATGGCTGATCCGGGATCCGTCGCTGCGGGACGTCGCCGACGAGGTGGCGGCAGAAGTGCTGGCGCACAAACGCGAAGGCGACGTCGCCGTCGTTTCAGTGCATTGGGGCTCCAACTGGGGCTACGCGCTGGCACCGAGCGAGGTCGCGTTCGCGCACCGGCTGATCGACGCCGGCATCAACGTCGTGCACGGACACTCCTCGCACCATCCCCGGCCGATCGAGATCTACCGCGGCAAGCCGATCCTGTATGGCTGCGGTGACGTCATTGATGACTACGAGGGCATCGGCGGGCACGAACCGTTCCGCGGCGACCTCAGGCTGCTGTATCTGGCCGATATCGATCCCGTTGGTGGGGAAGAGGTCTCGTTGCGGATGATCCCGCTGCGCGTGCGGCGGATGCGCCTCGAACGGGCGTCGCAGGCCGACGCCGAGTGGCTGCGCAAGACCATCGAGCACACCAGCCGCCGGTTCGGAACCCGTGTTGCCGCGCGCTCCGACGATCTGTTGGAGGTCATGGCGCTCGGCGGCGGCACGCACCGCCGAGCAGGCTGACGGGCTACCGGTCAGCGCAGCTCCGCGATGACCTTCGCGAAGGCGTCCAGGTTGTTGTCCTGCACGGTGAAGGATGTCAGCCCGTACTTTTCGCGGAGCGCGGACAACGTGTCGGCCATCTCGCGGGGTGACCCGCCGAGCACCGACGGCATGGACAGCAACTGCTCGTCGGACAGGTCCGGGGCGTACCGACGGGTCATTCTCAAGTCGGGCGCCGTCTCGCCCTCGGGCGGCATCGCCGTGATCACCATGTTCAGCTCCAGCGGCTCGAACCGATCGCCTGCCGCGTTGCGAACGAACTCGATGCGTTCGGCCAGCGGGTCTTCGACGTCTCGCACCCTGGCGCCGGTCAGCCCGATGATGTCGGCGTGCCGGGCGGCCAGGGTCAGCACCCGATCGCCGTTGCCGGCGATGAGGATCGGTGTCGTCGGGTGATGCTTCTTCAGATAGGTCGTCATGTGTTCGAGGTAGTCGACTCGGGCCCCGGCGCTGGGATACGGCAGCTCGGCGGCCTCGAATTCTTCTTTGACATAGCCGGTGCCGAGCCCGATCTCGAGGCGCCCGTCGCCGAGCAGGTCGAGCGCCTGGAGGTCCCGGCTCAGCAGGGCCGGCTTATAGAACCCGGCGTTGAGTACATACATGCTCAGGCGGATCCTGGTCGTCACCATTGCGACCGCGGTCAGCGTCGGCGACGGTGCGGCCGCGCCGAGATGGTCGGGCACACAGAGGATGTCGTATCCGAGATCCTCCGCTCGCTTCACCTTGTCGACCAACGCCGCGCGTGACTTGTAGAAGCGCATGCTCAGCCCGAAGCGAAAATCCTTGTCCACCAACAACCTCCGTTCGACGGATATGACAATTACCAGGAGCGCGCCGCGGCCGCCAGGCCACGCACGAGGGCGGTGGTGACCGGCGACAAGCCGTCGTCGCCCGGCAGCGGGCTGCGCGGACTCAGACCCCTGACCCGGGCCGACAGCTCCAGTTGCGTCCCGCCGCCGCGTACGCGGTTGACGGGGTTGCGGGGATGCAGGCCCCGCAGTTCCGGCGGAATCTCGCCGATGTCGGTGACGACCTGATAACCGGCCAGCCTGACGTGCCGGGCCACGTGGCCCGCCAGTGCGCGGTTGCGCCCCCCGGCGAGCAGTTGGGTGCCGCGCCCGATGCGCCCGTACCCGTGCAGCGAGACGGCGACGTCGACATGGTCGAGGAACTCGGCCAGCCGCGGCGACTCGTCCGGGTCGTAAAGGGCCGATGGGAGGTGGTGCGGGTAGCGGTCGGGATGGCGCAGCAGGTACACCGACGCCCCGGCGGCCTCGGCGGCCCGTTCGGCGATGACGTCGGTCATCTCCTCCAGGCCGCCGCCGTGGATGGCGAGAAAACCGAAACGCGATCGCAGCCGGCTCTCCTCGATCACCCCCGGTTCGCGTAACAACGCGTAAAACGATTGCGGCGCAGGGGTTTTCGCTGCGATCGGACGGGGCCAGCGCGCGGGATCCCACCGGCGTAGAAACTCGACCCATCGTTGCGGCAGCCCGTGGTGCACGGCGCCGTCGATGATCCTGGGCAGGTATCCCGGTCGGGGCGGGCCGGGATCGACGCGGTGGTCGATGTAGACCCAGGCCGGTGCCGGCCCCCCGCGGGTGCGGACGGTCAGCCGGTCGCGTCGGTAACGCACCGGCACGCCCTCGGCGCTGTCCAACGCCGCGAGGTCGTCGTCGGAGATTTGCCAAAGCACCCCGTGCACCTGGGCGCCGGCGAATGGCTCGACGGTGGCCACGCCGCGCTGGTTGATCAGCCAGTCGTGGTCTGCCAGCACTGCCGGCCGGGGATCCGCGGCCCCGGGACAGCGCAGCGCCATCTGCCTGAAACACAGATTGGACCCGTATGCGAAATAGGGCTGCCGGCGGACCGGCATCTAGGCCGTCACCGTCTTGGCGCTGAGGTCTCGACGCAAGCTAACTCCCCGCGAGCTTTTTCCACGGATGACGACGCTCCCCATCCTGCCGTACCGGCTGAGCCGCGCGTCGCGCGGGAGTTCATTGGATGACCGGCGGTGGCGCACCCGGCGATCCCCGTGGCGGCGGCGGGGCCGGGGTGGGCCCGGGCGCGGGTGTGGGCGGCCGACCGGAAGGAATCGGAGGTCTCGGCGGCGGCGGTGGCGGATGACCAGGCGGCGGCGGATGCACCACCACGGGCGGAGGCACCACGATCGGCGACGGCACCAGCACTGGCGGCGGCACCACGACTGGTGGCGGCACGACCACTATTGGCGGCGGCGGGAGGACCGGCGGTGGTGCCGCGGGCGGCGGCAGGGGGACCGGCGGTGGTGCGACCGGAGGCGGAGCCGGCGCGATCGGCGCGGGGACGCCGGCTTCCGGCGGTTGAACGGGTGCAGGCGCATACACGGGAGGCGGGGGCGCGACCGGATTCGCGGGGGGCGCCGGTCGGATTTGATTGGCGGCCGGCGGTGACGCCGGTTTCATGGGAGCCGGTGCGGTGCGGCTCAACTCGGTCGGCGTGATGGCCGTTTTTTGGTGGTACAGAAAGATATACATCAACCCCAGCGAGGCGAAGAAGGCGGCGGCGAACAGCGCGATCCACGGGACGATCCGTCGGACTCGACCTTGTTGGGCGGCTTCAAGGTAACCCCCGTCGTCCTCGTGCTCGTCCGCGGCGCCGGACGCCGAAGCCACCGTCGGCGGATAGGCCCCGTGATCGGACTGGGCGCGCCGGCCTCCGGTGCTGTCCGTGCCGAGGTCGCTGTCGGCGGACGTCAGCTGGATCTGGCCCAGGGTCTGATCCCGCAGCCAGGCGGGCGCGGGGATGATCACCGGCGCCGCACCCAGCAGCGCGACCGGGTTGACGAGGCGGCGCCGTTCTTCGTCGCACACGGAGCACGATTCGATGTGTCGGGTGATGCGTTTGCGCATCAGCACGCTGAATCGTCCGTCCCAGCCCGCCAGGATGGCGCCCAACTCGGCGCACTTGTCCGCCGTGTGCTGCGTGCGGCGGGCGACCAGCAGCGCGCCCAACGAAGTCTCGATGGTGCTCCGCAGCCGCGACACCATCTTGTTGGCGGTGCCGGGGCTGACCTCCAACGCGTTGGCCAACTCGGGTCCGTCCAAGCCGTGCCGATAGGCCAGCTCGAGAACCATGCGGTCGCGGTCGCCGAGCCCACCGGCGGCCTCGGCGATGAGGTTGGCCAGCTCGTTGCGCGCGGCCAGGGTGTCGGGTCCCGCGTCGCGCGACGCCGCCTCGGGGAGTTCGTCGCAGACCTGCTCGCGACGGCGGTTCTTGATGCAGCGCAGCGCCTCATTGCGGGCAATGGCATACAACCACGGACGTAGCCGGTCAGGCTCCCGCAGCTTGGGCAGCTGGGTCGCGGCGGCGCAAAAGACGTCCTGCACGCAGTCGGCCGCGGCGTCGCGATCGCGCACCATGCCGATACAGAAGTCGTGCAGCCGGTCGGCGTAACGGTCATAGATCATGGCAAACGCGCGTCGATCGCCCGTCGCGGCCGCGCGGGCCAACTCCGCGTCGCTGACGATGTCCCAGTTGGATAGTGCGCTCGTCACGTCGCTTTCCCGGCCGATGAAGCGTCGGTGCCCCTCACAGAACCGGCGCTGCGAATAAGTGTGCGCGCACAGCGGTCAAATAGCACGAGAAATTCCAGGTCCGTGGTGGGGGCGTGGGAACTCAGGATCAAGGCCAGCCTCGCCCAGCCCCGCGACCTCATTTGCAGACCCCCTGCACAAGGTGGTGCGGAGGCAGGCACAGCGACGGCTGCGGTGGCGGCGGGGGCAGCTTCGGGGGCGCAGGCAGCGGCGGCAGCTTTGGCGGCGAAGGCAGCGGCGGCAGCGAAGGCGGGGGCGGTAGCTGCGGCGGAGGCGCCGGCACCCAGACGGCAGGCGGCGGGGGGACGTTCACGACGACGACCGGGCCCTGAGGCGCGGCGGGCGGCGGGGTGCCGGGGTCGGCCGCAGGCGCCGGGTTGTCCGGCGGCGGCGCGACCACCGCGGCGGGGGCCGGGACCTGAGGCGCGGGGTCGGGCAGCGCGACCACCGGAGCGGCGTCCTGAGGGGTGGCGTCGGGCGGGGACGCGACCACGGCGGCCGGAACCGGTGCCAGTGGCGCGAATGTGGAGGCGGCCGGGGCGCCGGCGGCGCCCGGGGTCACGGCCACGGACTGTGGCTGGGGCGAGCCGCCGAAGAGGGCGATGCCGAGCGCGACGCCCGCACCGATCGTGCCGACCAGGCCCGCGGCCACCCAGACCTTGTCGATGGGTGGCTTGGCCGCCGGGGTGATCGGGCCGGTGGGAAACTCGTGACCGTACGCAAGGTCCGCGGAGGGATCGGTCGGATCACCGAGCGGGCTCGACGCCCAGGCATACGCCGAGGTGGGGTCCTCGCCGCGCGGGGCCAGGGCGGTCCGGTCCATGTCGTGCAAGGTGCTCATGAGGTGCTTCTTTCGGTGTGGGGCGCGGCCCGGGCCGGGTCGCTTTCACAGGTAGGAGCGCGCACCCTGGGCGAGTCGGACAATTTTTTTGAAGATTCTTTTTGCACGGCCGCCACGGCGGCCGGCAACCGTAGGCTCGCGCACACCGCTTGCCAGGTCTTCGCGAAGTTCTTGCGAGTTTCTTGCGGCCGCCCCGCGGTGCCGTCGGGAGACCGTTGCGGCGTAGCGCATCGTGATCAGCCGGCGACGGTCAGCCAGATCAGCACCAGGTTGAGCAGGCTGACCGTTGCGGCGACCGCCCAGCCGATCACCGTCGTGGCGGGATGGTTGGCGTCGCTGCCCATCAATTCGCGGTTGCTGGTCAGCCTGACCAGTGGAAGCACCGCGAACGGAATGCCGAAGGACAGCACGACCTGTGACAACACCAGCGCGCGGGTCGGGTCGAAACCGAGGGCCAGGATCGCCACCGCGGGGCACAGCGTGAGCAGCCGGCGCACCAGCATGGGAATCGACCGATGGAGCAGTCCCTGCATGATCATGGCGCCGGCGTAGGCACCCACCGACGACGACGCCAGGCCGGACGCCAGCAGCCCGACCGCGAACAACACCGCGATCAGCGGCCCCAGCGTGGCGTGAACCGCGGAATAGGCGCCCTCGATGGATGCGGTTTCTTGGCGGCCCTGCAAGTTGACCGCGGCAACCAGCAGCATCGCTGCGTTCACCGTTCCGGCTACGGCCATCGCCAGCACGACGTCCACGCGGGTGACGCGCAGCAGCCAGCGTCGGTCGCGGCCGGGCTCGGGATGTCCGTGCCGATCCAGGACGAGGCCGGAGTGCAGGTACACCGCGTGCGGCATCACGGTGGCGCCGAGGATGGCGGCGGCCAGCAGCACGCTTTCGGTGCCCCGGAAGCGCGGCACCAATCCGCCCAGCACGGCGCCGGGCGGCGGCGTGGCGACGAAGAAACTGGCCGCGAATCCGATGGCGATGACGAGCAGCAAGCCCGTGATCACCCGCTCGAAAAGAAGCTGCCCCCGGCGGTCTCTGATCGTCAGCAACAGCAACGAGACCGCCCCCGTGATGATCCCGCCGATCGGCAGCGGCAAACCGAACAGGATGTGTAGGGCGATTGCCCCGCCGATCACTTCGGCCACGTCGGTTGCCATGGCGGTGATTTCGGCCTGCGCCCAGAAGGTCAGCCGGAGCGGGCGGCTCATCCCCTTGCCGATGGCGGCGGGCAGCGACCGCCCCATCACCAGCCCGAGCTTCGCGGACAGGTACTGCACGAGGCCCGCGACCACGTTGGCGGCGACGATGACCCACAGCAGCAGGTAACCGAACTGTGTGCCGGCGCTGACATTGGCGGCGACGTTGCCGGGGTCGACGTATGCGATCGCGGCAACGAACGCCGGCCCGAGCAGATACCAGCTCGACCTGAACGAGGCGTGGGTGCCTTGTGCCAACCTGCCGAGCCTCGATCCATGTTGCCGAATAAAAAAGTGAGGTTAGCCGAACCCGCTACCCGCCGAGCATCCGCGGGGCATTCAGGGTGGCTGCGGCCAAGTCCGCCTCGTGGCGTCGGCCCGAATATTCCGATCGCCCTGCAGCGTCGAACGATTCCCAGCTATTTCACACTTAACCCTCGGCGGTTTTTCACATTAACGCCTTTACCGTTGGCTCCGCGGCTCAGGACGGCGGCGTTGACATTACATTTTGAACTGAGGAAGCGAATTGAACCTCAACCGATTCGGCGGCGCGCTGAGTCTCCTCGCCGCCGGCGCGCTCGTCGTGTCAGGCTGCGGCAGCGACCACAGCAACTCGGCCGGCGGAACCTCGACGACCACACCGTTGTCGGTACCGGTGAATTGTGGCGGGGCGAAGACGCTGAAGGCCAGCGGGTCGACCGCCCAAGCCAACGCGATGACCCGCTTCGTCAAAGCGTTCGAACAAGCTTGCCCCGGTCAAACGCTCAACTACACGCCCGACGGTTCGGGCGCCGGCATCAGCGAATTCACCGGAAACCAAACCGATTTCGGTGGATCAGACGTACCCCTGGCCCCCAACGAACACGACGCGGCCCAGCAGCGCTGCGGTGGCTCGCGAGCGTGGGACCTGCCGGTGGTGTTCGGCCCGATCGCCATCACCTACAACGTCAACGGTGTGAGCTCGTTGACGCTCGACGCTCCGACGGCGGCCAGGATCTTCAACGGCGGCATCACCGCCTGGAACGATCCCGCGATCCAGGCGTTGAACAGAAGCGTCAACCTGCCTGCGGAGCCGATCCGCGTGATCTTCCGCAGCGACCTGTCCGGGACTTCGGACAACTTCCAGCACTACCTCGATACGGCCTCGAACGGCGCGTGGGGCAAGGGCACCGGGAAGACGTTCAACGGCGGCGTCGGCGAGGGCGCCAGAGGCAACGATGGCACCTCGTCGGCTGTCCAGGCCACCGAAGGGGCGATCACCTACAACGAGTGGTCGTACGCCCAATCGAAGCACTTGGGCGTGGCCAAGGTCATCACGTCGGCCGGGCCCGACCCTGTGACGATCAGCGCCGACTCGGTCGGCAAGACGATCGCCGGGGCATGGGTCTCGGGAAAGGGTAACGACCTGGTGCTCAACACGATGTCGTTCTACAAGCCGACGCAGGTCGGCGCCTACCCGATCGTGCTGGCGACGTACGAGATCGTCTGCTCGAAGTATCCGGATCCCCAGGTGGGCGCGGCGGTCCGGGCGTTCCTGCAGAGCACCATCGGCGGCGGCCAGAATGGCCTGGCGGACAACGGATACATTCCCGTTCCGGACGCATGGAAGTTGTGGTTGAAAGCCTCGGTCAACGCCATCACGTGACGTGCCGATCCCGTCGGGCCCTCATCCCGGGACGTAGAGCCCCCGACCGGTGACCAGGGGCAGGTCGAGGGTCGTCACGATGCCCGGCGGGGCGGCCACCACCGCGGGAATCGCATTGACGACCCGCATCGCGGTGGCGACCAGTCCGGCGTGATTGTGGTCGCCCAGGCGGCTGCTCAGGCACAGGTCCATGGCGTACGACGGTTCGCCGGTGATTTCGATGCGATAGGAACCGCCGGGCTGGGCGGGCTGCGGCCAGTCGGGGCACAGATCCTCGCGCAGGCGGGTGACGTGTTCGAGGACGACGACGGGGTCGCCGTTGACCATCCCGAACACCTCGAACCGCAGGGCCGCCGCGGTGCCCTTGGGGATATGACCCGACGCGATGTCGAAGTCCTCGGGCGCCGGCACGCGGACGTACTCCTCGGCGACCGAGTCGAGCGCAATGCCCAGGCCGGCGGCCAATTGCCGCACCACCGACCCCCACGCCAGGCTGAGCACGCCGGTCTGCAGCAGCATCGGGATCTCGTCGAGCGGCTTGCCGAATCCCATCACGTCGAACATGACCACGGCGCTGTCGTAGGTCGCGTAGTCGACGATCTCCATGCATCGAATCTGTTGGATGTTCTGACAGGTGCCGGCCAGCGCCAGCGGCAGCAGATCGTTGGCGAACCCCGGGTCGATGCCGTTGACGTAGAGGCTCGAATTACCCTCGCGCGCCGCATCTTCCAGCGGGGAGATCAGCTCTTCGGGGATCACGTTCCACGGGTACTGGAGAAAGACCGGGCCGCTGCCGACGATGTTGATCCCGGCGGCCAGGACGCGCCGGTAGTCCTCCAGCGCCTCGGGCAGGCGGTTGTCGGCCATCACGTTGTAGACGGCGCATCGGGGGCCGGTGGCGAGCACGGCGTCGAGATCGGTGCTGGCCAGCACACCGGTCGAAGCCGAAAGTCCCGCTAGCTCCGCCGCGTCCTTGCCGGCCTTGGCATCCGAGGACACCCACACGCCGGTGAGCTCGAATTCCGGGTTGGTGATCAGCGCCTTGAGTGCGTGGACGCCGACGTTGCCGGTGCCCAACTGGACGACGGGTATGGCCATGGCGGGCTCCTTAGCGGTCTTCGGTGGTCTTCAGTTCACAGGTCCGGGATGGGGATGTCGAGGTTGGGGTAGGTGAGGCCGCCGTCGACCTCGAGCGTCTTGCCGGTCAGGAAGCTGCCGGCCGGGGACGCCAAATAGACCGCGGCGGCGGCGATGTCGACGGGATCGCCGAGGCGGCGCATCGGCGTCACCTTCTCCATCGGCGCGCGCAGCTCCTCGTTGGAGGCCACCACCTCCAGCGCCGACGTCAGGATCGACCCCGGCGCGATGGCGTTGACCCGGATGCGCGGGCACAGGTCGAGGGCGGCGAGCCTGGTGTAGTGCGACAGCGCGGCTTTCGCGGTGCCGTAGGCGGCGAAACCGCGCCCCGCCAGCCGGCCCATGGTGGAGGTGATGTTGATGACGCTGCCGCCGCCGGAGTGCTCCAGCATCAACGGCACCGCCGCGATGGTGAGCGCGTGGGCGGTTGCCACGTTGAAGGTGAACGCGTCCTTGAGGTCCTTGGTCGAGGTGGTCAGCAGGGTGTTGGGCATGGTCCCGCCGACGTTGTTGACGACGATGTCTAGTTTCCCGAAGGCCTCGACGGCCTCACCGGCCAGCTCCGCGGTGGCCTCCGGGTGGGCCAGGTCGGCGGCGACGGCGTGGGCGCGCCGGCCCGTGGCGCGGACCTGTTCGGCGACGGCATCTAGTTGAGATTGGGTGCGCGACGCGATGAGGACGTCGGCGCCTGCCTCGGCGAAAGCCAGCGCGATGGCCGCACCGAGGCCGCGGCCGCTACCCGTGATGACGGCGACTTTGTCGTCCAGGCGGAACCTGTCAAGGATCATTGCGGCCTCTCTGTTCGAGTCGTCGGCGACACGGTAGCAAACCCCGTCTGCGCCCATAAGCGCATTTTTGAAACAGGTTCTAGTTTGTCACACGGGCGTCGCGATGCAATGGCCCCGACGGCGGCAATTGCCCGTTCGGCCACCCGGTGACGAACGCCGGACATAATTCTCCGAACGTTAACCTTGTTGCTGTTAGCTACATGGCTGCGAGTGATGGCTGGTTGCCGCGCCGCAGCCTCCGGCGGCGGCGATGTTTCATCCCTACTGTTAAGGAAGCGAATTGAAACTGAACCGATTTGGCGCCGCACTGACTGTTCTGGCTAGCGCCGCCCTAGTGGTGTCCGGGTGTGGCAGTGAAAACAACAAGGCAGGCGGTGGAGGTGCCTCGACGGGCGCGTCGGGTGCGTCGGCGGGCCAGGTGAGTTGCGGCGGGAAGAAGACGCTGAAGGCCAGCGGCTCGACGGCCCAGGCCAACGCGATGACCCGGTTCGTCAACGCGTTCGAACAGGCCTGCCCGGGTCAGACCCTCAACTACACGGCCAATGGTTCCGGCGCCGGGATCAGCGAATTCAACGGCAACCAAACCGATTTCGGCGGGTCGGACTCGCCGTTGGCCCCCAACGAATACACTGCGGCCCAGCAGCGCTGCGGCTCGCCGGCGTGGAACCTGCCGGTGGTGTTCGGGCCGATCGCGATCACCTACAACGTCAAGGGGATCAGCTCGCTGAACCTGGACGGCCCGACCGCGGCGAAGATCTTCAACGGCGCCATCACCACCTGGAACGATCCGGCGATTGCGGGCCTCAACGCGGGCACCACGCTGCCGGCCGAGCCGATCCACGTGGTGTTCCGTAACGACCAGTCCGGGACCACGGACAACTTCCAGCACTACCTCGATGCGGCGTCCAACGGCGCGTGGGGCAAGGGCACCGGGAAGACGTTCAACGGCGGCGTCGGCGAGGGCGCCAAGGGCAACGACGGCACCTCGGCGGCCATCAAGGCGACGGAGGGCTCGATCACCTACAACGAATGGTCGTTCGCCAAGGCCCAGAACCTGAACATGGCCAAGATCACCACCTCCGCCGGCCCTGACGCGGTCGCCATCAGTGCCGACTCGGTCGGCAAGACGATCTCCGGCGCCACCGTCAAGGGCCAGGGCAACGACCTGGTGCTCGACACCAACTCCTTCTACAAGCCGACGCAAGCCGGCTCCTACCCGATCGTCCTGGCGACTTATGAGATCGTCTGCTCGAAGTATCCCGATTCCCAGGTCGGTACGGCAGTGAAGGCGTTCCTGCAGAGCACCATCGGTGCGGGCCAAAACGGCTTGGCGGACAACGGATACATCCCGATTCCGGACTCGTTCAAGTCGAAGTTGTCGACTGCGGTCAACGCGATCGCGTGATTCGGAATGTCATGACCCGCGGAACGCTCGCCACCCCCTCGACAGGGACTCAGCCTGCGCTGAAGGCGAGCGACCTGCACAAGCCGCACCGCGGCGACCGACTGTTCAAGTTGGCCGCCGCGGCGGCCGGGTCAACGATCGTCATCGCGATCGCGCTGATCGCGATATTCCTGTTGGTTCGCGCCGTCCCGTCATTGCGGGCAAACCACGCGAACTTTTTCACCAGCGCCGAATTCGACACCACGAGGGCGGACCACCTCGCGTTCGGTATCCGCGACCTGTTCATGGTCACGGTGCTGAGTTCGATGAGCGCATTGGTGATCGCGGTGCCGGTCGCGGTCGGGATCGCGGTGTTCCTCACGCAGTACGCGCCCAAACGGCTCGCGCGACCGTTCGCTGCGATGGTTGATCTGCTGGCCGCCGTGCCGTCGATCATTTTCGGGTTGTGGGGAATCTTCGTGCTGGCACCCCGACTCGAACCCTTCGCAAAATTCCTCAACCGCAACCTGGGCTGGTTCTTCCTGTTCAAGCAGGGCAACGTTTCCCTGGCCGGCGGTGGCACCATTTTCACGTCCGGCATCGTGCTGTCGGTGATGATCCTCCCGATCATCACCTCGGTATCGCGTGAAGTGTTCCGGCAGACCCCACCCATTCAAATGGAAGCGGCGCAGGCCTTGGGCGCCACGAAATGGGAAGTAATCCGGATGACCGTGCTGCCGTTCGGTCGCAGCGGTGTCATCGCGGCGTCGATGCTCGGGTTGGGCCGCGCGCTGGGAGAAACCGTGGCGGTGCTGATCATCCTGCGATCGGCCGCCCGCGCCGGCAGCTGGTCACTGTTCGACGGCGGCTACACGTTCGCCTCCAAGATCGCTTCCGCGGCGGCGGAATTCAGCGAGCCGTTGCCCACCGGGGCCTACATCGCCGCCGGCTTTGCGCTGTTCGTCCTGACGTTCATCGTCAACGCGACCGCTCGCGCGATCGCCGGCGGGAAGGTGAACGGATGAGTATCGAAGCGCTCGACCTGCCGGTCAAACCAGACGTGTTCAGCCCCTTGAGCTTGAGGCGGCGGATCACCAACAACGCCGCGACGACGTTTTTCGTTGCCTCGTTCGTCGCGGCCCTGGTGCCGCTTGTCTGGGTGCTCGGGGTGGTGATCGCGCGGGGCTGGTACGCCGTCACCCGATCGGGTTGGTGGACCCACTCGCTGCGCGGCGTGCTGCCGGAGCAGTTTGCCGGCGGCGTGTACCACGCGCTGTACGGGACGGTAGTGCAGGCCGCGGTGGCGGGCCTGCTGTCGGTGCCGCTGGGACTGATGACCGCGGTGTTCTTGGTCGAGTACGGCACCGGCCGGCTGGTGCGGCTGACGACCTTCATGGTCGACGTCCTCGCCGGGGTGCCGTCGATCGTGGCGGCGCTGTTCATCTTCAGCCTGTGGATCGCCACCCTGGGTTTCCAGCAAAGCGCCTTTGCCGTGTCGCTGGCGTTGGTGCTGCTGATGTTGCCGGTCGTGGTGCGGTCCACCGAGGAGATGCTTAGGCTGGTGCCCGACGACCTGCGAGAAGCCAGCTACGCGCTGGGCGTTCCCAAGTGGAAGACGATCGTGCGGATCGTCATCCCGATCGCGATGCCGGGCATTGTCTCCGGGATCTTGTTGTCGATCGCGCGCGTCATCGGCGAAACGGCCCCGGTGCTGGTGCTGGTGGGCTACAGCCGCTCGATCAACCTCGACATGTTCCACGGCAACATGGCCTCGCTGCCGCTGCTGATCTACACCGAGCTCACCAACCCGGAGCACGCCGGTTTCCTGCGGATCTGGGGCGCGGCGCTGACCCTGATCATCATCGTCGCGGTGATCAACCTGATGGCCGCGGGATTTCGCTTCGTGTCCACCCGGCGGCGCTGAGTCCGCTCAGGACTTCGCCGCGGCCTTCTTCGCCGGAGCCTTCTTGGTCCCCGAACTGGCTCCAGCCTTCTTCGCGGGGGACTTCTTGGCCCCCGAACTGGCTCCAGCCTTCTTGGCCGGCGCCTTGCCGTCGCCGGAACGCGCCTTCACGCTGGCCTCCAGCTTCGCCAGCAGGTCGGAGACGTCTTCGGTCTCATCCAGTTCCTTTGGCTGCTCCTCGACGGTAAAGGCTTCGCCGCCTTCGAGTTTCGCGTCGATCAACTCCTGCAGCTGCTCCTGGTAGGTGTCGTGGTAGCGGTCGGGGTTGAAGTCATCGGCCATCGACTCCACCACCTGCCCGGCCATCTTGAGCTCGGCGGGCTTGATGTCGACCTCCTTATCCAGCACCGGGAAGTCGGGATCGCGGATCTCGTCGGGCCACAACAGGGTGTGCACCACCATGACGTCGCGCTTGCCAAAGTCCTTAACGCGCAACGCGGCCAGCCTCGTCTTGTTGCGCAGCGTGAAGTGAACGATTGCCATCCGATCGCTCTCGGCGAGCGTCTTGGCCAGCAGCACATAGGATTTGGACGACTTGGAATCGGGCTCGAGGAAGTAGCTGCGGTCGAACAGCATCGGGTCGACCTCGCTGGCCGGAACGAACTCGAGCACTTCGATTTCGCGGGTGCGCTCTTCGGGCAGGGTCGCGATGTCGTCGTCGGTGATGATCACCGATCGGCCGTCGTCGGACTCGTAGGCCCGGGCGATGTCACGGTATTCGACGACCTCGCCGTCTTTCTCGCAGACGCGTTGGTAGCGGATGCGGCCGTTGTCCTTGGCGTGCACCTGATGGAACTTGATGTCGTGGTCCTCGGTGGCGCTGTACACCTTGACCGGGACGTTCACCAGCCCGAACGCGATCGAACCCTTCCAGATGGAGCGCATGCACTCAGTATGCCCATACCGCCCCCAGCAAAACAGCGCAGCGTGCCGCCCCGGCGCTACATTCGCGCACAGCTAACTTCGTGCCTAGGTGGCATGGGCTTGCAGGGCGGCCCGGTCGGGTAGATCGGCACCGGCGCGGCCGACGGTCAGCGCCGACAACAGGCTGGCGGATTCGAGCGCCGCCGTCAGCGCATCGAGCCCGATCCCACCCAGGGCGGCGCGCCGGTCGGCCCCCAGTGATCCCCAGAGCGCGTCGAGCAGTCCGACCGTGAACGCGTCGCCGGCGCCGACGGTGTCCACCACCGGAACCGGCCTGGCGGCCACCCTGACCCGGCCGGCCGAGCAGAACGCCAGCGCGCCCCGCCCGCCCATCGTCACGACGACGAGCGCGGGCCCCGACGCCAGCCAGCTTCGGGCCGTCCAGTCGGGTTCGTGGTCGGGATCGATCCACCTCAGATCCTCGTCGCTGGCCTTGACGATGTCGCTGCGCTCGACGAGGCGGGCGATGCGGTCGCGTGCCGCGTCCGGATCGTCGATGAGCGACGGGCGCACGTTGGGGTCGAGACTGACCGTGGCCGACACCCGGTAGGTGTCGAGCAGCGCCGCGACCGCCAGGCAGCCCGGCTCGCGCACGGCCGCGATCGATCCGGTGTGCACGAACAACGGCGGCGCGACCTCGGGGGTGCCGGAAAGCTGCCAATCCAGGTCGAAGGTGTAGGACACCGACCCGTCCTCTGCGATCGTCGCCACCGCGGTCGGCGTTCGCTCGGCCGACGCGCTTCCCGCAACCAGTTGTGCGCCGGCGGCATTGACGTAGTCGGCGATGCGGCGGCCGCGTTCGTCGTCTCCGATGTGGGTCAAGAAGTCGACATCGCGACCCAGCCTGGCGAGTCCGACTGCGACGTTGAGCGGACTGCCGCCGACGTATTCGACATGGTCGACGATGTCGATCAACGCCTCGCCGATCACCAGCCCGCGAGCCATGGCATCAGTCTTCCCCGCCGTGCAGCAACGTGTCGAGGGTCGCGCGAGCACCGCGCGTATGCAACGAATCCAGCGCCCGGCGGTAGGCCTCGACGAAGCGGGGTTGGTGCGCGAGATCGCCGAACAGTTCCGCGTTCTCGATGAACGCGGTCGGATGCAGACGCTGCGACCGGGCGACCGCCACCAGCGAATCCGCCATGTTGTCGACGACCTCGATGGGTGCGCCACGCTCGTCGACCGCCTCGGCGTAGCGCGCCCAACTCGCGACCGTCGCCGACGCCAGCCGGATCGGTCCCCCGGTGCGCAGGTTGTCGCGGATCACCGGAAGCAGCCATTTCGGGATCCGGTCCGACGAGTAGGCGCACAACCGCGCCACGGTGTCCCCGACCCCGGGGTTGGCGAAGCGTTCGATGAGCCCGCGCGTGTAGGCGCGCAGGTCGATGCCGGGAACGGCGCGCAGCGTCGGCACGGCCTCGGAGTCGAAATAGGCCAGCAGGAATTCGGCCAACAACGGGTCGCGCGCCGCGTCGTGCACCATGCGGTATCCGAACAGCGCGGCGAAGTAGCACAGGCACTGGTGTCCGGCGTTGAGCAGCCGCAGCTTCATCGCCTCGTACGGGGTCACGTCGTCGACCAACAGCACGCCCGCCTCTTCCAGCGGCGGCCTGCCGTCGGCGAAATCGTCCTCGATCACCCACGAGGCGAACCCCTCCGCCAGCACCGGCCACCGGTCGGCGACCCCGAAGTCGCGCTCCACGGCGGCCACGAAGTCGCCTGTGGTGACCGGCGTGATGCGGTCCACCATCGAGCACGGGAACCGGGCGTGCCCGGCGACCCAGTCGCCCAGGCCGGGGCGGAGCAAATCGGCATGCGCGATGACGGCGCGGCGCGCGACGTCGCCGTTGTGCTCGATGTTGTCGCACGAAACGATCGTCGGCGCGGCGATGCCGCGATCCCGGCGCCGGGCCAGGGCCTCGGCGATCAGACCGAAAACCGACCCCGGGTCCCTGATCTGGTAGCCGCCCTCGGTGATGGTCATCGAGACGATGCGGGTCGTCGGTGCGGCCAGCAGCTCGATCGTCGCCGCGGGATCGTCGGGTGCGAAGCGGTAGCCGACGATCGAGCCGATCACCCGCGCTTCGCGGTTGCCGTCGGGATGCTCCAAGATCAGCGTGTACAGGCCGTCCTGGGCGTGCAGCACGTCGCGCATCCGGCGGTCGGCCGGCATCACCCCGATGCCGCAGATGCCCCAGTCCCGCGCCAGACCCCGCTCCAGCAACCGATCGAGGTAGGCCGCCTGATGGGCGCGGTGAAACCCGCCGACCCCGAAATGCGCGATGCCGACCACGACGCCGTCACGGTCATAGCTCGGTGTCGCGATCGGCAGCCGCCCCAGGGTGGCGCTGCTCAGCCGGACCACGGTGTCGACGGTACCGGCGCCCGGCCCCCAACGGGCGGACCGCGCAGCGCGGCGCGGACCCGGTAGCGCGTGCGCTACCGCTTTCGCGGTGGCTTCAGGTGTGCCCGCTCAGGACGTACGTTGACATCATGGGCTCAACACCGCGCGCGCGGGTCAGGCTGACCAACGCCGACAAGGTGCTGTATCCCGCGACCGGCACCACCAAAGCCGACGTTTTCGGCTACTACACCCGCATCGCCGAGGTGATGCTGCCGCACATCGCCGGACGCCCGGCCACCCGCAAGCGCTGGCCCAACGGCGTCGAACAGGAGTCCTTCTTCGAAAAGCAGCTGGCATCCTCGGCGCCGGACTGGCTGCTGCGGGCCGGCGTCACCCACCGCTCCGGGACGACGACCTATCCCATCATCGACAGCCCCGACGCGCTGGCCTGGATCGCCCAGCAGGCCGCGCTGGAGGTGCACGTGCCGCAGTGGCGGTTCGTCGCCGAGTGGACCCGGAGCCGGGCCGAGCAGCTCAAGCCCGGCCCCGCAACGCGATTGGTGTTCGACCTGGACCCCGGCGAAGGCGTGACGATGCCCCAGCTGTGCGAAGTGGCCCATGCCGTGCGGGATCTGATGACCGACATCGGGCTGACCACTTTCCCGCTCACCAGCGGCAGCAAGGGTTTGCACCTTTACGCGCCGCTGGACAAGCCGGTCAGCAGCAGGGGCGCCACGGTGTTGGCCAAACGTGTTGCCCAGCAACTGGAAACGACCATGCCCAAGTTGGTCACGTCGACCATGACCAAGAGCCTGCGCGCGGGCAGAGTGTTTGTCGACTGGAGCCAGAACAACGGCTCCAAGACGACCATCGCGCCGTACTCGCTGCGCGGGCGTGAACAGCCGACCGTCGCGGCGCCGCGCACGTGGGAGGAGCTCAAAGACCCGGGGCTGCGTCATTTGCGCTACGACGAGGTGCTCGAACGGGTCACGCGCGACGGCGATCTGCTGGCAACGCTCGACGCGGACTTGCCCGCCCGGGATCGGCTGACCAAGTACCGCACCATGCGCGACGCGTCGAAAACCCCCGAGCCGGTGCCGACCGGGAAATCGGCGAGACCCGTTACCGGCCACGGCAATACGTTTGTCATCCAGGAGCACCACGCCCGCCGGCTGCATTACGACTTCCGGCTGGAGCACGATGGCGTGCTGGTGTCGTGGGCGGTGCCCAAGAACCTGCCCGAAACCACGTCCGTCAATCACCTGGCGGTGCACACCGAGGACCATCCGCTGGAGTACGGCGCGTTCGAGGGAACCATCCCCAAGGGCGAATACGGCGCCGGCAAGGTCGTCATCTGGGATTCCGGGACCTACGAAGCCGAGAAGTTCAATGACTCCGGCGAAAATGGGGAGGTCATCGTCAACCTGCACGGCAACCGGATTTCCGGGCGCTACGCGCTGATTCAGACCAACGGCGACCAGTGGCTGGCGCACCGGATGAAGGATCAGAAGGTCTTCGACTTCGACTCCATCACCCCGATGCTCGCCTCGGAGGGCTCGGTGGCCGCGCTCAAGGCCGGTCAGTGGGCATTCGAAGGCAAGTGGGACGGCTACCGGATCCTGGTGGAGGCCGATCACGGCGCAGTGCGGATACGGTCCCGGCGCGGCCGCGAAGTCACCAAGGAATATCCCGAACTACGTTCGCTCGCGGCCGATCTGGCCGACCATCACGTGGTGCTGGACGGTGAGGCCGTCATCCTGGATGAGAACGGGGTGCCCAGCTTCCACGAAATGCAGAACCGGGGCCGCGGCTCCCGCGCCGAGTACTGGGCATTCGACCTGCTCTACCTGGACGGCCGCTCGCTGCTTCGGGCACGCTACCAAGACCGGCGCAAGCTGCTGGAAACCCTTGCCGCCAACGGCAATCTGATCGTTCCCGACCCGCTGCCCGGTGATGGCGCCCAGGCGCTCGAGCACTCACGGAAGCACGGCTGGGAGGGCGTGGTCGCCAAGAAGCGCGATTCGACGTATCAGCCGGGCCGGCGTTCGGCCTCCTGGATCAAGGACAAGAACTGGAACACCCAGGAGGTCGTCATCGGCGGCTGGAAGGCCGGGGAGGGCGGGCGCACCAGCGGCATCGGCTCGCTGCTGATGGGCATCCCGACGACCGACGGGTTGCACTTCGCGGGTCGGGTCGGGACCGGCTTCACCGAGCGCGACCTGGCCAAGCTGAAAAAGACGTTGGCGCCGTTGCACAGCGACCAATCGCCGTTCGATGGCCCACTGCCCACGCGCGACGCCAAGGGCGTGACGTTCGTCGAACCGGTCCTGGTCGGCGAAGTGCGCTACAGCGAGTGGACCCCGGATGACCGGTTGCGCCAATCGAGTTGGCGTGGGCTGCGACCGGATAAGCAACCAAGTGAGGTGGTGCGCGAGTGAAGTGGGTGACCTATCGAGATGCTGTTGGCGAACGCATCGGGGTGCTCTCCGGTGACACCATCCATCCGATGCCGCCGGGCGTGACGCTGCTCGACCTGATCGGTCGCGGTGCCGACGGTCTGCGCAAGGCCCGCGAGGAGGCGTTTGGTTCGCCGACGGCGGTGGTGCGGCTCGGCGAGGTGAGGTTGCTGGCGCCGATTCCGCGCCCGCCGTCGATCCGGGATTCCCTGTGCTTCCTGGACCACATGCGCAACTGCCAAGCGGCGCTGGGCGCCGGCCGGGTGCTCGCCGACACCTGGTACCGCATTCCCGCCTTCTACTTCGCCTGTCCGGCAACCGTTTTGGGGCCTTACGACGACGCCCCGACGGCGCCCGGAAGCGCTTGGCAGGATTTCGAATTGGAGATCGCGGCGGTCATCGGCACTGCCGGCGGGGATCTCAAAGACCTTTCTGTCGAGCAAGCCGAACGGGCCATCATCGGCTACACCATCTTCAACGACTGGTCCGCGCGGGACCTGCAGCAGCTGGAGGGCCAGCTCGCGATCGGGCAGGGCAAGGGCAAGGACAGCGGGGTCACCCTGGGCCCCTATCTGGTCACGCCGGACGAGCTGGAGCCGTACCGCCGGGACGGCAAGCTCGACCTGCAGGTGACCGCGCTAGTCAACGACGTCGTGATCGGTTCGGGTTCGACCGCCCAGATGGACTGGACCTTCGGCGAGGTCATCTCCTATGTCTCGCGCGGGGTGGCGCTCACCCCCGGCGACGTCATCGGCTCCGGGACCGTGCCGACCTGCACGCTCATCGAGCACCTCAATCCCGCTGCGCTGGAAGCGTTTCCCGGCTGGCTGCGTGACGGGGACGTCGTCACCCTGAGGGTCGAGGGCCTGGGGGAGACCCGGCAGACCGTGCGCGCCAGCAGCGCGCCGCACCCCCTGGCCGCCCGGCCCAACCCGGACGCCGCGCCCGCCCCCGCCCGGGTCAACCGCGCGCCGGCCAAGGTGCCGTACACCCGTGGCCTGCATGAGGTCGCAGGCCGGGTGTGGGCGTGGACGCTGCCCGACGGGGGCTACGGGTGGAGCAACGCCGGGCTGGTGGCCGGCGAGGGTGCGTCGCTGCTCGTCGACACGCTGTTCGACCTGGCGCTGACCCGCGAGATGCTCGTGGCGATGAAGCCCATCACCGATGGCGCGCCCATCACCGACGCGCTGATCACCCACTCCAACGGCGACCACACCCACGGCAACCAACTGCTCGACACCCCGGTGCGCATCCTCGCCGCCCGGGGCACCGCCGAGGAGATCGCGCACGGGATGGCGCCCGAGATGCTGGCCATGGTGCAGACCGCCAACCTCGGCCCGGTTGCCACCCCGTATGCGCGGGATCGCTTCGGGCCCTTCGACTTCAGCGGCATCACACTGCGCAACGCCGACCAGACGTTCGACGCCGAGCTGACCGTCGAGGTCGGCGGTCGGCGCGTCGACATGCTCAATCTGGGTCCGGCTCACACGGCCGCGGACTCGGTGGTGCACGTGCCCGACGCGGGGGTGTTGTTCGGCGGCGACCTGCTCTTCATCGGCTGCACCCCGATCGTGTGGGCCGGCCCCATCGCCAACTGGATCAGGGCCTGCGACGTGATGATCGCTCTGGACGCGCCGGTGGTGGTGCCCGGCCACGGCCCCGTCACCGATCCGGATGGGATCCGCGCGGTCCGTGGCTATCTCGCCCACGTCGCCGAGCAGGCCGAGGCCGCCCATCGCAGGGGACTGTCGTGGGCCGAGGCCGCCGACACCGTCGACCTCGGCGAGTACGCGACGTGGCTCGATGCCGAGCGGGTCGTGGTCAACGTCTACCAGCGCTACCGCGAACTCGACCCCGACACACCACAATTGGAGATCATGGCCCTGCTGGTCATGCAGGCCGAGTGGCTCGCCAAACGGTCCGCATGATCGCGAGGGTGCGACTGGCAACGCGTGTCCCGAGAGAGGCCCTCGGCAGTTGCACTTTCGCGGTCAGGTCTTGATCGCCCGAACGAAACTGATCGTCGCCGCCGCGCTCTGCTGCTCCGGCTCGTCGAGTTGCGGCAGACCGGCCGCGGCGAAGAGGTCGCTGAGCCCATAGGTGGTCGTGTCCCACCCGTCGGCGCGCAGGTGTGCGGCGACGTCGGTGTGTTCGCCCGGATAGGTCAGGGCGGCGATGTCCATGTCGAGCCCCTGCCGTCGCCAGCCTTCGGTCGTGCGCCGCGCCTGCTCCTGCGACTCCTCCGAGGACCCGGTGATGGTTCCGAAGTCGGCGGCGAATCGGCTGCCCTCGCTGGAGAGCGGGGTGATCGAGTCCAGCAGGCGAACTTCGGCGTCGGGCGGGAGGAAACCGATGAGCACCCCCTCCGCCAGCCACGCCGTGGGCTGGGCGGGGTCGAAGCCGGCCTCCTGCAGTGCCGCCGGCCAATCTTCGCGGAGATCGATGCCGATGGTGCGGAGCTCGGCGGTCGGGGCCGCGCCGACCGCCGACAGCGTCGCGGTCTTGAACGCGATCACCTCGGGCTGGTCGATCTCGTACACCGTCGTCCCGGCCGGCCACGCAAGCCGATACGCGCGGGCGTCCAGCCCGGATGCCACGATCACGACCTGGCGCACGCCCTCCTTGCCGGCCGCGGCGAAGTAGTCGTCGTAAAACCGGGCGCGGGCGGCGAACGTGTCGACCATCCGGGGAAATCCGACGGCCTTCTCGAGGTCGCCGGAATTGATCTCGCCGCCGGCCAACTTGGTGAACACGTCCAACCCGACGGCTCGGACCAGCGGCTCGGCGTACTCGTCGGTGATGACCGGCTGCGGGCCCCTGGTCGCGGCCGCTCGCGCGGCGGCGACCATGGTGGCGGTGGCCCCGACGCTGGTGGCCAGGTCCCAGGTGTCACCCTCGGTTCGTGCCATGGTGTCTCCTTCGTTTAGGCGGCAGAACCACGGTATGCCTCGTCGGTAAAAAGCCATGTCGCCTACGGTTTGGGTATGCCCGCAGTGGAATTCGAAACTCTCGAGCGCGACATCGCCCGCATCACGCTGAACCGGCCCGAGCGCCTGAACGCGATCGACGGCTCGCTGATCGACGGCGTGGAGGAAGCCCTGGACGCGCTCGGCGGCGGCGACTATCGGGTCGCGATCCTGACCGGCGCGGGCCGGGGATTCTGCGCGGGGGCCGATCTGAGCGGCACGGGCCAAGCCTGGACCAAGCCCAAACCGACCACCCCGGCCTTCAAGATCAACTACGACTCCCAGGTTCGCCTGGCCGACCTGTTCACCCGGATCTACGAGCTGCCCATCCCGGTGATCGCGGCGGTCAACGGCGTCGCCGTCGGGGGTGGGCTGGCGTTCACGCTCGTCAGCGACATCCGCGTCGCATCCGAACACGCCCGGTTCGGGTCGGTGTTCATCAAGGCCGGCTTCTCGTCGATGGATATGGGCACCAGTTACCTGCTGCCGAAGATCGTCGGCGCGGGCGTCGCGCGGGAACTCATGCTGACCGGTCGCATTATCGACGCGGCCGAGGCCTATCGCATCAAGCTGGTGCACGAGGTGGTGGCGCCCGATGACCTGATGCCGGCGGCGCTGGCGCTGGCCCGCTCGATCGCGGAGAACAACGCGTATGGCGTGTGGCAGACCAAGATTGGGCTCAACGCGGCGCTGGACGCGCCGAGCTTGCGGCACGCCATCGAGCTGGAGAACCGCACCCAGATCCTCAGCGGTTTCACCAACAATCCGGCCGAGGCGGCCAGGGCGCACATGGAGAAACGGGCGCCCAAGTGGGACCCCTTGTGACCGCTAAACCTTCGCGATCACGTTTTCGGCGAACATCTCCAGATTGCGGATCTTGTTGTCCAGCGGCTCGGTGTCCTTGCCCGTGATGTAGGGGATGCGGAAGCCGACGATCACGTCGGTGACGCCCTTGTCCTCGAGCCGCCTGACGCCGTCCACCGTGAAGCCGTCGACCGAGATCACGTGAATCTCGAACGGGCCGGTCGTGCCCTCTTCTTCACGGAATCGCTTGAGCTTGGCGAGTAACCCGTCGAGCTCCTCCGGATCGCCCCCGCCGTGCATCCAGCCGTCCAAACGCGCCGCACGCCGGAGCGCGGCATCGGCGTGCCCGCCGATCAGGATCGGGATCGGCTTGGTTGGGGCCGGGGTCATCTTGGTCTTCGGGATGTCGTAAAACTCGCCGTGGAATTCGAAGTAGTCACCGGTGGTCAGGCCCTGAATGATTTCGATGCATTCGTCCATCCGCTTGCCGCGCTTGGCAAAGGGAACTCCCAGCAGTTCGTAGTCCTCGGGCCACGGACTGGTGCCGACCCCGAACCCCACTCGGTTGTCGGTCATCGCCGCCAGCGAACCGATTTGCTTGGCCACCAGCGCCGGTGGCCGGATGGGCAACTTGAGGACGAAGAAGTTGAACCGCAGCGTCGAGGTCACCGCGCCCAACGCCGATGTCAACACGAAGGCCTCGATGAACTCCTTGCCGTCCAGGAACTCGCGATTTCCGTCGGGGGTGTAGGGGTACTTCGAATCGGACTCGAAAGGGTAGGCGATGCTGTCGGCGATCGTCATGGCGTGGTAGCCGGCCGCCTCGGCCGCCTTGGCCAGCGGGATGTAGTAGCGAAAGTCCGTCATCGCCTCTGCGTAGGTGAACCGCACGTCATCTGCCTTCCTCGAGGGACCGTCACACCAGATTAGAACGTGTTCTACTTTTACCCGTGCGAGGGTCCCCGGACAAGGCGCAAGCCGGCTCAAGCTGGATTGCCAGACTCCTCCTCACCCCGCTAAAGCGGGCTGCATTGTCGTCTGGCTAAAGCTGGTTTTCGGGCCCGATGACCGCCCACACCGTCTTTCCGGACGACGTCGGCGTGCTGCCCCAGGCGCGCGACAACGCGTCGACGATCGCCAGCCCCGAGACGTCGATGCCCTTGTCCGGCGACGGCAGGCGCAGGGCGGGTGTGCTGCTGCCGTCGGACACCGCGATGGTGGCGGTCGTGCCATCGGTCTCGACGCGCATCATCGGCACGCTTCCGGTGTGTTCCAGCACGTTCTCGACGAACACGTTGACGACCACCAACGCGACCGGGATGAGCGTGGACTGCGACCAGGCGGTGAGCCACTCGCGGACCAGCCGGCGCGACTCGCGCAGGCTGGTCAGGTTGGCGGGCAGTTCGGCATCGGCATGCCGCACGTCGCGGCTGGCGAGCCGGCCGAGCGCTTTCGCCGCCCCCTTCTCGGTCGCATACACCGGCATGAAGCGGGCGACCCCACTGCGGGTGATCGCCTCGCGGGCGCCGCGATCGGCGCAGACGAGCACGATCGGAACGTCGGGCCGAGTGTGAACCTGCCAGCGAACTCCGATGAAGTTCGACCATATCGATTCGGCGGGCACTTGAAGTTTGGAGACATTGACGATGACGGCGGACGGCTGGTCGAGCGTGGTCTTCATGATCATGTCCCGAAGCGCCGCGGAACTGCTGGCATCGAGCTTGCCCTCGACCGTGAGGATGACGACCGACTCGTCCGTTCGCGTCGCCACGGCGAGCGAACTCGGCGACTCAGCTACCGCGCTCACCGCAGCCACCCCTTTCCGTCAACGGCTTCATCCTCGCCGATCGCGACCTGCGAAACAGTGCCACACGGGTGCGCGTGTCTCAATAGCAACGTAGGCGCACGGAATCCGAACTCAAAAGAAGACGGACGCGATGTCGTAATCCGGCCTTCCGCTGCCATATCCCCGCTCCTCGAATTCCCGCCCGGTTAATTGCTGGAGAACCCGCCCCCCTCGGCGGCAAAAATGCGATGCGACGGAACGCCTCGAAAGCGCACGCTCATACCACGCCCGTCTTGCGGGCCGACCGCTATCGCGCAGAACATGCCGTTCTCGCTCGCTTGCCTGCCGTGACACACACGCGCGACGGGACGACCCGCTTCGCCCGTGTGGCCAACCTCCCCTGTGGAATGAAAATTAGACTATCCCGACTACCCGAAAATCGTCATCGGCAAACCCGTAACGGCGCTGTGCGCAGAATCGGCGCCGAACCCCTCGCGTGTCAGCTCAGCGCGTACGGTGGGGCGCCCACACCGGCGACGGTGTACGTGCCCCACGGCGTTTGCTCGACGATGCGCGCGGCCGCGCTGCGCTCGCCGACCGTCAGCGTCGCGGTTCTCGTTTCGTTGAGCGCGGCTCCCCCAAAAACCGTTCCTTGCCAGTGGTAATGGCCGTCGATCGGGTCCAAATGGCCCGCAAGCCGCACGCGCACGGGGTGCTCGGCCCCGGCTGTCGTCAACGTCGCCGCGCCCTCGTAGGTCGCGTCGTCGCCGCGTGCGCCGAAGGTCACGTCGAAGGCCGATGCCGCGGGCTGGGGCTGGGCGGGCCCCAGGTAGGCGCGCTCGTTGAACACTTGGTAGCTGCTGCGCCGCACTTCGATGCGGGTGCTGCCGGTGTGCTCCATGAGGCCGACGCACTCGGCGACGTAGCGCGCTTGCGCCCCGGCGTCGGGGCCGTCGACGAAGAAGTAGTTGG
Organism: Mycobacterium sp.; assembly: GCF_035506235.1. Lineage (GTDB taxonomy): Bacteria > Actinomycetota > Actinomycetes > Mycobacteriales > Mycobacteriaceae > Mycobacterium. Next base: position 40,658 of record NZ_DATJPU010000058.1, read on the forward strand.
GAAGGCCGTGAACGGCGACCCCGAAGTAGGGCTCCGAGCCGTCGGCCCACGCCTGCCGGGCGGTCACCCCCCCGGCGCCGACCAGCGCCGCATCCGGTGTGGCATCGGGCACCGCGAAACCGGTCGCAAAGACGATGGTGTCGGCGCGGTGGGCGCAATCCTCCGAGCCGTCGGCGGTTCGGATGCCCGAAGCGGTGACGGCAGTGATGGCCGATCCCGCCAGCGCAGGTCGCGGCTCGGCCCTGGTGGCCGGCCGGATGCGGTGGCGCAGCCAGCGTTTGGTGCGGGTGGCGGGCAGCGGCAACTCGGTGACGAACCTGCGCGGCGGGTGCGCGAAGACGGTGACCGAGGCCGCCGACTTCGTCAGCCACGGCAGGTAATGACCGGCGGTGGCGTCGACCCCGATGATCGCGACGCGCTTATCGGCAGGGTCGAATTCGCGTGGCCACCGCGCCGCGTGGAACGACTCGCCGAGGAAGTCCTCACGCCCGGGCAGATCGGGGAGCCACGGGACCTGCACCGGTCGGTAGCCGGCGATGACGACGCGAGCGCGGATCGTCTCGCCGCCGGCCGCCGTCAGCAGCCAGGTGTCGGTGCTGTCGTCGAACCGTGCCCCGAGGACGTCCCCATCGAGCCTCCCGACGTCGGAAACGCCAAGGGCCCGCAGCGCGGCGAGTGCGCTTCGGCCGCCATCTCCCGCGCCGACGACGACGACGGGCGCCCGCGTCACAGAAACCTGCTGCGCTTCCAGCCGCGGCGCGCGATGGGACCCAGCAGGCCCACCTCGGTCAGAAACGCCGCCAGCGGAGCGAAGCCGGCAACCTGCATCTCGCGGCGGTGGGGGCTGGTGCGCGCCGTCTTTCGGGCCCGCTTCGCGTCCAGACCCACTCGCGCATAGGGAATCGGATTGCTGAACAAGTAGTTGAAGAAGTAGCCGCCGAGGCCGTTGATGTTGGCCATGAACCATCGGTTGAGCCGCGGCATCTCGGCGACACGCTTGCGCGCGCCGTCCCGGGCGAACTGAATGTGGCGAGCCTCCTCGGTCACGTGAATCCGCATGAGGCGCTGGATGATTGGCTGCAGTTCCGGGTCATCCATCATCTGGCGCTGCAGCGAGTCGAAGATCTCTTCGCCGATGAGGGCGGCCACCCACAGCATCGAGCCGCGCTGAAATGCCAGCGGCAGGGCGTTGATAATCCATCGGTGAAACAGCCGGGGCCGCACCGGCTTTGCGCCGATGCGCTCGATGGCCTTGCCGAACATGACCATGTGGCGGGTCTCGTCGCCCAGCTCGGTCAGCTTGTAATGCGTCGAGGAGCTCGTGGGGTCCTCGTGCAGGATGGTTCGCAACAACGATTGGTTGAGCATGTTCTCGAACCAGATCCCGGCCGACAGCGTGTTGACCAGTTCCTGGCGGGACAGGTCGATCTGTTGCTCGCGGGTCATCTCGTCCCACATCGGCGTGTTGTACAACGACACCAGCCGCGGCGGAAGATAGAACTTGTCCGGGTCCAGCGGGGCGTCCCAGTCGATATCGACGACGGGCTCGTAGGACTTCTTGACCGAGCCTTTCAGCAGACGGTCCGAGAACTCCTCACGACTCGGCCCACTCGGCTTGACCACGGTCGTCATAGCGCCGGCGTCCCTTCATCGGGTTGCTTCAGACGGTACCCATGGTACTGGGTACTTGGGGGTCCCGACTAGGTCTTTCAGGTTTCGATTCGGTTGACTGGCGTCGTGGGTCGGCATATTCACGTGATCGGCATCGGAGCCGGGAACCCGGACTACCTGACCGTCCAGGCGATCGATGCGCTCAACGACACGCAGGTGTTCTTCGCGATGGACAAGGGGGAGGCGAAAAGCGACCTGGTGGCCCTGCGCCGGGAGATCTGCGCCCGGTTCATCCGAGAGCCCGGGTATCGCTTCGTCGAGCTCCCGGACCCGAAGCGCTTCACCGGGGCCGACTACCGCGAGGCGGTTTCGGATTGGCACGCGGCGCGGGCGCGGGTCTGGGCGGCGGCCATCGCCGGCGAGCTCGGTCCCGACGGCGTGGGCGCCTTTTTGGCGTGGGGAGATCCGTCGCTGTACGACAGCACCTTGCGCATCCTGGACGCCGTCGCGGCCGAAGTCGCGTTCACCTTCGACGTCATTCCCGGCATCACCGCGGTGCAGGCGCTGACGGCCCGGCACCGCATCCCACTCAACGAGGTCGGGGAACCCGTCCTGATCACCACCGGCCGGCGGCTGCGCGAGCACGGCTTGGCCCGCTCGGCGGTGGTGATGCTCGACGGTGACTGCTCGTTTCAGGTGTGCCCGCCCGGCACACGCATCTGGTGGGGCGCCTACCTGGGCACCGGCGACGAGCTCCTGGTGGCGGGCACCGTCGGGGAGGTCGGGGCGCGCATCGCGACGCTGCGGGCCGAGGCCCGCGCGCGGCACGGCTGGATCATGGACACCTATTTGCTCAGACCGGCAGACTGAAGGGCGTGCCCGAACTGCCCGAGATCGAAGCGCTGGTCGACCATTTGCGCCGCCACGCCGTCGGTTCGACGGTCGGCCGCGTCGACGTCGGCGCGCTGTCCGTGCTGAAGACCTTCGACCCGCCGACCAGCGCGCTGCACGGCCAGCCTGTGACCGGGGCCCAGCGGTGGGGCAAGTACCTCGGGCTGCAGGCGGGAGGGCTGTTCTTGATCGCCCACTTGTCGCGGGCGGGGTGGTTGCGGTGGTCCGACAAGCTGGCCGCGGCGCCGCTGCGCCCCGGCAAGGGCCCGATCGCCCTGCGCGTGCACCTGGGCACCCCCGGCGAGGCGCCCGGGTTCGACCTCACCGAGGCCGGCACCCAGAAGCGGCTGGCGGTGTGGCTCGTCGACGATCCGCAGCTGGTGCCGGGCATCGCCGCCCTGGGCCCCGACGCGCTGGACCTCAGCCCCGACGAGCTGGCCGGGCTGCTGGCCGGCAACACCGGCCGGATCAAGACCGTCATCACCGACCAGAAGGTGATCGCCGGGATCGGCAACGCCTACAGCGACGAGATTCTGCACGTCGCGAAGATCTCGCCGTTCGCCACCGCGGGCAAGCTGACCGGCGAACAGCTCACCGCCCTGCACGACGCGATGATCTCGGTGCTGACCGACGCGGTGAGCCGTTCCGTCGGCCAGGGTGCCGCGATGCTCAAGGGGGAGAAGCGCTCCGGGTTACGGGTACATGCCCGCACCGGGCTGCCCTGCCCGGTATGCGGCGACACCGTGCGAGAAGTGTCGTTCGCGGACAAGTCTTTTCAGTACTGTCCGACCTGTCAGACCGGCGGTAAGGTGTTGGCCGACCGGCGCATGTCGCGGCTGCTCAAGTAGCCGGCGGCCGCGGTCGCTATGCTGGTCGGGTGACTCGTCAGAAGATCCTCATCACGGGCGCCAGTTCCGGTCTGGGGGCAGGGATGGCGCGCGCCTTCGCCGCCAAGGGCCGCGACCTGGGGTTGTGCGCCCGTCGCACCGAACGACTCGACGAGCTGAAAGCCGAACTGACGAAACAGTATCCGGGCATCAAGGTCGCCGTGGCCGCGCTGGACGTCAACGACCACGAACAGGTGCCGAAGGTATTCGGTGAGCTGAGCGACGAGCTCGGCGGGATCGATCGCGTCGTCGTCAACGCCGGCATCGGCAAGGGCGCGAAGCTCGGCTCCGGCAAGCTCTGGGCGAACATGGCGACCATCGAGACCAACCTGGTGGCCGCGCTGGTGCAGATCGAGAATGCGCTGGAGATGTTCAACAAGAGCGGTTCGGGTCATCTGGTACTCATCTCATCGGTTCTCGGCAACAAGGGAGTGCCGGGCGTGAAGGCCGCCTACGCCGCAAGCAAGGCCGGCTTGAGCTCGCTGGGTGAATCCCTGCGCGCCGAGTACGCCAAGGGCCCCATCAGGGTTTCGGTGATCGAGCCCGGCTATATCGAGTCGGAGATGACGGCCAAGTCGAACAGCACAATGTTGATGGTGGACAACGAGACTGGCGTCAACGCCCTCGTCGCCGCCATGGAACGCGAGCCCGGCCGGGCGGTGGTGCCATGGTGGCCGTGGGCGCCGCTGGTGCAGGTGATGCGGGTGCTGCCGCCCCCGCTCACCAAATGGTTCGCCTGATTGCGTCTGCCCGCGCCACGACGTCAGTGCGGGAAAGGTGTGTAATGCGCCGCGTCGGTGGTGAATTCGGGTCTGCCGTAGGTCGCCAGCCGGAGCTTGAGGAGCCCGATGACGTATGCGTCGGTGACGTCCCGGAGCAGCGGGATGCGGCTCGCGTGGCTCACGGCGGTGAAACGCCCGATGATGAAGGGCGCGGTGAGGGCGACGCGCAGGAGATCCGTCGGCCCCATCGAGACGCCCATGGCCTCGGCGATGTCACGATCACCGTTGCAGAAGGTGCGAACGAAAGTGAGCTTACTGAAACTCTTTTCGACCGCTTCGGCGCAACGGTCGAACAGCGAGGTGTCGGGGCGCAAGTACGCCGCCATGGTGCCGCGGACGAGCTCCTGGCAGACGGTGTCGAATCCGTAGCGCAGCAGTGCCGAGCGCGCGTGCATGACGTGGATGATGTCGGCCGGCTCCGCGGGTAGGAGTTCCTCCGGCAGGCCGAGCAGAAAGCAGCGATACCTGGCGAATTCGACGACGGCGCGTTCTTCTTTGCTGAATGCCGCCCGACCTTGCCGGCGCGCCTTGCGGGCCAGGAGGTACTGGCCGATCATTCCCGCGGGCATCTGGTCAACCTGCGGCACCGGCATGCCGTACACGGCGGCATCCCACTTGTCCGTTTTCTTCAGCGCGTTGTAGCGGACCATCGAGTGCATCAGCCGGACCATGGCGGCGGCCTCGAAGCCCGGGCCGTAACGGTCCAGCGCACCGGGCAGCGTGGTGACGGCGAAGAAACTGGCCGTTTCGTTGACCCGTCGGGCGGCCCGCTTGCCCGAGAGCGCGCCGGTCAGGGCCATCGGCAGCGCGGCGTAGGTGTTGGTGAAGGTCGCGATGAACGCACCCCGGGTGATGAACGGGGCCAGCAGCGCCGCGGGGATGCGCTCTTGGCGAGCGCCTTCGCGTACCAGGTCGAAGTCGATCCACTCCGGGGTGGCCTCCATGGCGGCGATGAACGCGACAAGCTCCGGGGGCGCGTCGGGGACGGCCCCGATTCCCTCGCGGCAGGCCGTTTTGAGCATGTCGATCAGGTGCGTGACACTGTGCGTATTCATCAGTGCCGCGTAGGGATCCGCGACGACGTCGCCGAGCAGCGTTGCGGTGCTGATCAATTCGAGGACTCGGTCGTCTTCCAGGATCGGTGCGCGGTCGGCGACCCAGGTGGGCAGCGCGGAGTCGACGTCCGGCTCGGTTGCCAGGCGGTCCGGCTGCCGGTCGAAGTCGAAGTCGCCGTAGAGGTCGGGCTGCAAATCGCGCTGGCTGCGGACCCGTCGCGCGAGTTCGGGGTAGTACGTGCCCATCGCTGCCTCCTGCTAACTAACAGTTGGTGAGTAATACTCACAAGGTGTTAGTTATGCTGTCAAGGGTGACCAGCTCGCTGCCCGCCAACCCCAGGCGGCGCATGACCGCCGAGGGCCGGCGCGAGCAGATTCTCGACGTCACACACGCGATCGTCGACGCCGAAGGGTTCCACGCGGCGACACCGAACCGCATCGCGCAGCAGGCCGGCATCAATCGGTCGTTGATCTATCAGAAGTTCGGCGACTTGGCGGGGCTGTTCGTCGAACTGATCGAGCGTGAGGCGGCGCGGGCCGGCGCGCAGTTCGCCGAAGCGATTTCGGGATTGGATGCCGCCGAAGATCAGTCGCTGGTGCTCGCGTTCGACGGGGTGCTGGCCGCCGTCGACGCCCAGCCGGCGACGTGGCGGCTGTTCTTGTTCCCGCCGCAGGGCGCCCCACCGGAGCTGTATGCCCGCCTGGCTCAATCTCAGGCCGTCGTCATCGACTTCTTCGTCCGTGAACTGCTGCGCATCAATCCCCAGCTGCACGATCCCGAGTACACCGCTCGGATCTTGCATGCCGCCGGTCGCGAACTGCTGCAGCTGCACCTCAGCGATCCGCAGACCGCGACCGTGGACCGTTTGCGCACGTTCGTGCGGAGATTCGGTTCCGAGCTCGTAATCCCGGACCGATGAGAGCGCGCTCGCGGCGAAACCTCAGCTCGTGCGCCCTCTTTCGGTCCGGTAGCGGCGCACCAGCGCGTCGGTCGAGCTATCCGACTGCGGTGCCGGCGAGGAGTCGCCGGTGATCACCGGGAGCAGCGCCTTCGCCTGCGTCTTGCCCAGTTCCACGCCCCACTGGTCGAAGGAGTCGATGCCCCAGATCACGCCCTCGGTGAAGACCTGGTGCTCGTAGAGCGCGATCAGTTGCCCCAGCACGGCCGGCGTGAGCCGGTCGGCCAGGATCGAGGTGGACGGGCGGTTGCCGGGCATCACCTTGTGCGGCACGACGTCGGCCGGCGTGCCCTCGGCGGCGATCTCCTCGGCGGTCTTGCCGAAGGCCAGCACCTGGGTCTGGGCGAAGAAGTTGCTCATCAGCAGGTCGTGCATGCTGCCCGTGCCGTCCGCGGTGGGCAGGTCGTCGATTGGCTGGCTGAAGCCGATGAAATCGGCCGGCACCAACCGCGTGCCCTGATGCAATAACTGATAGAAGGCGTGCTGGCCGTTGGTTCCCGGTTCGCCCCAAAAGATTTC
>NZ_DATJPU010000059.1:0-7202 GCF_035506235.1 Mycobacterium sp.
CTTGATCACCGATTCGCCGAAGTCGTGCAGCGAATCCGGGACGGCGAAATCGGCGAACCACACGTAGAACCGCTCGACGCCCTGGGCGGCCAGGCCGGTGAAATGCCCGATCAACTCGCCGGCGTCCCCGCAGACCAGCCCCGAGCCCAGGTTGCCGAATCGCCGGGTGCTCACCTCGCGCACCTTGTCCGGATCGCTGCCGGCCCGGACGAAACCCACCATCTGCTGGACCGACACCCGGGCCCTCCCCGCGGCGGGGGCCAGCTCGGGCAACTTGTCCAGGTGGTTGGCCGGCACATTCCACCAATCCGCGTACTTGCGAACGAGTTCCATCATCCGGGGCCCGGTGCCGCCCAGCACCAGCGGTATCGGGTGGGTTCTGCGCGGCGCCTGCGCGGCCTCGCCCTCGGCGTCGCCCCAGTACTGCCTGATCAGCTCGAGGTGGCGCCCGAGCTGCTCGACCCTGGCCTTCGGATCCTGCAGGCCCACACCGAATCTGGCAAGCTCGGCGGGCCACGACCCCGCGCCGAGGCCGAGCTCGAATCTGCCGTTCGACGCGTCCGAGAGGGTGACGGCCTGCTTGGCGAGCACGGCGGGGTGCCGGAAGGCGTCGCACAGCACCAGGTGGCCGATCCGTAGCCGGTCCGTCCTGGCTGCCACCCAGGTGGCGATGCCCATTGCCTCCCAGATGTTTTCGTCGGCCAGCCCCGGCGCCTCGAGGTGATCGATGAACGCCATCCCGTCAAAGCCGCCGGCCTCGGCATGGCGTGCCCGCTCCGCGATGTCGGCCGCCGACAACCGCACCTGCGGCAGGAACAGATACCACTCGACCATGGGCCACACCTATGCTCGCACCGATTGCAACAAAGCCGCTAGTTTACTATTTTTATTATGTTAGGGGTCTTATGGATGTCGGACTGAGTTCGGAGCAGCTGTCGCTGCGCGACACCGTGCGCGGCATCCTGCGCACCGAGTGTCCCCCCGACGCCGCCCGCCAGGCCCTGACGGATCCCGAACGCTGGCGCGCCCTGTGGAAGACGGTGGTCGACCTGGGCTGGACGGAACTCGCGGCACCCTCGGAGGAAGGGGCGGGCGACTACGGACCTGTCGAGACCGCGGTGGTCCTCGAGGAATGCGGCGCCGCCATCGCGCCGATCCCGATGCTCAGCAGCGTGGGCCTGGCGGCGGGCGCCCTGCGGTCCAGCGGCCTCGACTCGGTGCTCGCCGACATCGCCGGCGGTGTCGTCGCCACCCTGGCGGTCCACGCGAAAGGATCTCGGCTACCCGGCGCACCGATGGCGTTGCGCGGCGGTCGCCTGCGCGGACGGGCGGTCGCGGTCCCCAACCTGACCCGCGCCGAACTCATCGTCACGCTGGCCCGGGCCGATAACGGTGTCTTAGCGGCGGTCGCGCGCTGCGGTGACGGGGTGACCGTGCTGGCGGGCGAGTCGACCGACCCCGCACAACCGGTGGCCGACGTCGAGATCGACGCCGAGCCGTTGGCCACCGCGCCCGTCCAGCTCGAAGCGGCGCTCGCCGCGCCGCTGGTGGCCGCCGCCGCCGACCTGGTTGGCGTGGCGAGCGGAGCCCTGCGCCGCGCGGTCGAGCACGCCAAGGCGCGCCGGCAGTTCGGCACGCCGATCGGTGCCTTCCAGGGCATCAAACACGCGCTGGCCGACAACCACGTCGCCGTCGAACGCGCGCGCAGCCTCACCTACGCGGCCGCGGCCCGACTAGCCGATCCTGATGCCGAGGCTGCCTGGACCGCCGCGGCCCTCGCCAAAGCGGCGGCCGGCGACGCGGCGGTCGGTTGCGCGCGGACCGCGGTGCAGGTGCACGGCGCCCTCGGTCAGACGTGGGAGCACGACATCCACCTGTACGTCCGGCACGCCTGGCAGGGCGCGGCGCTGCTGGGCGACAGCCGCGCGCTCTATCACGAGGTGGGTCGCCGGTTCGCGGGAGGCGCGGGATGAGCGGCGTGCTCGAGGAGTTCGGCGCGTGGCTGACGGAGTTCCTGCCGAAGGACTACTACGAGCGGTATCGCGAGTACCGCTGGGACCTGACGCTGCGGCGCGACTACCAGCGCGCGGCGTTCGAGGCCGGGTGGCTCCAGCCGACCTGGCCGCGCGAGCACGGTGGCCGGTCGCTGGGCCTGCGCGACGCGATGGAGGTCCGGATCGAGGGCGCGCTGCGATCCGCGCCCAAGCTGCCCAATATTCAGGGTCCCGGCGTTGCCGCGCCCGGCATCCGTCAGTTCGGCACACCAGCCCAAATCGACCGGCTGCTGGTTCCCCTGCTGCGCGGCGACGAATGGTGGGCGCTGGGCATGTCCGAGCCGGAGGCCGGATCCGATTTCGCCGGCCTGCGCACGCGGGCCGAGCGCGACGGCCACGTCTTCCGCGTCAACGGCCACAAGATATGGACCACCCAGGCCCACCTGTCCCGGTGGTGCACCCTGTATGCCCGCACCGATCCCGATGCGCCGAAACATCGCGGCATTTCCTGCCTGATCCTCGACCTGCACGCGCCCGGGGTGCGGGTCGACCCCATCCGGATGGCGTCGATTTCCGACGAGACATTCTGCGAGGTCTTCCTCGACGACGTCGAGGTGCCGGCCGAAAACCTCCTCGGGCCGCTGCATGGCGGCTGGAACGTCGCGCTGTCGTCGCTGCACCACGAACGCCAGATGATCTGGATCATGAACTGGGTCGAGATCAAGCGCGGACTGGACGCGGTGCGCCGGGCGCGGCCGACCGATGACATCTGCGCCGAGCTCGGCTCGCTGCTCGCCGACGCCGAGGCGCTGCGGGCCACCGGATATCGCGCCCTGGGCAACGAGCTGGCCGGCCGACCCAGCCCGGAGGCCGACATCCTGAAGCTGCTCGGATCGGTTACCCTGCAAAGGGTTTGGGAACTCGCCGCCGTCACCAAGGGACAGGACTCGGTGAGTGACCCGGATTTGCTGTTCGAACGCCAGGACGCGCTCGCCGCGACCATTTACGGCGGAACGTCGGAAGTGCAGCGCAACATCATCGCCGAGCGGCTGCTCGGGCTGCCGAAGGGATGACGATGGATTACGACCTCGGCGAGGACGCCGCCCAGCTGCGAAACCACCTGCGCGAGTTGGTGTCCAACCACATCCCAGCCGACTTCCTGGGCGCCTGCACCGAAAACCCGCAAGACCTCGCCACCACCGAGACGTTCTGCAAGCTGCTGGCCTCCGAGGGCCTACTGGCGCTGGCGTGGCCGAAAGAGCATGGCGGCGGCGGTGGTTCGGTCTGGCAGCAGACGGTGTTGCGCGAGGAGATGTGGGCGCAGCACGAGCCCCGCGGTCCCCAGTACATGGGGATCAACTGGGTCGGTCCGGCCCTGATGCGTTACGGCACGGCCGAACAGAAGGCCAAGCATCTGGCGGCCATCGCGTCCGGGGACGTGATCTGGTGCCAGGGCTTTTCCGAGCCGGAGGCCGGAACCGATCTCGCGTCGCTGCGCACCCGCGCGGTGCCGGACGGTGACGGTTGGCGCATCACCGGCCAAAAGGTGTGGACGTCGTACGCGCTGATGGCATCCTGGTGCGTGCTGGCCGCGTGCACCGAGCCCGACGCTCCAAAACCGAAGCGGCTCACACTGTTTCTGATCCCGATGGACCGGCCCGGCTTCACCGTCCGGCCGATCGGGTCGATGCTGGGACCTCATCACCTCAACGAGATGTTCCTCGACGACGTGCCGGCCTTCGCCGGCGACATCCTCGGCGAGGTCGGCGACGGCTGGCGGGTGATGCGGGAGGCGCTGGCGTTCGAGCGGGTCGGCATCGCGCGCTACGCGCGGTGCGAGTCGCTGCTGGACCGGATGCGCAGACAGCTCGGCGACGCCTGGGACGAGCTGCCCGAATCGATTCGCGCCCGCTGGGTCCGGGCGCTCGCAGACCTTCGGGTGGCCCGACTGCTGGCGTACCGGGCCATCTCGCTGCAGGACGACCCGTCGGCCGGGGCGGCGGCCAGCGCCGCGCGCATCGCCACCACCACCTGCGATCAGCAGGTCGCCGAGCTGCTCTTCGACGTGCTGGGTCCCGCTGCGCTCGACAGCGGCACGTCGGCCCCCCTGCACGGGGCCATCGAGGACCACTGGCGCTACGCACAGGCCGCGACCGTGGCATCGGGCACGATCGAGGTGCAGCGAATGCTGGTGGCACGCGACGTTTTGGGAGAACACCGGTGAAAACCGAACTACCACAGGATATCGGCGACTTCGCTGCGGTCGCGGCCAAGCGGCTCACCCGGCTGGGCGGGCCCCCGGCGGCGCTGCGCGCCGAGGCCGACGACGGCGTGCGGGGCGCCGCGCGCACGGCGCTGAGTGATCTCGGCGCGTTCGAGCTCGACGTCCGTTCGGCCAACGATGACCTGTTGGCCGCCGCCGTGCTCTGCCAGGCCGCCGGCGCGACAGCCCTGCCCTATCCCGTCGTCGAAGAACTGCTGGCGATCGACGGCGCCCGACTGGCCCTCATCGACCCCGAGGCGCCGCGCATCGACCACGGCGACCTGCCGGGTGATTGGATCGCCGCCGACGTGGACGGCACCCGCTATCAGCCGCGGCCCGCGTCGCGGACCACCGCCAAGCTGGGCCCGTTTCTGGTGCCGGCCACGTTGAGCGCACCCGACGGAACCGTTCCGGCCGGCGACGTTAACCTTCATCTCGTGCTGGGATCATGGCGGATTCTGGGAGCCCTGCAGCAAGCGCTGCACATCGTGACCGACCACGTGCGTGCCCGGGTTCAATTCGGCAAGCCGCTGGCGGACTTCCAGGCCGTCAGGTTCGCGGTCGCGGACGCCGCCGTCGGGGTGCGCGGCCTGTACGAACTCGCGAAGTACACCGTCTGCCGGCCCGAATCGCTTCCGGTACAGGTGCATACGGCCGACGCGCTTGTTCTCCGGTACAAGGCCGCCGACACCGCGCGACAGGTGCTGCGCACCTCTCACCAGCTGCTCGGCGCCCTGGGTTTCTGCGACGAGTCCGACGTCAGCGTGCTCGACCGGCACACCCAGCCGTTGATCAGGCTGCCGCTGAGCGCCGAGGCGCTGGCCCTGCGGCTCATACCCGACGTCCGCGACGGTCACCTGGAGACGCTGTTCAGCGGGCCGGTATCGGCATGACAACCGAGCCGCTCGCGTCTTCGGCGACCCCCAACCCGCTGGAAGACGGCGTCCCGTTCGGAACCAAACTGCAGCAGCTGGCGGAGGAACGGCGCGACGACATGGCGGCGACGGTCGTCGCGCTCGACGGCACCGCGGAGTCGCTGACGTTCGGCGAGCTAGACGCCTGCGCCAACCAGTGGGGACGGGCGCTGGCCGCCAGCGGTGCCGGCCTGGGTTCGCTTGTGGCACTGGGAATCCCGAATTCCGTCCACCTGGTGCTCGCGGCGCTGGGGTGCTGGAAGATCGGCGCGGTTCCGGTCCCCATGCATTGGGATCTGCCTGAGTGGGAGCGGGACCGGGTGCGCGACGTGATCGACCCCGCCGTCGTCATCGACGAGACGACCCGGTGGGAACTGGAGGCGTGCGCCGCCGCCGAGTCCGCCAGCCCGCTGCCCGCGGTCGTTTCCCCGCACGCCAACGGAATCTGTAGCAGCGGATCGACCGGCGTGCCCAAGGTGATCCTCAGCCTGGCGCCGTCGGTGTGGACGCCCCAGCACGGCGAGCCGTTCCTGTCGAACTGGACACGGGTCGCCCAGCCGCAGACCATCATGGTGCCCGCGCCGATGTATCACACCAACGGCTTCGCCACCTTCTTCTTCCTGCTGGCCGGTGACCACCTCGTGATACTCGAGAAGTTCGACGCGGCACTGGTTTTGGACGTGATCGAACGCTTCCGGATTACCAACTTCACGGCCACGCCGACGATGCTGGCGCGCATCGCGGCCAGGCCCGACGTCCGGCAGCGCGACCTGTCCAGCGTCGTCTTCATCCTGCAGGGCGCCGCGGTGATGCCGCCGTCGCTCATGCACACCTGGTTCGAGCTGCTGAGCCCCGAGCAGATCGTGACGGCCTACGGCATGACCGAGAACCTGGGGCTCACCGCGTTGCGCGGCGACGAGTGGCTCGCCCATCCGGGCAGTGTCGGCCGCGGCTTCCGGGACACCGAGATCCGGATCCTGGACGCCGGGCGGACACCCCTTGGTCCCGGCGAACACGGCGAGATCTACCTGCGCGCGCCGATGGCCGCGGGATCGCGCTATCTGGGCGGGGCGCCGCCGCTGCCGTCGACCGACGACGGGTTCCGTTCCGCCGGCGACATCGGGTACCTCGACGAGGACGGCTACCTCTACATCGTCGACCGCCGCGTCGACATGATCGTCACCGGCGGCGCCAATGTCTTTCCGGCGGAGGTGGAATCGGCTTTGGCCGGCCATCCCGGCATCGCCGACGTCGTGGTCATCGGGCTCGCCGACCCGCAGTGGGGCCGCCGCGTACACGCCGTGATCCAGCCCGCGGACGGCGCGCCGCTGACCGACGGGCAGGTGATCGAGTACGCCAAGACCCGGCTCGCCCACTACAAGGCGCCCAAGACCGTCGAATTCGTCGACGCCATCCCGCGCACGGCGGCCACCAAGGTCAATCGGTCCGCGATGATCGAGGCCCGGGGCGGTTAGCGACCGCCGGCGGCTCCTGCCTGGGAAGCTTCAGTCCCACTAGATCGAAGATGACAAGAACAGCCCCCAAATGAATCGCGCACCGTAATGTTCTCCATTCCACGAGAATTCGTATTCCTCGTATGCAGGGTTGAGGTTGGTGTGGTAACCCCGAAACCTAGAGCCACGCCACGTGCGCGTCGCTCATTTCACCCCGCGACACGCCAAGCACGGTCTACCGCAACGAAATCCGCCCCTGAACAGCAGAAAAGCGCCCACGAAAACACGTGGAGCGCCACACATGTTCGAATCGAAGCAATCGTCGCCGGCCGTGATCGCGCGGTTCGACGACATGATTGAGCGGTGCTATTCGTCCACGACGGCGGAGTCGGCGGCCCTACTGGACGGGATTGGTGCGTCCGCGCGCGCCGAAAACCGGCAGGCGGCCGCCCAGCTGGAGCTGATCGGGCGCTTGTTTCGTTACCGACTCTCGCGGTGTTCGGACAACGAGGACTGTGCCATCGACACGATGGAGGCGGTGGCCGCGGAGATCGCCGCCCACCTGCGGATCAGCCAG
>NZ_DATJPU010000060.1:0-9094 GCF_035506235.1 Mycobacterium sp.
AAGCTGATCTGCCGCAACGCTTGTGCGACGGGCATCCCGGCGTCGGTGAGCAACCGCAGGTAGGCCACCGCGGCCGCGACGCCGCCGGCCAGCTCCCACGTGGCGTTGGCGCCCAGGTTGTGGAAGGCGGGACCGTCGACGGTGATCGCCCGCACACCGCGGCTCCCGGCCACGCGCCTGGCCACCGCGACCACCTGCTCCGTCGACGCCGACGCCCGGCCGCTCAGCGTCGCGGTCAGCGGGTCGGCGCCCAGGTCGACGGACAGGGCCTTGCGCTGTTCCGGCCCAAGTGGGTCGACCAGCGCCAGCAGGGCATCGCAGGCCTCGGGGTAGTCGGCGCCCGCGTCGAGGATCACGGGCACCAGGTCGAGGTAGACGCCCGAGAGCAGTTGCGTGAGTTCCCCGGGCGCCACCCCGGACTCCCCCACCCGGATCCGAAGGGCGCTGACCCCGTCGGCGAGGGCGGCCAGCACCGCGGCGTTGTCGGCAGCGCCTGGGACCGGAAACGCCTCGGCCACCTTCCAGCCCGCGTTGACGTCGCGCAGCGCGTCGCCGCCACGCACGTAGGGCCACTCGCCGGGCAGCGGCGGTTCGGGCAGCTCGTCGAGCGCGGTGTAGAGCGCCCGGATGGCGATCCCGTCATACGTCGGGGTTTCCAGCAGCCGCTCCGGCTCGTCGCCCAACTGCCCGGGATCCTTGCGGGTGCTCTTGGACAGCACACCGGCGACCGCAGTGCGCCAACGCCCGCGAACCTGTTCTAGGCCGGCGAGCTCGGGTACGTCAATGGACACCGACTGCTCCCTTTTTCCCAGCAAATGGGGCTCTGTCACGTACTAATGAGGCTAATTGATCGGGGCTCCGCGCTAAAAACCGCGCGGGGCGGCCATCGGGGCTGGGGCCTCGGGACGCCCGTGAAACGCCAGGCTCGGTAAACGGATTATTCAATTCCGGCCCGTACCCTTGACAGGCGTGACGGCTTCCGCCACCTGCAAAATCACCCGCACCCTGCGTGATCTCCGCGCCGCGATGGCCGCGGCGCGGCGTCAGCTGGCCCGTCCGCGCGCACTCGCGATAGTGGTCGGTATCACAGTCCTGATCGCGGCGGCGACCTGGCTTCCCCTGCCGACGCCGGTGCAGATGCGGGACTGGGCGGAATCGGTGGGCCCCTGGTTCCCGTTGGCGTTCCTGGGCACGCACGTGCTGGCCACGGTGGTGCCGCTCCCCCGCACGGCGTTCACCCTGGCCGCCGGGCTGCTGTTCGGCCCGGTGCTGGGCGTGCCGATCGCGGTGGTCGCCAGCACCGCCAGCGCGGTGCTCGCGATGCTCCTGGTGCGCGCGGCGGGGTGGCAGCTCAACCGCCTGGTTCGCCACCGATCGATCGACACCGTGGACGAGCGCTTGAGCAAGCGGGGCTGGCTGGCGATCCTGTCGCTGCGATTGATACCCGCCGTGCCGTTTTCGGCGATCAACTACGCCGCCGGCGCGTCGACCGTGCGGCTGCTGCCCTACACGTTGGCCACGGTGGGCGGCCTGCTGCCCGGCACCGCGGCCGTGGTGATCCTCGGCGACGCCCTCGCCGGGCACCCGAGCCCGCTGCTGCTCCTGGTGTCGCTGTGCACAGCCAGCCTCGGGGTGACCGGGCTGGTGTTCGAGATCCGCCACTACCGGCGGCACCACCACCGCAAGGTGTTGCCTCAGCAGGAGTCAGTCGCCATCAGCTGACCCGGGACAGCGGCTTACAGTCCATCCGCGCCGAGCAGTTGCCCGCCGGCGCCGCCGGCACCGTTCTTTCCGAACGTCAGCGCTGGTCCGCCGCTGCCGCCATTACCACCATCGCCGATCAGCACGGCATCGCCGCCTTTACCGCCGTCACCGCCAAACCCGCCGCCCACGAATGGAGCTCCGGTACCGCCGTCGCCGCCGCTACCGCCGTTCCCGATTAACCCGGCCTTGCCGCCCGAACCGCCGGCACCGCCATGACCGGTGCCGCTGGTGACATTCCCGCCGGTGCCACCGACACCGCCGGAGCCCATCACCAGGCCGGCGTTGCCGCCGGACCCGCCGGCCCCGCCGTTGCCGCTGGGGCTATCCCCGCCGGCCCCGCCGGAACCGCCGGAGCCGACCAGTAGACCGGCGTCGCCGCCGGGTCCACCAGCACCACCGGTGGTCTGGCCG
This sequence comes from Mycobacterium sp., assembly GCF_035506235.1. Classification (GTDB taxonomy): domain Bacteria; phylum Actinomycetota; class Actinomycetes; order Mycobacteriales; family Mycobacteriaceae; genus Mycobacterium. Next base: position 2,176 of record NZ_DATJPU010000060.1, read on the forward strand.
AACCCACCGGTCCCACCGGCGCCGCCGGAAGCCGAGAAGGGGCCGGCAGTGCCCCCGGCCCCGCCGGCACCCCCGGTGACGTCACCGAACCCGCCGGTCCCGCCGGCGCCTCCGGAGGCGAACAACCCGCCGAGACCGCCCGGGCCGCCGGCGCCTCCGGTGGCGTCGCCTAACCCGCCGCTCCCGCCGACGCCGCCGGAGGCGAACAACCCGCCGATACCACCGGCCCCACCCGCGCCGCCGTTAGACAGGGCGCCGCCCAGACCGGGCCCGCCCGCGCCCCCGGCACCGCCCGGGGCGAACAACCCGCCGATACCACCGGCCCCACCGGCTCCACCATTTGTCCCGGCCGCGTTGGTGGATCCGCCGGCCCCGCCAATGCCACCGGGAGAAAACAGCCCGCCTGCGCCCCCGTTCCCGCCGGCTCCACCACCGGTCCCGCCCGCACCGCCGTTGCCGCCGAAGCCGCCCAGCAGTCCGCCGGCGCCACCTACCCCGCCGGTCCCGCCACCGGCCGCCCCAGCACCGCCGGTGCCGCCGTGGCCGAACAGCCCGGCCGGCCCACCGGCCCCACCGGTGCCGCCGATGAGCTCGCCGGAACCACCGTTGCCGCCGTCGCCGATCAAGAACCCGCCCGCTCCGCCCGGTGCGCCCGTCCCAGGTGCCCCGTTGGCGCCGTTGCCGATCAGCGGACGCGAGAACAGCGCCAGGGTGGGCGCATTGATGATGGCGAGCAAGTCCTGCTCGATGACTGACGAGGCAGATACGTTGGCCGCCTCGGCGGCCGCGTACGCGCCGCCGCCCGCGTTGAGGGCCTGTACGAACTGGGCGTGAAACGCCGCCGCCTGGGCGCTGACCGCCTGATAGGCATGTCCGTGGGCGCTGAAGAGTGCCGACACTGCGGCCGAGACCTCATCGGCGCCCGCGGTGAGCACTTCCGTCGTCGTGGCCGCCGCGGTCGCGTTGGCCGTCGTCAGTGTGGAACCGATATTCGCCAAGTCTGTTGCGGCCGCCGACATCAACTCGGGCGTAGCCATAACAAACGACATCCCGCACCTCCCGTACTCGGGGACTGCGCTGCAAGCACCGGGGGCGCTGTCGAACGCTAGGGAGGCAATCAGCGTACCGCTAACCGAGAACGCCCATTTGCGTTTTCAGCCCGCCGCTTCGCCGCCACGGCCACAGCACAACGCGCATCGTCGAATTGACACCGCGTGAAGTTGAGACGCACGACCGCGCGAGTTCAATTAGCAACTGCCGCAGGTGATTTGGATCGTCAGGCCTATCCATCTCCTCGCGTCTTGCAGCAGCTGTCTCCCGGCGTTTCTGAAGCCGACCTGAAGATCTGCGCCTCGAGCGCCGCTCTTCAGCTTGACTTCAGATCGGCTTCCTACCGTCGCCGGCATCACACACCGCGACAAGGAGGCACAGTGACCGCCGAGGGACCGACTTACCGCACAGAGCCCGCAACTCCACCTTCTCCTGCGACACCCGCCCCGGCCGCGCCCCGATCGTCGGTCGTACACCGGCACCCCGTCGGCGTCGCGATCGGCAGCGGGTTGGCCGGTCTCGCCGTCGGGGCCTTCGGGGCTGCCACCTTGATCGGCCTATGGGCACCTCCGCCGCCGGGCTTTGGTTTTCCGCCGCCACCGCCGGCGGGCGCCTGGGGTCCTCCGCCACCGCCGCCGTTCGCCGGGCACCCGCCGCCGCCCCCGCCGGGCGCCTGGGGCTCGCCGCCCCCACCGGGCCAGGCGCCGCAGCCCGGCATCCCCGCCCCTTCCGGCACGCCGACGCCACCGCCAAACCGATGACAAGCGAACAGGAGAAATGGTCAATGAAGACAAAGCAAGCGATCGCCGGCTCTTTGCTCGCGGGCGCCCTCGCGGTTACCGCGGCGGCCTTCGGTACCGCGGTGGCCACCGCCGAGCCCCCGCCTCCGCCACCGGCGCCCGGACAACCCGGGCCGCCGCCGCCGGGACCGGGTGGTCCGGGCGGGCCGTTCGGCGCGCCGCCCGGACCGGGTGCACCCGGCGGACCGTTTGGGCCGCACCCGCCCGGGGCTCCGCCACCGCCGGGATTCTAGGGGCCGGCTACGCGCTGGGCGCGTCGACGGGCAAGGTGAGCCGGAACTGCGCCCCGCCCTCGCGGGGAAGGCACGTCAGCTCCCCGCCGTGGGCGCGCGCCAGCGCGCGGGCGATCGGTAGGCCGAGCCCGGCGCCGCCGTGGTCGCGGGCGCGCCCCTCGTCCAGGCGCACCAGCCCCTCGAAGATGCGGTCTCGCTCGTCGTCGGGAACGCCCGGGCCGGTGTCGGTCACGGTCACCTCGGCGATGTGGTCGCTCGTGGCCAGGTCGATGGTGATAGCGCCCCCCGCGGGGGTGTACCTGCGGGCGTTGTCGAACAGGTTGGTCAGAATCTGCGCCAGCCGGGTCGGGTCCGCCCGGACCTCGAGCTCGGCCAGGCCGGTCCGTTCCACAGTGACCCGTGGCGCCAGCATGGCCGCCCGGTCGGCCTCGGCGTCGACCAGGGCGGCGAGGTCGACGTCGTCGTGCAGATCCAGCGGCAGCCCGGCGTCGATGCGACTCAGATCCAGCATGTCGCCGACGAGGCGTCCGGCGCGGCGGGCGTCGGACAGCAACAGGCTGGCGCGGCGGTGTTGAGCGCGCGCCTCGTCGCCCTGGTACTGCGCGGCGTTGCCGGCAAGTTGTTCGGCGGCGACCTGAATGCCGGCGATCGGGGTGCGCAGCTCGTGGGCGGCGTCGACGAGAAATCGCCGGGTGGCCGCCTCGGCGCGCCGGGCGTCCTCGGCCGCCTGCTGGGCCCGCCGCTCGGAGGCCTCCAGCGCCTCGAGCATTCCGTCGAAGGCGCCGGCCGCGCGGCCGAGTTCGGTATCGGTGCGCTTTGGCCGCAGTCGCCGGCCGCGATCACCGGTCGCGATGTCGGTGGCCACCGCGGTGAGCCGGTCCAACGGCCGCAGCGCGACCCGGCTGACCGCGATCAATAGCAGCGCCGCCACCAGCAGCGTGACCACACCCGCACCGATCATCAGCTGACGCAGCTGACGGGTCACCTGGGTGGTCTGCGTGGTGTCGGCCACCAGGATCAGCCGGGACCCGTCGGGCAGGGGATGCACCAGCTCGGTGGCGCTGGCATCCGGTGGCGCGGGCGGTTCGCCCGGTGGCGGGGGCGGGAAGGCCGGCGGCGGGGGGCCGAACGGCGGGTAGCTCGGCGGCGGCGGTGGTGGCCCAAGCGGCGGAACGAACGCGCCGACGGTGGCGTCGGGGCTGATCGCGGGGTCGCCGTAGGCCGCGCCGTCGGCGGTGACCACGCGCGCGCGCACGATGCCGCCGTTGAGTTGGGCCGCGATTTGCTGAGGCGGGGTGTGTGCGAGCGCCAGCGCGTCCGCGCGCGACGTGGCCGCCAAAAGCCGATCGTTGAGGTTGCGACGAGCCTGGGCCCGCAGGCCGACGTCGATGACGATTCCGAGCACCACCAACAAGACCGCGAGCAGTCCGATGACGACGACGACGACCCGCCGCTGCAGCGACGGCGTCGGCGTCGCGGGGTCGGCTGCGGCCGTCATGACCGGCGGGCCTGCATGCGGTAGCCGATTCCGCGGACGGTGTGCACGATCCGCGGCCCGTGGGCCTCGAGCTTGCGCCGCAGCCCGCTGATATGCACCTGCACCAGGTTGGGGTCGTAGGCGTCGTAGCCCCACACCGCGTTCAGGATCTGACCGGCGCTCACGATCCGGCTGCGCTGCTCGACCAAGAAGTGCAGCAGCCGCAGCTCGGTGGCGGTCAGGTCCAGCTCGTGGCCCGCGCGCACCGCGACGCCCGCGTCGACGTCCAGCATCAGGTCGCCCACCTGCAGCGCCCGCGGCAGCCGTCCCCGCCGGCGCAGCACCGCGCCGACCCGCGACACCAGTTCGGCCAGCTCGAACGGTTTGACGACGTAGTCGTCGGCGCCGCCGTCGAGGCCGCGCAGCCGGTCGGTTAGGGCGTCGCGGGCGGTGATCAGCACGATGCCGGCATCGCCCCAGTTCCGGACGACGTCGATGAGCTCGAACCCGTCGCGCCCCGGCAGCATCACGTCGAGCACCACCACGTCCGGTCGCAGTCCGTCGAGTGTCTCCTCCAAACCGTCGCCGTCACGACGGGCGTCGGCGTGATAGCCGGCGTCGGTCAGCGCCTCGCCGACCATTTCGCGGATGGTCTCGGAATCCTCGACCACCAGCACCCGCGGTGTGCCGGCGGTCGGGCGCCTACCTGCGCGCGGGGAACTCGCCATGCCCCATTGTGAGCGCTCGGCTTCCGCGGCCGGCCCGACGAGCCGCTTTCTTCAGGTTCGCTTCACATTGACCCAGCAGCGATCTGCAAATTAGCTGCATTGCTGCTATTCTGCAGCCATGGTGGCCATCACGATCCGCGGCATCCCGGACGAGGTGCGCGACGAACTGGCCGCGCGCGCCGCCCGGTCGGGGCAGTCGCTGCAGGAATACCTGCGCGTCCTGCTCGTCGCCACGGCGGACAAGCCGGCGCCGCAAGACGTCATCGCCCGTGCCCGCGCCCGGGTCAACGCGACAAAAGCGCGCTTCGACGCGCCGGCCATCCTCGCCGCGAAAGACGCCGAGCGCCGGTGACCGAGCGGGTCGTCTGCGACGCATCGGCGGTCGTAGCCGTCTTGCTGGATTCCGGCGGCGACGGTCAATGGGCAACGGCGCGTCTGGCGGACGCCGAACTTTTCGCACCGACGCTGTTGCCTTACGAATGCGCGAACGTCATCCGGCGCGCAGAGCTCAGCGGAGCGGTCAGCGCTGACCAGGCCGCTCAAGCCCAGGCCGATTTGCTTGACCTGTCTATAGAACTATGGCCCTACGACCCGCTGGCGGCACGTGCCTGGGAGCTGCGGGGCAATCTGTCGAGCTACGACGCCGCCTACGTCGCGCTCGCCGAGATCCTGGCTGCGCCATTGGTGACGCTGGACCAGCGGATCCCGCGCGCGCCGGGCATTACCTGCTCAGTGTCCGTCCCCGGTCAGTAATCGACACCGACGACTCGGGAACCGCATGACGTCGCGCGGCACCAACATTGCGCCGGGCGCCACTCCACCACCGTGGTGATCGCGCTCGGACTGGTGGGTTGATACCGGGTTGCGTCTATCTGGCTCCCCCGGTGTCGGGCACCACGCCGGCACCCACGCCGGGCGGCATACCCGTGCCGCCGGCGCTCCCGCGCTGAGTTCCGACCAGGTCCACCGACGGCCCGGACCCCAGCAACGGCTTGCCGGCCACCTCCGGGGCGAAGACCAGGGTGACGGCGCCGACCACCCCGGCGAACATCAGCATGTACGCCGGCATCATCGGGTTGCCTGTGCCGGCAACCAGGGTCTCGGCGATCAGCGGGGTGGTGCCGCCGAAGGCCGACACCGCGATGTTGAATCCGATCGACACCGCGCCATAGCGCACGTTGGTGGGAAACAGCGCGGGCAGAATCGCCGGCTCGAGGCTGCTCAAGAAGAGCATGGGCAGGCCGACGAGCAGCACACCGCCGAACTTCGTCGGATACGCCCCACCGAAGCGCATCAACGAAAACGCCGGTAGGGAGACCGCGACGAGCAGCCCGCACCCGGTCCACATCAGCGGTTTGACGCCGATGCGGTCCGACAGCATCGCGACCAACAGGACACCGATCATCAAGACCGCCAGCACTACCAGGACCATCACCAACGCCGGGTTGTCGGGCACGCCCACGGTCTTCTTCAGGTAGGTCGGCACGTACCCGCTGACCAAGTAGCTGGTGTCGCTGATCGCCAACTCCAGACCGATGCAGATCAGCAGCGCCTTCCACTGCCGCACGACCGTCTGGGTGAATTGGTTCCGAGCGGACGTCTGCTGCTGGCGCGCGTGCATCTCCTCGTAATCGGGGGTTTCGTCGATCCGCGAACGCAGGTAGACCGCGATCAGCCCGAGGGGGGCGGCCAGCAGGAACGGGACGCGCCAGCCCCAGGCCAGCATGTCGCCGCTCGGTAGCGCGGTCTGCAGCCCCGTCACCAGGGCGGCACCCACCACGAAGCCACCCAGCGTGCCGACCGGCAGGAAACCGGCGAGCGTTCCCCGCTTGTGATCTGGGGCGTGTTCGGCGATGAAGGTCATGGCGCCCGCGTACTCCCCGCCCGAGGACAAGCCCTGGCAGACGCGAACGACCGTGAGCAGGATCGGCGCCCAGACCCCGATGGTGTGGTAGACCGGCAACACGCCGGTCGCGGACGCGCACACCGCCATCAGCGAGATCGTCACCACCAGCACGGGCTTGCGCCCGATGCGGTCGCCGAGCGGGCCGAAGATGACGCCGCCCAGCGGCCGCACGACAAAGCCGGCCGTCATCGTGCCGAAGGTGGCGATGAGGTTGCCCGCGCCGGAGTTTTCTCCGGGATAGAACTTTTGCGCCAGGATGGTGGCGACGAGGCTGAACAGGGTGAAGTCGTAGGCCTCCATGAAGTTGCCGATCGCGGTGCCCTGGATCGACCGATGCGTTGCGTCGCCCGCTTTTCGACTCATTGGGTAAATTACTTACCCCCAACGTTGCGCAACTATGCGACTGTGTGACGCCCCCGTCATGCGGAGGACAATCACAGTCATGGGGCGGACTGCAAATGCATCGATTCTCACCGCGATCGGCGCACGGCTGCTGCGTTCCCGCCGGCTGGTGCGCGCGCCGATCTGTATCTTCAAGGCCCGCGCGGGGGCGCTGTTCGGCTCGCGCATCCTGATGCTCGAATACAGCGGCCGCAAGTCCGGCGCCCCGCGCTACGCCGTCCTGGAAGTCGTCGATCACCCCGCGCCCGACGTCTACGTCGTCGCGTCGGGTTTCGGCCGAAAAGCCCAGTGGTTCCGCAACATTGAGGCCAACCCGCGGGTCC
>NZ_DATJPU010000061.1:0-2553 GCF_035506235.1 Mycobacterium sp.
CGCCCGGGTGCGTCTTCACGTTCTCGGCGCAGCCCTGCTGGAGACCGAAGAGCACCTCGATGACGACCTGCTCGGCCAGGCCCCGGAAACGGGGCCGGGTTGGTCGTATCCGATGTTGCCGCAGATCGGGTCTGCCAGATCTATGGAGTTGCGGCGTTTGAACTTAATTGGCGTCCTCGTGGTGATGTTGCGCTCAGTTTCTCGAGTTCGCCGTGCAGGACCGCAATGGTCTGGTCACACGTTGGCGCAGGGCGGCTTTGAGTTGGGCGATCTGGGTGTCTTTGGCGATCAGCCGTGATCGCAGCGCGGCGACGATGCTGGTTTCGGTATCGGCTGCCGGTGCGGTGCCGGTGTCGACGGCTTCTAGGACGGCCCTGAATAACTCGTCCATTGCTGGTCGTGTCTGACGGCTGTGCGCGGTGTGGCGTGTGATGATCCTGTGGTGCAAGGGATTACGCGGTCAGATCGGGAGTTGTTGGATGCGCAGGCGCTGGTCGGGGAGCTGGTGGCGCCGGGCAGCGTGTTCGCGTTTTTGGCCGAGCACCGCCACGAGTTGTTCCCGGATTCGTTCATCGCGGACCTGTTTTCTTCCTCGACCGGGCGGCCGTCGCTGCCGGCGGACCTGATCGGGTCGGTGCTGGTGCTCAAGGAGCTGCATGATCTGTCGGATCCGCAGACCGCCGAGGCGCTGCGCTTTGACATCCGCTGGAAGGTGGCCTGCGGGCGGTCGCTGACGCAGACCTCGTTTGATCCGTCCACGCTGGTGTATTGGCGCAAACGGATCGCTGCCTCGAAGCGTCCGGATCGGGTGTTTGACGCGGTGGCAGCGGTGATCGCCGACACCGGGATCCTGCGCGGCCGCCGGAAACGCTGCGTGGATTCGACGGTGTTCGACGACGCGGTGGCCACCCAGGACACAGTGACCCAACTGGTGGCCGCGATGCGCATGGTGGCGCGGTGCGTACCCGGCGCGCAATCGGTGATCGAGCGGGTCGCCAAGTGCGACTACTCCAAGCCGGGCAAGCCGGGCATCGATTGGGACGACCCGGCGGCCAAACAAGCGCTGGTGTCGGATCTGGTCAACGACGCGCTGGCGGTGCTGGCCGAACTCACCGGCCCGGATGCGCCCGCGCGCGAGGACGCCGCGGCCGATGCGTTGGGGTTGTTGGCGCTGGTCGCCGGCCAAGATGTGGAACCGGCCGAGGGCTCCAATGGCACCGACGGGCGCTGGCGCATCGCCCGGCGGGTCGCCCCGGATCGGGTCATCTCCACCGTGGACACCCAGGCCCGGCACACCCGCAAATCCAAGTCGGCGCGCCGCGATGGGTTTCGCGGGCACCTGGCCGCCGAGCCGGAGACCGGGTTGATCACCGACTGCGAATTGACCGTGGCAACCGGAGACGACGGCAGCGACGCCGTGGTCGGCCAGAAGATGATCGCCCGCGACCGCTACCAACCCAGCGGCAACGACAGCGACGGCGGGGCCGCACGCGTGGACAGCCAACCCGGTGTCGGCGAGCCCGAGCCGGGCGTGGTCACCGCCGATCATGGCGGCGCCCAACCCGATAGCACCGCAGCGGGGCACGCCGACGAATCCCAGCACGCCGCCGCCGCTACCACCAGCACCGCCACTGGCGTGGCCGCGGCGGTCCACGCGGTTGTCGCTGTCAGCGTCGTGGCCGCCGCCGTCGCGACGCTCGCCACGGCGATGACCGATGGTGGCCAGCCCGACACCGCGCGCCGTGGCGGCCTGGAGGTGTATGGCGATTCGGCGTATGGCACCGGGGCCGCACGTGCGGCCTACCAGCGCGACGGGCACGACACCGTGATCAAGCCCAAGCCGCTGGTCCCCGCGGTGGCGGGCGGGTTCAGCCTCGACGAGTTCACCATCGACGAGCAGGCCGGGACCGTCACCTGCCCGGGCGGGCACACCCGCACCATGACCGCCAAACGGAGCGTGACCTTCGGCGCGGTGTGCGCCCAGTGCCCGCTGCAAGCCCGCTGCACCACCGCCAAAAACGGACGCTCGATGACCATCCACCCGCACGAGCAACTGCTACGCGCCGCGCGAGCCCAAGCCCGCACCCCCCAATTCCAGGCGGCCTACCCCACCCGTTCGACGGTCGAACGGATCGTCTCCTGGACCGCCACCAACCGCGGACGGCGGATCAAACTGCGCTACCTCGGCGTCGACAAGAACCACGCCTGGATGCGACTGCGTTGCGCGGCAATCAATCTCCGCACACTCATCAACAGCGGCCTGACCGGCGCGGACGGGGCCTGGGCCCTGGCCTGACGGCCAGGCCACCCCTTGCCCATCCCGATACCCGCCAAGCACACTGGAATCGGCGGGAAGAACGACCACGTTGTCAACCAATCAGGTTCGACTCATTGCCGAAGAAACGGCCTTGTCGGCGTTCTTCCCGCCCCACCACGCTTCCTTGTTCAGAGCCCTCCTAGCGCGTCACGCGCGCTTTTTCCACATCGCTCACCACGATCCCGTCACCGATCACGCAGCATGTGGCGGTTTGAAGCCTCCTGGGCTTCCCCTCG
>NZ_DATJPU010000062.1:0-3574 GCF_035506235.1 Mycobacterium sp.
AAGACGACATTGTCGCGGTCTCGGTGGCCCGCGATTTGCTCAAGCGCCCCAGCGTCGGCTTCGAGGCGATGGCCGATCAGTCCGCGCGCCACGCGGTCAACAGCGCCCAATTCGACCGTTCGCGGCAGGTGGTGGTGTTCGCGCGCCAACGCATGCCGGCCATCCGCCACAAAGAGCACAGCATCGAATACCTGGACCTGATCGGCGCGTGCGCGCAATTCGTGGCCACCGTCAGCCGGACCCTTCCGCATCTGCGTGGCCACGAATTCAGCGACGACGAAAAACATGCGGTATTGCGAAACGTCGAGCGCGTTCGCAGCACCGCCGACTGGATCGCCCACGCGATCCAAACCGGTGACGTCAGCCTCGACGAGGCCCTTGCGGAATTGCTAAAGAGCCGCTGAACCATGCCGCGCCGCATCGCCGGCAACGTCAAGGCCGAGCGGGTCCGGTTGGCACTGCTCGAAGCCCGCCCCGGTGGTCAGGACTGACTTTCCGCACTTCTCGGACGCGTTTTAGCTCCCCCATCCTTCGGCGTGTTTTACGGCTTGGACGGTGAGGGCTTCGAGTTCGGTGACGAGGTTGCGGAGCCGGGCGGCGTTGTCGAGCCAGCGCTGGTAACGCGAGCGTTGTTCGGGGGTCAGCAGTTTGGTGACGGTCTTGCCGTCGATGGTGCGCGTCCACTGGATGTAGGGGCCGTGCAGCTGGGGCGGGTCGTTCTTGCAGCGGCAGCGTGGTTTGCCGCAGCGCATCCGGCGTTCGACGACGCTGCCGGGCAGCGCCCAGTCGATGCTGGCCAGTCCTGCTGTGACGCGCCGTTGCGCCTCGGCCAGCGGTGGATCGATGCCGATCGTTTCCGGTGCGTCGGCGTGTCGGTGTCCGTCCATCGTCCTTCAGCGTATACGTTGAAGGACATGGTGGCAAGAAAGGCGGCCACGCCACGCCGAGGTCCGGCCGGGCCGTTCGAGCTGGTGACCTGGCGGCTGGGTGCGCTGCCGGTGGTCGACTGGTTCTGTGATCGGCTCGGGTTGGCCGGGCTGCTGGAGACGTACCTGCCGCACGACGACGCGCGGCTGAAGCTGGCGCCGGCCACCGCGATCGGGGTCCTGGTGCGCAACCTGGCGCTGGCCCGCGAGCCGGTGTACGGGTTGGGCAGGTGGGCCGAGCCGTTCGACCCGGGCCCGCTGGGGCTGGCCGAGGGCGAGACGGGGCTGCTCAACGACGACCGGGTGGGGCGGATGCTGGCGCGGTTGTTCGACGCCGACCGGGCGTCGCTGTTGACCCGGCTGGTGCTGGACGCGGTGGCCCGGTTCGGGATCGACTGCTCGCAACTGCACAACGACTCCACCAGCGTCACCGTGACCGGCCGTTACCCAGGCGCGGACGGGCGCACCCGGGGCGGCAAACAGACGGCGGCGATCACGTTCGGGCACAACAAGGATCACCGCCCGGACCTCAAGCAGCTGGTGTGGATCCTGACCGTGTCCGCCGACGGGGCGGTGCCGATCGCGCATCGCGTGGTCGACGGCAACACCAGCGACGACACCACCCACGTCGACACCTGGGATCACCTGGTCGCGATGCTGGGCCGCGCGGATTTCCTCTACGTCGCCGACTGCAAGCTGGCCACCCGCGGCACCATGGACCACATCCACCGCCGCGGTGGCCGGTTCGTGTCTGTGCTGCCCGCATCCCGCAAGGAAGACAACACGTTTCGGAACTGGATCGTCGACCACGAGCCGAACTGGGTCGAGGCGGCGCGACGGCCCGGTTCCCGCCTGGGCGATCCCGACGACGTGTGGCACACCTGCGAGGCGCCCTGGCCGTCCGCGGAGGGCTACCGCGTGGTGTGGGTACGTTCCTCGGCCAAGACCGGCTACGACGCGACTGCGCGCGAGGACCGCATCGCCCGCGGCGTCGCCGCGCTCGACGAGCTCAACCAGCGGCTGGCCTCATCGAAGACCCGGATCAAGACCGCCGCCGCGGCCGAGCAGGCCGCCGCCGCGGCGCTGGAGCGGACCGGCGCGGCCCGCTGGATCGACGTCACCGTCGAACACCGCGTCGCAGAACGGTTCTGGCAGGACAAACGCGGCCGCCCCGGCCCCGACACCCGCTACCGCAAGACCAGCCGCACCCACCACCGCATCGCGTTCACCATCGACGAACCCCGCGTCGCCCGCGACGCCGCCTCTGACGGCTGCTACCCGCTGATCACCAACGACCGCCAGATGAGCGGCGCCGAACTGCTCGCCGCCTACAAATACCAGCCCAACCTGGAGAAACGCCACGCCCACCTGAAGGGCACCCAGCTCGTCGCGCCGGTGTTCCTGCACGACCCGGCTCGCATCGAAGCCCTACTGTGCTGCCACTTCATCGCCATGCTGATCCACGCGCTCATCGAACGCCAGATCCGGCAGGCGATGAAAACCAAAGGCATCAAACACCTCTCGCTCTACCCCGAAGACCGCGGCTGCGCTGCACCCACCGCCGCCCGCGTCCTCGACATCTTCGGCGGACTCGCCCGCCACTCCCTGCTCGACCACCACGGCCGCCTCGTACAGACCTTCACGCCCCAACTCAACGAACTACAAACCCTCGTACTGGACCTGCTCGACATCCCGCACAGCATCTACACCGGCTGACCCCGCCGACAGGGGCGTCCAAAGCAGGATCGAGAAGTGCGGAAAGTCAGTAGTAACCGGCAGCGTGGCCGAGTGTGTAACCCAGAACGGTCGAACGCTCCAGGTCGTCCGTCGCCGCAGCGAGTTGATCCTGAAACGCTTGGTATGCCGTCTCGTCGGGGTCAGGCTGGGGCCTGCGCTTGCTCTTGCTACTCATGCCGCGTCCTCTGGATCGGCGATCAGCGCGAACACCCGTGGGCGGACGTACGCGCCGTTGTCCCCGATGCGCTGCGCCCGACGCAGGTAGCGGACGCGCCGCTCGGGCCAGTCGGGGTTGGTGATGTCGGGCTCGCGGTACGGGTGCCACTGCGTCGTCGCGTAGCAGCCCGGGTACTCGGCCAGCTTGCGCTCCACCTCGTTTAGTGGGCCGTCGTTGGCGGAGTACGACACGGTGATCTCGTAGTGGTGCGCGCACCATGCCGCGCATCGCTTGTGATCGTCGTCGAACGCGAGGGCATGAACGCCGGGGTTGCCCAGGCGCCACAGCCGACCCCTCACCTCGTCGGCGAACTCCTTGGGATACGGCAGCTTGTAGACGGTCATCGGCGGGCCATGATCTGCTCGATGTACGAGTCGATGAGGTGGTCGCTGTTGTTGATCAGCGCGGTGATCAACGCGACGGCGAGCTGGCCCGCTTGAGGCCTGCCCAGCGCGAAGTACTCAAGGTCGGTGTCGTCGAAGTCGAGCGGCGGCACGAACGATGCGTCGCCGTCGACGGCGAACGGCGGGACGCGCTTGGCGATGACGTAGTTCATGTCGGGGACGCTCAACAGCGCCACCCAGTCGCCGAAGCCGGTGCCGCCGTCGTCGAGCTGATCGATCCAGAGAACCGTCGCCGGGTCCTGCTCCTGGCCGTCGTCGATCACACGGATTTCGGTCATGGTGTTGTTCTC
>NZ_DATJPU010000063.1:0-2927 GCF_035506235.1 Mycobacterium sp.
CTCTGACAGGGGGTTGTGTATGAGGCCGGGCCTGGCACACGGCTTGCTCCAACGACCGCTCGCCATGTGCGAATCCGCTCGGGCAAGCGATCGAAGGCGGCGCGAGGGCTTCACGCTCCTCGAGATGGTCGTCGTGATCGCGATCATCGGGATCATGGCCGCCGTTAGCGCGCCGAAGCTCGAGCAGTACTTCTCCAACCAGCGCGCGAGGGACGCGGCGCGCGACGTCGCCAATGCGTTCCGCATCGCGCAGGCAGAGGCGATTCGCACCGGCGACCCCCACATCGTCTACCTCACCGCAGGCAACCCGGCGGCCACAGACCCGAAAGGCACCGGGCTCGGTGTCGCGCCCAATGGTGCGCCGTGGCCGGTCGCGATCCTCGACGACCGCACGTCCGCCCTCTCGAACTGCGTCTACGACGCGGGACCGGAATCGCTGGAGTACCCCGTCTCGCCCGCGACAGGGGTCTCGTGGGGATTCAGCCTTTCCGCCGGAGCGGTGGCGCCGGGCGACGTCGGAGGCGGCAATCCGGCGAGCGGCTCGACCTTCACCACGCGCCCCGGCGGCCCCAACACCACGTGGGTGATGTTCCGCCCGGACGGGATCCCGGTCGGCTTCGACGCCGCCTGCACGCTCGGCGGCGTCGGTAGCGGCGGCGGCGGCGTCTACATCACCAACGGCAGTCGAGACTACGCGGTCGTGCTGTCGCCGCTCGGCGGCGTGAAGGTGCACGTCTGGAACGCGGGGGTGAACGCATGGACCAACTGATCGCTCGCTCGCGGCCCGCGCGGCCCCGCGGCGGCTTCACCTTGCTGGAGGTGGTGGTCGCGATGGGTATCCTCGCCACCGGGCTGCTCGCCGTGACCGCCGCGCAGCTCTACGCGATGCGGGGCGGCTCGACCGGGCGCCACACCACCGATGCGGCCGCCATCGCCCACACCCAGATCGAGCAGCTGCAGCGCATGAGCTTCGGCGATCCGGCGCTGTTGCAGACCGCGGGCTGGGTGGCGGGGACCGTGGGCGCGCAGCTCCAGACGACGATCCAGGCGAACCCGGCCGCGCAGGTCGAGCAGACCTACAACATCCAGTACCGCATCACCGACGTGACGCCCAACGAGATCAAGGCGATCGACGTGCAGGTCACCTGGAACGAGCCGAACCGTCCGAATCGCACGCTGATCCTCTCGACCTACATGCACAACGACCTGAGGACCCAGTCGTGAACGGCGCACCTCGACGGCGCCGCGGCTTCTCGCTCGTGGAGCTGATGATCGCCCTCGGCATCCTCGGCCTGGTGGTGGCTGCGGTGATGCAGACCTTCGTGGCGCAGAACCACGCCTACACGGTGGTCGACCAGACCACCGAGGCGCAACAGAACATGCGCGCCGTCGCGAACCTCCTGGAGCACGACATCCGGGCGAGCGGCTTCCTGGTGCCCGAAGGGGCGGCGACCTGCGCGACCGACCAGATCAACGGCCCCGACACGCTCTGGGTCACCGACGAGGACGCGATCAATCCGATCAACCAGACCCGGTCCCAGCTCGGAGCGACGGTCACGGGTGGCTTCACCGCCGCGAACACCGGCCTACAGACGGTATCGGTGGACAACGTCGTGCTGGATGGCAGCGCCTACTACGACACCAACAACGACGGCGTGGCCGACGCGGACTTCCAGCCGAACGGCGGCGTGATCGTGGTCGACGCCGACAATCCGCAGAAGGGCACCGCGTGCGGGACGGTGTCGAGCGTCAACCCGGGCGCGAACCAGCTCCGCATCGACTTCAAGACCACGATGTCGGCACCCGGCGCGACCGACCGCATCATCGTGGTCCCCGCGCACGTCTACGCCATCGACGCGGTCACCAACCCGGCGTCGCCCTCGCTGACCCGCGACGGGCGGCTCCTGGCCAACGACGTCGAGGACCTGCAGGTCGCATTCTTCTTCGACGTCAACGGCGACGGGCAGATGGGCGCGCCGGCCGCAGAGAACCCGGGCAGCCCCGGCACGCAGTACCTGTCGTCTGCCTGGGACAACCGGACGCTGCGCGAGATCCGGATCAACGTGGTCACGCGCACCAGCCAGGCCGATCCCAGCGACGTCGAGGGCCTGTTCCAGGCGACCGAGAACCGCGCCGCGGCGGCCGCCAACGACTCCTATCGCCGCCGCGTCCACACCACCTCGGTGCGGCTCCGCAACGTGGGCTTCCGGGGCCTGGCGTCATGAGGGAGAAGGCGATGCGAAGCGAGGCCGGCTCGGCGCTGATCGTGACGATGCTGATCCTCGTCCTGCTGGGGATGATCGGCATGGCGGCGCTCGACACGGTGACCCGGGATCAGCAGGTCGCGGGCTATCAGAACCGGGAGAGCCTGGCGTTCTACGCCGCGGAGGCGGGCGTGGCCGACGCGAAGGAACGCCTGCGCACGGGCGTGTTCGCGACCAACGCGCAGATCCAGTTCCCGAACCAGGCGGCCGCGGTGACGCTCGGCGACACCACGATCTTCCCGAGCGGGCAGCCGATGTACTTCGGCGACCCCGCCGCCGTCGGGGGCCAGGCGATCCTGTATCAGAACGCCGGCGCGCGCGACACCTCGAGCGGCAACGCCCTGAACGAAGGCCAGCAGCAGTGGTTCAACACGCTGTGGCGTGTCCAGGTCGAGGGCCAGACGCCGGACCAGGCGACGTCGCGGCTCGACGTGATGGCGACCAAGAGCCTTCCCGGCGGCAACTCGTACTGATCGCGATTCGAGAGTCCCAAACCCTGGAGGGGGCGAGGAGAGCGGCATGAAGGCCATCCACCGCAATCGGGCGATCGCGGCGCTCGCGCTGCTGGCGGCTCTGGGAGCACCCCTCGCGGGTGCCCGGGCCGCCACCACCGGCGCCACGGACGACACCGCTCTCTTCAGCACCGCGGTCGCGCCCAACGTG
>NZ_DATJPU010000064.1:0-6007 GCF_035506235.1 Mycobacterium sp.
CCAGGGCAGCCGCTACACGTTCCTGGCCCGCGACGGTGCCGAGCTCGAGAAGCTGCTCGACACCCTCGGGCCGGGGCGCCCCGACATGGTCCTCGAGGGTTACCTGGCCGACGATCCGGCCCGGGCCGGCGACCCCTACGCCGGCTACGTGTCGGTCGAGAGCGTGGTGGCCGACGGCGCCATCAGCCACCTGGCCCTGACCGGCCGCTTCCCGCCGGCCGGAAACTTCCGTGAGACCGGGTTCTTCATCCCCGCCGCCATCGACCGCGATAGCCGCTCGGCCGTCCTCGACCTGGCCACCCGGGCCATCGACGCCCTCGGGGTACGTACCGGGTGCCTGCACACCGAGGTCAAGTTCACACCCGACGGCCCCCGCATCATCGAGGTCAACGGACGGTTGGGCGGCGGCGTGCCCGAGATGCTGGAGCGGGCCGCCGGCGTCAGCCTGCTCAACCTCACGCTGCGGGTGGCGCTGGGCGAGCCGGTGTCCATCGACGGGCCCGTGGCCACCGACCGCATCGGCTACCGCTTCTTCCTCCAGCCGCCGACCGTCTCGGCCACGGTAACGGCCATCGAGGGCATCAACGACTTCAGCGATCACGCCGGGGTGGACACGGTGAGCGTCCACCAGCGCCCGGGGGCCGCCCTCGACTGGCGGGACGGCTCCGGCAACCACATCGTGGCCGTGGTCGGCTCGGCCGGCGACGAGGAGCAGTTGCAGGCGGCCTATCGGCTCCTCCACCAGGAGGTCACGGTCACCTACACCGACGAGAGGAATTGAGCGGCGATGGGCGTTCGACTGGCCGGGGCCCTCGACCCGGGGACGGCGCGAGACGGGGCCGAGGGACCGGTGCGGTGCGCCCTGGTCAACAACATGCCCGACGCCGCCTTCGGCGCCACCGAGCGACAGTTCGTGGGCCTTCTCGACGCCGGGTCCGGGTGTGAAACGGTCGTCCTGACCCGCCACACCATGGCCGGGGTGCCCCGGGGCGAGCGGATCCGGGCCCGTATCGCCGCCGACTACCGTCCCCTCCAGGACATCACCTCGGACCCCCCCGACCTGCTGGTGGTGACCGGCTCCAACCCGATCGAGTCCCGCATCGAGGACGAGCCCTACTGGTCCGATCTGTGCGGCCTGCTGCGGTGGGGCAGCGAGAACGTGCCGGTCATGGTGCTGTCCTGCCTGTCGGCCCACGCCGCCCTGGCCGTCTTCGACGGCATCGAACGGACAACCCTGCCGGTCAAGTGCACGGGCGTCTTCGCCCAGGAGGCCGACCCGACCCACCCTCTGGCCGCCGGGTTCTCGAAATTCGAAGGTCCCGTCGTCCTGCCCCACTCGCGGCTCAACACCGTGCCAGTAGAGGCGGTGGTCGCCGCCGGCTACGCGGTGGCCCTGCAGTCGGAGGAGGTGGGGTGGAGCGTGCTCACGAGGACGGTGGGCCGGTCCGAGGTCGTGCTGGTCCAAAGCCATCCCGAATACGATCCCTCGAGTCTCGTGCGCGAGTACGCCCGGGACCTGCGGCGCTACGCCGGCCACGAGCGCGACGAACTGCCCTGCCTCCCCCGGGATTGCGTGGCCGGCCCGGACTGGGACCGGCTCAGCCGGCTGCACGAGCGGGTGGTGGGCGGCGAGCGAGACCCGGCCCTGGTGGCCGCCTTCCCCTTCGACGAGGTCGGCGCCCGCGCCCCCTGGCCGTGGCGGGGTGCGGCCCTGCGTCTGTACGCCAACCTGTTGGACACCATCCCGAATCGGCTGTCGGGCACCATCGAGAAGAGGAGCGCCTGAGGAGATGCACGACGAGACCATCGCCATCCACGGTGGCTACACCCCCGACGGGACGCGGGCCGTGGCCGTGCCCATCTACCAGACGGTGGCCCACGACTTCATCAACGCCGCCCACGCCGGCGCCGTGCTCGACCTGGAGACGCCCGGCTTCCACTACAACCGGCTCAACAACCCGACCCTCGACGTCCTCGAGCAGCGCATCTGCGCCCTCGAAGGGGGGACGGCGGCCCTGGTGGTGGCTTCGGGCATGGCCGCGGTCAGCTACGCCATCCTGACGGTGGCCAGTGCCGGCTCGAACTTCGTGGTGGCCCCTCAGCTGTACGGGGCAACCTTCACTTACTTCGCCCACGTGCTGCCGACCCTGGGCATCGAGGCCCGCTTCGCCGTCGACGACCGGGCCGAGTCGATCGCTCCCCTCATCGACGAGAACACCCGCGCCGTCTTCTGCGAGACCATCGGCAACCCGGCCGGCAACATCGTGGACCTCGAGGCGGTGGCCGCCGTCGCCCACGCGGCCGGCGTGCCCCTCATCGTGGACAACACGGTGGCCACGCCGCTCGTGCTCAAGCCCTTCGAGCACGGGGCCGATGTGGTCGTCCACTCGCTGACCAAGTTCGTGGGCGGCCACGGCACCACCCTCGGTGGGGCCATCGTGGACGGCGGCCGGTTCCCGTGGGCCGACCATCCCGACCGCTTCCCCATGTTCAACCAGCCCGAGCCCGCGTTCCACGGCGTCGTCTTCGCCCGCGACTTCCCCGAGCGGCCCTTCACCGTGCGGGCCCGCTCCACCCAGCTACGCAACAGCGGCGCCACCCTCTCCCCCTTCAACGCCTTCCTGCTCCTCCAGGGCCTCGAGACGATGGGCTTGCGCCTCGAGCGCCACGAGGCCAATGCCCGGGCCGTGGCGGACTACCTGGCCGCCGACTCTCGGGTGGCCTGGGTCAGCTTCGCCGGCTTCCCCGAGCATCCCTACCACCACCTGGTCGAGCGCTACCTGCACGGGCGCGTACCGTCCATCGTCACCTTCGGGGCCGAGGGAGGCTACGACGCGGGACTGGCCTTCTTCGATGCGCTCCAGCTCGTCAAGCGGCTGCTCAACCTGGGGGACGCCAAGACGCTGGCCATCCATCCGGCCTCCACCACGCACCGCCAGCTATCCGACGAGGAGCTGGTGAAGGCCGGTATCCGGCCGGAGACGATCCGCCTGTCCATCGGGATCGAGCACATCGACGACATCATCGACGACATCGACCAGGCCCTGGACAAGGCCACGGCCGGCCGCTAGATCACCTGGCGTCGAACTGCTTCGACTTTCCCGACCACAGTCGGTCTATAGAAGCGACCTCGTGCACAACGACGTCCGACTCCGGCCCGCCGTGCCGGCGGAGCACGTCGACCAATGCCACCCGCAGATGCTCGAGGTCGGATGAACCGTCGGTCACCACGGACACGTTGACACCACCTTGCGTCTTGCCCACGAAGAAGTCGGCGACGCCGGGGGTGGCCAGGAGAGTCTGCTCGAAGGCCGCCCGGGGCACCAGAGCTCCGCTGTCGTACTCGAAGGCTCCGTCGATCCGACCGTTGACCGCTGTGATGCGGCGATGAGCACACCCGCACGGACATGGCTCGTCGGTCATCGTCACCGCGTCTACGAGGTCGTAGCGGATCAGCGGCTGCGTCGGGTTGAACAGGTTGGTCAACAGCAGCCGTTCCGCAGGTTGGCCGTATGGCACGGGGTTGCCATCGGCATCCGCCGGCTCGAGAATCACCAGATCGTCGGCGACGTGCAAGCCTTCTCCGACGCCGCATGGAAAGGCATACGTTCCCTCCGAGCAGCCCCAGAATTCCGAAGCCTCGATTCCCCACGCGGACCGGACCGACTCTCGCACGGGCGGGGTGCAGACCTCTCCCGCGACGCTGACCCAGGTCGGTTTGATGGTGAGTCGTCCTTGTATCGCTTCTAGAGCCAGCTGCCGCATGAGGCTCGGCCACGCTTGGAGAGCCTGCACCGCGGGACGCGCGTTGTTGAGGCCGTCGACAATCTCGTCCAGCGGTTGCGTGCCGCCGAAGCAGTGCGACGCCGGTCCTCCGCTTTCGAAGGTGCTGAAGGCGTGGAATATCCCCGACTCATGCCGCGTGCTGGTAGCGAAGGCCTGCGCCAGCACCGCGTCCGGGGCTTCGCCGCGCCGCCCGGTCCAGCGCGAGCCCTGCATCACGAAGGTGACGAATGCGTCCCAGCCGTAGACATGGACTGCTTCGGTTCCTATGTATCCGGACGTGACGATTGCCCGGTACTCGTCGTCCAGGTACTCGTCTTCTCCGTTCAACTGATCGAGGTGCTGTCGGACCCGGGCAAGTGTCAACCCGGGGACCGTGACCACCCGGTCGAACTCCGCCATCATCTCGGCTCTAGTCAGGACCGGCAGAGAGGGGAGGTCGGACTCGGTGAAATTCGCCAGGTCGCGGCCTGCCAGCCGCTCCCGCCAGAACGGCGAGCGATTCGCGGCGAACACCAGCAGCTCCCGAAGACGCCGTTCGCGTTCTGCGGCGAGACGCCTCGCGTCCCATCGCAGCCGGCGAACCCCCTTCAGGTACGCATCTTGCAATTCGGCGCGCTGGCGGAGGACCAGCTGCTCGTAACTTCCCACGGACGTCGCGCCCGTTGCCATCGCTTGCACCAACCAATCGTAGCCTAAATCCCACAATTACATACTATTCGTAGCCAAATAGCCTTTTTAGGCCACGTGCAGTTGCCTTCCCGACAGCTCAGGCCCCTTCGTTCGGCGAAGACAAGCCAGCCGCCTTCAGGAGCGAAATCGATCTCATGCCGTTCGCGCTCGCTGCACCGCTCGGGCAGCGTCTTCGCGTCCGTCCGCGACTAATCCTGAGATCACGCCATCGACGTCAGCGGCCGGGCGATTCTGGCTGAGCTTGAACTTGGCCTCGATGCGGGTGATCAGCAATTCCACCCCCACAATCGCGCGTAGTTGACCCTCGATGAACTGTGGCGGCGCGTCGTCGACGGACCATGGTTGCGGTCGCCCGGCCTCATGGCGTCCGGTTAGATCACGCACATTCTGTTCGACCCAGGCCGGGTCATCGCGCACTGCGAGTCGCCCATAGACGTGCGCAGTGACGTAGTTCCACGTGGGCACCACGCGTCCGTGCTCGGCCTTGCTCGGGTACCAGGCCGGGGAAATGTACGCATCTGGTCCCCGCACGATGACCAGAGCCTCGCCAACCACCGCGCGCCGCCACTGGTCATTGTTGCGGGCGAGATGACCACGAAGGGTCCTCGTGCCCGGGTCGTAGACGAACGGCAGCATCGTAGCGACCACGCCCTCCGGTGTTGCGGTGATGAGGTCAGCCGCACCGTGGTGAGTGAGCAGGTCGTCGACGGCCTGCTCGCCGGCGGTGAAATGGGCGGGAATGTACATGTTTTCCACTATGTCGGCGGGGTTGACGGTCAAGCTCGGCGCAGCGAGTCGATTTCCATAACGGAGTGCAACGACGACGGCTCAGGCCCCTTTATTCGGCGGAGACAAGCCAGCCTCCTTCAGCAGCCGTCGCTCGTCGACCTTGCTGGAAGACGTCAAGGGCAAGTCGGCCACTAAGACGAATTGATCGGGCAGCATCGTTTTCGGGAGCCGTTGGCTGGCGGCCTGCCGCACGGCGACAGGGGTGAGCTCGCCGTCCGGCACCACGAATGCGACCACCCCCAGGTCGCCCTCCAGGTCGAAGGTCGTGCACGCCGCGGATGCGACCCCGTCGATACCACCGAGGGCATCGGTCACCTCGACCAGCGACATCCTCACACCGTGTCGCTTGATGACGCGGTCCGAACGCCCCACGTATACGTAGTTGCCCCGGTCGTCGCGGTAGACGAGGTCACCCGTGCGGTAGAGGGTGGTTCCTTCGACGACGTCCGTCCGCAGCACACCTGCGCTCAGCGCCGGGTCATTCAGATATCCCGCCATGAGCTGCAGTCCGCCGATGTACAGCTCGCCGACGGCGCCAGGACGATCCACCAGCCTGCCGTGCTCGTCAACGAGGTGGAACGAGCTCCCGCAATGGGGATGGCCGATCGGTACCAACCCCGCGTCGAGCAACTCGGGCGTCAGTTCCAGGTGGGCGACGGCGATGGTCGTCTCGGTCGGGCCGTACCGGTTTACCACCCGCAGTCCCGGACTGGCGGCCCACACCGCCCTGATATCGGCCGTG
>NZ_DATJPU010000065.1:0-9983 GCF_035506235.1 Mycobacterium sp.
CGCGGTCCCGCCGGAAACCGGCACGTTGCGGGGCGATCTGCTGCAGCTCGGGGAGAAAATCTGCCAGCAGGGCCGGCAGAACGCCGGCACCATCCGCGCGGTGCTGGTCGAGGTGTCGCGCCACCCCGCCCTCAGGGACGCCCTGCAGCACGAATTCCTCGATCAGCGCAAGGCCATGATCCAGCACATCCTGCGACAGGCCGTCGACCGGGGCGAGATCCCCGAGTCCGCCATCGCCGACGAACTGTGGGACCTGTTGCCCGGATACCTGATCTTCCGCTCGATCATCCCCGGCAAGCCGCCCACCAGTCGCACGGTGCAGGCCCTGGTGGACGACTTCATCATTCCCGGACTCACCCGATCCCGCGGATATCAGGCCAGTTGATAGGCGATCGGAAAGTGCACGGTTCCGTCTCTTGTGCAGTACTGATCAGTACCGTAGGGTCATACCCAGCGATCGCGCTCGCACCGGCAGCATGATGCTATCGCCCGAGCATCGAAAGGCCAACGGGTGAAGGGGGATTCGATTGTGTCTCTCGTGAGGCGGGGGTGGATACCGCTGGTGGCGGTGGTCGTCGTCGCGCTCACGGGATTCGCCATCTATCGCCTGCACGGGATCTTCGGCTCGCATACCAACGTCTCGGCCAACAGCGGCCTGTCCAACGAGATCGTCCCGTTCAACCCCAAACAGGTGGTTCTCGAGGTCTTCGGCGCGCCGGGCGCCGTGGCGACCATCAACTACCTGGACGTCAACGCTCAGCCGCAGCAAGTCAAGAACGCCCCCCTGCCCTGGTCCTACACGATCACCACCACGGAGCCCGCGGTCGTCGGCAACGTCGTGGCGCAGGGCACCGGCGACACCCTCGGCTGCCGGATCACCGTCAACGGCGAGGTCAAGGACGAACGCACCGTGAACGAAGTCGACGCCTACACCTTCTGTCTGGATAAGTCGGGATGAGCAACGATCAACAGACGCGGCCCCGCCTGCCGCACACCATCCGCCGGCTCTCGCTGCCGATCCTGCTGTTCTGGGTGGCGCTGGCCGCCATCACGAACATCGCGGTGCCGCAGCTGGAAGAGGTCGGAAGAACCCACAACGTGGCGCTCAACTCGCCCGACGCGCCGTCGCTGAAGGCGATCAAGCGCATCGGCCAGGCGTTCAAAGAGTTCGACACGGACAGCTCGGCGATGGTCGTCCTGGAAGGTGACAAACCGCTCGGCGCGGACGCGCACCGCTTCTACGACGCCATGATCCGCAAGCTCGAAAACGACAAGAAGCACGTCGAGCACGTCCAGGACTTCTGGGGCGACACCCTGACCGCGGCGGGTTCGCAGAGCAGCGACGGCAAGGCCGCCTACGTTCAGGTCTTTCTCGCGGGCAATCAGGGCTCGGCGCGGGCGAACGAGTCCGTCGGCGCCGTGCGCGACATCGTCGACCACACGCCTCCCCCGCCCGGCGTCAAGGCCTACGTGACCGGCGCGGCGCCGCTCATCTCCGACCAGTTCGACGTCGGCAGCAAGGGAACCGCGAAGGTCACCGCGATCACCGTCGGGGTGATCGCGTTGATGTTGCTGTTCGTCTACCGTTCCGTCTTCACGATGCTGCTCGTGCTCGTCACGGTCCTCATCGAAATGTCCGCCGCCCGCGGGATTGTCGCCTTCCTCGGGAACGCCGGCGTCATCGGGTTGTCGACGTACGCGACGAACCTCCTCACGTTGCTGGTGATCGCCGCCGGCACGGACTACGCCATCTTTATCGTCGGCCGCTACCAGGAAGCGCGTGGGGCCGGCGAAGACAAGGAAACCGCCTTCTACACCATGTTTCGCGGGACGGCCCACATCGTCCTGGGTTCGGGCCTGACCGTCGCCGGCGCGGTGTTCTGTCTGAGCTTCACCCGGCTGCCCTACTTCCAAAGCCTGGGCGTCCCGGCCGCTCTCGGCATCCTCGTCGCGCTGTTCGCCTCGCTCACCCTGGGCCCGGCGGTGCTCACGCTGGGCTCCGCGCTGGGCGTCTTCGACCCGAAACGCGCGATGCGAACGCGTGGTTGGCGACGGATCGGCACGGCCATCGTCCGCTGGCCCGCCCCCATCCTCACCGCGGCGTGCGCCCT
Organism: Mycobacterium sp.; assembly: GCF_035506235.1. Classification (GTDB taxonomy): domain Bacteria; phylum Actinomycetota; class Actinomycetes; order Mycobacteriales; family Mycobacteriaceae; genus Mycobacterium. The sequence continues at coordinate 2,112 of NZ_DATJPU010000065.1, forward strand.
GGCCCTCGTCGGCCTGCTGGCGCTGCCCGGATACAAGACAAGCTACGACACCCGCCCCTACATGCCCGCCGATGCGCCGGCCAACGTCGGTTACACCGCCGCCGAGCGGCACTTCTCGCGCGCCCGGCTGGAGCCCGAATTGCTGATGGTCGAAACGGATCACGACATGCGCAACCCGGCCGACATGCTGATCCTGGACCGGGTGGCCAAGGCGGTGTTCCACGTGCACGGCGTCGCGCAGGTGCAGACCATCACCAGACCGCTGGGCACCCCGCTCGACCACAGCTCGCTCGCCTTTGTGATCAGCAATCAGAGCGCCGCCCAGCAGGAAAACCTGACCTACCAACGGGATCGGGCCGACGACCTGCTCAAGCAGGCCGCCGAATTAGCGAAGACGATCAACATCCTCAAACAGCAGTACGCCCTGCAGCAGCAACTCGCCGCCGCCACCCACGCCGAAACCCAAAGCTTTCACGACACGGTCGACACGATCAGGGACCTGCGCGACAAGATCGCGAACTTCGACGACTTCTTCCGGCCGATTCGCAGCTATTTCTATTGGGAGAAGCATTGTTTCGACATCCCCGCCTGCTGGGCGATCCGGTCGGTGCTGGACGCGCTGGACGGTATCGACCAGCTCACCGAGAAATTCGAAAACCTGACGGCCACCCTGGACAAGCTCGACGCGCTGCAGCCGAAACTGGTGGCGCTGATCCCGCCCCAGATCGACAGCCAGGAGACCAATCGGGAATTGACGTTGGCGAGCCACGCCACCCAGGCCGGCATCTACGCGCAGACGCAGGCCGCGATCGACAACGCGACGGCGCTGGGCCGGGCCTTCGACGCCGCGAAGAACGACGACAGCTTCTACCTGCCCCCCGAGGTGTTGAACAACCCCGACTTCAAGCGCGGGTTGAAGCTGTTCCTCTCGCCCGACGGTAAGGCGGCGCGCATGATCGTCACCCATGAGGGCGATCCCGCGACGCCGCAAGGCATCTCACACATCGACCCGATCGTCACCGCCGCGCACGAGGCACTGAAGGGCACGCCGATGGCCGACGCCCAGATCTACATCGGCGGCACCGCCGCGACCTACAAGGACATCCAGGACGGCGCCAAGTACGACCTGATGATCGTGGGATTCGCCGCGCTCGCCCTCATCCTGCTGATCATGATGATCATCACGCGGAGCCTGGTCGCCGCGCTCGTCATCGTGGGCACGGTGGCCCTTTCACTCGGCGCCTCCTTCGGGCTGTCGGTGCTGGTGTGGCAGTACCTGCTCGGCATCCAGCTGTACTGGGTTGTGTTGGCGCTGGCCGTGATCCTGCTCTTGGCGGTCGGATCCGACTACAACCTGCTGTTGATCTCCCGGTTCAAAGAGGAGATCCACGCCGGCCTGAAGACCGGCATCATCCGCTCGATGGCCGGCACCGGCTCGGTGGTAACCTCCGCCGGCCTGGTCTTCGCGGTCACCATGTGCGCGTTCGTGTTCAGCGGTTTCCAAGTGCTGGGCCAGATCGGCACCACCATCGGCCTGGGGCTGTTGTTCGACACGCTGATCGTGCGGTCCTTCATGACGCCTTCGGTCGCAACGCTTCTCGGGCGCTGGTTCTGGTGGCCCCAACGGGTACGACCGCGGCCCGCCAGCCAAATGCTCCAGCCCTACGGGTCGCGCGCGTCGGTACGCCAATTGCTGCTGTGGGAGGACGGTGACACCGCGGTGATGCCTAGCCGTACAGCTGCACAAACTGCTTCAGCGACTTCTCGACGTCGCCTTTGACCGCTCGGGCCGCGGCCGAACCCACCGGGCCGAACAACGGACGCCCGCCCAGTTCGAGGCGCAGACCGAGCGTGGACCCGTCTTCGGTGGCCCGCACGGTGAGCGTGACGGCATATTTCGCTCCGCCCTTGCCCGATCCTTTCATCGCCACCTCGTGCGGAGGGTCCCACCTGGTCACCGTCCACGTCACCCGGTTGCGCAGGCCCTTGGACCTCGCCACGCCCACGATCTCGGTGCCCTCGGTGATCTCGTCGGGCAGCTCGCTGCGCCACCCCTCGTGCATCACCAGCCATTCGCCCAAATCCGACAGGTCCGAAACGTGGTCCCACATGTCCTGCGGGGTCATCGGCATGTCGGCGGTCATGTCAACGGCGGCCATCGCACGAGCCTAACTGTGGAGGCGCTTCGTCACACCCGCCCCATTGGCCTCTGGCTCAGGAGGATATGCCGTTGTGTCCAGCTCATAGCGACAACTTCTGTGCGGCATGGCTTGTCGCTATGAGGCGGACAAATCGTCCACCCTCCCAGCGGAGAGACTCATGTGACTACTGGGAGCAACGGGAAACCCATCAGCGGCCGGGACCCCCGCGGAATCGGTTGCCGATCCGGAGTCCGGGCAGCAGCAGGGTGCGCGGCACGAACCGGCCGCCGGTGCTGACCACCTTGGGCACGATGCCCGGCACCACGCTGCGCTTGCCGACGAGCATCCCGCCGATGGCCGCCTCGGCCACGTCGTGCGGCGAAACCTGCGCCACCGGGATGCTGAACCGTTCGGCGTTGGCGATCTCGGCCCACTCCGTGGGCACCGGGCCCGGGCACAGGACGGTGACCGACACCCCCGTTCCGTGCAACTCCTCGTGGATGGCCTCGGAGAACGTCTGCACGAACGCCTTGGTGGCCGAATACACGGCCATGTAGGGCAAGGGCTGGAAACCGGCGATCGAGGCGATGTTCATCACCGCGCCGGCGCGGCGCTCGACCATGCCGGGCAGGACCGCGTGAGTGAGCTCCATCAGGGCCAGCGCGTTGAGGGTGACCTCTTCGCTTTCCCGTTCGAGCGGCAACTCGTAGAAAACCCCGCTGGTGCCGAAACCGGCGCTGTTGCACAGCCCGGCGATCGGTTCGGTGCGTAACCGGTCCGCCAGCTTGGCGCGGCTCTTGGGATCGCTGAGGTCCAGCGGCAGCACCTCGACCGCCACCGAGTATTCCTGGCCCACCTCGTTGGCGAGTTCGTCGAGGCGCTCGCGGCGCCGCGCGACCAGCAGCAGCGGGAACCCGCGGCGGGCCAGGCCGCGAGCCAGTTCGGCGCCGATGCCGGAGGAGGCCCCGGTGATGACGACGGTTGTCTGGATGTCGGCTTTCGGAAGACTCATGATGTCACCAATGTATCCCGCGGGTCGCCCGGACAAACGTCTCGCTCCGTTTGTCGAAAGACCCTGCATCGCTGGAAGATTCGCCGCCCGTGGCCGCGTCGGAGTCTTTGAACATGGCGAAGGCGCGGTTGCGCACGCGGTCCATGACCGCCGGGTTGACGGCGTCGGCGACCGCGGCGAATTGCCCGAACGGCGAGCTGGCCCGCCTGGGCCGGTGCACGATCGCATCCGCGATCACGCCGGCCGCCTGGTCCGGCGTCAGCGCGGGAAACTTGTCGTACATCGTGGTCGGGCTGATCATCGGCGTGCGCACCAGCGCCATGTGCACCGTGGTGAACTTGACGTCGTCGTTCACCACCTCAGCCTGCAGCGCGTCGCACAGGCTGTCGAGGGCGGCCTTGCTGGCGATATAGGCACCGAACCGCGGCGCGCGGGTCTGGACGCCGACCGAGGAAACGTTGATGATCTGCCCGAAGCCGCGTTCGCGCATCCCGGGGATGAACTTGAGGATGAGCTGAACTGCGCCGAGGTAGTTCAGTTGCATGGTCCGCTGGTAGTCGTGGATGCGGTCGTAGGACAGCTCCAGCGAGCGCCGGATCGACCGTCCGGCGTTGTTGATCAGGATGTCGACGCCGCCGAGGTCGTCGAGCACCTGGTCGGCCATCCCGGCGATGGCGTCCATGTCGGACAGGTCGCACGGATACACGTGGGCGGTCCCGCCGTCGCCTTCGATTTCAGAGGCCACCTTTTCGAGGTTCTCCCGCGTGCGCGCGACCAGCACCACCACCCCGCCCGCTTCCGCGATCTTTTTGGCGGCGGCCTTCCCGATGCCCGACGACCCTCCGGTGATGAGGATCGTCCGGCCCCGCACGGCATCGCCGAGCGTGCGGCCCTGCACCACATCCAGCAGGTTCCGCAGATAGAACGGTCGGTAACGCCCGGCCGAGTTGGGCGTGTTGATGATGTTGGACATCGCCGCGAAAGGCTTTTCCACCAGGTTCGTCAAGTCATCGAGGAGATTCATCGGCATTCGCCCCTGACGGGCAGTGTGACGTGGCTCATAGAACCAACCTAGGGCATCGCTTGGCCGCCGGAGGCAAGATCGCCGCCGGGTGACCGGCGGTCCCGCGGCTCACACCGCGGCCCGAGCACCGGCCATCGAAGGGCAATCCCCTTGTTACAGAGGGTAATCCGGGTGTGATCGCACACTTACTGGTGGGCAACCCCGCGATGTTCCAATCGGTTTTGTGAAAATTCTGGCACGCTTCCGCCAACCCGAGCCGACCACGATCTACGACCGGATCGGCGGGCACGAGGCCATCGAAGTCGTCGTCGAGGACTTCTACGTTCGCGTGCTCGCCGATGGCCAGCTGTCGGGCTTTTTCACCGGCACGAACATGAACCGCCTCAAGGGGAAGCAGGCCGAGTTCTTCGCGGCCGCGCTCGGCGGCCCCGAGCCCTACACCGGCGCGCCGATGAAGCAGGTGCACCAGGGTCGCGGCATCACGATGCACCACTTCGACCTGGTGGCCGGGCACCTGGCCGACGCGCTCGCCGCCGCCGGCGTCCCCTCCGAGACGGTCACCGGCATACTCGGCGCCATCGCGCCGCTGGCCCCCGAGATCGCATCGACCGAGACCACCAAGGTCTGAGTCCGCCGACCGCCACCATGCCCGGGGTGATCAGCCCTCGGCGCGCAACACGTCCAGCGCGTGCTGCAGATCGGGCGGATAGGGGCTGACGATCTCCATCCGCCTGCCGTCGGCCGGGTGGGCGAAGGACAGCGAACGCGCGTGCAACCATTGCCGTTCCAGCCCAAGCCTTTTCGCCAGCACCGGGTCCGCTCCGTAGACGAGGTCGCCGCAACACGGGTGATGCAGCGCGGAGAAGTGCACCCGGATCTGGTGGGTGCGGCCGGTTTCCAGGTGCACGTCGAGCAGGGTCGCGGCGACGAAGGCCTCCAGGGTGTCGTAGTGGGTGAGGCTGTGCCGGCCTTCTTTGGTGACGGCGAACTTCCACTCGCCGCCGCGGTGGCGCCCGATCGGGGCGTCGATCGTCCCGCTGGACGGATCGGGATGTCCCTGTACCAGCGCGTGGTAGCGCTTGTCGACGGTGCGCTGCTTGAACGCCCGCTTGAGCACGGTGTAGGCGCGCTCGGACAGCGCCACCACCATCACGCCCGAGGTGCCGACGTCGAGGCGATGCACGATGCCCTGCCGCTCGGGCACGCCGGAGGTGGTGATCCGGTAACCGGCGGCGGCCAACCCGCCGAGCACCGTGGGGCCGGTCCAGCCCACCGACGCGTGCGCGGCCACCGCGGCGGGCTTGTCGACCGCGACGATGTCGTCGTCGGAGTAGAGGATCGTCATGCCCTCGATGTCGACGGGCGTGTTCTCCGGCGGGGCCGGCGTCTCGGGCAGGCGCACATGCAGCCAGGCGCCGCCGGTCAGCCGGTCGGACTTGCCCGCGCGCACCCCGTCGAGTTCGACCTCGCCGTCTTCGGCCAGCGCCGCCGCGGCGCTGCGCGACAGCCCCAGCAGGCGCGCCAGCCCGGCGTCGACGCGCATGCCCGCCAGTCCCTCCGGGACGGGCATCGAACGTTCACTCAACGCTGGTCGGCCTCTCGCCGGCCGCCGCTGTCCGGCGTGGCTTTGCGCCGGCCCACGATGTCGAAGTCGTAGCCGAAGATCGACAGCACCACCAGCAGGATCGCCCCGCCGACCACCGACGGGTCCGCGACGTTGAACACCGGCCACCAGCCGACCGAAAAGAAGTCCACGACGTGGCCGCGCAGCGGCCCGGGCGCCCGGAAGAAGCGATCGACGAGGTTGCCCATGGCGCCGCCGAGGATCATCCCGAGCCCGACCGCCCACCACGGCGACACCAGGCGTCGCCCCATCCAGAAAATGCCGACCACCACACCCGTGGCGATCAGCGTCAGCACCCAGGTGTACCCGGTGGCCATGGAGAACGCCGCGCCCGAGTTGCGCACCAACGTCCAGGTCACGGTGTCGCCGATGATCGACACCGGCTGGCCCGGTGGCAGCAGTTTGACGGCCAGCACCTTCGTCACGATGTCCAACGTCAACACCACCGCCGCGACCGACAGCAGCAGTCGCAGCCGCCTCGGCGGCTTGGTGGGCGCGGGTTCGGGCTCGGCCAGCTCCCGGGCCGGTCCCGTTGGTTCGTCGGACACGTCACCATCATCCCCTAACCCGAACGTGCGCGATGATGCCACCATGGCTTCCCCGAAGGCTTCCTCCAAGGCCCGCCTCACCGTCATCGCCACCGGAGGCACGATATCGACCGGCAAAGACGCCGACGGGGTGTCACGACCGGCCTATAGCGGCGCGGACCTCACCGAACCCTTCAGGCGGACGTTCGACGTCAGTGTCGTCGACCTGCTGGCGCTCGACAGCTCGGAGCTGACGGCGGCCGATTGGGACCGGATCCGCGGCGCCGTACGCGCCGCGATCGACGGCGGCGCCGACGGGGTGGTCATCACCCACGGCACCGACACCATGGAAGAGAGCGCGCTGTGGCTCGACCTCACCCATGCGGGCGACGTCCCGGTCGTCCTCACCGGTGCCATGCGCGGCGCCGACGCCCCCGACGCCGACGGTCCGGGCAACCTGCGCGACGCGCTGGCGGTCGCGGCCAGCCCCGCCGCCCGCGGGCTGGGGGTCCTGGTGTGCTTCGCCGGCCGGGTGCTGCAGCCGCTGGGCATGCAGAAGGTGGCCACCGATGACCTGAGCGGCTTCGCCGGCGAGCTGGTCGGCACGGTGCGCGGCCAGGTGGCGCTGACCGGCGCCAAGACGCGGCCCTACCTCGGCGACCTGGGCGCCGCCGGCGCGCCGCGGGTCGACATCGTCGCGGCTTACCTCGGCAGTGACTCGGTGGCGCTGGACGCCTGTGTGGCCGCCGGCGCACGAGCCGTCGTGCTGGAGGCGCTGGGGTCGGGCAACGCCGGGGCCGCGGTCGTCGAGGGGGTGCGCCGGCACTGCGGCGCCGGGGTGGTCATCGCGGTGTCCACCCGCGTCCCCGGCGGCCGGGTCGGTGCGAGCTACGGCCCCGGCCACGACATGGCGGCCGCCGGCGCGGTGATGGTGCCGCGGCTGCGCCCGCCGCAGGCCCGGGTGCTGGTAATGGCGGCGCTGGCCGCGGGGCTACCCGTCGCTGGCGTCGTCGACCGCTGGGGCTAGCGCCGCGCCGGCCTGCAGCGCGCCGACGTAGTCGGGCCAGTCCAGGGAGTCGACGGGGTTGGCGGGGCGGAGGTCGCTCGTGTCCGCGGGAAACGTGCGCGCCTGGCCCGGGCCGGAGCTGCGGGTCTCGAACCGCACTGTCACAACGCCGTGGCCGGCGCCCTGCACCCAGCCGTGGCCGAGTTCCCCGTGTGCGACGTCGTCGCCGATCCGCCAGGGCATGGGCCGGTTGTGCGCCTCGTCTGGGGCCGGGGAGAACATCGCCTCGGTCGCGGTCACTACGGTTTCCGCGGGCTGCTCGTCGGACATCTCCCCCGCCAGCTCCAGGTCCGGGAACAACGACTGCTGGCGCACGTCGCTGAGCCCCGAAAAGCCAACGCCGAGAAGGCGAATCGGCCCGATTTCGCGTGGGTCGAGCAGCAGCCGCCGGGCCACGGCGATGAGCGCACCGGCCTCGGTCGTCGCGTAGGGCAACGTCGCCGAGCGGGTCAGCGTGGCCATGTCGGACTTCTTCAGC
>NZ_DATJPU010000066.1:0-2066 GCF_035506235.1 Mycobacterium sp.
CCAGGCTTGGATCGACCCCCAGTCGTGGGCCAGCAGGTGGACCCGCCCGGCGCCGAGGCTGTCGATCACCGCGCCGATGTCGGACACCAGTTGCGCAAACGCATAACCGGAACGCCTTGCGGGGCAGGATGATTCGCCCGCGCCGCGGACGTCGTATGCCACGAAGTTGTAGCGGCCGGGGTAACCATCATCAAGCTCCTGTGCCACCCCGTCCCACAAATGGTGGTTGTCGGGCCAGCCGTGGATGGCGAGGATGGTCGGGCGCGCCGCGTCGATCTCGGCGTACCGGTGGACCGCCAGGGTGACGCCGTCGGAGGCGGTGACGCTCGATGTGGTTGCGGCCACAGGTCAGCGCGACGCGCGCGCGGCGGGCGAGACCGCCAGGTAGTCGACCGCAGGCCCGAGCCCGCCCGATTGGGACGGGTGGAAACCCGGCAGATAATAATTGCCGACCACCCGCACGAACCGCAGCGGGCCGGGCACCAGACCTCGCCGCGCCGCGTGCACGTAGTCCCGCCAGCGCGGCTTGCTTCCCGGCGGCAGGTACGGGTCCACCGAGTACAGGAATCGGACGCCGCGAATCCACAGCAGCAGAACGCCCGGCGTCACCACCAGTTGGGCGCGCGCCCGTCGCCAGTAGCCGGCCCGCAGATGCTTCATGGTGTCGAAGGCCACGGCCTTGTGTTCGACCTCTTCGGCGCCGTGCCAGCGCAGCATGTCCAGCATCGCCGGGTCGGTGCCGATGGCATCGTGGGCCGGCGAGTCGAGCACCCACTCCCCGAGGATGGCGGTGTAGTGCTCGATCGCCGAAACGAACGAAACCTGTTCCAGCAGCCAGGCGTGCTGCCGTCGCAGGCCCCACCGCGGCCTGGGCCCGAGCAGCTTCTCGAACAGCCACCTGATCTGGTCGGTGTACGGGGTCAGGTCGACGCCGGCGGCGGCGAAGTGGGCGAGCACTTTGGCGTGCGCCCGGGAATGCACGGCCTCCTGGCCGATGAATCCCTGGACGTCCAGGCGCAGCTGGTCGTCTTTGATCAACGGCAGCGCCCTCTTGAACGCGTCGACGAAGAACTCCTCGCCCGCGGGCAGCAGCAGGTGCAAGACGTTGAGGACGTGCGTGGTGAACGGCTCGCCGGGCACGTAGTGGAAGGGCAGCTTCGCCCAGTCGAACTCGACGTCACGCGCCTCGAGGACCAGCCGCTCGTGATCCGGCGCCGCCCCCACTTTCTTGTGCGGACCGGCTGCCTGGTCGTCGACGGTGAACATCGTGGGGCCCCTCCCCTCAGCGCGCGGCGGCGTGCCTGCGCAAGTCGTACTCTCGCAGATCCGTTTTGGCCAGCATCGCCCGGTGTTCGGCCGGCGTGAACGGCCACACCTCGGGCACCCCGTCCTTGTTCAGGTACCAGCTGTCGCAGCCGGTGGTCCATACGGTGTCCGGCATCGCGGCGCGCAGCTTCGCGTTGTAACTCTCGGTCGCCGATTGCGTCGGCTCGACGGTGTCGAATTCGCCGCGGCGCCAAACCTGGATCCAGCCCAGGATGTGCTCGGCCTGGTGCTCGGCCACCGCGGTGAGCGAGTGGTTGCCCACCGGGCTGTGCGGCCCCAGCATCATGAAGAAGTTGGGGAAACCGGGCATCGCCACGGTCCGGTAGGCCCGCGGCCCGTCGCGCCACACGTCGTCGGCGGCGATGCCGTCGCGGCCGGTCAGTCGCATCGGCCGGAAGAACGCGTGCGTGTCGAACCCCGTGCACAACACGATGGTGTCCACCTCGTGCAGCTCGCCGTCGTCGGTCACGATCCCGCGCGATTCCACGTGGTCGATGCCGGCGGTGACCAGCTCGACGTCGTCGCGCTGGATCGCGCGGTAGAACCCGCCCGACACCACCAACCGCTTGCACATCGGCTGGTAGGAGGGCGTCAGCGCGGCACGCAAGCCGGGGTCGCGCACCCGACGCAGGCTGGCCCGGCACAGCGCCCCCATCGCCCTTCGCCGCAGCCCCGGCTTGGTCAGCGCGACCGCGAAGGTGTCGAAGACGAGGCTGTACGCCCGGTACGCCAACCGATCA
>NZ_DATJPU010000067.1:0-7190 GCF_035506235.1 Mycobacterium sp.
TGGCTCACGAATGTGGCGGTCCCGTGGGCGGAGGCCGCGAAGTTCCAGGCAAGCACCGACACCGGACGATTGATCGGTCCGTTCAATCCCGCCCTGCTGACCCCCGCCATCTCGTCCGCCTTCCTCGACCTCGCGGTCGCCGAACAGAAGAACACCTCGCTGGGCAAACGCAGCAGGGAAGTCATCATCCTGACGGTAGGCGCGGTCTGGCGGTCCCCCTACGAGCTTTACGCGCATCGCGCCGTAGCGCGTCAGGTCGGCCTCCCCGACGAGGCGGTGCGGACATTGGCCGACGGTGGGCTGCCGGGGGATCTCACAGAAACCGAGACGATGGTCCACCGTGTCGCCCGCGCGCTCTCGGGCGAGCACCGTCTCGACGACGCGCTGTACCGCGATGCGGAAGCGCTGCTCGGCGCGAAAGGGGTGATGGAAGCCGCCGTGCTAACCGGCATCTATCACACGGTCTGTGCGATCCTCAACGCCTTCGAGATACCCGCGCCCTCCTGAGCCTCCGCAAGCTGTCGACTGCACGAGCGGATGGGTGTTAGCTAAAGGGCGGGATCGTCCGGTGTGAGGTGCTCGGTGGACGAAGGCGCGGTTTTGCCCGACCGGCGTGAGTTTGTTCCGGCGGAGACGGTGCGCGAGAGCACGCGCTCCCGGGTGACCCGGCTTTTCGCGGCTGGGCCCACTGTGATCCGCAAAGAGATGCTGGGGTCAGAGGCGCCGCGGCGACTCCGCCACGAGGGGGCCCTGCTGGAACGGCTGCGCGGCGTGGTGGGCGTGGCGCAGCTGCTGGACGAGCCGCGCTTCCCCGGGTCCCTCACGCTCGCCGACGCCGGCCAGACGAGCCTCGCGGACTTGCCGAAACCGCTCGCCCCTGAAGACCTGATCGGAGTGGCGACGGCGCTGGCTGAGGCGGTGGCGGCCATGCACGGCCGCGGTGTCATGCATCGCGACATCTGCCCGGCCAACATCGTGATATCGGCCGACGGCGCGCCGTGTCTCGTGAGTTTCGGCCTGGCGGGATCACTGGCCGAGATCCGCCCGGACTTCACCCACCACAACCAGATCGTCGGCACGCTGCCGTATCTGGCGCCCGAGCAGACTGGCCGGACGGGCCGGCCGGTCGATCAGCGAGCCGACCTTTATGCGTTGGGCGCCACCCTGTACGAATTGGCGACGGGCAGACTGCCATTCGACTCCCAAGACCCGCTGCGGCTTACGCACGATCACCTGGCCCGCATGCCGGAGCCACCGGGTGACTGCAATCCCTCGATGCCCGAGGCGCTGTCGGCGATCATCATGCATCTGCTGGAAAAAGAGCCCGACGACCGCTACCAGTCGGCCGACGGAGTGATTCACGACCTGCGGCAGATCGGCGAGACCGGCGCCGCGCCGGCGCCCGTGCCGAGCGTCGGCGGGCGGGATTTCCCCTTGCGGCTGATGGCGCCGTCGCGGCTGATAGGTCGCGACGACGAGCTGGTCGCAATGAGCACGGCTTTCACCGGGGCGCTGACCGGTCGATGCCGCGGCGTGCTGGTGAGCGGAGCCCCCGGCGTGGGCAAGACCGCACTGGTCGATCAGCTGCGCCCGATCGTGACCGGCCACGACGGTTGGTTCGTCGCGGGCAAATTCGACCAGTACCGGCGCGATCTGGAGTCCGGTGGGTTCTTCCAGGCATTCCGTGCCCTCGGCCGGCTGTTGCTATCCGAACCCGAGGATTCGCTAATCGAGATCCGCGAGAAGATCTTGGCGGCACTCGGTCCGAATGCGGGTTTGGCCGCCGCGGCGGTGCCGGAGTTCTCGGCGGCGCTGGGCGTGCCCGCGGAGGCGGGTGACCCTCTGACCGCCCAGGTGCGGATGCAGCACAGCGCGGTGTCAGCGCTGCGCGCGGTGGCCTCGCGGGAACGGCCGGTGGTGGTGTTCGTCGACGACGTGCAGTGGGCGAGCGGCATCGCCGTCGGCTTCATCGATCTCGTGCTCCGCGAAGGGGTAGAGGGCTTGCTGCTGGTCGGTGCTCACCGCGACGACATCGACCCGGCGGATCCGCTGTCGGCCTCAGTGCCGCGGTGGCGCGAGCAGCCCGGCGTGACCCACCTCCAACTGTTGAACCTGCCGGCGTCGGGCGTGGCCGACTTGGTCGCCGAGATCCTGCGCGTCGACCGGGTTGCCGCGGGCGCGTTGGCCGATCTCGTCGCGGCGCACACCCGGGGCAATCCCTACGAGACGGTGGAGTTGCTCAACACCCTGCGGCAGGAGGGCATCCTGTCTGTGACCTCGACCGGCTGGCGTTGGGACGACGCGGCCGTGCGCGCGCTCATGGCCCGCTCAGAGGCGACACGATTCCCGTTGGCACGGTTGGCGGCCCTTTCCGCCCGCTCGCGCGAAGCGGTACAGGTGATGGCGTGTCTCGGCGGGCGCGCCGAGCTCGGCGTGCTGGCGGCCGCGATGGCTGAGTCGACCGAAACGGTGGAGCAGCGCCTCGCACCGGCTCTGGAAGAGGGCGTTTTGGTGGCCGAGATCGGGGCACACGACGCGGTGCAGTTCCGCCATGACCGCATCCGCGAAGCGATCCTGGCCGAGGTTGATAGCGAGCTGCTGCGGACGCTGCATCTTGCGGCGGCGCGGCGGCTCGCGGCCAGACCGGAACTTTTCGCCATTGCCGCCGAGCAATACCTACCGGTCATTGGCGAGGTCACCGACGCCGGGGAGCGATCTCAGACGGTGCAACTGCTGCATCGCGCCGCCGAGCAGGCCACGTTGGTGGGGGACTACGGCCAAGTTCACACGCTGCTCTCGAGCGCGTTGCGGATCGCCGATCCGCGCGACACCGCCGCACTGATCCAGCTGCACACCGGGCGCCTCACCGCCCTGTTCTGTCTAGGCCGGCTTGAGCAGGCCGACGACGACTACCGCGTTATCGAACGCCTCAGCGCCGACGCGCTGCAGCGGGTGGACGCAACCTGCGTGCAAGTGCGCAGCCTGACCAACCGCAAGCTTTACTCCGAGGCGCTCGAGCTCGCCATGACCGCACTGCGCGAACTCGGTACCGCCGTCCCTCCCCCCGAGCGGCTTCCGGAGCTGTTGGAGCGCTATTTCGACTACTTATACCGGTGGCTGGACCATACCGACGACGCCGATGATCTGCGTCGGCCCGAAGTCACCGATCCGTCCCTGCTCGGAGTGACCTGTCTGTTCAACGCGGTGTTTCCGACCGCGACGTTCGCCGGGGACATGTACCTGCAGGCTTGGCTGAGCCTTGAGGCGCTGCAAATTTGGCTCGACCACGGCACCGCCCGTGGCCTCGTCGGACCGGCAAGCTATTCGGCGGCCACCGCCATCGCGGTACGCGACGACTACGGCGCCGCGCACCGGGCCGCACGCCGCATTGTGGCGTTGGGCGAAGCCCGCGGTTATGAGCCCGAAAGCTCACTGGCACGGTTCGTTTCGTCCTACTTCGGTTCCTGGTTCGAACCACTCGAAGTCTGTGTCGAACGAGCAAAGCAGGCAGGCGAAGGGCTGATCAAAGGTGGCGATCTGGCCACCGCCGGTTATACCGTGGCCCACACTTACGGGGGGCGCCTCGATCTCGTGCCGACGCTCGACATCTATGTCGCCGAGGCGGAAAAGGCATTGTCCTTCGTGCGCCGGGTCGGCATCGACCCGATGAGTCAGTGGGTACTGGCCTACCAGTCGTTGGCAGATGCGCTTCGCGGCGAGCGTTCCGACCCGTCAGAACGGGACGCCCAAACGGACGTTTATGCCGCCGACTCGGCAGTGCCGTTCTATGGAGATCTCAGCCAAGCCATCGCGGCCGCGATTTTCAACGATGCGGCCGGTCTTCGACGGCACACCGCTGCGGCCATAGAGGCGCTGCCGTTTGCCCTTGGCAACTATGTGACCGCGGTGGCACGTCTGCTGCGGGGCCTTGCCCTCGCCACCGAAGCTCGAACCGCCGGGGCGGATGAAAGGCCGGGAATGCTTGCGGAATTGGACGGCCTGATCGGCTGGCTGCAGGCTCGTGCCCGGGACGCGCCGATGAACTTCATGCACCTGCTACGGCTGCTGGAGGCCGAACGGGCTTGGGCCGCAGGTGATTTGGGCGCTGCGGCGCTGGCCTTCGATTCCGCCCGTGACGAGGTTGCCGCGCGGCAACGCCCGTGGCATCAGGCGCTCATCACCGAGCGCGCGGCCCTCTTCGCCATGGCAAGGGGTCTGCAACACGCCGGATTGGAACTTCTTGTCCGGGCCCGTCAGCAGTACCTGGTCTGGGGCGCAACGGCGAAAGCGCACCAGCTTGACCAGGCGTACCCCGCGCTGCGCCAACACGCCCAGACAGTGGGCGAAATCGACAGCCAGCGACCGGGTGGACTGCGCGGCGAAGCGTCCACGCTGAACACCGGTACCGTCGATTTGCTCGGAATCCTCTCCGCTTCGAGGGCTTTGAGCTCGGAAACCACTGTGGAGGGCCTGCACGCCCGCGTCGTGGACGTGCTCGCCGCCATGACCGGCGCGACCGCCGTCCGGCTGCTGCTCTGCAGTGACGACGGCCAAGCCTGGTCATCACCTGCGATGGCGGTCGGCACGCCGGGCGGCCGCCACGCCGCCCCCGACTCGGTGCTGCGCTACGTCGAGCGGATGCGGGAACCGCTCGTCGTCACCGACGCCGCGAGTGACGACCGCTTCGCCCTCGACCCGTATTTCGCCGACGTGGATCGCTGCTCGCTGCTGGCGCTGCCGATCCTCGGCCGCGGTCGGTTGCGCGCGGTGTTACTGCTGGAAAATCGCTTGATCCGCGGTGCATTCACCGCCGACCGCCTCGATCCGGTCAAGCTGATCGCCGGCCAGCTCGCGGTGTCCCTCGATAATGCCCGCCTGTACGCCGACGTTGCGGCGTCGCGCGCCCGGATCGTGGCCGCCGCCGACCAGGCCCGCCGCCGTATCGAACGCGACCTGCACGACGGCGCTCAACAGCAGCTGGTTTCGCTGGCGATGCAGCTGCGTGTGATGCGCGAAGAGGTGTCGCCCAGCGCCCATGAACTGCGCTCGCAGCTGGACCGCGCCATCACCCAAGCCACCGGTGCGCTCGATGAGCTGCGTGAGCTATCGCGTGGCATCCACCCGGCGACCCTGGCGAAAGGTGGTCTCGGCCCCGCCTTGAACGCGCTCGCCCGTCGCTCGCCGTTACCTGTGGCGCTTGCCGTGCGCGTGGCCGAGCGGTTACCCGACCAGGTCGAGGTCAGCACCTACTACACCGTCGCCGAGGTATTGACGAACGCGGCCAAGTACTCTCACGCCAAGACCATCACCGTGACAGTCGATCATGACGCTGCCCGCGGCGCCTTGCGCATCGAGGTCGTCGACGACGGCGTCGGCGGTGCCGACTTCAACGGCGGCACGGGGCTCCTCGGCCTCAAAGACCGAGCCGAGGCGCTGGGTGGCCAGGTCGAGCTGCAGAGTTCACCCGGCGCCGGAACGACGGTACGGGTACGGTTTCCGGTGACCCGCGCGAAGGGCGACCCGTCGGAATGACTACGTGAGCCGCTTAATGGCGCTGGCCGCACCTACCTGCTAGCCGGTATGCGCAGTTGAAGCCAGCTGCGATGTGAGGCGATTTACCCACGCCAACACTGGATTGAGGCGCCCCATTACCCGAACACACGATCAAGCGCCGCCACTGCCGAATTCGGCGGGATGGAGTTTCGCTGTGGGATCGCGCCAGACAACATGGTTTCCAGTGAGATCCGTGTGGAACGCGGCGCACCACGGCCGCAGCATCGCCCCGCTCGCGCGTGGGCCAGGGACGCAGTGACCGCCGTTGCGCTGGCAGGACCGGTTCGACGTGCTACCGATCGAGCCGTGCATGCGATGACACCCAACGAGTGGTCGATGACCCCAACCCAGGCCGGAGCGGGCCGCCGCGGCGGGCGGTCACCGGTGGCGCCGAGCTACCCGCTATGGCTGGGGGTCGTCGTTGCCGCGACATTCATCGTCGCCGAGACCATCGCGGTGCGGCTGCTTTCCTCGATTGCACCGCACAGCACCCTCGGCGCGCTGTATCTCCTTGGTGTCCTGGTCATCTCATCGTTCTGGAACATCGGTCTGGCGGTGCTGACGACGCTGGTCAGTGCGGCGGTGTACCTGGAGATGCACCTCGACGCCGCCGGCGGCTGGCTGCCGTCCCACCCGGCGCAGCTTCTCCCGCTCGCGGTTTTCCTGCCCCTCGGCCTCCTGACGAATGCGCTGGCGGGCCGGGCCCGGCTGCGCGCGACGGAAACCAGACGGGCGGCGGACCAGGTCAGCCAGTTGGCGCAATGCCAGGCGGCCCTGCGCCGGGTGGCGACGCTCGTCGCCCGGGGCGTTTCTCCGGCTGAGGTCTTCACCGCGGTCGCCGATGAGGTCGCCAACGCGTTGCGGGTGCAGAACTGCATGTTGGTGCGCTACTCGGGCAACGACTCGTGTGAGCTGGTCGCGGCCCACGACACGGTTCAGCTGGAGAAGATCCCGGTCGGCGGCGTGTTCCCGCTGAACGGCGAGAACGTCGCGACGATGGTGTTCCGCAGCGGCACGACCGCCCGAATGGACAGCCACGAGCATGCGGCCGGCCCGATCGCCGCAGCGGTCCGCGGCGTGGGCATTCGCTCGGCCGTGGGCGCGCCCATCGAGGTTGACGGTCGGCTCTGGGGGGCGGCGGTCATCGCCTCCTCCGGACCGGAGCCGCACCCGCCCCACACCGAGGCGCGGCTGGCGGATTTCGCCGAGCTGGTCGCCACTGCGATCGCCAATGCGCAAGCGCGCGACGAGTTGATGGCCTCGCGGGCCCGCATCGTGACCGCCGGTGACGAGGCCAGGCGACGCATCGAACGCAACCTCCACGACGGCGCGCAGCAACGCCTCGTCACGTTGAGGCTGCGCCTTCAGGCGCTGCAGGCGTCCCTGCCCGCCGACGGCGAACTGCAACTCGAGATCGGCGAGCTCGCCGACGAAGCCGCGGCGGCCAGCGAGGAACTGCGTCAGCTCTCCCGCGGCATCCATCCGGCTGTGCTTTCCAACGCGGGCCTCGGCCCGGCGCTGCGTGCCCTGTGCCGCCGTTTCGCCATGCCCGTCGAGCTGCGCGTCGATGTCGCGCGCCGATTGCCCAAGTCCGTCGAGGTGGCGGTGTATTACGTTGTGGCAGAGGCGCTCACCAA
>NZ_DATJPU010000068.1:0-2004 GCF_035506235.1 Mycobacterium sp.
GGGGTGACCGCCCTGACCGGCACACGCGGCGTTCATGGCCACGATGACGGTGGCGACGAGCCCTACCCGCGCCAAAAGCCCTCGGCATCACAAGTGACGATCAAGCCCCGTGTGGTCGCCATCGAAAGAGACGGTCAACAAAACACGATGGTCTCGATCCCGTCTAGACTAGTCCAAGGGTTCGCGACCATCGTCCCAGCTCAGAGCCTATCCAGGCGTCTCGCCACGCCCAGAGTTTTTCAGGTCGAAGTAACTACCCCGCTGCCGGGACTTCGCCCGGCAGCGGTGGCCCTTCGGGCAGTTTCGGCTCACCGGAGGCGCTTGCACCGTGGCGGTCTTAGGTTGGGGCGATGGCCGACGATTTCAGCCTTCGTTACGCGAATCTGCTCACCGGCAGCTACGACTGCGTGGATCGGATCGTGCTCAACGCGTTCTTTCCGCTCGGGCACAACGCGGGCGGGTTCCGGGTGTGGTGGCGACACTGGCATGACGACAGCGACGCCGAGCTGGACAACACCCACCTAATGCGGCTGGCCGGGCGTTTCGCCCGGCGGGTTAAGGCCTGGGGGGCGGCCAACGCGGTCCCGGTGATCTTCTGCAAGGCCGGCGAGCGCAAGCACCGCATCGCCGAGGAGTACCTGGCCACCCACGAGATCAAGACAGGGGTGTTCCTGGTGCTGGCGGCCAAGGCGCCGGCGCCGGTGTGGAAGGTGAAGCGGTCGGCGGCGGGCCGGATCGTCAACATCGAGAGGAGAACCGAGTACGTCAATCACTATTCGTTTCACATCATCGACCCGGTGTGGGGGCATGTCACCATCAAGATGTCAGGGCATCCACCGTTCGGCGCGCAGATCATCCTCAACGGCCACGAGTACGTGGCCCGCCAGGCCCAGGCGGCGGGGATAGCATTCACCAAGGCCGGCAACTGCTTCACCGCGGTCGCCGACCCCGCGGGCCTGGCTCGGATCGCAGATGCCTTGTCGCAGGATGCGACTGTAGGGCGGCTGAGTCAGGTCTGTCGGCGGTGGATCTATTCGGCGTGCCTGTGTTTCGGGCTCGACCTCGACGAGCAGCAGAAAAGCGGCTTCGTCTACGGGTTCGCCGTATACCAGCTCGAGTACAGCCGCAACCTGATCTTCGCCGACGGGCACCGCATGCAACGGCTCTTCGACACGGTGGTGGACCGGACCCGCTCCCGGCTGGACGTGCCCAAGCTGCGCACCCTCTTCGGCGCCAAGGCCCGGCCGCACCGCGACCGGAAAAACTCCTCGGTGATCGAGGCCGCGATCGAGACACCTAGCTATGACCTGACCGTGTTCAAGCTGCACTTCGCGCGGCTGACCACCAAGGCCTGCGCTGGATTGTGTGGATACCGGATTTCTCCCCGACGGTTGTGCTCGATTGGCTGCCCACCGCGTCGCTGCTGGGTGCCACCCGGGTCGGCGGCGTCGACCTCAACAAACCACGCATGCGTGACGCACTGCGCGCAGCCCTCGCGCTGGCCCCGGCACCGCACGGGTTCACCGTCGCGAAGTTCGTCGCGAAGGTCCACGGGCTCACCGGACCAAACCGACGCCGACTACAGCATCCGCCAAGCGGCCTACGACCTGCGCTAAGCGGCTAATATCAACTCGGGATTGGCGACAGGCGGCGGACAGCCCGATCGACACACTAATAATCGACGTATATCAATGAGTATATCCTTGACGGATGCGAATCGGCTTGAGAAAAGTTTGGTGCCCAATTGCGAGCTCACGCGATTCGGAGGTGCACGGTAAATTCCTATGTGGCGCATGCGATTCGAAAGGTAGGACTAAAACTAAATGACGCCGGCTGCGCTTGTCCTGTGGGACATTGACCGTACCTCGACATTTCACGTAATTGACCGGTGTCGAGTGTCGTGAACGTGAAAGGTGCGCTGCCTCAAGGATAATCATGGTTTCCGCGCCGTAGCTATCCGAGAAGAGAGCGCACCTGACAGATGCACGATAACAGTGATTGGTC
>NZ_DATJPU010000069.1:0-7189 GCF_035506235.1 Mycobacterium sp.
GTCTTCGCTCGACTTGCTGCTAGGCCTATACGTGGGTCCCTCAACGGGGACAGCCGGAATCGGCGACTCGCACGGTGGCACTGTATCCACCCGTCGAATGCCTGCTATCGTCGCGTCCACCGTTGTGGCGCAGCTCACGGCCTATCGATACCCCGCGAAGGTGATGCGAATCACAAAACGGGCCGGGTTCTTCGCCCGAGGTTGCCAGCCCGTCGGTTAGCGGATACCTTCCTAGGGTCCAGATAACGTTATGGTCACGATACGAGGACATTTCAGCTTGTCCCAGCACCGTTTGACGCGTCCTTTTGCCGAAACGACAGGCGTGGTGAGGGTGGGCCGCGCAGCAGGCGGCCGGTGGGCGGAGCCTCACCGCAACGAAGTCACCGAAATCCTCCCGCTCGACGGATTCGACTTCGGCACCCTGGATTTCATCGATGAGTCCGGCGATCTCGAAGACCTGGACTTCAGCAACGACTCGACGTTCGACAACGAATCCCGCGTGCTGCTCGCTCCCGAGCTCGACGACCTCCACGACATCGACGATCTGGGCCCGTTGCTGCTCGCCGCCCCTGCAGCCGTTGCGGTCCCGGCACGGTTCCGGCCCGATGCCTCCACCACAGCAGCGCGTCGTCCCGATCACGCGGACGTCACCGACGTCATTCCGGTGATACGGAGCGGCGGGCAACACCGTAAGCAGCCGACCAGCGCGGCCCGGGGGCGCCTGCTGATCTCGGCGATGGCCGCCGGGGCGGCGGCCGCCGCGGCCCACGCTGCGACCAGCCACGCCGATACCCCCAAGACGGATGCCGTGCTGACCGCCAACGCGTCGGCGCTTACCGGCGGGGCGGGCAGCAACACGATCCGCGGCGCCCAGGTGGTCGCGGTCCAGCCGTTGGCGAATGCCGCGGTGCACAACGAGGAACTCGCCAAGGGCGTGGCCTTCGCCAACGACCGCGCCCAGCGCGAGGCCCGGTTGCAGCAGCCGCTCTATGTCATGCCCACGAAGGGGATCTTCACCTCCAACTTCGGCTACCGCTGGGGCGTGCTGCACGCCGGCATCGACCTCGCCAACTCGATCGGAACGCCGATCTATGCGGTGTCCGACGGTGTCGTCATCGACGCCGGGCCCGCCGCCGGCTACGGTGCGCTGGTCAAGCTCCGCCACGCCGACGGCACGGTCACGCTCTACGGCCACGTCAACACGACGCTGGTCAGCGTCGGCCAGCGGGTGATGGCCGGCGACCAGATCGCCACCATGGGCAACCGCGGCAATTCCACCGGGCCGCACCTGCACTTCGAGGTGCTACTGGGCGGCACCGAAAGGATCGACCCAGTCCCATGGCTTGCTAAGCGGGGTCTTAACGTCGGCAACTACGCTGGGTGAGGTGACCCCGCCCAACGACCCCGCTGCTCCAGCGCCAACACCCGAGTCCGCCGCGCGGCCCTCGGAATCGCAGACGCGGATCATCCGGCGAGCACCGACGGGGCCGATGCCCGTGGTGCCGGAGTCCCCGACCACGCAGATTCCGCGGCAGTCACCTCCCGATCACGGCGCCCGTTCCGGGGTGCGACGGGGGATCGCGGGTTTGCCGGGCCACGAGCCGAGCGGCCGGACCGTCGTGGCCGCCAGTGCCGTCACCATCGTCAGCGGCTGGGCGACGTCGGTGGTGGCCACCGACCTGATCGCGGGATGGTGGCGGACCGACCGCCTGTTCTGCATCGCAGTCGCCTTCCTGGCGCTGGTGTTTGCGATCACCACGGTTTCCGGGGTGATCATGCTGCTGCAGCATCGGCCGCTTGGGCGTTACCTCATCGCGGCCGGCGCGGTCGTCGCGGTGCTGACCTACGGCGGCGTGTTCATCGCGGGCGCGCGTGTGGCGTGGATCGTCTACACCCTGTGGCTGCTCCCAGTCGCCAGCATGGCGCTGGCTTTTCACCCTCAAACCAAACGCTGGCTGCAGGCGCACTGACTTTTCTTTGCGCCCTTCGCCCCGTTTGCGCCGAACGTGTCCTGGGGGCGAGGAATTGGCGAAAATCTCGCCCTGGCGTCACGTTCGGCGCGTCAGAGCTTGCTGACGGGGGCGTGGTTGTGCATCAGCTTCACCCGTCCCGAGCTGCCGAAGTCGATCAGCGACATGGCCGATTCGCCGACTCCCGAGACCTCCTCGACCCGGCCGAGCCCGTACTTGTCGTGGGTCACCCGGTCGCCGGGTTGCAGCACCAGCAGCGGGCGTTTGCTTGCCCCTGAGCGCGTCGGCGACGGACGCGGCGCGCCGAACCGCCCGGCACCGCTCACCGGGGCGCTGAACGACGGCGGGGGCGCGCTGCGGCGCCAGTCGATGAGCTCCTGCGGAATCTCCCGCAGGAAGCGCGATTCCGGGTTGAGCATCGGCTGTCCCCAGGACGACCGCACGATGGCCCTGCTCACATACAGCCGCTGACGGGCCCGCGTGATGCCGACGTAGGCCAGCCGCCGCTCTTCGGACAGCTCGGTGGGGTCGTCCAGCGACCGCATGTGGGGGAACATCCCGTCCTCCCAGCCGGTGACGAACACCACCGGAAACTCCAACCCCTTCGCGGTGTGCAGCGTCATCAGCGTGACCAAACCCGCTCCGTGCTCGGGGATTTCGTCGGCGTCGGCGACCAGGGATACCCGCTCCAGGAAGGCCGCCAGCGCACCGATGTCCGGTATGTCTTCGTCCTCGGGGGTTTGCAGCGACTCATCCAGCGCGGCCGCGTTCGCCTGATCGGTGCTGAATTCGTGTGCGACGCTGACCAATTCGTTCAGGTTGTCCAGCCGGGCCAGCTCCTGCGGGTCGGTGGAGGACTCCAGCTCGCGGCGGTATCCGGTGCGTT
This sequence comes from Mycobacterium sp., assembly GCF_035506235.1. GTDB lineage: Bacteria > Actinomycetota > Actinomycetes > Mycobacteriales > Mycobacteriaceae > Mycobacterium. The sequence goes on from NZ_DATJPU010000069.1 coordinate 2,857, forward strand.
CGAGCACCAACTCGACCAGATCACCGAGCTCGTCGCCGAGGTGGCCCCTCAGGTCGTCCAGCAGCTCGACGAAACCCGCGATCGCCTTCTCCGCGCGGGTATTCAGCATCGGCACCTTGCCATCGGCCGCGGCCTGCAACGCGTCTGCGAAGCCGGCGCCGGTGTTTTCGGCATACACCGCCACGCACGCCTCGGCGCGATCTCCGATGCCCCGGCGCGGCGTGTTGAGAATGCGCCGCATGCTGACCGCGTCGCCGGGATTGTCGAGAACCCGCAGATAGGCGACGATGTCGCGAATCTCCTTGCGCTCGTAGAAGCGCACTCCCCCAACGACTTTGTACGGGATGCCGGCGCGGATGAAGACCTCTTCCAACGACCGCGACGAGTTGTTGGTCCGATAGAACACGGCCACGTCGTTGTAGGTGATCTCGCCCCGCTCGGCGAGGGCGTCGATCTCCTCGGCCACGAACCTGGCCTCGTCGTGCTCGTTGTCGGCGACGTAGCCGACGATCAGTTCGCCGGCACCGGCGTGGGTCCACAGGCGTTTCTCCCGGCGTCCGGTGTTCCGGGCAATCACCGAGTTGGCCGCGGACAGGATGTTTTGCGTAGAGCGGTAATTCTGTTCCAGCAGAATCGTTCTCGCGTCGGGGTAGTCGCGCTCGAAGTCCTCGATGTTGCGGATGGTGGCGCCGCGGAACGCATAGATCGACTGATCGGCATCGCCGACCACGCACAGTTCCGCCGGCGGCACGTCGTCCTCGGTTTCCGTGCCCACCAACTCGCGCACCAGCACGTATTGGGCGTGGTTGGTGTCCTGGTATTCGTCGACCAGCACGTGTCGGAATCGCCGCCGGTAGTACTGGGCGATCTGGGGGAAATTCTGCAGCACCGCGACGGTTTCCCCGATCAGGTCGTCGAAGTCCAACGCGTTGGCCGCCCGCAGCCGCCGCTGGTATTCGCCGTAGACGGAGGCCACCGTGCGGCTCAACTCATCCGAGGCGTCGGACAGGCCGGCCACGGCCTCGTCGGGGTCGATCAACTCATTCTTCAAGTTCGAGATGGCGTTGGCCAGCAGGCGCGGGGAGTAGCGCTTGATGTCGAGACCCATGTCGCGACCGATCATCTGCAGCAGGCGCCGCGAATCGTCGGCGTCGTAGATCGAGAAGTTGGAGTTGAGCCCCCTGATCAGCGATGCCTGGTTGCGCAGGATGCGCACACAGGTCGAGTGGAACGTGGAAACCCACATCGCGCGGGCGCGGTTACCCACCAGCCGCACGACGCGTTCGCGCATCTCCGCGGCCGCCTTGTTGGTGAAGGTGATGGCCAAGATCTGTCCGACCCCGACGCCGCGCGCCGCGATCACGTAAGCGATGCGCCGCGTCAGGACCGCCGTCTTGCCCGAGCCCGCGCCGGCGACGATGAGCAGCGGCGAGCCCTCGTGCACCACCGCCAGGCGCTGCTGTGGGTTGAGCCCATCGAGCAGCTGGTCGGCTTCGGGGGCGGACTTGGCGTCGGTATTGCTGGTCACGTGCACACTCATGTCGGTCCAAATCTACCGCCGCCGACCGACTGCTTCGGCTGGCCAGGCCGTCCGGCGCGCCGGATCCCCAGGACGCCGCCCGCCGGCCGCTTCCGGCGCATATTTTTGCGCCGCCCCAGTCCTTAGTGGCACACTCGGTTGGTGCTCAACGCGCAGCTTCGGCTCCCGACCCACGTGTCGCAGCGCCGATTTTTCTACGGGTACCGGCCAGCGGTGTCCGTGGTCTAGCTGCTTCCGCAGAGCCCCGTGGTCCGCTTCCGGATTCGGGGCTCGTCTCTTTTGTGAGGCCCGATAACGGATGAGACCAGAACCCCCACATCACGAGAACGCGGAGTTGGTAGAGATGAACATCGAGACGGTCGAGTCCCCGGAGACCACCGACATCGAACAGTTGCGCCAAGAGATCGACCGATTGGACGCCGAGATCCTCGCCGCGGTGAAGCGGCGCGCCGAAGTGTCCCAGGCGATCGGCAAGGTGCGCATGGCGTCCGGCGGCACCCGGCTGGTGCACAGCCGCGAGATGAAAGTCATCGAACGCTACAGCGAGCTCGGTCCCGAGGGTAAGGATCTGGCGATGCTGCTGTTGCGGCTGGGCCGAGGCCGCCTCGGCCACTGACGGCCCGCAGCGCCCGGCTACGCCGCGCTCGCGACCGTCACGGTCCGATGGTGACGGCCCGCAGCGCCCGGCTACGCCGCGCTCGCGACCGTCATTAGGCTCGAACCATGACCTCCGTGACCTCCGCACAATCGATACCCGACATCACCGCCACCCCGGCGTGGGACGCCCTGCGCAGGCATCACGAACAAATCGGCGACACCCATCTCCGCCGGTTCTTCGACGACGATCCCGATCGCGGCCGCGAGCTGACCGTCACGGTCGGCGACCTCTACGTCGACTACAGCAAACACCGCGTCACCCGAGAGACGCTGCGGCTGCTGGTCGACTTGGCCCGGACGGCTAATCTCGAAGAGCGGCGCGATCAGATGTTCTCCGGCGCGCACATCAACACCTCCGAGGACCGCGCGGTATTGCACACCGCGCTGCGGCTGCCCCGCGACGCCGAGCTGATCGTCGACGGCCAGAACGTGGTCGAGGACGTGCACGCCGTGCTGGACGCCATGGGCGACTTCACCGACCGGTTACGCAGCGGTGAATGGACCGGGGCCACCGGGAAAAGAATCAGCACGGTCGTCAACATCGGCATCGGCGGGTCGGACCTGGGACCGGCGATGGCGTACCAGGCGCTGCGCCACTACGCCGATGCGGGGATTTCGGCGCGCTTCGTCTCCAACGTCGACCCCGCCGACCTGATCGCGAAGCTGGCCGACTTGGACCCGGCCACCACGCTTTTCATCGTCGCGTCGAAGACCTTCTCCACGCTGGAGACGCTGACCAACGCGACCGCAGCGCGCCGCTGGCTGACCGACGCGCTCGGCGACTCCGCGGTGGCCAGGCATTTCGTGGCCGTCTCCACCAACAAACGGCTGGTCGACGACTTCGGCATCAACACCGACAACATGTTCGGGTTCTGGGATTGGGTCGGCGGCCGGTATTCGGTCGACTCCGCGATCGGCCTGTCGTTGATGGCCGCCATCGGCAAGGAGGCCTTCGCCGACTTCCTGTCTGGATTCCACATCGTCGACCGGCATTTCAAGACGGCGCCCCTGGAGTCCAACGCGCCGGTCCTGCTGGGACTGATCGGGCTGTGGTACTCCAACTTCATGGGCGCGCAATCGCGCGCCGTGCTGCCCTACTCCAACGACCTGTCGCGCTTTGCGGCGTACCTGCAACAGCTGACCATGGAATCCAACGGCAAGTCGACGCGCGCGGACGGCACGCCCGTCACCACCGACACCGGCGAAATCTTTTGGGGCGAACCGGGAACCAACGGCCAGCACGCCTTCTACCAGTTGCTGCACCAGGGCACCCGGCTGGTGCCGGCCGATTTCATCGGCTTCAGCCAGCCCCTCGACGACCTCGCCACCGCCGACGGCACCGGCAGCATGCACGACCTGTTGATGAGCAACTTCTTCGCCCAGACCCAGGTGTTGGCGTTCGGCAAGACAGCCGAGGAGATCGCCGCGGAGGGCGCGCCTCCAGAAGTCGTGCCGCACAAGGTGATGCCCGGCAATCGCCCCACCACCTCGATCCTCGCCCAGCAGCTAACTCCGTCGGTGGTAGGCCAGCTAATCGCGCTCTACGAGCACCAGGTGTTCACCGAAGGGGTCGTCTGGGGCATCGACTCGTTCGACCAGTGGGGAGTCGAACTCGGCAAGACCCAAGCCAAGGCGCTGCTGCCGGTCATCACAGGCGACGCGTCGCCGGCAAAGCAGTCGGACAGTTCGACCGACACGTTGGTTCGCCGCTACCGCGTGGAGCGCGGGCGCAGCGGCTGAGTCGTTAGGGCGCCGGGATGCTCAGGCAGCCGACGTTGGGGATGCACCCGGTCGCGCCGCCGCGGCTCGCGGAGCCACTCGGCCCGTACGGGATACCGCCGCTCGCGCCACCGGTGTCGGCAGAACCGAAGGGGCCGTAGGGAATGTTGACGTCAGCCCCACTGCCCGTGATGTTGCCGATGCCCGCACACGGCGTGCCGTCGGCGTTTACGCACGGTGGCGGGGGCGGCGGATCGGCGTAGGCGACCGGGGCAACCGCGAGAGCAGTCGCCGCGGCGAACAGGACCGGGGCCAACGTCTCACGTATCGCCTTCATGAGTTCCGGTCTACCACGAAAACGCCAGCGCGGCCGCGGTGTTCGACAACTCCACGGCCGCGCCGGACACGAGCTAACTG
>NZ_DATJPU010000070.1:0-4104 GCF_035506235.1 Mycobacterium sp.
TGCCGTCATGTCGTGGCGGGGCCCGGGATCACGGCCGTCACGGCAACCTCGGCGCGCATCGGCGGGCCAGGGCGTCGCGTGCCCGTTGAATGACGACGTTCGGGCGGTCTTCGTTGATCACCTTGATCACGTGCCAACCAAGGCGATGGAGCATTTCGGTTCGCCGGATGTCGCGCACGTACTGCCGTCGATCGGTGCGATGTTGGTCCCCGTCGTATTCGAGGGCCACCATCGGCCCTTCCCATCCCATGTCCAAGTACGCGACGAGTTGGCCATCGGTGACCCTTATCTGTGTCACGGGTTGCGGTAACCCGGCATCGATCAGGAGGAGCCTTAGCCAGCTCTCTTTGGGCGACTGCGCACCACCGTCCATCAGCGAGAGCGCTGTTCGGCACCGGCGCACGCCTCTTGCACCCTTGTGGCGGTCGATCAACGGCGTCACCTCGGCTGCGGTGACACCGGTCGCGGCCGATAGTGCATCGAGATTGGCGACCGCTGGATCGCGCGGCAAGTGTCGAGCCAGATCGAAGGCGGTACGCGCCGGCTTGGTCACCGTGAGCCCGGCAAATTGCATGACGTCCTCTGGGTCGATTCGTTCTCGGCGAACGATGACGCCCGGGGGCGGATGGTTGAACGGCCCGACGATCTCTATCGGGGTGTAATCCTCAACCCATTTGGCTCCGTGGAGGGCAGCGGCCGCGCGGCCCGCGATGATGCCTCGACGGCCCGACCACAACCAAGCTGCGTAAATGTCGGTTCGCAAAGACCTAGCGGCGTTCCTTGGCAGGTACACATTGCAGTGGAGTCTTCGGTAATTCCAACGCAACTGGCCGCGGGTCAGCCCGCCGCGCGCTATCGCCTCGCTGCCCAGAAAGACCCCGCCCACGCGCACATCTTGATCGCACGCCCCGACAGTTCTCCGAGATTGCGGCCATGGTTGTGGATGACGCCTGAACGACAGCCCTCACGGCAATCTCGGCGCAATACGGCGTGCGTTTGCTCCGAGATTGCCGTGCATGGTCGTGTTGAAGCGCAAATCACAACCACCACGGCAATCTCGGCGCAGAATCAGCGCCAGCTGGGCAGCCAGATCTCCATGTTCCAGGTCTGCTGGGAGATGGGCATGCCGGTGAGCACCGGGAAGAGCCAGGCGAAGTTGGTCACGACCAAGGCCACATAGCAACTGACCGCGATGAGCCCCAGAGTTCGTCTCTCGGAACTCTGACGACGCGCGTAGAGGATGTCGCCGCAGGTCAGCGCGATCCCCATGGCCAGAAACGGCGCCATCGTCGACGCGTAGAAGAAGTACATCTGCCGGTCGATGTCGGCGAACCACGGCAGCCACCCCGCGCAATAACCGGTCACGACGGCGGCATAGCGCCAGTCGCGACGAACCAGCATGCGCCACAGCGCATAGAGGAGCACCGGAACGGAGAGCCACCACATGGCGGGGGTGCCGACGAGCATCTCCGCCTTGACGCACGACTGTGGGCCGCAGCCCGGAACGTTCTGCTGGTCGATCGCGTACAGGACCGGCCGCAACGACATGGGCCAGCTCCACGGTTTGGATTCCCACGGATGGTAGTTGCCGGCGGAGTTCGTCAGGCCCGCGTGAAACTGGAAGGCCTTGGCGGTGTAGTGCCACAGCGAGCGAATCGCGTCGGGCATGGGAACGACGGAGTGCGGCCCGATCGACAGGCCCACCTCGTGGCGGTCGATGGCGGTCTCGGAGGCGAACCACGGCGCGTAACTGGCCAGGTAGACCCCGAACGGGATGAGCGCCAACGCATATGCCGTGGGGATCAGGTCGCGTCGGAGCGTACCCAGCCAGGGTCTGGTCACCTGGTATTGGCGGCGCGCCGCCACGTCGAAGGCCAGCGACATCGCGCCGAAGAAGACGACGAAGTACAGGCCGGACCACTTTGTCCCGCAAGCCAAGCCGAGCATGAGGCCCGCCGAGAACCGCCACCACCGCACGCCCAGCCGCGGTCCCCACCAGGTCTCGGCGCTGCGCCCCTCCAGGAGCGCGACGTGCAGGCGCCGGCGCACCTGATCGCGGTCGACGATGAGCGCGCCGAACGCCGCGACGACAAAGAACGTGAGGATGCCGTCGAGCAGCGCCGTGCGCGCGGTGACGAAGCAGACGCCGTCGCAGATGACCAGCACGCCGGCGATCGCGCCGACCAGGGTCGAGCGGCTGATCCGCCGGACGATCCGCGTCACCAGCACCACCAAGACCACGCCGAGCAGCGCGCCGGTGAACCGCCAGCCCACCCCGTTGTAGCCGAAGAGCGCCTCGCCGAGCGCGATGAGTTGCTTGCCGACCGGCGGGTGGACCACCAGACCGAACCCGGGGTTGTCCTCCACCCCGTGGTTGTGCAGCACCTGCCACGCCTGTGGCGCGTAGTGCTTCTCGTCGAAGACGGGTGTGCCGGCGTCGGTCGGCGAGCCCAGGTTGAGGAACCGGGTCACCATCGCCAGCAGGGCGACCACGCCGGTCACGACCCACCCGCGGATGTGGTCGGTGGGCCCGAAGTCCGCGACCGGAGCCAGCGGCCCCGGGCTGACGACGGGCACGACGCGCTCGTCGCGGTTTTCGAGGACGACGGGGCTTTCGCGGGGCGGGGCGGACATCGGTGTCGATCGTAGGCTGTCGGTCATGACCTCCGGCCGCCTATTGCTGGGTGCGACCCCTCTGGGCCGGCCGTCGGATGCCTCGCCACGCCTGATCGACGCGCTGGCCCGCGCCGATGTGGTGGCCGCCGAGGACACCCGGCGGGTGCGGGTTTTGGCCAAGGCGCTCGACGTCGTCATCACCGGCCGCCTGGTCAGCCTGTACGACCGGGTCGAGGCCGCGCGGGTGCCCGGCCTCGTCGACGCGATGAAGGCCGGCGCGACGGTGCTGGTGGTCAGCGACGCCGGAATGCCCCTGATCAGCGACCCCGGCTACCGGCTGGTCGCGGCGTGCCTGGACGCCGGGGTCCCGCTGACATGCCTGCCCGGGCCGTCGGCGGTGACGACCGCGCTCGCCGTGTCCGGCCTGCCGTCGGAACGGTTCTGCTTCGAGGGATTCGCCCCGCGCAAGAAGGCGGCACGCCGAGCCTGGTTCGCCTCGCTGGCCGACGAGCGGCGCACCTGTGTGTTCTTCGAATCCCCGCGCCGGTTGGCCGCGTGCCTGCGCGACGCGGTAGACGAGCTCGGCGCCGCGCGCCGGGCGGTGGTGTGCCGGGAACTGACCAAGGTGCACGAGGAAGTGGTGCGCGGGTCGCTCGACGAGCTGGCGGCCTGGGCCGACGATGGGGTGCTCGGCGAGATCACCGTCGTGCTGGCCGGCGCAACCCCGCGCGCCGACTTGGAAGCCCTGGTGGGCGAAGTGGAGCGGCTGGTCGCCGGCGGGGTGCGCGTCAAGGACGCGTGCAGCGAGGTGGCAGCCGGGCATCCGGGCGTGCGCACGCGCCAGCTTTACGACACCGTTTTGCAACTACGCCGCGAGTGAGTCGCCGGTCGGGTCAGGGTGTGCAGGCTTTGAAGGGACCGATTCCCGGCGTGCACAAGTGCGGGTGCGGGAGCGGCGGCAGGGCGGGCAGCGGGGGAGGAGCCGGCAGGGGCGGCAGCGCGGGCGGCCCCGCGGGGAGCGGGGGCAATGCCGGGAGCGGGGGAGCCGCCGGGAGCGGGGGAGCCGCCGGCAGCGGGGGAGCCGCCGGGAGGGCGGGCAGGGCCGCGGGAACCGCGGGCAATGCCGGCAGCGGGGGAGCCGCCGGGAGGCCCGGTGCCGCCGGGAGAGCCACCGCCGGGAGGGCCGCCGCCGGGATGGCCATCGCAGCCCCCGGGATGGCCGCCGCCGCGGCGGGCAAGGTAACCCCGGGAATCACGGGCAGGCCGGAAATCGAGGGCAGGCCGGAAACCGCGGGCACGCCCAGGGTGAAGTTGCTTGGCAGCAGGCCCGCGCTCTTGAGATAGACAAGCGCGATGGAGGCGGTGCTCAGGGCCGCCGCGGCGCCACTTGCCACGCCCACGACGCTGCCGCCCACGCCCACGACGCCCTGCACGACGGACAAGGCCGTGGCCGCGCTGTTGGGTATGGCCGCGGCGGCCGGCAATCCG
>NZ_DATJPU010000071.1:0-17603 GCF_035506235.1 Mycobacterium sp.
CCATCGAAGCCCTGCTGGCCAAGCTGGCCGCCCTCGGGGCCTGCAACCCCGACGACCAGACCCCGGTCATCGATGCCACACCCGACCAGGACGCGGTGCGCCGCGACACCCGCTCCCAAGCCCAACGCTCTCATGACGGACTGCTCGCCAGGCTGCGCAGCCTGTTCGCCTCGGGCCGACTGGGCCAACACAACGGGTTGCCCGTATCGATCGTGGTGACCGCCATCTTGCAAGACCTCGAGGCCACCACCGGCAAAGCCCTCACCGCCGGCGGCACCCGAGTACCCATCTCAGACGTGATCCGCTGGGCCGGCCACGCCCACCATTACCTGGCGATCTTCGACCACGGCAAGGCGCTGGCGCTCTATCACACCAAACGGCTGGCCTCCCCCGCACAGCGGATCATGCTCTACGCCAAGGATCGTGGCTGCACCAAACCCGGCTGCGACGCCCCCGCCTACCACAGCCAGGTCCACCACGTCCGGGGCTGGGCAACCACCCACCGCACCGACATCAACGACCTCACCCTGGCCTGCGGTCCAGACAACAGACTCGCCGAAAAAGGCTGGACCACCGCACCAACGCCCGAGGCCAAACCGAATTGATACCACCGCCACACTCCCCCGCAAGCGGGGGGACCCCCACGCCGGCCAACCCCGAACCAACACCTTCCACCACCACCCCGAACGATTCCTCCGCGACGACGACGACGACGAACCCCATTGACCTGGGGCGGTCTTCGACGAGCGCGGCGGATTAGTCCGCTTCGCGCTTGGCCTGGACCTGCTTCTCGACCTCGCGCCAATAGCCAGGCTTGGTGCGCAGTTTGCCGTAGCCAGCCTTGGGCGCCTTCTGCAGGATGGCGTCGGCCTCGTCGATTTCCTTGATGAGTTCCAGGGCGAACTCCCGCTCGGCGGCGTAGTACTTGGCCGCCCAGCGCAGGGCGAGCACCGAGTACGCCCAGGCGGGTTCGGCCTCGGCTCCGTCTGCATCTTCCACCGCCTTGCGATGCCTGGCTTCCGCATACGCCACGTGCTCCTGCAGCAATTCCTTGAGCCGCCCCGGATTGCTGAGGTGGCCGAACGTAATCCGCAGCAGCACACTGTGTTTGAGCACCGGCGGGTCCAGTGGAGCGTGGTTGGTCCACTCGGTGACGGCATCCATCCCGGCCGGGGTGATTTTGTAGAGCCGCCGGCTGCGGGTGCCCTCGTCGCGCTCGACGTGCGACGTCACCAGCCCCAGGCCCTCCAGCTTCTTCAGCTCGGTATAGATCTGGCTGTAGGACGGGCTCCAGTAGTAGAGGTCGACGCTCCAGTCGATCCACTTCTTGAGGTCGTAACCGGAGACTTCCTCTTCGTAGGACATCATGCCCAGCAGCGCCCAGCTCGTGGCCGCAAGGGCCGCCTTAGCCGGGTTTTCGCTGGACTCATCCACTTCGCCAGGTTAACAACACGGGTCACATGATCGGGTGGCATGGACCGCTGGCCGGGACATGGCATTTCGGCCGGGCTCGGTATTCCACCCGCTGGTCATTCGGATCCCACGCTGTGCGGCAGTACACTTTGACGGCCGGTTCGGTCGTCACGCCCGCCGACCGATCATGTGCACCACCCCAATTTCTACGTAAGACGCTTGGCCCGAATGGAACACACGGATAGCACCGCTCGGTCACGCCGCTCGTGGCCGCGCGCCACAATCGTCGCCGCCAGCATTGTCGCCGCCGCCATCGTGATCGGCGGCATCGTCGTCGGCGTTCGGCTGGGCGGCTCCCCCCACACCGGTTCCTCGCCGACTTCGGCGCCGGCACCGCGCAGGGGCACGGCCTCCCCCAAGCAGCCGGGGTGCGACCCAACCTCGCTGCTGGCATCCATGTCGAATCGAGACAAGCTCGCGCAGCTGCTGATGGTCGGGGTGACCGATGCGGACGACGCGCGCGCGGTCGTCGCCAACCAGCACGTCGGGGGCATCTTCGTCGCCAGCTGGACAGACCTGTCGATGCTCACGGACGGGTCGCTGGCCGAGATCGCCGGCTCGGCGGGCCCCTTACACTTGGCTGTCAGCGTTGACGAGGAGGGTGGCCGGGTCGAGCGGTTGTCGTCGCCGTCGCTGCTGGGGACGGCGCCGTCGGCGCGCCTGCTGGCGCGCCGCGAGTCGGCCGACCAGGTTTACCAACTGGCGCTGGACCGCGGCCGCAGGATGCGTCGGCTCGGCATCACCGTCGATTTCGCGCCGGTCGTCGACGTCACCGACGCACCCGACCAGACCGTGATCGGTGACAGGTCGTTCAGCGACAACCCGGCGGTAGTGACGAAGTACGCGGGCGCCTATGCGCGCGGCCTGCGCGACGCCGGGGTTCTGCCGGTACTCAAGCACTTTCCCGGGCATGGCCACGCGTCGGGTGATTCACATGCCACCGGGGTGGTAACCCCACCGCTGGACGAGATGCAAAGCGTCGACTTGGTGCCCTATCGGACGCTGGTGGCACAGGCGCCGGTGGGGGTGATGATCGGGCACATGCAGGTTCCCGGCCTGACCGGAAATGACCCCGCCAGCCTGAGCGCGGCCGCGATCGCATTGTTGCGCAATGGAAAAGGCTACGGCGCACCTCCATTCGACGGGCCGGTCTTCACCGACGACCTGTCGAGCATGCGGGCGATCAGCGACCGCTACGGGATCAGCGAGGCGGTGCTGAAGGCGTTGCAGGCCGGAAACGACACCGCCCTGTGGGTCAGCACCACCGCGGTTCCGGCCGTCCTCGACCGGTTGGTGTCGGCGCTGAACGACGGGGAGTTGAGCATGCCCAACATCGAGGCTTCGGTGCGGCGGATGGCGGCGGCCAAGGCTTTCAATTCGCCGTGCGGTCATTGATCTTTCAGGGCGTCAATCGCGCAGGGTGCGGCCCTGCGCGTCGGGGACCTTGCCCATGATGATCAAGATTCCGTCGATCAGCGGCCAGAAGGCGCCGATGCCGCAGGTACAAATGGTCACCACAATTTGGATGATGGCGATGTTGGTGTAGCCAAGATAGAAGCGACCCACGGCGAAAGTGGAGAGGAAAATCTGCAGCAGCCCGGCGACCACCTTGCTCTTGTCGGAGAGCGGGCGCCCGTAGGCGTCCACGCCATACGGTGCGTTGCCGCCATACGGTGCGTTACCGCCATACGGAGCGACGCCCGACGCCGATGCAGGGACGTCGGTGCGCCATTGCCGGCCATCCCAGTACATTTGGCCGGGCCCGCCGCCCGGGTCCGGGTACCACCCCGCTGCTGGTTGTTCTGTCATCTGGCTTCCCTCTCGTTTGAAGGTGATTGGTGCTCTTACCGGTCGTCGCGGCCGGCCATGGCAAGGTTGACGTTGACACTTTGAAGGATTCTTCGCGCCTGAATGCCACTGCGGCTCAGCCGATTACGCTTCAGCCGGGCGCGGCTGTCATAGCTGACACGCTTCATCCGTACCACGTCTCACCTGGGGAATTGACCTGCCGTGATCGATGTCGAGCCAATCATTGCACCGGCGAACCGGATTTATCCCGTAATGGACCCGCGCGACTTCCAGGCGGGTTCCCGCGATCCCCTCAGTTCTCGCGTAAACGTTCGACGATGACGGCTCGCGCGGCGCGGCCTTCCGGCGTCGGCGTGAGCGGGTAGACGTGCACCAGGCCGCCTCGTTCGTGGTAGTCGATGTCGATGCCGGCCGCCGCGGCCTGGTCGGCCAGTAGCCGCGCGTCGGGGTTCAGGATGTCCCGGGTGCCGCTGAATACGCTCAGGGGCCCCAGGCCGGTCAGAGCGCCGTTCAACGGGCTCACCATCGGGTCGGTCATCGGGAGATCGCCACACCAGCGCCCGGCGAATTCCAGCAGGCCCGCGCGGGTCAGCCACGGATCGCGGACACCGCTGATCGACGGGTTGGTCAGCGATACGTCGAGAACCGGCGAGATCAACACGGTCCGCGGCAGCACCAGGCGCCGCTCGTCGCGCAGCATCAGCGCCGCCGACAACGCCATCTGTCCCCCGGCGGAATCCCCGGCCAAGCACACGCTGTGATCGGCCGTCATCTTCTCGGCCACCAAGTCGACGACCGCGGGCATGACGTCCACGGCGGTGGCGAACGGCACCAGCGGATAGATGGGCACGGCCACGTGCACCCCCGCCTCCGCGGCGATCTGCGCCGCCAATCGCCAATGCTGCGAGGCGATTTCGTTGACCCAGGCACCGCCGTGGAGATAGAAGACCGTGCGGCGCGGTGTCCCACCGCTTTTCGGCGTCAGGGTGTATATCGGCCAGCCCGACCGAAGCTCCATCTGCACGCCAAGGTCGGAACGCAACCGGGGCGGCGGCCCGAACGGCTGCGGAAGCGACGCCCGCTGGTCGATGTGCTCGCGGGCGCTTTGCGCGGTTCGGTATGCCCGCCCGCGGGTGAGGCGGAGGACTGCGGGTAGGGCCCGACTTCGCCAGCTGACTCTCACCTGATCTGCAGCCCCCGCTTGCGCACCCACAGCACCGCGGCGACGGTTCCCCCAATATAAACCCCACTGGCTATCGCGAGGTGCACGAAGCTTTTCGTGTCCCGTCCGAACACGGGCCAGATCAGTTTGGGCACCTGTGTCCACAGCACGCGGTGCTCCACCCCGTTCATCGGGTCGGCGACGTAGTAGAGCGCATACGGGAGCGTCAGGGCCAGCACCCAGCCGGTGGTGCGGCGACGATCGCCTCGCCGCCGCCACCGGCGGATCAACGGTTCGACGCTCACCGGGTGCAGCACCGAGATGAGGTTACCGACCCCCAGCCAGGACATGATGGGCACCGCGACGGTGGGGATCGTTATCCCCAGGCGCGCGGGCGTCTCCAACCACAGCGTCAGGGCCATCGCCGCCACCAATGTCGGCAGGCCGACGATGGTCAACAGGGCCAGGTTCTTGATCAGCAGCAGCCGCCAGAACGGGACCCCGTCGGACAGGGCCTGCCGGACGCGGTAATGGTCGGCGCCGAGCAGGTTGGTAGTGGTCACATCGGCGAGCACCCACGAGGAGAAGTACGTGCCGATCAGGATCACCCAGTCGGAGTGGTGGCGGCCGGTCGTCAGCGGCTGCACCAGCAACCACGTCGCGGCAAAGACGATGTTGGCCAGCACTCCCATCAGCCAGGTGCGGGGCGGCGTGAACGCCCAGCGGATCTCGGCGCCAACCGCCCTCCACAGGTCCTGCTGCAAGTCCCTGGCGGCCCGCCGGGCGGCGGCGGGGCGGGGGGCCGCTGCCCGCACGGCGGCGCGCAGCGCGGCGTCCACCCGCGGACGCATCGTCGCCTCTAACTCCGACATCCGCTTTCCCGCCAGAGTGGTTAACGTCTGCGCTATCAATGCTTCTGGTTATGCTTTGCGGCCGGCGTTGCCGATGAAACGGCTGTGCAATTCCTCGGTGAGGAGGTGAATCTGGCGGGTGAGCTCGGTGTTGGTCTTCAGCTCCAATTCCTGGGTCGCGAAGTCATGGTCGGCCCGGTCCTGCTGAAAAGCCGCCTGACGGTTTTGACCGATCATCACAAAGGTCGACAGGAAGATCGCCTCGAGCGACACGACCAGGGTCAGGGTGGGCCACGGGTTCGGTTCTAGGAACAGCATCCACACGCCGAAGAGAGCGGCGTGAATCCACACGAAGTTCATCGACCCGGCAAACGCGGTTATCCGGTCGGCCAGGCGCAGCTGGAGGTCTCCGCTCCGCCTCCTGGCCTCGTCCAGAACGGCCGGGTGGTGAACCTGCCCGCCGCGCAGGAGCCGGCGCGGAATCAGTTGCGGGCTGTGCCGATGCGCGGCGGCCTTTGTCGTCATGTGAGCCGTTCCTTTCGGTGTCAATGCGGTATGCCGGTCCTCGTTATCTGACGCGTTTTCGACGGGCGTAGGGGCCGCTCGCTCATGCTACTGATCCGGCCTCCGGGTGAGCCGCTGCCCAACGGTCCATCGGTAGAACGTGTTACAGTTTGCCCACCTCGGCGGGGGCTGGACGCCAAGCGGGCGTTGCGCGGAAGGACCGCATCGCGTGATGGTGACATGAACCGCAAGCGCGTCGTCGTCGCCGGACTGGGCGACGTCGGGGTCCTGATCGCGATCCGTCTGGCCCGGCACGCCGACGTCGTCGGCATTTCCAGCAAACCCGCGCTGGTCAGCGGCCAGGAGCTCGGCGTCCGGGTCTCCCGTCCCGAGGATTGGGCCCGCGACTACTGGATCCCGTTCGACAGGTTTCGCCGCCTCGACGGGGTTCGAATCGAGCAGGGCTGGTTGACGGGGCTGGACGTGGCGGCCCGCACCGTCCTGGGCCGGCGCGCGGATGGCGCACCCATCGCCGAGGCGTACGACGCGCTGGTCATCTCGACCGGTGTCACCAACGGTTTCTGGCGCCGGCCGACGCTGCAGTCGGCCGCCGAGATCGGCGCTGATCTGCGCGCCGCCCACGACCGGTTGTGCGCCGCGGATTCGGTGATGGTCGTCGGTGGCGGCGCGGCCGCGGTCAGCAGCGCCGTCAACATGGCGACCACCTGGCCGGACAAGCGGATCGATCTGTACTTCCCCGGCGAGCGGGCCCTGGGCGAGTACCACCCGGCCACCTGGGACCGCATCCGCAACCGACTGACCGACCTTGGGGTGGGCCTGCACCCGGGGCATCGTGCGCGGGTCTGCGACGGCTTCTCGGGTGAGCAGATCACCGGCGAACCGGTCCACTGGAGCACCGGGCAACCCCCGACTTCCGCGCACGCCGTGCTCTGGGCCATCGGCCGCTCGCGACCCAACACCGAGTGG
The DNA here is from genome assembly GCF_035506235.1 of Mycobacterium sp. GTDB lineage: Bacteria > Actinomycetota > Actinomycetes > Mycobacteriales > Mycobacteriaceae > Mycobacterium. The sequence continues at coordinate 6,787 of NZ_DATJPU010000071.1, forward strand.
CTGCCGCCGGAACTGCTCGACGAACGCGGGTTCGTGCGCGTGACGCCGGAGCTGCGGGTGCCCGGTCATCGGGGCGTCTTCGCGGTCGGGGACGTCGCGGCCACCGACCGCCTCCGCAGCTCCGCTCGCAACCGCGGAGATGCGCTGGTAGCCCGCAACATTCGCGCGGAATTCGCGGGTCGGGACCTGCGGACTTTCCGGACGCCGGGACGCCGTTGGGGTTCGTTGCTGGGTATCCAGCCCAACGGGCTGGAGGTCTTCTTCCCGACGGGTCATGCGTTTCGCTTCCCGTCGTGGGCGGTGGAGCGGGTGGTGATGCCGTGGATCGTCCGGTGGGGCATGTATCGGGGAGTGCGCGAGAACCAGCCATTTCGGTAGTGGCCGGGATCAGCTCTTGATCGACTCGGTTCGCTTGTCGGTGAACCTCGCGACGCGCACCATCGCGCCGTGCTGCCACGAACCCCGCGTGGGCTTCATGACCGCCAAGTCGATGTCCGGATCCAGCGCGCCGTCGCCGAGTAACGACGCCGGCCAGACGAGATCCGGTTTCCGGTGGGCAGCCCGGCGAAGCAGTCCCCGACCTTGATGTCTTGAACGCTGACCGTACGGCTGGAGGTAGGGCCCGGAGGCTACGAACCGCTCCCGGTACTGCGGATCGGCCGTCACCTGGGGCGGCAACACCTTCAGCGCGTCCTCGCGCGGCAACCGGGGATGCGGATGCGCGGCCGGATAGACCCGGCCCATGCCGCCCGAACCCAGCACCCGCAGGATCGTGTATCCGGCAAACACCTGACCGGCGTCGAGCGACATGGGCAAATCGTAAGGTGTGGCGGCTCACCTGCAGTTCAGCAGCAACATCAGGCCGTAGTCCATGTGGATCTGCTGATGGCAGTGCAGCAGGGACAGGCCCGGTTGATCGGCGACGAAGTCGATCTCCATGCTCTGGTAACCGCCCAACATCGCGACGTCCTTGCGCACGCCGGCGGTCGGTGTGCCCGCGACACGGGTGATTTCGAAGGTGTGCCGGTGCACGTGCATCGGGTGCAGGTCGTCGCTGGCGTTGCGGAAGCGCAGCCGGTAGCGCTTGTCCCGTTGCACATCGAGCACGGGCTGATTGGTGTCCATCGAAAAAGGCGTTCCGTTGATCGTCCAGAGGTTGAAGCCGTCGTCGGCGGCGTTGCGTTTCTCGATCAGCATCTCGATGGTGCGTTCGGGCGCCGGAGGCGGCGCGGGGTTGGGCGGCGCGAACAGCCGGTAGTCCCACTTGAACGGCGGGGGCGGTGCCCATTGCGGATCTCCGCCGCGCCCGGCGTATTCCACCACGACGCCCATGCCGTGGCCGCGGTCGTCGTCGGAGAGGTCCCCGAGTACCCACACCCCCGGATTGTTCATCGTCACCACCGCCGAAATGCGTTCGGCCGCACCGAGCCACAGCACCGGCACGGATGCGGGGTTCGGCACCGGGTTTCCGTCCAGCGCGATCACGTTGAAGGTGTGCCCGGGCAACGCCAGGCTGCGGCTCTCGGTGGCGCCGCCGTTGAGGACGTGCAGCAGCACCCGCTGACCGCTCTGGACCCGGATGGGGTCGCTGTGGCCGAGCATGCGCCCGTTGACCGCGAACGCCCCGTAGCTGACCTCGTAGCCACGCGGGTCGCCGCGGTCAAGCGAGGCCTTCATCGACGATTCGCCCTTGTCCTTGAGGTCGGGCTCGGGCTCGCCGGCCAGGAAGTCGGCGGCCATGTCGCCGCCCCGACTGAAAGTGGGGTCGAATTCCTTGAGGGTCAGGAAGATCTCTTGGTCGTAGGAACCGGCGTTTTGTCGCGGTTCGATGTAGACCGGGCCGACCAGCCCGCTGTATTGACCCCGGGACAGATCCGCCCGCGGGACGACGTGGGTGTGATAGAAGCGGAACCCCGCCGGGCCGGGGACAAACGAGATGCGCCGCATGCCGTGCGCGGGGATGTAGGGCGTGCCCTCCTCGGCGGAGCCGTCTACGTCGACGCCCACGTGCTGGCCGTGCCAGTGCAACTGCTCGGGGGAATCGGTGTCGTTGAAGATGTCCACCCACGTCCGTTGGCCCTCCTTGAACCGCAGTAGCGGACCGGGGAATTGGCCGTTGTAGGTCAGGGTCGACACGATGTGATCGGGTGCCAGCTCGACCGGTCCGGTGCCGATCCGCAGGGTGTAATCGGGTTTGCCGTTGGGCGGGGCGGGTGGCGCGCTCCGCGAACACGCCTCCGCTGCCAGGCCGGCGCCCCCGCTCACGGCGATCAACGCCAGCCCACCGCCTTTCAGGAATCGACGTCGATCGACGGCCATCATCACCTTTCCCGGGGCGACGGGTGCAGGGCGAGCACGGGCAGCAGGGAGTCGATGCGGCTGTCCAGTTCGCTTGCCACACGGCGGAATTCGGGATAGCTCGCCCGGCCGCCACCGGCGGCCGCCGGGTCGGGCAGGCTCCAATGCATCGCGGTGGCCACGCCGTGCTCGTCGGCGTATTCGCGGACCTTGTCGCACAATGTGATGACGTAATCGAAGCGCCGCCGGGCTACCGCCGCCAAAGGCCGGGGCCGGCCGCGAAGGTCGATACCGTACACGTCGCGCATGATCCGTACCGCGTAGGGGTGCAGCTGAGGCTTGGGATGGCTGCCCGCGCTCGCGGCACGGATGCGGCCCCGGCCCTTCTTCCGCAGCAGCGCCTCGGCCATCGGCGAGCGCGCGCTGTTCCCGGAGCACAAGAACAGCACCGACCCGGTCGGCCGCGTGGGCGCTCCCGCGAGCGACGGATGAAGCGCGGCCGCAGCTTCGGCGAATGCCCCGGAGCACCTGGCCAAGTTCAGGTGATAGTAGGTGTCGCGGCCGTCGAAGTTGCTGCGCCGCGCCTCGATGAGACCGGCCGAGCGCAACAGGCGCAGATGGTATGAGACCAGGTTTTGTGGCTCGTCAACGGCGGCCACCAATTCGCGCACCCGGCGGTCGCTCGCCGCGAGTTCGGTCAGCAGCGCCCAGCGCACCGGATGCGACGCCATCTGCATCAGCTGCGGAACCACAGCCCGATCGGTCGCCGCCACCCTTCGGACAATACATCAAAGCAGTTTGATAGGTTACCACCTGTGAACGCGACGAGCCCCGAACTTCGGCGCAGCCTGGGAGTGTTCGACGCGGTGGTGATCGGCCTGGGCTCCATGATCGGCGCCGGGATTTTCGCCGCGCTCGGCCCCGCCGCGCGCGCCGCCGGCTCCGGGCTGCTGCTCGGCTTGGCGTTGGCGGCGGTGGTGGCCTACTGCAACGCCACCTCCTCCGCGCGGCTGGCCGCCCTCTACCCGGCCTCCGGCGGCACCTACGTGTACGGGCGCGAGCGGCTCGGCGACTTCTGGGGATACCTGGCGGGCTGGGGCTTTGTCGCCGGCAAGACCGCCTCGTGCGCGGCGATGGCCCTGACCGTCGGTTCCTACGCGTGGCCGTCGCAGGCGCACGCGGTGGCCGTCGCCGCGGTGGTCGCGGTGACGGCGGTGAACTATGCCGGAGTGCAGAAGTCGGCCTGGCTGACCCGCATCATCGTCGCGGTGGTGCTGGCCGTGCTGGCCGCCGTGGTCGTGGCGGTGTTCACCTCCCGGAGCATGGACGCCGATCACCTGCGCCTGACGGGTGTGACCGTGGGCGGCGTGATCCAGGCGGCGGGGCTGTTGTTTTTCGCGTTCGCCGGTTATGCGCGCATCGCCACGCTGGGTGAGGAGGTACGCGACCCGGCCCGCACCATCCCGCGGGCGATCCCCCTCGCGCTCGGCATTGCCCTGGCCGTCTACGCGCTGGTGGCCGTCGCCGCGCTCACCGCGCTGGGGCCACGGCGCCTGGCCGAGTCCTCGGCGCCGCTGTCGGATGCGGTGCGGGTGGCGGGGTTCGGCTGGCTGGCGCCGGTGGTGCAGGTGGGGGCGACGGTGGCGGCGGTGGGCTCGCTGCTCGCGCTGATCCTCGGGGTCTCGCGCACCACCCTGGCCATGGCGCGCGACCGCCACCTCCCCCACGCGCTGACCGCCGTGCACCCGAGGTTCCAGGTGCCGCACCGCGCAGAGCTGCTGATCGGCGCCATCGTGGCGGTGTCGGCCGCCACCGTCGACCTCAGGGGCGCGATCGGCTTTTCGTCATTCGCCGTGCTGATCTACTACGCGGTCGCCAACGCCTCCGCATTCACCCTCAGGCCCGACGAGGGCCGGCCGGCCCGCGCGATCCCGGTGATCGGGTTGGTCGGCTGCGTGGTCCTGGCCTTCGCGATGCCGCTGTCGTCGGTCCTGTCCGGCGTCGCGGTCCTGGGCGTTGGCGTCGCGGCATATGCGATTAGGCGCGTCATGGGAAAACCAAGTCCGTCAACAACGGATAGTCCCTGATTGGGGCCGCCATAACCGATGATCAGGCCGGCGATCACCGAATTGGCGCAAGTTTTTTCTAACTGTTCAAGCCCGAATACTTTTATCGAATCGCCGCGGCGCTGGGCGTTGGCGTCCACGTCAGCCGACGGCGCAACCACAAGGCCACATAGACCAGGCCGAGCAGCACGGGTACCTCGATGAGCGGACCGACAACTCCGGCTAGAGCTTGGCCGGAAGTGGCCCCGAATACGCCGATGGCGACAGCGATGGCCAGCTCGAAGTCGTTGCTCGCTGCGGAGAACGCGAGGGCGGCCGTGCGGGCGTAGGAGAGGTGTAGCCATCGGCCGGCGCCAAACCCACCGATCCACATCACTGCGAAGTAGACGAGCAGTGGCAGCGCGATCCGGGCCACGTTCAGCGGCTGGGAAGTGATCGTTTTGCCTTGCAGCGCAAAGAGAACGACGACAGTGAACAGCAGTCCATACAGCGCGATCGGCGCTATGCGTGGCAGCAGCTTGCTCTCATACCACTGTTGGCCTCGGGCGCGTTCACCGAGGGTTCTGGTGAGATATCCGGCGACCAGCGGGATGCCCAGGAACACCAGAACGGTGACGGCAATGGCCGCGAAAGAGACGTGCAAACTCTGGGTCGGTAGGTGCAGCCACGCGGGCAACACGTTGAGGTAGAAGACGCCCAGGCCGGCGTAGGCCAGCACCTGAAATATGGCGTTGAGCGCGACCAGCACGGCGGCCATCTCGCGGTCGCCACAGGCGAGGTCCGTCCAGATCAGCACCATGGCGATGCAGCGCGCCAGGCCGACCAGGATCACGCCGGTGCGGTAGGCGGGCAGGTCGGGCAGCAGCAGCCAGGCGAGGGCGAACATGACTGCCGGCCCGACGATCCAGTTCAGAATCAGCGACACGGCGATCATGCGGCGGTCGGCGGTGATCTGTCCGATCTCGCGGTAGCGCACCTTGGCCAGCACCGGATACATCATCAACAGCAGCCCGATGGCAATCGGCAGGCTGGTGCCGTGGATAGAAACGGCATTGAGCCAATCGGCCAATCCTGGGATCAGGCGGCCTAGCAGCAGCCCGGTCGCCATCGCCAGTCCGATCCACAAGGGCAGGAATCGGTCGACGGTGGACAACCGGGCCGCGGCGTGGGTGTCGTCCGACGTCGGTGCGCTGGTGGTGCTGGGGTTGTGGGTCATTTGTCCGATCCCATTCTTGGTTGTGTTGGTCGCGGCGGGACGGTATTCATGCTCGGGTTGCCGAGCTGAGGGTGTCGGGTTCCAAGAGTTGCGAGAGTTGCCGCAGCACAGTTCGATTCACTCGGTAGTACACCCACGAGGCGCGGCGTTCGCTGTCGAGTAAGCCGGCGGTGCGGAGCACCTTGAGGTGGTGGGAGATGGTGGGCTGGGTCAGTTCGATCCCTGTTGACAAGTCGCAGACGCAGGCCTCGCCCCCGTCGTGGCTGGCAACGATGCTGAGCAGACGCAAACGTACCGGGTCCGACAGCGCCTTGAGCTTGGTCGCCAACTGGATGGCCGCATCAGCCGAGAGCGGCTCCCGCACCAACGGTACAAAGTCACACCCCGATTCGTCGGCCAATGGCACCCGCGACTTCGACATGCGTCGATATTGACCAACATCGAATCCATAATCAAGCAAACAACATGTGAACCTGCGCATCCGCAGAGTCGGCGGGCGAGATGACGGCGGTTCCCGCCCGCCAGTTGTCGTCGCGGTTAGCAGCAGGAGGTCGCCGCAGCTTCCTTGTCGTTGTCGGCCGGCGATCCGCCGTAGCAGACGGGGCCTTCGGCGTCGCGATCGCGGTGCTGGGGGCTTGATCCGAACGTCTCGGAATCGGCTAGCACCGTGTAGACCTCCCACTTCTCGCCAGCCGGCCCGGTTACCCAGACCTTGTCTTGGGTGGCGAAGCAACAGGTCGTTCCGATCTGCTCGTCGGTGAACAGGCCTTCGCACTGCAGCCGGGCGATTTCCTCATGCACCGTCTCGCTTGACTCGACCTCCACGCCGAGGTGGTTGAGCGTGCCGCCCTGGCCGGGGTTCTCGAGTAACACCAATTTGAGGGGCGGGTCAGCGATCGCGAAGTTGGCGTAGCCGGGCTTGCGCTTGGCCGGCTCGGTGTTGAACAGCTTGGAGTAGAACGTGATCGCCTCGTCGAGGTTGTCGACGTTAAGGGCGAGTTGCGCGCGGGACATGAGAGCAGACCTCCACACCTGTGAGACATATATCGAAATAGTCGGACAATGCGTCAGCATGCCACCTTTTCGATATATGTCAAACTTTTGTGGCAGAATGGTCTCATGCCCAAGACGCTGCCCCTGGTGGATATCGCCGCGCCAGCATGTTGCGCGCCGCTGGCGGCCGGGCCCATGAGCGACGATGACGCCTTGCGGGTCGCGTTACGCCTCAAGGCACTTGCGGACCCTGCGCGCGTCAAGATCATGTCGCTGCTGTTCAACTCATCCGCCGGCGAGGAGACTACCGGCGAGCTTGCCGCGGTTCTGCTGCTGTCGGAGTCAACCGTTAGTCACCACCTCGGCCAACTTCGCAAGGCGGGCTTGGTGGAGTCAGACCGCCGTGGCATGAGCGTCTTGCATCGCCCCCACCTGGATGCCATGGCCGCCCTTTGCGCCATCCTCGACCCTAAGTGCTGCAGCTGATTTCTTGCCGCCCCAAGCGGGTCGACCATCAACGCCGAGACCTGCGTCGCGCGCACGGCACATCTCGTTGACCTCAACCGTCTTACATGTGAACGACAGACAACAAGCTCCATGAATCCGAGTTAGGGTCTTGACCTCCGCTAGGTGGCTCAGTAGACATTAAGTTAATGAATATTGAGCTATCTCCGGATGCCGTGCGGCGGGTGCAGATCCATGCCGCTCTCGCCGATCCAGGCCGGCTGGTGATCGTCGATCGACTGCTGCTCGCCGACGCATCGCCATCGGAGCTTCAATCCGCGCTGTCGATGTCATCGAGCCTGATCGCCCACCATCTGGGAGTGCTCGAAGGTGCGGGCATCGTGCGCCGCGTTAGATCCGAAGGAGACCGCCGCCGTAGCTATCTCCAGTTGATCCCGGAGTCACTGGGTCTGTTGGTGCCTTCGACGGCATGGCATGCCAAGCGGGTCGTGTTTGTCTGCACCCACAACTCGGCGCGCAGCCAGTTGGCGGTGGCGGTGTGGAATCGGCGCAGCTCGCTGCCGGCTACCTCGGCCGGGACCCATCCTGCCGCTGAGGTCCACCCGAAGGCCGTAGCCGCCGCGGCGCGGCGCAAACTGCCGATGCGCCCGCACACCCCGCGCCATCTCGACGACGTCGCGAAGCCGACCGACGTGGTCATCGCGGTCTGTGATAACGCGCACGAAGAACTGCCCGCCGACAGTCGGCGCCTGCATTGGTCCATCCCCGACCCGGTGCGCACCGGCCGCACCGATGCCTTTGACCGGGCCCTTGACGAGCTGACCGTGCGCATCGATCACCTGGCCCCCAGGATCGACCCCGCTAGCACCCGGGCCAACTTCACCCAGAAATAGCGCATCACATCTACCACCGGAGGTAACAACCATGCGCAGTTCAATGAAGTTATCTGTGGCCGCAGTGGTCTTGCTCGCGGCCACAGGACTGGTCTTCGCCGCATGCGCCAAAGAAAAAGACCTCCCCTCATACGCCACCGCGGCGAAAGTGCAGTGCGGCGGCAAACAAGCGTTAAAGGCCAGCGGCTCGACCGCGCAGGCCAATGCGATGACTCGGTTCGTCAACGCTTACCAAAAAGCCTGCCCAGGCCAGACACTCACCTACACATCGAACGGCTCGGGTGCGGGAGTGAGCGAATTCCTCGCTGGCCAAACGGATTTCGGCGGCTCAGATTCGCCCCTCGCGACAGACGAATACGACAAAGCCAAGCAGCGATGCGGCTCGGATGCCTGGAATCTGCCGGTGGTATTCGGCCCGTTAGCGATCACCTACAACCTGCAAGCCGTTGACCGCCTGGTGGTGGATGCCTCAACCCTGGCGAGGATTTTCAACGGCCAGATCACTCGCTGGGACGACCCGGCGATCAAGGCACTCAACGGTGAGGAGATGCCCTCCGAATCCATCCACGTGGTGTACCGCAGCGACGGGTCGGGCACCACCGATAACTTTCAGCTCTACCTCGACGCGGCCTCTGGAGGCGCATGGGGCAAGGGGGCCGGCAAGGCGTTCAACGGCGGGACCGGCCAAGGCGCCCCAGGCAACGAAGGTACCTCTGCCATGGTCAAGGACACCGAGGGCGCGATCACGTACAACGAATACTCGTTTGCCCAACAGCAGCGGCTATTCGCCGCCCGAATCGTGACCTCGGCCGGGCCGAATCCGGTGGCCATTAACAAGGACACGGTCGGCAAGGCCATCGCCAGCGCCACCATCGCCGGTCAGGGCAACAACCTGGTGCTCAACATCTCGTCGTTCTACAAGCCCACCCAGACCGACGCCTACCCGATCATGCTGGCGAGCTACGAACTGGTGTGCTCGAAATACGGTGACTCTCAGACCGCGACGGCGGTGCGGGCGTTTCTGCAATCCACCCTTGGGTCCGGCCAGGCCGACCTGGAAGACTACGGATACTTCCCGTTGCCAGAACAATTTCAGCCGAAGGTGCTCAGCGCCGCCAACGCCATCAGCTAAAGACGTCATCATTGCCGCGGCGCATCACCCCGCCGTAACTGCAACGTCCCGATACATTAGGAGCCAAATCCCTTATGGCCGTTCGTCATATCCTCGCCGTCGGTGGCAGCGACGCCGGCATCAGCGCGGCGCTGCGCGCCCGCGAACTCGATCCCACCACCGAGGTCACCGTCGTCGTCGCCGACGCCTATCCGAACTTTTCCATCTGCGGCATCCCCTACTACGTCTCCGGGGAAGTTACTCACTGGACCAATCTGGCCCATCGCACCGCTGCCGATCTGGCCGCGACCGGCATGCAAGTGCTCACCGACACCCGCGCCACCAGCATCAATGTCGAGGAACACACCCTCGACGTGCTCGACGCCAGCGGCGCCCCAGCGCAGCTGACGTACGACGCGCTGATCGTGGGCACCGGCGCCATCAGCGTCCGCCCACCCATTGGCGGACTGGGCGGCCCCGACGCGCTGGGCCCCGCCGATGGGGTGCACCTGCTGCACTCCATGGGCGACACCTTCGCCGTCATGGATTCCCTGCTACAACGCGACCCAGCCACCGCGGTGATCGTCGGTGCCGGCTACATCGGGCTGGAGATGGCCGAGGCCCTGAGTACTCGCGGCATCCGCGTCACCCAGATCGAAGCGCTGCCGGAAGTCCTGCCCACCGTCGATCCCGAACTCGGCGCCCTGGTGCACGCCGAACTCGAACGCCACGGTGTCGAAGTCCTCACAGACACCGCCGTTTCCGCCATCACCCGCACCGACACAGGCGCACTGACTGTCACCGCCAGCCACGATGGCGAACTTATCTCGCGGACGGTTGATTTCGTGCTTGTAGTGGTTGGTGTCCGGCCTGATACCGAGCTTGCCGCCGACGCAGGCGCCGACGTCGGCGTCAAGGGTGCCATCGTTGTCGACGAAGCCATGCGCACTAATCTGCCCGACGTCTTCGCGGCCGGTGACTGCGTACACACTCACCACCGGCTCCTCGGTATCACCTGGCTGCCGCTGGGCACCACCGCCCACAAACAAGGCCGGGTAGCCGGCGAAAATGCCCTCGGTGGCCACGCCCACTTCGCCGGCAGCCTGGGCACCCAAGTGGTCAAGGTCTTCGACCTCGTCGCCGCTCGAACCGGCCTCCGCGAACACGAAGCCCTGGCCGCCAACCGCGGCTGGACTCCCCTAAGCAGCCAATCAAGTCCTGACGACCATCAGGCCTACTACCCAGGCGCCACCCCCATCCACATACGCATCACCGGCGACCAACTCAGCGGCCGACTGATCGGCGCACAACTCGTGGGACACCGCAGAGCCGAAATAGCCAAACGCGTCGACACCTACGCCACTGCGCTGTTCCACAACATGACAGTCGACGGCCTCAGCGAGCTGGACCTGTCCTATACCCCGCCACTCGGATCACCCTGGGACGCTATCCAAATGGCAGCCCAAGCATGGGTGCGCGGACATCAGCCACCTTTCCGACCGTTAACCTCAGGCTCGGTAAGCATGGACCGAGCGGATCGGCCGGCGCCGACCACCTGAAGGCTGTTACCACCGGTTCCGAGCGCGGCAAGTCCGCGCGCCGCGCACGATCGCGGCAATGCGATTCACAGCCGCCCGAACGGGAAGACTGAGCGGGTGGCCGAGCCCGGAACGGAAGCACCAGAAAAATCGGAAGCATTCGAAAAGCTGGTGGCGCTGCTGAACTATCCGATGTTCGTCGTGACCACGCAGGCCGACGGCGTCGACGCCGGCTGC
>NZ_DATJPU010000072.1:0-2452 GCF_035506235.1 Mycobacterium sp.
GTCCACACGTTCGCGAACTGGTCGCTGCTGATTCCGCGAGAACATGCCACCACCGAACCATCGGACTGGTGGTAGGTGCAGCCTTCCATCAGGTCGATGATCACATCGATACCCGCGGCGCGTGCCCGGGAGATCTCCGTCGTCAGTCGGGCGACTTCCGCCTGGTCGAGTTCGCCGCCCAGGGTGGGCTGGATGCGCTCCCAATTGATTGGCAGCCGCACCACCGCGACACCGTGCTGGGCCTCAAACACATAGGACGCCACCGACTCGTTGCCGGCTTGATCGCCGTAGCCGCCGAGCCAAGTGAAAGTAGTATCGTTGACGCCGCGGAGATAGGAATGGGCAACGGGGAATTCGACCTTTTCAGCACGTTCATCGGCGGTCCTGAGTGAGGTGCCTAGCATGCCCACCACAACGACCAAAGGTGCGAGGACGACAACGCGGGCAACCCGCAGGACGCGCCGATGAGACGACACGGACGCCGCCGGGTTCACTGCCGCATTATCCATTTAACCAATAGTCCATGTGCTGACGGCTGCGCGCCGCCGCTGGGGCGGCCATGAGGTTGTCACGAGTCCTGGCCACTAAGATCGAAATGAACCATAGCCTTTACGATGTCGTCGAAGGACATCGTGGGTTCCCAGCCCAGAATCGCTCGAGCCTTTGCCGCGTCACCCACCGCGGCAGCTCGATCGGCCGGACGCAGCAAAGCCGCGTCGGTCTCGATACGAGATTCCCATTCGGTTATGCCCACCGCAGCGAACGCCGCAGCGACGAAGTCGGAGACCGAATGCGCGAAGCCGGTGGCGATGACGAAGTCGTCGCCCTTGCCGTACTTGGCCGTACGATACATCGCGTCGACGTAGTCGGGCGCCCACCCCCAATCACGCTTGACGCTGATGTCACCCAACACAAGCCGATCTCGGCGTCCGGACGCGATTGCGGCCACCGCGCTGGTGATCTTGCGGGTGACAAATTTTTTGGGGCGACGGGGTGATTCATGGTTGTACAGGATGGCGTTCGATGCCTCCAGTCCCTTGGCTCGGTACGCCCGCGACATCATGAAACCGAAGGCTTTCGAGGCGCCATACGGTGAGATTGGGCATAGTGGGGTCGTCTCGGTTTGCACAGACTCGATTGCACCAGCGAAGATCTCGCAGCTGGAAGCATTGACGACCACGATCTTCTTGCCACTGCGGTCCTGTGCTCGCAGGCAGCCCTCGAGCAGGTTGACTGTGCCCAGCGCATTCATCCTCGTCGTGGCCACGGGTTCTTGCCACGACGTGGCCACTGACGAAACGGCGGCCAGGTGAAACGCGAAGTCGGGTTGGACCTCCGAAATCAGCCCGCTGACCGTGTCGGTATCGGTCAGGTCGGCGTTGTGCGTGTGGACCGGTGGCAAACCGGTGTGCCCCTGACCCGGTCGTAGCACGCCATGAACCTGAAAACCCTTGCTTAGCAGCAACTCGGCCAAGTAGTACCCGTCTTGTCCAGTCACACCGGTGATGAGTGCCGTGCTCGACGGACCGTCGGGGGACATCTACCGAGCCATCAGTTCGTCGACCGCCACATAAATCTTCTCGGCGAAGCGCTCCTCGGCGAGACGGCACATCACATCAACTCGTTGCTGACGACGTCGTCTTGATGCTCCGAATACCACGCGACGGTGCGCTCCAGGCCTTCGTCGAGGCTCACCGCGGGCGCATACCCGAGTCGGCGCATCTTTGTGATATCGGGGCAACGACGCGGGGTGCCGCCCTCGGCGCCCTCGCCGGGACGAATGTCCAGGTCAACTCCGACCGTCTTGCCGATCCGGCTGGCCAGGTCGCGAATCGACACCTCTTCGTCGTTGCCGATGTGGTAAATATCGCGATGGCCGCCGCGGGCGTACATCGCCAAAATCCCGTCGACGATGTCGTCGACGTAGCAGAACGCCCGGGTCTCGGTGCCGTCACCCTGAATCTCGAACGGGGCCGTGCCACCCAAGGACGCCTCGCGGGCTTTGAGGGCGCCGACAATGAATTGCGGCACAACGTGTTTCCAACCCATGTCCGGACCGTAAACGTTGTGCGGCCGGAACACCTGCACCTTACGGTAGTAATCCCGGGCGTAGTTGAACGCGATCAACTCGCTGATGATCTTTGAACCGCCGTAGGAGTACCTCGGGTTGAGGCTATCGGGCAGCATCAGCGGGATCGTCTCAGGCGTCGGCACAACCGTCGGCGTCTGGTACACCTCAGCGGAAGAGGCGATTACCAGGTCGGGCACACCAGTGTTGCGGCCAGCATTGACGACGGCCAATGCGCCGCGCAGCCCGACATCGAGCACCAGTTCGGGGCGCTTGTAGAAGTTTTCGGTGCCGTTGATCGCGGCTAGATGCATGACCATCTCCGCGCCGGCGAAGGCACGCTCGAGCGCGTCCTGGTCGCGCACGTCGCACGTGAACAACTCA
>NZ_DATJPU010000073.1:0-2069 GCF_035506235.1 Mycobacterium sp.
GTACTGCCTTGCGCAGCTCGACGTGCGTCCTCTTGCCGAGCAAGTTACGTAATAGGGCTTCGGTCTTGGCGGCCGTGGCCGATTTCGGCCGTCCACAATCTGCCGCCGCACACCGTCAACGACTACGGTCTGGGCATAGCCCCGATGTCGGTTCGACGTGAGGCCACCAACTTAGACCTGCGTGGCGTCCCGAACCAGGGAGCGACATCAGAGCCGCGTTTCTCATCGAGATCGGTGGCGGACCGATTACTCGACCTCAGACCGGGACAGCTGAAGCATCACGAGGGGCGCCCACTGATATGTAGAGCAATTTGTCAAGTGGACAGGGGGAAGCGGGCGCCCTGGACCGTCGTCGCGGGGCGCTCGCTTCGGTTGACCGAACTTGCTGTGAGGTGGTGGCGAGCGTGTCGAGGGCATCGACGCCGGTGTCAATTCTGATATTCGCGGGTTGGTTACCGCCAGGACGGACTGTTCGGTTGCAGTGGGGCCGCGCAGCTCTAGTTGTCGAGCGTCATCTTCCGTTGCGGTGCAAGGTGATTGCTCATAGTGCGCTCGCGGGTCACTGTCAGGCCGTTGCCGTCACCACCAGGGGGCATGTTCGGACAATGAGGGGCTGGTGGTCAGGTGTCCAGGACCGCCAGCGACCAGCACCAGCCAGCCAGTTCGCGGGCGATTGCGGTGTTAGCCACCGCTGCGCGTTTGCTGCGGGCATCGAAACGTCGCCAGCGTTCATAGAGCCGGCGGTTGGCCGGCTGCCCGCGGGCGCGCGCGGCCGGACTGGCAGCATCCCAGCGCCGCCGCAGCGTCGGGCTCCCAGGCTGGTAGGGCTTGCGGTGATGCCAGGCCGCCTCGATCAGCAACCGGCGCACATGACCGTTGCCGGTCTTGGTGATCGACCCCTGCGACCGTGTAGCTCCCGATGACGACTCGGTCGGGACCAACCCCACGTAGGCGCCGATTGAGCGGCCTGTCAACCGTGACCAGTCACCAATCTCAACGGCCAACCCGAACGCGGTCAAGGTCGAAACCCCGCGAAGGCACATCAACCGCCGCACCACCGGCTCATACACACTGTCGATGGCCAACTCGGCGATCCGCGCATCCAAGCGGTCGCGCCGATCCAGGGTGGCCAGCAAGGTATCCAGCGCTGTGTCGTAGGCCCACTGCAAGGGGACGGCGTCAAAGCGCTGCGCTTGCAGCCACAGTTGATGCCTGCCGGTCCAGGCTTTCCCACCGGAATAGACGATCCCTTGCCGCAGAAGAAGTTTCGACACACGCTGCCGCGCCGCCAAAAGATCCCGACGGCAATCCTCCCGAGCGCGCACCACATCACGGGCAGCTTCTTGCTCCACTGTCGGGACCGCAACCTCCACGATCTGACCCAGATGCAGCAGCCGAGCCAGATGCGCCGCGTCACGGGCGTCGGTCTTCACCCGATCCCCGGCCGGGCGCTGCAACTTCGACGGCGCCGCCACCCGGCAATCGATCCCGGCCACCGTCAGTGCCCGGGCCAGCCCGAACCCCGTCGGACCGGCCTCGTAGGGTAACCGCCACCGGCCCCGGCAACCCTGTAATCCATTCCAGGATTTCATGGTGATCCGGACACAACCGCCGCTCGAACACCTCACCGGTGTCCCCATCCAAACCGCACGCCACCACCGATCGTGCGTGCACATCCAAACCGATGCTCGTACGCTGAACCTTCACTGGGGCCTCCCACATCTTGTGGCTCTACCGGCCAGGACCCAATTCCTGTCGGCAACCCACGATCACATGTGAACGGAGGCCCCAGCCTCCTCATACCGTCTACTAGGGAAGCACCCAGCGATCACAGGCTGACAGTGCGCCGAATGCGCGCCGCCCGGGAGCACCCACGTCCGCTGCCCGACGCCTGGCAAGTTCTTGGCAAGTTCGGGGCGATTCGGCGACGTGACCAAAACACTCGAAACCCGCTCCGGTACTGGTCAGAGCGGGTTTTCGTGTGTCGGGCTGACAGGATTTGAACCTGCGACCACTTGACCCCCAGTCAAGTGCGCTACCAAACTGCGCCACAGCCCGGATGCCGCCGG
>NZ_DATJPU010000074.1:0-27774 GCF_035506235.1 Mycobacterium sp.
TCACCCGGATCGTCGACGCCTGCGGGCTCAACGCCGTGCTGCCCATTTACCCGACCGCGGACGCCGCGCTCGCGTCGGCCGCTCGCTGGTGAGCTGAGCGACCTTTTCTGATTTCAGGCCCACCGTCGGGGTGGAGGAGGAACGACCGCGCGGTGCGCATGCTGGTCGACACCGGGGTGATCCTGGATCGCGACATGATCTATTGGGACGTTCGCCCGTCGGCGGACTTCCCGACGGTCGAGGTGCGGGTCGCCGACGTGCCGGCGACGGTCGAGGAGACCGTGCTGCTCGCCACCCTGGTCAGGGCCGCGGCGATGACGGCGCTCGACGCTCACAAAGGAGGCCCCGAAGAAAGTGACGTGCTGGGGCGCCTGCCGCCCGGCGCGCTGCGGGCGGCCTATTGGAAGGCCGCCCACGACGGGCTGTCGGGGCACACGCTCGATTTGATCCACGGTCGCGGGGCGGTGCCGGCGCGTGAGCAGCTGGGCGCGCTGGTGCGACGGGTGCGCCCCGCGCTGGAGGCCCTCGGCGAATACGACCGCGCCGCAACCGAACTCGACCGCATCGCCGCGCGGGGCAACGGCGCGATGCGCCAGCTGCGGGCGTGGCGGAAACGCCACGACGTGATGGACGTCGTCGCCGAGGCCACCGTCAGGCCACGCTGAGCAGGCGGTACAGCCCGATCAGCCCGACGACCACGATGGTGGAGCGCAGCGCGGTCGGCGAGAGCCGGCGCCCATAGCGCGCCCCGACCACTCCCCCGAGCAGCGAACCCGCCGCGATGAGTCCGGCCACCGGCCAGCTGATCCGATGGAATGCCACCAGCGAATAGCTCACCGCCGCAACGACATTCACCACCAGCGTCAGCAGATTCTTGGCCGCGTTCATGCGCTGCACCGACTCGGGCAGCAACGCGCCCATGATGCCGACCAGCAGGATGCCCTGCGCGGCGGTGAAGTAGCCGCCATAGACCCCAACGGCGAACGTGCCGAGCACCAGCACGGCCATCCGTGCCGGCGTGACGTGTTCGGGGGAACGCCCCGCTCCCCCGCAAGCGGGTGGTACCCCCACTTCGGCGCGCCGCGCCGCCCACGACTGCAGTTTCGGCCCGATCACCACCAGCACCAACGCGAGCACCAACAGCACCGGGACGATCTCGATGAACACCTTCGCGGGGAGATGCAGGAGCAGAAAGGCGCCCAGCACGGCGCCGGCCAGCGACGCGGGGAGCTGCCACCGCAACCGGTTCCACTGACCGGCCAGCTCGGCGCGGTAACCCCAGGTGCCCGACACGCTGCCGGCCACCAGGCCGACCGCGTTGGACATGGTCGCGGTGACCGGCGGATAGCCGAGGGCGACGAGCGTCGGGAACGTGATCAGAGTGCCCGATCCGACGAGGGCGTTGATGGCGCCGGCGCCAAAACCGGCCAGGGCGATCAAAACCATATGGGAGAGCAGCACTTCCGCACAGCTTAGTCGCCCGCCGGCCCGATCGCCTCACCCTCAGACGTGAGGTGCCTCTCGCCCGCGGTCCACGCCGGTGCGCAGCTTGACCGACGCGGAGTACGCGAGGGTGCGGAAGTGCAGCACCGGATCGTCGGAGGGCTCGATGCCGTCGGTCACCCGCATCGGGTCGAACACCACGATGTCGCCGCCGTGCTCGCGCTCGGTGTCCAGGCCGGTGACCTCCAGGGTGCCGACAGTGACGATCTGGGTGCTTCGCCACGGCGCGGACGGGTCGGCCGTCGAGTCGTCCGGCCCGGCGATCTGCACCCGGAAGTCGAACAGGACCGGGCCGCCCGCAAGGCGGTGATTGAGCTCGCGGTGCAAAAAGTCGGGATCTTTGCCCTTGGCCGCCGACGCCGACAGGAACTCCTGGCCCGCCGCCGGGAGGATGTGGTAGCGCACGAATCGTGAGCTGCCGTCGGCGGCGACCCAGCGGAATGCGTGCAGGCCGTGGTACTCGACGGTGGCATAGCTTGCCGGAATCCTGTTGGCGTCGCGCAGGATCGGCAGCGCGCCGAGCAGCCGCGGATGGGTGAGGAAGTATTTGCCCATCCGAAGCGGCATCGTCGGGCCGGGCTTCATCGCCTTCAGCAGATCGATGAACCCGTCCGGCGTGCTCGAGACGAAGAGCCGTGCGGTCTGCGTCGACACATCGGTGGTGGATCCGTCGGGCAGCGTCAGTTTCACCGCCATCCCCCGCACCCCCGGCAGGCCGTCCCGCTGGTTCGGGTTGCCCGATCCGTTGGAGAAACGGAACAACGCCGGGACCGCCGAACCGTCCAGGTGCTTGGCGCGGGAGAGCGCGGCCGCGTCGGGGGTGGCGGTGAACCTGCCGCGGTAAAGCGTGCCTTTGGCGTGCAGCGCGCGACAGCCCGGCTGCGCGCCGCCCGTGCCGCGGATCGCCTCGATCGCCTCGTCGGGAGTGACCATGCGCGAATCTTAAGGCGCTAGTCGGGAAAGCCGAATAGTTTGACGACGCCGTGATCGCGGCCGGCGGTGTAGCCGCCGTCGACGGCGATGGCCTGGCCGCTGACGAACGAGGCGTCGGGCGACAGCAGGAACGCCGCCATCGCCGCCACCTCGTCCGGTTGGCCCAGCCGCCGCAGGGCGTGTTCGGAGGTGATGGAGGCCAGCGGGCCCTCCATCCCCGGCAGCCCGAAAACGTTGTGGGCCATGGGGGTTTCGATGAAGCCGGGACAGATGGAGTTGGCACGGATGCCGCTCGGCCCGTAGTCGAGCGCGATGTTCTTGGTGAGCAGGACGACGCCGCCCTTGGCCGCGTTGTACGAGCTGCCGCCGGCCGTGCCCTCCAGGCCCTCGATGCTGGCGACGGTGACGATCGAGCCGCGTTCGCCGTCGACGCGGGGTTGCCCGATCATCTTGGCCAGGGCCGCCTTGGCCACCAGGAAGGTGCCGGTGAGGTTGATCCCGATCACCCGGTCCCATTCTTTGCGGTCGAGCAGGTGCACGGGGCCGCCGCCGGCGACCCCGGCCGCGTGGAAGAGGCCGTCGAGGCGGTCGGGCACCGCGGCCAGCACCGCGGCGATGGCGGCCTCGTCGGTGACATCGGCGGTAACGAAGCGGAACTGGGGGCCTTCGAACTCTAGGTCGGGTGGGGCGGCCACGTCGGCGCCGATGACGGTGCCGCCCTCGGCCAGCAGGCGCCGCGCGGTGGCCAGGCCGATGCCCGACGCCGCGCCCGTCACGATGAATGTCCGGGAGCGGGCGCGATCAGCGTTCACCATGGCAGTCATGGTGGCACACCGGGTCTTGAACACCGTCGCGCCGTGGTGGGACCGTAGTTCATGACCATCCGGTCGACACCGCTGCGGGTTGCCGTCGCCGCGGCCGTCGCCTTGGTGAACACCGCCAACACGGCCGGCGTGGCGCTCGCGTCGGCGGACCCGATCACCATCGCGTTGGGCATCTCGATCACCCCCGCGCCAGGCTGGACACTCGGACACCGCGGCCCGGACTGGGTCGCGCTCAACAACGCCGACACCAGCGCCCAGATGAGGGTCACGGTCAAGGCGGCGGGAGGGACGGACGTCGTCGCCGTGTTGCGGGCCGACATCGATCAGTTCACCGGCACGTCGTCGGCCATCCTGAGCAACGTCAGGAACCTGAGCGCACCGGCTACACAACCGTTGCCGGGCAACAACTTTCAGCAGGAAGCCGCCGTCAACTACACCGCCGACGTGGTCACCGACCAGGGCACTATTCCCGTGATCGGCACGTTCAGCGAGCTGCTGAACACCTCGAACGGTAAGTCGGCCTTCATCGACTTCAGGCAGGACGGCAACGCGACGACGCAGGCTGCCGGCGACGGCGGAGTGATGATCCGTTCCATGGAGTGACTCGGCCGGGGGCCGCTCCGCCGCATCGAGGAGTGTGCACCAGTGGCGTTGCCTGTGAGCGTGCGGCGGGAAATCGCCGAATTTCCGCCCCCTCCGCACACTGAAAGCCCTCAGTGCACACTCGGAGTGTGGAACACACTCGCACCGATGGCACGACCGAGACGCTCGCCGGGTTCGTCGAACGGCACGCCCGGCGGCGGCCCGACAGCATCGCGATGCGCTTCGGCGATCGGCAGTGGACCTGGGCCCAGTGGGCGGCGCGGATCCGGCGCGTAGCCGGGGCGCTGCGCGAGGCCGGCCTGCAGAGGGGGCAGTGCGTGGCGTTCCTGGACAAGAATCACCCGGCCTGCCTGGAAATCCTCGTCGCCGCGGCCTCGATAGGCGCGGTCACCACCGTCGTCAACTGGCGGCTGACCGGCGACGAGCTCGCGCACGTGCTCGACGACAGCCGCCCCCGTCTGCTCTTCGTCGGCGCCGAGCTGCGCCCGGCGCTCGAGGCGGCCGCCGCGAGGGTCCCGGGCCCGGAACGCATCGTGGTGATCGACGACGAGTACGAATCCTTGCTCGCCGCGGCGTCGCCCGTGCGGGCCGAGGACGTCGACGAGGACGCGACCGCCCTGGTGATCTACAGCTCCGGCACCACCGGGCGGCCCAAGGGAGTCCTGCTGAGCCAGCGCGCGCTGGCCAACCACGCGGCCAACCTCGCGCCGGCGTTCCCGTTCGACGACGGCGACGCAAACCTGGTGTGCATGCCCCTTTTTCATGTGGGCGGAATTGGCTACTGCCTCTTCGGCATCCGGGCGGGTGCGCCGACGATCATGACCCGCGAGCCCGACGCGGCGTCCTTGATCGGGGCGGTGCGGGACGGCGCGACGCACGCGTTCTTCGTGCCGCCGGTGATCGCGCGGTTCCTGGAGGCCGGTGAGGCGGCGAGCGCGGCGATCTCGGGCCTGCGCTACATCGTGTACGGGGCCGCCCCGATGCCGTTGCCGTTGCTGCACCGCGCGCTCGAGACCTGGCCCGGGACCAACTTCGTCCAGGTGTACGGGCAGACCGAACTGTGCGGGGCGGTCACCGCGCTCGGCGACGCCGACCACCGCGACCCCGACCGGCCCGGGTTGCAGCTGTCGGCCGGAAAAGCCGTGCTGGGCTGCGAGATTCGCGTCGTCGATCCCGAAACCGGCCACGAGGTGCCCGCCGGGGAGCCGGGCGAGATCTGGGTGCGCAGCAACCAGAACATGACCGGCTACCTGAATCGGCCCGAGGCGACCGCCGAGACGATCACCGCCGACGACTGGGTGCGCACCGGCGACATCGGGCGCCTGGACGCCGACGGCTACGTCTACATCGAGGACCGGCTCAAGGACATGATCATCACCGGCGGCGAGAACGTGTACGGGCCGGAGGTGGAGAGCGTGCTGATCGAGCACCCCGCCGTCGCCGACGCGGCGATCATCGGCGTTCCCGACGACTACTGGGGTGAATCGGTGAAGGCGATCGTCGTCGCCACCACCGAGGTCGGCGCGCAAGACATCATCGAGTTCTGCCGCCGGCACCTGGCCGGCTACAAATGCCCGCGGACCGTGGACTTCGTGCCGTCGCTGCCCCGCAACGCGAGCGGCAAGATCCTCAAAACCGCGCTGCGGGAGCCGTATTGGCAAAACCGCGCACGGAATGTTTGAGTAATGCCATGAGAGTCGACGCACGGCGGCGCGACTGTGCGATCAGTGTGCTGGGCGGTCCGACGACCGTCGTCGACATCGCGGGCCGCCGGCTCGTGATGGACCCGACCTTCGATCCGCCCGGCGTGCACGCCTACCTGACCAAGCTCACCGGGCCCGCGGTGAGCGCCGACGCGCTGGGGTCGGTGGACACGGTGTTGATCAGCCACGATCAGCATCCCGACAACCTCGACCACGACGGCCGGCGGATGGCGCTGGCCGCGCCGTTGGTGCTGACCCATCCCGGCGCGGCCGGCCGGTTGGGGCCGCCGGCGGTTGGAGTGCCGCCGTGGCAGTCCTATGACCTGCCCGGCGGCTCGGGACCCCTTGCGGCGCAAGCTGTTCCGGCGGTGCACGGCCCGGCCGACGGGCAGTGCGACGCCGGCGGCCACGTCAACTGCGAGGTGACGGGCTTCGTGCTGTCCGGCCCGGGTCTGCCCACCCTGTACCTCAGCGGCGACAACGCCTCGATGAGCGCGGTCAAGGGCATCGCCGACCGGGTCGGGGCGATCGACGTCGCCGTTCTCTTCGCGGGGGCGGCCAGCGTGCCGGCCAAGGAGCGCGGCCGGCCGTTGACGCTGACGTCGGCGCGCGCGGCGGCCGCCGCCGAGGTGCTGGGCGCCAAGGTGGTGATCCCGGCCCACGTCGACGGCTGGGCCCATTTCAGCGAGGGCGCCGACGAGTTCGCCGCGGCGTTCGATACCGCCGGGATCGGCGAGCGGTTGCGCGTGGCCGCCCATGGCGAGTGGATCGACCTATAGCCGCCCCTCGGCGCGCAGCTCGGGATGCACCCAGTCCGGCGAGCGTCGCTCCTTGAACGCGCGGAAGCCCTCCCGGGCCTCGGCGTCGCCGAGGCTGGCGGTCATGCCGATGCGGTCATACAGGCCCAGGTAGTTGTCGATGCTGGACTTGATGACGCCGCGGGCGCGCGGGGCGGTCCGGCAGGCCTGCGCCAATAGGTCTTTGGCTGCGGTGAGTAGGGTCTGGTGGGGCACCACCCTGGTGATCAGCCCCCAGTCGAGGGCTTCCACGGCGGTGAGCACCCGGCCGGTGAACATCAGGTCGCGGGTCCGCACCGGCCCGATGAGGCGGGCGAGCATCTGGCTGTAGTAGGTGTCGGCGTAGCCCCGGAACAACTCGGGCACGCGGAAGGTCGCCCGCTCGCTGACCACCGACAGGTCGCTACACAGCGCGACCTGCATGCCGCCGCCCTGGCACAGCCCGTTGACCGCGGCGACGACGGGCTTGGCCGAGGTCCTCACCGCGTCGAACGGCGTGACGTCCATGCCCAGCGCCGAGCCGAACGTCATCCAGTCGTCGGTGCCTCCCCCGCCCATGTCGCCGCCCGGCGCGAAGATGTCGCCGGTGCCGGTGATCAGCAGCCCGGCCAGGTCCGGATCCTCGTTGACTCGCCCAACGGCACAACGGATTCCGAAGTACATCGCGGGCGTGAAGGCGTTCTTCGCTTCGGGGCGATCGATCGTGCACACCGCGATCGGTCCCTGGCGCTCGAAGGTCAGGTACGGGGTGCCCAGCCAATCGCCGTCGGGAGGGCGGGGGCTGCTGTCCGGTGTCGCCACGGGGCTCCTCTCGCGTCGGCGCAACATCGCGCCCCAAGACTGTAACGCCCGTTATCCGTACTGCATGGTGGCGGTTCCGATGGTCTGCGAGGCGTCGGCGACAAGAGTGGTCAGTTGATGCTGCAGGGCGGTCGTGGCCTCTGCCACCGATTTGTCGCAGAAGCGGCAGTGGGTCTTGAACCGTGGCTGGTCGTCTTCGTCCGGCCAGAACCGGCGCGAGCCGACCATCGCGCCGGGGTCGTATTGGACCGCCTGATGGGGGGCCTCCTTCACGATCCTGCCCACTGGGTGGCGTTGCGGGCACTCGAGTTTCAGCACGCCGATTCCCTCTTGGTTGGCTGCCATCGTCCACCGTCCTTCGGTTCTCTACTGGCGATTGCACACTAAGGAGTTGTAGTGGTGGGAGTAGTCGATCACGATTTCGTTCGGAGTGGTCGGGCTGGCCGGGCGCAAGCACACGAACGGACAGCGAGTTGTCGGCATCCGCCCACGCCAACGGGTGGAATTGTCCCTGATCCCAGCCTTACGGCGGGCTTTGGCGTTGGCCGTTGTCGCAGGGGGCAGGTCGCGCCACGACGTCGCGCTGTCGGCGTCGTCCTGCGCCCGAGCGCTTGAAAACGTCCGGTTGCCGATCTCTAACAATGCGCCAACGCCGGCTGACATCCGCAAGAAGTCGCAGGTGGCTCCAAAGCCACTCCACCGAAAAAGGTACGCATGTGCCACAAAAACGTTGCACAATCGATACCGAATCGCTTAACTTAGGCACGGGGGGATTCACGTCACACGGACGGGCACGATGTGGCGCACATCCCAGCATGGTCAGGGGAGGCGGTCGCAACATCTGCGGCCGGCCGAAGGAAGGGATAGCGCATTGCCAGCATCAGTACCGGCCGGGCGGCCGATAAGTATTGTGCCCGTATCCAGCACTCCGCGCGCGGTGGAGGCGGAGGATCGCGCCTGGGTCTCGAAGGCGCTGTGCAGGGAAACGGATCCCGACGAAATGTTTGTGCGCGGGGCAGCACAACGTAAGGCTGCGGTTATCTGCCGTCACTGCCCTGTGCTGCGGGAGTGTGCGGCGGATGCGCTCGACAACAAGGTCGAGTTCGGGATCTGGGGCGGCATGACCGAGCGCCAGCGCAGGGCGCTGCTCAAGCAGCACCCCGAGATCGTGTCGTGGACGGATTTCTTCGACAAACGCAACGCCCGCTCCGTCGGATAGGGCGCCGCCGCGGGCCGCCGCTGCGCCCGGCCGGCCCGTTGATTTCCTAGTTACGAATTTGTTACGGCTCCCCGGGACACGACCGTTCGCCCAGGATCAGACCATGATCACCCATGTGCTAGGGGTGAAAGAGCTTAGCCAGTTCTCGGCGTACTAACGCGTCAGCTCGACCATGGGGCGGAAGGATTTGAACCCTAGTTGCTACCTGCTTGCCGTCCCCTATCAGCGGCGGAGCTGCGAAACACATATCCGGAGATACTTTGGGCACCACACCGGCCCGGCGGATCGAAAACACCGTAGAGGGGTGGGCACGCCGGAACAACATGTGCGCGCCGCAAGTGGCTGCCCGCTACTCGTCCGACGTGCATTGCCTGGTGCGTCTTGACCTGTTAGGCCGAACCGGCCCGGCGAGATTGCGCCTGCGGGTCCGGTTCGGTGTTACCGACGACATGCCAACGTTGAGTTTGGCCCGCTCGGGCCGTCTGGATCCTTGGAACGGAGGTATCGAGTGACTCATCCGTCGGGTATTCCGGTGTTCGAAAGGTTCTTTCGCTCGGTCGCAAGCATCAAGATCGACAAAAACGACGTCCGTCGCTTCCGGGAGTTCGTCGATGAGCAGATCGATGACATTGCTATCGCCGCGCGCAACTCGGCCAAGTGGAACGGGCGTGACATGGTTGTGGTGCAGGACCTTCCGATCACCAAGGGCGTCCAGGAGCGAATGCGCGAATTCGATAAGCTCCAGGAGGCCGAGGAGATCCGTGAGCTGCTGCGCCAGGTGACGCGGCAACCACCGGGGGACGTTACGTTCGCTGAGGACACAGAGCGGCTGCTGCCAGAGTTGTTCGGCGGGTTGAGTATCGCGCTGGCCCGTTCGTTTCGCGTGGTGGACGCGACGGTGTCCAACCCGTCGACTGAGCACTGGAATCGGGTGTTCACGCTATTTCGGCTGGTGTTCTGACGTCCGGCGGTCTCTCGCTTGTCGTGACTGACCCAGGGAGGGAAGTCGCGGGGCTGCAATCGTCTCGACAGTGCAGGCGTTCGGCCGCACGGTTGAGGCATTCTTGTTCCGCCGCCGTACACGAAGGGTGGGTGAGCTCGAGTTTCGTGTCACGTTGCCGGGCTACCTGCGTGCGGGCGGCATTGAGGCGTCTTGGCGTATGGCGTGCTGAAGGTTTATGTGCCGCAAGCGGAAGGCACCAAGTCAGGCAGATCACCGTGAGTGAGTCGGGCGACGGCCCACCTCAGACACCGTTGCGCCGGGCTGCCCGTCAGCCATCGGGATTGAGGAATCGCCACGCCCGTGTCGCGGCATGGAGGTTGAACCGGGTATCGACGTTGCGGAGGTTGTGGCCGGTGAGTTCAGCGATGCGCGCCAGGCGGTAGCGCAGCGTACTGCGATGAATGTGTAGTGCGGCCGCGGATTCGTCATAGTTTCCGCCGCATTCCAGATAATCGCTGAGCGTCTGAACCAATTCGGAGTTCCTGCTCTTGTCGTAGTCCACGAGTGTACCCAGCCATTCGCGCACGAAGGCTTCCACCGTGCCGTCGCCGTGCGCGGCGTCGATGAGGCGATAGAAACCAAGTTCGTCGAACGCCGCCGCGCCTTCCGGATTGGCCGAGCGCAACCGGATGCTCAGGGCGCGGCGCGCCTCGATGAAGGAGTGCGGCAAGTCATCGGGCACTT
Source organism: Mycobacterium sp. (assembly GCF_035506235.1). GTDB lineage: Bacteria > Actinomycetota > Actinomycetes > Mycobacteriales > Mycobacteriaceae > Mycobacterium. The sequence continues at coordinate 10,071 of NZ_DATJPU010000074.1, forward strand.
CGCAGCGAGTGCCGATGCCGATCACGGTGGTCTTCCTGTCGAGACCGTCACTGATTGCGCGGTGCAACGCCCGCGGGTCCGGGCGGCCGTCCGTGAGCAGAACAACCAGGCCCTCGTGGCGCCCTTGCAGGAAGTTGAGATGCAACGCGATCGCAGCGCGTCCGGCGGCGGTTGCCAGCGCGCTCTCGGCGCGACCGGCAGTGTGCACCACCACCACATAATGCGGGCGCCGCAGGTCATGGCCCAGCGCATCAGCACGAGCGTAGGCCCCGTCCCGTTCGGTGCCGACCAACAGATCGTCGACCAACTCGCGGCGCAGAGTGAGCTCGATCTCGGCGAGATTCCGCTGGTGGGACAGCTCCAACGCTAACACCGTGGTGCCGTAGCGCAGGGCGAACAGCGCGTCCTCGGTCACCGTGTTGTCCGGGTCCTGCAACGCGAGGACACCAAGGATCTCGCCCCGCGTCCGGGCAAGCATGAGCACTCGGCCCCCGATCCGCGCCGGACCGTTCTGTGCGGCCAGGTCGTGCAGCAATAGCTCGCGCTCGTCCGTTGTCTGTTTCGCGTAGGGGCGAGGTTGTCCGGGTCCAGCCCAGCGGCGCAGGTTGCCGAATCGATCCTCGATACCCACCGAATGCCCCGTCAGCTCATATAGTGCGTCCGCGATACCTTGCTCGCCCATCCCCGCCGCCGCCGCCGCGCTCAGAACGTCTTGCATGTTCGTTTGCCGTTGCAACCTCAAAATAATGGCGGCGAGCTCGCGATTCGTTCCCTCCAGATCGTTGTTCGCCTGTGCCAGCTGATCGGCAGAACCGACGTCGCGCTCGTGCATTGCGACGTAAGCCAAGGCGGCGCCGGCTTGCTGGGCAAGGATTGTCAGCAACAGCATCTGATTTTCCGGCGGTGCAGTGCTGGCACAAAGCACCAGGCAACCCTTAACGATGCTTCGGTGACTCAGCGGAAGCGCCCACCCCCAACGTCCGCCTTGTACCTCGACCCGGCCATCGCAGCCGGACTCGCGAAGGCGCCGTTCGATTTCGAGATGTTCGGGCTGGGAGGGCGGAAAGCGAACGAACCCACCGTCCACGCACAGGTAACTGGCCTCCACCTGACAGGGCGCTAGGTTGCCAACGGCGGTGGTGGCCACCTGGAAGATCTCGCCGGTGCCGCAATCACTAAAGTCGACGCGCGAGAGGACGCCCAAGGTCCCCTGCGAAACCTGTCCGGCTGGCCAGCTCTGTAATCGTGGGCTAAGCGATTCGCCGTTCATATTGAAGTGGCCGCGCACCTACTTCTGTCTTTTGCCACAGCGAAGTCTGCTTCTGCGCTACTGGCGACGGAAGTATACCCGCCGTCGGCGATCCCAACCGTTTCCCGGTCCGGAACTGTCCTCCCCGCCTGGTGCCGACCCGTTGTGGTGCTGCCAGGACGAATCGGAGCCGAGATTTTCGGCTGTCTGGGCGCACGCGAGAGTCGCCGCGCATTGCCAGACTCTTTTCTGGGGGAGCGACTTACGACGCTGCGCCGCGGCCAGCCGTTTTCGGCGCTTCCTAGGAGAAGCCATGGCTTTGATGTGTGTGGCGGATAGGCGAAGGAGGAGTGATGGCTGAGCATTCGACAGCGGCGACATCGGCGGTTCGGCCCAACGAAAGCTCGCCAGGTGATCGCCACCTTCGCCAACTACGCCGACGCCGAACGCGCGGTCGATTACCTGTCCGACCAGCGATTCGAGGTAAACCGGATGGCCATCGTGGGCCGCGACCTCGAGTACGTGGAGCAGGTCCTGGGCCAGCTGAATTACGGCGGGGCGGCGCTGCGCGGTGCCGGCTCAGGCGCCCTGGTCGGCGCGCTGATCGGCTGGATCTTCGGGCTGTTCAACTGGATCGAACCACTGATCTCCGCCCTGGTGCTGGCCGGCTACGGCCTGATCTTCGGAGCGATCGTCGGTGCCCTGATCGGCCTGACGATCCACGCGCTGCGGGGCGGTCGCCGCGATTTCCACTCCGTCAGCGGGCTGCGGCCCAAGTACTACGCCGTCGTCGCCGACGTTGACGTAGCCGACCGCGCGCTGCAAATCCTCACCAGCCACAACCGAAGGGAATAGACGATGGCAACAGCGGTAGGCATCGATCTCGGCACAACCAACTCGGTGATCGCTGCCTGGCAGGGCGGCGAACCGGTCGTGATCCCCAACGCCGAAGGGGCGCGCACCACGCCCTCGGTAGTGGCGTTCACGGAAAGCGGCGAGCGCCTGGTCGGGCAAATGGCCAGGCGTCAATCGATCATGAACCCAAAGGGCACTATCTATTCGGCGAAGCGATTCATCGGCCGCCGCTTCGACGAGATATCGCAAGAAGCCAAGGCAGTCAGCTTCGACGTTGTCGAGGGCGAGGGTGGCGCCGCGCGGTTCGAAGTACGCGGCAAGCAGTATTCGCCCGAGGAGATCAGCGCGCAGGTGCTGCGCAAACTCGTCGACGACGCCAGCAAGTTCCTCGGTGAGCGGGTCAAGGAAGCGGTGATCACTGTTCCGGCCTATTTCAACGACGCCCAGCGCAACGCCACCAAGGATGCCGGCCGGATCGCCGGCCTCGACGTGCTGCGCATCATCAACGAGCCTACTGCCGCGGCACTGGCCTACGGGCTGGACAAGAAGGGGCACGAGACGGTGCTCGTCTTCGACCTCGGCGGCGGCACGTTCGACGTCAGCCTGCTCGACGTGGGTGATGGGGTGGTCGAGGTCCGCGCCACCGCCGGTGATTCGCACCTAGGTGGCGATGACTTCGACCGTCGGCTCGTCGACTACCTCGCCGATGAGTTCCAGCGTGAGAACAACATCGATCTGCGGAAAGATCCGCAGGCGCTGCAGCGGCTGTTCGAGGCGGCCGAGAAGGCCAAGGTCGAACTGTCGTCGGTGGCGCAGACCCAGGTCAATCTGCCGTTCATCACCGCCGACGCCAGCGGACCGAAGCATTTGACCACCACGATCATGCGATCGAAGTTCGAGGACCTCACTGCGGACCTGGTCGAGCGAACGATGGGCCCAGTCAAGCAGGCCATGAGCGACGCCAAGGTGAGCGCGAACGATATCGACGAGGTGATCCTGGTGGGCGGTTCGACCCGGGTCCCCGCAGTTCAGGCTTTGGTCCGCCGGCTCACCGGCGGCAAGGACCCCAACATGAGCGTGAACCCCGACGAGGTCGTTGCGCTCGGCGCCGCGATCCAGGCCGGTGTGCTCAAGGGCGAGGTCTCCGACGTCTTGCTGCTCGACGTCACCCCATTGTCACTGGGTGTGGAGACCGCCGGCGGCCTGATGACCAAGATCATCGAGCGCAACACCACCATCCCGGCACGGCGCAGCGAGGTGTTCACCACCGCAGCGGATAACCAGCCGGCCGTGGATATCGTTGTGCTGCAAGGCGAACGCGAGATGGCCAAGGACAACCGGGTGCTCGCCAGGTTCAAGCTGGAGAACATCCGCCCGGCACCCAGGGGTGAGCCGCAGATCGAGGTCATCTTCGACATCGACGCCAACGGCATCCTGCACGTCACAGCACGCGATAAGGACACCGGTGCCGAGCAGGGCATCACCATCAGCGAACAGTCGAACCTCGATAAGACCGAGGTGGAGCGGATGCTCGCCGAGGCCGAGGCCAACCGCCGCGAGGACGAGCAACTGCGCAAGGCCGTCGAGGCGCGCAACGCGCTCGACTCGGCGGCATACCAGGTGGAGCGCCGGCTCGCCGAACTGGGCGATTCGGCGGCGCCGCACGACCGCGCACGCGCCGAGATGCTGGTCGCCGACGCGCGCCAAGCCATCAAGGAAGACGCACCGATGGACCGGGTGCAGTCGCTGACGTCCGAACTGCAGCAAATGCTTTACGGGTTGCAACCCATGCCGTCCGGTGGCGGCAACGGGCAGCCGACCGGCGACGGCCAGGGCTCTCCAGTCGGTGACGACGACGTGGTCGACGCCGAGTTCGATCGGGGCTGAGCCGTAATGGTCAGCCCCGCAGAGCATTCCAAGACCGACGAAAACGACCGGGTAGACGAAAGTCCGCCAGAAGCGGTTGCCTCTCAATCTGATTCAGACAAGGAGCGCGCCCAACTCGAGGACCGCTGGCGGCGCGCTGTCGCGGATCTGGACAATGTGCGCAAGCGGTATGCCCGCGAATTGGACCGCGAACGAGCAGCGGAGCGATCCAGGGTGGCCGGTGCGTGGCTGCCCGTCGTGGACAACCTGGAGCGGGCGATCAGTCATGCCGGTGAGCGGTCCGACGCGGTCCTCGACGGCCTGCGGAGCATTCTCGAGCATGCGCTACAGATTCTGGAGCAGCTCGGCTATCCGCGCGACGCGGAGGCGGGAGTGCCCTTCGACCCGGCGCGTCACGAGGTGGTGGGTGTGGTGGACCAGTCGGACAGCGCGCCCGGGACGGTTGTCGAAGTGCTTCGACCGGGCTACGGCGAAGGTTCGAGGCAACTGCGGCCGGCGGCCGTGGTGGTCAGCCGACGCGGGGAGTGACGCTTCGTGGCTCGCGACTACTACGAAGTGCTCGGGGTGTCGCGGGACGCGACCGCCGATCAGATCCAGCGGGCGTTCCGCACATTGGCCCGCAAGCATCATCCGGACGTCAATAAGGATCCAGCGGCCGAAGAACGGTTCAAGGAGGTCAACGAGGCCTACCACGTGCTGTCGGACCCTGAAACCCGCAAGCGCTACGACCGATTCGGCGAAGACTTTCGGAAGGTGCCCGAGGACTGGGAGGAGCGGGTGGGCGCCGGTGCCGGTGGCGTCCGCGGCGCAGGGCCCTCCGGCGCGCGGGTGCGCTACGGCCAGGGCTTCGGCGGCGCCGGCGGCATCAATATCGAAGACCTTTTCGGCGACATATTCGGCGGCAGTGGCGGATTCGGACCGATTCCGGGCGCCGACCAGGAAGCGGTGCTGGAGCTGACCGTCGAGGAGGCCTATCGGGGCGGCAAACGGCAGATCTCACTAGATGGCCGCAACTACGGGGTCAACATTCCCGCCGGTGTCATCGACGGTCAGCGGATACGGCTGGCGGGAGAGGGCGGCCGGGGTAGCGGCGATGGACCGGCCGGAGATCTGTACCTGCGGGTGCGCATCAAGTCGCATCCCCGATTCCGGCTCGACGGGCGCGACGTCACCGTCGATCTGCCCGTGTCGCCGTGGGAGGCGGTGCTGGGGACCACTGTCGCTATTCGAACTCCCGGCGGCGAAGCGAAAGTCAAGGTGCCGCAGGGGTCGTCGACCGGTCGGCGGTTGCGGCTTCGCGGCGAAGGCATGCCCAACCCGCGCGGTGCCGCTGGCGACCTCTACACGGAGATCAAGGTGATGGTGCCGCCGAAACCCACGGCGCGGGAACGCGAGCTGTTCGAGCAACTAGCGGCGGAGTCCACCTTCGACCCGAGGAGGGGACGATGACCGCACCACGATATGCCCTGGCGCGGCGGCCCCGAATTCAACTCGATGTCTTCGCAACACGCTGCGCGTTGCATCCCGACATGGTGCGTCGACTGGTCGCGCTCGGCCTCGTCGCCTGCCAGCAGGATGCCCGCGGCGATCTCTGGTTCGAACCGTCTGCGTTGGCGACGGTCGCCCGCATCCAGCGGTTGAGGACCGGTCTGGGACTGAACTACGCGGCGATCGGGCTCGTGCTCGATCTGCTGGACCACATCGAAGAGCTGGAATCCGCTTCTCGCCGAAGGAGGACCTCGCCGTGGACGTCAACAAGCTGACGCAGAAGTCACAGGAGGCGTTGGCCGAAGCGCAGAGCATTGCGACCCGAATGGGTCATATCGAGGTCGACGGCGAACATCTGTTGATGGCGCTGATCGACCAGCCCGAGGGTCTCGTACCGCGGCTGCTGGATCAGACGGGCACCGACACAGCGGCCGTGCGCGCGGACCTGGAACGCGAGCTGAATCGTCGTCCGAAGGTAAGCGGCCCCGGCGCCACGCCGGGTCAGGTGTCTGTCACCCGGCGCCTGGCGACGCTGTTGGAGGCCGCCGAGCGAGAAGCCAAGCGGCTCAAGGATGAATACGTGTCGGTGGAGCACCTGGTGATCGCCCTCGCCGAGGAGGGTTCGGCGACTGCCGCCGGACGGATTCTGGCCTCCCATGGTGTTACGCGGGAATCGTTCCTCGGCGCGCTGACCAAGGTCCGCGGCAACCAGCGGGTCACGTCAGCGTCGCCGGAGGGGGCCTACGAGGCGTTGGAGAAGTACGGCCGCGACCTGGTTGCGGAGGCCCAGTCAGGCAAGCTCGATCCGGTGATCGGACGTGACGCCGAGATCCGCAGGGTGATTCAGATACTGAGCCGCAAGACGAAGAACAATCCGGTGCTCATCGGCGACCCGGGAGTCGGCAAGACCGCGATCGTCGAAGGGCTGGCTCAGCGGATTGTGCGTGGCGATGTGCCGGAAGGCCTGCGGGACAAGACGATCTTCTCCCTCGACATGGGTTCGCTGGTGGCAGGTGCGAAGTATCGGGGTGAGTTCGAGGAGCGGCTGCAGGCGGTGCTGTCAGAGGTGAAGGCCGGCGAGGGCCGCATCTTGTTGTTTGTCGACGAGTTGCATACCGTGGTCGGCGCCGGGGCGACCGAGGGGTCGCTGGACGCGGGCAACATGCTCAAGCCGATGCTTGCCCGCGGTGAGCTGCATATGATCGGTGCCACCACCCTCGACGAGTACCGCAAGCACATTGAAAAGGACGCCGCGCTGGAGCGCCGGTTCCAGACCGTGCTGGTCGACGAACCTGACGTCGAGGACACCGTTTCGATTCTGCGCGGGCTGCGCGAACGCCTCGAGGTGTTCCACGGGGTGAAGATTCAGGATGCCGCGCTGGTAGCGGCGGCAACTCTGTCGCACCGCTACATTACCGACCGCTTCCTGCCCGATAAGGCGATTGACCTGGTGGACGAGGCGTGTGCGCGGCTGCGCACCGAAATCGACTCGATGCCAGCCGAGTTGGATGAGATCACCCGTCGGGTCACCCGCCTCGAGATCGAGGAGGCGGCGCTGGCCAAGGAGACCGACGCGGCCAGCAAGGCCCGGCTGGAGGAACTTCGCAAAGAATTGGCCGATCTGCGCGCGGAGGCCGATGCCCGGCACGCCCAATGGGATGCCGAACGGCAGGCGATCCGGCGGGTACAGGAACTGCGTGGGCAACTCGAGCAGCTCCGGCACGAGGCCGAAGAAGCCGAACGCAACTATGACCTGAACCGGGCGGCCGAGTTGCGCTACGGCCAGATCACCGAACTGGAACGCAAATTGCAAGCGGCCGAAGAACAGCTGACGTCCAAGCAGGGCGAAAAGCGGTTGCTGCGTGAGGCCGTCACCGCCGACGAGATCGCCGAAATCGTGGCCGCGTGGACCGGCATCCCCGTCGCGCGATTGCAGGAAGGTGAACGTGAAAAGCTGTTGCGGCTCGACGAAATCCTGCACGAGCGGGTGGTGGGCCAGGACGAGGCGGTGCAGCTGGTCGCCGATGCGGTGATTCGGGCCCGCTCCGGAATTCGGGATCCGCGCCGCCCGATCGGGTCGTTCATCTTTCTCGGGCCCACCGGGGTCGGTAAGACCGAACTGGCGAAGACGCTGGCCGCGGCATTGTTCGACAGCGAGGACAACATGGTGCGCCTGGACATGAGCGAGTACCAGGAGCGGCACACCGTGAGCCGGTTGGTCGGTGCGCCACCGGGATACGTCGGCTACGAGGAGGGCGGCCAGCTCACCGAAGCGGTGCGTCGCAAGCCCTACTCGGTGGTGCTGCTCGACGAGATCGAAAAGGCGCACGCCGATGTGTTCAACACCCTGCTGCAGGTGCTCGACGACGGCCGGCTCACCGATGCACAGGGCCGTCAGGTCGACTTCCGCAACACGGTGGTCATCATGACCTCCAACATCGGATCGCACTACCTGCTTGACGGCGTCACCGCGGACGGCGAGATCAAGCCCGAGGCGCGCGACCGGGTGATGGCCGAGCTGCGCGGACACTTCCGGCCCGAGTTCCTCAACCGCGTCGACGACATAGTGTTGTTTACCCCGCTGTCGATGCCGCAGCTCGAACGGATCGTCGAGCTGCAGCTGGCCGAGCTGCGGGATCGCTTGGCGGAAAGGCAAATCGAGCTGGACATCACCCCGGACGCGCGCCGGATGATCGCCGAACACGGCTACGATCCGGTGTATGGGGCGCGGCCGCTGCGCCGCTACATCGCCCACGAGGTGGAGACCAAGATCGGCCGGGCGTTGCTACGCGGCGACATCGCGGGCGGTGGCAAGATCCGCGTCACCGTGGACAATGGCGAACTCGCCGTGGCCTATTCGGAACCGGCCCTGGCGGCCTGACGGAGGAGGCGCCATGGAAACAGACATCGTGACATGCCCGCACTGCGGAAAACGCAACCGCGTACCCGCGGCGGCCGCTGGGAAGCCCCGGTGCGCCAACTGTCACCAGTGGCTGCCCTGGATCGCTGCGGCCGGTGATAAGGACTTCGCCGACGTTGCCGAAAAGTCCTCGGTTCCAGTACTTGTCGACCTGTGGGCGACCTGGTGTGGACCGTGCCGCATGGTGAGTCCGGCGCTGGAGCAGCTCGCCAGCGAACGCGCCGGACAACTCAAACTGGTCAAGGTCGATGTGGACAAGGCGCCGGCGACTTCGCAGCGGTTCACGGTGCAGGCGGTACCGACACTGCTGCTCCTTGACCACGGGCAAGTACTGGCGCGTCAGTCGGGTGCCGCTCCCGTTGCTGCACTGCGCAATTGGCTTGACCAGACACTGTCAACGACAACCAAGGAGGCGGGATCATGACGTCGATATTCGTCGACCCCGACTTGGCGGCGATCCGCCGTGTCACTCCCAGAACTCCCGAGGGCTGCGAGGAATGTTTGCGTCTGCATACCCCGTGGCTGCATCTTCGGCTGTGTCTGAGCTGCGGGCACGTGGGGTGTTGCGACTCGTCTCCGATGCGCCACGCCCGCAAACACGCCCACACGGTGGGCCATCCCATCGTCCAATCGTTCGAGCCCGGCGAGAACTGGCGCTGGTGTTATGTCCACGAAATGTATGTCTGAGGTGACTGATGTCTGACGTAACGTCCGTGGAATCGTCGGTCCCGGCCAACCAGGAGTGGGAGGAGACCCCGGACCTATTCGGTGCATACCCACGGTTGACCGAGGATCAGATCGCGACACTGCTTCCCGGCGGCAGCAGGCGGCGGGTCGGGGTTGACGAGGTCCTGGTTCGCGAGGGGATGCGATCCGACGAGTTGTTTGTGGTGTTGTCGGGCAAAGTCGCAATCGTGACCGACGACGATTCGGGTGAGTGGCGGCTGCTGCGCGTGCACGGAGCCAGGCGATTCCTGGGGGAGCTCGGTGATCTGGAAGGCCAGCCAGCGTTCTACACCGCGATCGTTGTGGTCGAGGGTGAGGTGTTGGCGGTTCCCACCAGCCGCGTGCGTGCTCTGGTCGCCCACGACCAAGTTCTGAGCGACCTAATTCTGCGTGCATATCTCGTGCGTCGTTCCCTGCTGATCGGGCAGCGCGTCGGGTTCCGGATTATCGGGTCGTGTTTCTCGCCCGACACCGCCCGTTTGCGAGAGTTTGCCGCCCGCAACCGATTACCACACCGATGGCTGGATCTGGAACGTGACCCCAGCGCTGAGCGGCTGCTGCACCGTTTCGGCATTCCGCCCGAGGACACGCCGGTGGTGATCTGGGGAACCAGGGTGCTGCGCAATCCCAGCAATGTCGAGCTTGCCCGGGTGGTGGGCCTCACCGTGCCCGACGTAATCACCGACGAACGCGACGTGATAGTAATCGGCGCCGGTCCGGCCGGTCTCGGTGCTGCCGTGTACGGCGCTTCAGACGGGTTGCGGACTTCGGCAATAGAGCGGATCGCCGTCGGCGGCCAGGCCGGGACGTCCTCGCGTATTGAGAACTATCTGGGCTTCCCGGCCGGAATATCCGGGTCTGACCTCGCCGAACGTGCATTTTTGCAGGCCGATAAGTTCGGCGCGCGAATTTCGGTGTCCGCAGAGGCCACCGGGCTGGAATCTGACAGCGGACAGCTCCAGATCAGGTTCGCCGACGAGACCGTAGCCGTCGGCCGCTCCGCGGTGCTGGCCACCGGAGCACGTTATCGCCGCCTGGCCGTCCCGGGAATCGATGCATTCCAGGGCAACGGCGTGTATTACGCAGCGACCTATCAGGAAGCGCTGCTGTGCGGTGACGGCCCAGTCGTCATCGTCGGGGCCGGTAACTCCGCCGGGCAGGCGACCGTGTTCCTGGCGACTCAGGTGTCGCGGGTATATCTGCTGGTGCGAGGGGACGACCTGGGCAAGAGCATGTCGCGCTACCTCGTCGACCAGATAGTTCAGCAGCCGCGGGTGACGGTCCGTCTCAACACCGAAGTCCGCGAAGTCCACGGCGACGCAGTGTTGAATTGCGTTGTGGCCGAGAATAATCGGACCGGTGACCGGGAGTCTATCGAGGCGCGCGCACTTTTCGTGTTCATCGGGGCGGACCCGAACACCGAATGGTTGGCCGGCACGGTCGCGCTCGACCACCACGGTTTCATCGAGACCGGGCAGGCCGCAGCGAATCACATGACCGGCGCAGACGGACTCGCCACGGTCCGCCGCCCGGTCTTCTTGGAAACCAGCGTGCCCGGTGTCTTCGCCGCCGGCGACGTACGCAGCGGGTCGGTGAAGCGAGTGGCATCCGCGGTCGGCGAAGGAGCTATGGCGATCCGGCAAATCCACGAGTACTTCGGGACCTGATCTGGTGGCCGCCCCGGGGTGACCAGCCACCAGCGAATCAGGTCAGACGTGCAGACTCTCAATGTCGTGCCGGACTCAGTACGGTCACCAGGGACGTTTGGCCGTGTCGGGTACGGGTATGCCGGGGACCAATGCCAGGCGCCCCGTCATCGATCTTGCTAGTCGCCGATCCCGGTGTTCCGGCGGCGATCGCCGAACGCCTCTCGGATTCGCTCCCGAGTACGCTGGCGGACTGGGCTGGCGCGGATAGCGAGTGGGACGTGTCCGTGCGAAGCGACTCCTATCCGGTCGACGAGCACGCCGAGGTCTTAGAGGTGATCCGCACCGTCGACCTGGCTGGCGAGCCCGAGGACATCGTTATCTACCTGACCGATCTACCGCGACGTGTCGGGACGACGCCGGTGATTGTTGACATCAGCTTGGATAACCGATTCGGGCTGATCTCCATCCCTGGGGTGGGCGGTGTGTTCATCGATCGCCGGGTGAGGAACCTGGCGAGAACAGTCGTGACCGAGGTGATATGCCAGTCGGACAAGCAAAACCGATCCGTGAAGCGGCTGACGAGGACGCAGGAGGACGGTGTTGTCCGCTACGTCGCGCCGACCGCCCTGTCACGCCTGTACCTTCTGATGGGCATGGTTTACGCCAACCGTCCGTGGCGATTGGCTGCTGGTTTGTCCAAGGTGCTGATGGCGGCGTTCGCCGCTGGGGCCGTGAGCCTGGCATATCCGACAATGTGGCAGTTGTCCGACACGATGGGCCCGTGGCGGTTGAGCCTGGCGACGATCTTGGCGAGCGCAGCGATGATCGGGTGGCTCATCCTCCATCACAAATTATGGGAACGGCCGCCGTCGACCGGCGGACGTGAACGCGCGGTGTTGTACAACGCAGCGACCGTCGTCACCCTGACAATTGGCGTCGCCATTCTCCACATCGGGCTGTTCATCCTGCTGCTGCTGACGGCCTGGTGGACGCTTCCGCCGCAACTGGTCGCCCACAACATCGGCCACCCCGTCGGCCTGTCAACCTTGTTGCTGATGGGCTGGCTGGTGTCGGCGGTAGCAACATTGGGCGGTGCCCTGGGATCCGGGATGGAGGACGACGAGGCCGTCAAGGCCGCGGCATATGGGGTTCGGCAACGCAAGCGATTCGACAAATCGGACTGACGCACGTCCCCAAGTGGTGAGTCGGTTCCAACTCAGGTTTACGGTTGGCTTCATGCCCAGCCTGACGGTGGCGGGCCGCTGGCCACCCGCATCCAGGCGAACCGATTTCAGGTCTTTGTAGCTAGCGCGCGGCCTGTCGATCGCGCAGTGCGTGCGGCATCTTTTCTTTGGAAGTGGCTGTAACGGCTCGTCCCGGTGGACGGCAAGGTCGTTGTGGCCATCACCGCGGTCGTTCGGCCACGAAAAAGTTTGGACCCGGAGTGTGAAATGGCGGAGCCGGATTCGGCTTGACAGTACGACGCAGTCATCCGTGTCGGCAGTGCACTCTAGAACCACAAGCGGTACGAATGAGGAGGTTCAGTTATGACTCTGCCTGTACGACGTGCTGGTGCTACCCCGACGACGTGGCGCCCATTCCGTGGGTTTGAGGATATCTATTCGGAGTTCGACCGGCTCGTGCAGTCGCTAGTCGGTGGTACCGGCGGTGACGGTGCATGGTTGCCCGCCGCTGATGTGTCAGAGACTGACGCCGCCTACGTGGTCGAGATCGAGCTGCCCGGTGTGCGCCCCGGAGACGTCGACGTGGAGCTGGACGGCAATGAACTTGTGGTGACTGGCGAAGTCAAGGAGCGCAAGCGCGAGGGTCTGCTGCGGCGCCGCACGCGTCGTATCGGGAATTTCGAGTATCGCGTGACCCTGCCTGGTGACCTCAGGGCCGATGACGTCGAGGCTTCTCTTGCACATGGTCTGTTGACTGTTCATGTACCGAAGGCGCAATCCACCAAGCACAGCAAGATCGAGGTGTCGGAATCGAGCAGCAATTAAGGCGCGGCCGTTCCCCGGTCATGACACCGAATTACACGGTCACGACACCGAAGCTTGTCCAACACATAATTTGGAGTGCTATTCGGACGCCGGGCTGGCAACCATGAAGGACCGCCGACGCCGGGCCGTTGCCATGCTCTGACCTGTCGAGGCCGCGCTTCGACCCGGTGGGGTATGAACACCTGGGTGATTCGGTCCTCCAAGGTTGATGCGGGCCTCGCCAAACATCAGCTGGGATTAGCTCCATAAGCGCGGGTTTCGACGGCGACGATGACAGTAGCGGTGCCGCAGCCCCTTCACAGCTAGCTCTGCCGCGGGCCATGCAGGAGGCAGTAATGACTCAATCGCGTCATCATTACCATGGTGGGGCCATCATGCCCGCTTACACCGGACGCTTTGAGATAAACCATATTCCGGCGCTGCGACTTCCGGCAGCTACGCAGGATCCACGGGTCGCGTACCGGTTTGTCCACGACGAGCTGATGCTCGATGGAAGTTCGCGGCTGAACCTAGCGACCTTCGTCACCACCTGGATGGAACCCGAGGCCGAGCAGCTCATGGCCGAGACGTTCGACAAGAATCTGATCGACAAGGACGAGTACCCGGCGACCGCTGCGATCGAGCAACGCTGTGTGAACATCGTCGCCGACCTATTCCACGCCCCCGGATTGTCGTCCGGCGACCCGGCCAGCGCGACTGGGGTGTCAACCGTTGGATCCTCTGAGGCAGTGATGCTCGGGGGGCTTGCACTGAAGTGGCGCTGGCGCGCGGCGCGCAAAGCCGCGAACCAGGATGCTACCCGCCCGAACCTGATACTAGGCAACAATGTTCAGGTCGTGTGGGAAAAGTTCTGCCGCTACTTCGACGTCGAGGCGCGCTATCTGCCGATCGAGAAGGGCCGCTACGTCGTCACCCCCGAGCAGGTGCGGCAGGCCGCCGACGAGAACACCATCGCAGTGGTCGCGATCCTCGGCACAACCTTCACCGGCGAGTTGGACCCGATCGCCGACATCGTCAGCGCGCTCGACGATCTCGCCGGCGCGGGCGGACCCGACGTCCCGGTGCACGTGGATGCGGCGATCGGTGGATTCGTCGTGCCCTTTTTGCACCCGCACCTGGAGTGGGATTTCCGGCTCGACCGGGTGGTCTCAATCAACGTCAGCGGCCACAAGTACGGACTCACGTACCCAGGCATCGGTTTTGTGGTGTGGCGCGGCCACGACTATCTGCCAGAGGATCTCGTGTTCCGGGTCAACTATCTGGGCGGCGAGATGCCGACGTTCACGCTGAACTTCTCCCGCCCCGGCAACGAAGTAGTCGGGCAGTACTACAACTTCTTGCGCCTCGGTCGCCGCGGGTACACCAGCATTATGTCGACGCTGCGCGACACCGCAGTGTGGCTTGGCAAGCAGATCGAGGCCATGCACGGGCTACAACTGGTCAGCGATGGCTCGGCGGTGCCTGTGCTGACATTCGAAGTGGCCGACGACGCCGGCTTCACGGCATTCGAAATCTCCCACGAGTTACGAGCCTTCGGCTGGCAAGTGCCGGCCTATACCATGCCTGCAAACGCGGAAGACGTTGCGGTGTTGCGCATCGTGGTTCGCGAAGGCTTCAACGCCGACCTGGCTGCGCACTTTCGCGATCGCCTGGCAGCCGTGTGCACTAGCCTGCATGAGCAGGGCGTGCGCGCACAATCCACTCCCGCGACGTACTGAGTCCATGCCGAGTCCGCGGAAGCCGACGATCCCACCAGCGTGGTCACCGCAGCCCCGCGCTGCCGCGATCGCCGAGAAGCCGATCCACGCCACAACATTGATCGGGTGACACCCTCACTGCGGCTCAACTTCAAGTAACCGGTCGAGCGAGTCGTCAGGAAGTTGGTATGAGCCCGAGACGGACGAGGCTTCCTGCGGTTGACAGGAGCGCTTCGTCGATTGCTCGGGGGGTAAAGCCTAGGACGGCCTTGGCCTTTCGGTTGGACGGTCGCGCGGTCCCACCGAGGACAGGTGATGCGGTGACGGAGTCGACGCTCACCCAGGCACGTAGGATCTGTGCGGCCTGTCGCATCGTGATGGGGCCGCCATCGCAGCAGGCAATGAAGCGCTGACCCGCGGCCGCGGGGTGCGTCATCGCGCGCAGATGGATGTCGGCAACGTCCCGCACATCAGCCACCGGAAACCGGAGGTTCGCCATCAATACCGGCTCCTCCCCGGCCATGAGCAGAGTCAGGATCGGGGCCAGAGAAGCGGAAATGTCGTCGCTGAGCGTCGGACCGAAGGTCGCGGTCGGGTTGACGACACTGAGTTCGGTTCGGCCGGCTTCGTTTTGAGCGAAGTCCCACGCCGCGCGTTCGGCGAGCACCTTGGACTTGACGTAGGCAGTAATGCCTTCGCCGTCGAGATCGGTCCAATCATCCTCGGTGAACTCGCGGTCGACATTGCGGTGGCCGCAGCCGATGGCGACGAACGACGACGTGAGCACGACCCGCTTGACACCCACGTCGCGCGCGGCGCGCAGGACGCGAAGCGTGCCGTCACGAGCGGGCACGATCACCTCGTCTTCGTGGGCGGGCTCATCAGGTGGGTAAGGCGAGGCAACATGGAGGACGAAGGCGCTACCGTCGATCGCCTCGGGCCAGCCGGCATCGGAGGTGAGGTCGGCGACGGCGAATGTGAGGTTATCGTTGGGCGTTACGCCAGCATGCGCGACCATGTTTCGGACGTCGGTCTCGCGTTCGGCCGATCTCACGGTGGTGCGGACAAGGTAGCCGGCGTTCAGCAGTGCGAAGACGCAGTGAGAACCCACGAATCCCGACCCTCCGGTGACGAGAACCCGTTCGTCCTCCATGGCGCAGCCCACCTCAGCTCGTTCGTAACATGTCGCCCTGCCATCATGATTGCCGCCAACCATTGATGCCTCCTTCCGGTGAGACGGATTTGGCCACCCGGAATCGTCCTGCCGGGCGCATTAGAACCAAATACGCAGTGCATCACGCACGCCGTCCTGTTCGTGTCTGCCCAGGCTCGACGCCCCGTGCAATATCTTCCAGACCCGTCATGGTTCGGGTGGAGGCCGAAACCGCAACGACGCCGCGGCCACACACTCCGTGAGGACCGTATGGGCGGAGACGTGTTTAATGGCGCCACCATCGTCTATGACGACCTGCACGAGTTCGTCGATCACGTCGGGCACGGGCCGCACCGGCCGATCGCACAATGGGCACGTATCGCCCGCGAGGGCCAGCCAGTGATCGCGGTCGCAGATCACCCCGGGTGCGATCGCGCCGTCTTGAATTAAGAGGCGATTGATGGCGGAAACGCTGCCGGCCCACAGGCACGGCTCAAGGCCGAGCACGGCCAAACCCCCAGCAGCCGACGTCTCAACGACCTCGGCGACCAGACGCTCCTCCCCGGCGCGCTCGTAGCGGTCCACAATCGCGGTGGCCTGCCGTTTGAGCTCGCCAAAGCTGCTCCTCGCGTCGTCGTCGACTGGGAAGGTGCCGGCGAGCGCCCCCCGCAGTTCATCGGTGAGCAGGTCGAGGAAGCGCGGCAGTTCTGGGCGATGGCCGCCGACGATCAACAGCTCGAATTCGCCGCCCCGATAAAGCTTGTCGATCATGGTTATCACTTCACGGAAGTGCCTCGTGGTCAGCTCCTCAAGCTTGTCCTGGTTTCGGCCCGGCTTGGCGGAAAGCGAGAGCGCGCCCCGCTCCCTTATTTCGTCGCGATAGAGCTCCCAGAGGCGGGCGCCCTCTCGGTCGACCGCGGCGACGCAACAGCGGGGGTACTCGTCGAGCACGGCCAGCATCGGGCGGACCCAGGTGGTTTCGTCGACGATGACCCGCTCTCGGACCTGTCGTGGCAAAATCGCTTTCTCGAAAAACCCGCGGCCGCTGCAGGAGAACAGCGCAACCGCGCCGGGCGGCCAGCGTTCCTGCCCCGCCACATTCATGATTCGGTCGATGTCGCCGCGTATGGACATCCTGGCGTCGTGGCCGAGGCTACGATCGCTGGCCATCGGCCGGATGACGTGCAGCTGACTATCCACCTCGCTGCGCAGGCTGACAACGCGGCCTTGCGGCTGGCAGGGCACTCGGGCGTACAGGGACACAACCGGCAGGCCCTGTCCATTGAACCGCAGGATCCGGTTGACGGTATCGGCCGTGATCACGCTGTCGACGCAAGTTGGCTCTCGGTTCGACGACGCACCTGCATGAACTGATCGGCAAGCCATACCAGCGCGGCGCCATTGGGATTCACCCCGGGAATGATGTCGAGCATTTGGTAAGCGTCGGCGACGCACTTCGCGAGAAAGTCCCGCTCTCTGTCCTCGTTGGCTGTTGTCATATCGGGCTCCTGAGGGTTTGTCCGGTCCGAGATGGACACCCGGGCCTCGACTAACCTTGCCCGACTGGGCCACCGCAGAACTGGGCACTGCAGCACAAGATGCTGGGGCCCGAATAGGCCTGACGAGTCAGATGAGCTGCTACACCTCTCAGCCGCCGACGTGGTCTCCGCATGTGGCTAAGTAAGTGGCAGCCACTGGCCTCCGGTGCACTCCGGGCTGCCGCCGGCATCCTCGCCGATGCGCCGGTGAGGATGAATCCGGTCGCAGTGGCAGCGCACTTCAGCGACGAGGTGTTGCGAGAAACCGCTGCGATCTCCGCGGCGCGAGCATGATTCCGACAGATCACGTAGAGCCCGTCGGCCAACCTGCTAGGGCCACACGCCCGCGCAATTACATGTGACCAGACTCGACGGCAAACCGTCGAGGAGGAACACACCTTTAACGCCAACATCATCCGCCACCCGTACCCCGACCAGATGGTCCTCGCCAGCTGCCGGGTCGATGCGATCCTGACGGTCACCGGCGGAGTTCAGCGAATGCGGCGACTGGGGTCGGAGCGGCTCATGCGTGC
>NZ_DATJPU010000075.1:0-19428 GCF_035506235.1 Mycobacterium sp.
GGCGGCCAGCTCGATGGCCAGCGGCAGGCCGTCTACGCCGCGGCAGATGGCCGCGCAGGCCGACGCGTTCTCGTCGGTGAGTGCAAACGCCCGATTCACCAGGCGGCCACGATCGACGAAGAGGCTGATCGCCTCGTTGTCTGCCAGCCGCTCCTGGTCGGCGTCGGGTAGCGCCATCGGGGCGATGGTCCACACCGTCTCGCCCGGAATGCCCAGGGCCTCGCGACTCGTTGCCAAGATGCTGACGGTGGTTGTCGTTCGCAAAATCTGCTCAACGCACGTGGCCGCGCCGTCGATCACATGCTCGCAGTTGTCGAGCAGCACCAGTGTTTCTTGCCCTTGGAGGCGGTCGAGCAGCGTGGATGTGATCGGACGGTCGGCCTGTTCCTGAACGCCCATGGCAAGGGCGATCTGCTTGGGAACCTGTGCCGGGTCGGCGATGCGGGCGAGGTCGACGAACCACACACCGTCGCGGTAGTGGTCGAGGACCTTGGCCGCAACCTGCACCGCAAGGCGGGTCTTGCCGACGCCACCAGCACCGGTCAGGGTCACCAGCCGATTACCCGGCACCAGCGCCATGAGCTCGCAGATTTCCCGTTGACGACCGATGAAGCGGGTGAGCTGTGGGGGGAGATTGTTGGGGATCGCGTCGAGGGTGCGAAGTGGTGGAAACTGCCCTTCGAGGGTCTTGCCGGTCACCTGAAAGATATGTTCGGGGATATCGAGATCCTTAAGCCGATGTTCGCCCAAATCCGAGAGGGTCACGCCGTCCGGGAGCTGATCGCCAACGAGACGGCCGGTCACTCCCGAAACCAGCACCTGCCCACCGTGGCCGGCCGCCATCAACCGGGCCGCCCGGTTCACCGCCGGACCGAAATAGTCTCCACCGCGCTCCTGCACCTCCCCGGTGTGCAAACCCATCCGCACCCGCACCCGCGCGGGCTCGGGCCATGTTTCGAGGGTGAGCGCTAGCTGGGTGTCGAGCGCTGCCCGCAGTGCATCACCGGCCCGCGCGAAAGCAGCCGCGAACCCATCCCCGCCCGTTGCAAAGATGTATCCGCCGTGCTCGGCGATCTTTGACCGCACGATCGAGTCGTGCCGCGCCAACGCCAAGCGCATCGCATCGGGCGCTGCTTGCCACAACCCCGTCGACCCCTCGACGTCGGTGAACAGGAACGTAACCGTCCCCGAGGGCACACCCATCGCTAGATTGTCCCACCCCGCCCCAGCCCCGAAGATCCCTGAACCACCCAGCCAGATAAGCCATCGGGGCACGACATGATGCTCGAACCAGGATGGGCCACGGTCGCTGAGCGCATTCACACCGAGCCCAGTGGCCCCGGGCGCTAGAGCTTCCAAGGCCGATCAACACGCCGTGTGACCCGTAAGCAGCCCTTGACGGGGTGGTTGATGGTGGTGACCGTGGGAACGGATGGTTGCGGCACCGGAAGTGGTTGGTTATGGATCCCCTGGTTTCAGTGCAGTGGCTCGCCGAGCACGTCAAAGACCCGCAGCTACGGGTTTTTGACGCGACGGTGCAGGTCCGTCGGCTGCTAATAGTGCCGACGGTACGCACTGGTGAACGGGAATGGCGGC
The DNA here is from genome assembly GCF_035506235.1 of Mycobacterium sp. Lineage (GTDB taxonomy): Bacteria > Actinomycetota > Actinomycetes > Mycobacteriales > Mycobacteriaceae > Mycobacterium. The sequence continues at coordinate 1,597 of NZ_DATJPU010000075.1, forward strand.
GGGAACACATTCCGGGCAGCGCGTTCGCCAACCTGTTTGACCTGTCTGACCCTGACAAACCGCGACGCTCGCTGACGATGCCCTCGGCACAATGGTTCTCCGAACGAATCGGTGCCCTGGGCGTGAGCAATGACAGCCGGGTCGTGATCTACGACAGGCGCGAGAACATGTGGGCTGCGCGGTTGTGGTGGATGCTGCGGGTCTTCGGGTTCGATGAGGCCGCCGTGCTCGACGGGGGCTGGACCGCCTGGAAGGACGCCGGCTATCCGGTCTGCGCACCGCCGTGTCACTATCCGCCGGCGACGTTCCAGGCCACGGAGCGCCCCGAGTTGGTCGTCGGCAAGCGGGAAGTCCTGGACGTGCTCGACGATCCCGACGTGTGCCTGATCGATGCGCTGGGCCGTCGTCAGCATCGCGGCGAGGTCAACGAGTACGGTCGCCGCGGACACATCCCGGGCTCGCGCAATGTGACCGCCTGGGAGATCCTCGACCGGCAGACCCAGTATTATCAGCCGCTGCCGGAGCTGCGGCGCAAGGTCGGCACGGCGTTGGAAGCGAAACGCATCATCACCTACTGCGGTGCCGGCGCGGCGGCGGCCAGCCTGGCGAATGTCTTGGTCCGCCTTGGCCATCCCCGGGTGGCCATGTACGACGGGGGTCTAATGGAGTGTGCGCCGATCGAAGCCTGCCCCTAGAAACCGGTCCATAGCAGGCCGTGCGGATAGTCACCCGAACTCGCCACCTGAATCCGAACAACAGCAGCAGCCGCGGTTCGAAAACAAATGGCGAACCGCGGTAGAGCGCCATAAGGCTCGCCACCTAATTCCGTAACGGACACTTACTGTCCGTTACGGAGTTAGTTGGCGGATTCCGGATCTCGTTGGCGCATGTTTGGCGAAGTTCGGAATTAGGTGGCGAGCCGCTGCACGGCTGGGGGTGCTGTGGCGGGCAGGATCGGCGCGTTACTGTCAGGTTCGACCACCGGCAGCTGGCTGAACGAGTGGGGTTCGAGGACGAATACGTGACGTCGGCGAGTGATCAGGCTTGCGTGCCGTCGGCGGACACACCGTCGCGGTGAGCGTTCGGGGTTCGGAAGCCGTAACAGCGGCGATGGACGCCATCGGCGCGGGCGGCGTTCAGGCGGCGCGTCTACCTTGTGATTTCATAGCGGCTTGGGCCGCGAGCATCCCTGTCAGCATGGCTCCGGTGAAGCCTCCGGCCCCGCCGTAACTTGATGCCAGCCAGAGTCCCGGGACGGTTGTCGCGACGCCCCTTTCTGAGCCGAGAGTTGGCAGTCCCTTGGGCGGATCCTGGGCGAAGCCGTAGGTCGCCCCGTCGGGCGTATTCAGGTAGTGGCGCATCGTTACTGCGGTGGCCATTTCTCGCTGCTGGACCGCTTGGGCGAAGCCGGGGAATGATCGGTCGATCCCGGCCACGATTGCGTCGATCCATGCGTCCCGCTTGGCCCGGTACGCTTCGCCGTCCAGGCGATCCCAGTTGCTAAGCCGATCGACGCCGGCAACAGAGACCAGGTGTGGCCCGCCGGGATTGAGCCCACTGTCGATGGCGCTGTAGTCGACGAGGGTTATAGCGGGCATGCGGGTCCCGGGCGGATCGGCGAGGAGCCCGGCGCAGCGCGCATGGTCTGAAAGCGAATTGACCCACTCCGGTATCAGCACCGTGGAGTATTGGGTGAAGCCCAGCTCGCGCGGTGGCCGGCTCAGCCCGAGCGCGATCGAGAACAGTGAGGTCGACGGGCGCCGCCCGGCATAGCGGGCCGCAAACGCCGGCCGCACCTGTGGCGGGAGCGCCTCGGCGAGGACGCTGGGGGCGGCGTTGGCGAAGAGAACCCGAGCGCGGTCCACGACGCGGTCACCGCCGTCGGCCGCGGTATGGGCGACTCCCGCGGCGCGGCCTTGGTCATCAAGGATGATCTCGGTCACCGTGCGACCCGCGTGCGCCGCGCCGCCTTCCGCCTCGACCACACCGACGAGCCTTCGGCTCAGCGTGCCCGAGCCGCCCCGGATGTAGGTGCCGCCGCTGGCGAGATAGCCGCCCTGGGCGAGCGCGTAGAACAGCCACCACAACCGGTCGGGATCGTCGCCGTAGTAGCCGAGGTTCGCCGCGAGCGCGAGTTTGGGCCCCTCGTCGTTGCCGAACAGCTGGTCGAACGCCTCCGAAAGGCTGAGCCCTTTGTCATGCAGCAGCGGCCAGAGCTTCAGGGGCAGCACCGGCGCGTGCACGAACCACCAGAGGCTGTCGTGTTGCTCGCCGACCACCGACATCGCCTGTCGGACGGCTTGCAGCCGGGCGAAGTATCGGCGGAAGGCGGATCGTTGGTGCGGGAAGCGGTCAGCCAGTGCCGCCTCGGCGGCGTCGAAGCCGTGCGGTAGCACGAACGGCGGATCGAACAACCGGCCGCGCACCTCGTAGAACGCGCCGACCGGCACGAATTCGAGGTCATCGAGGATACCGAGCGCCCCTAAGATGCGGGTCTTGGCGTCGAGCGGATCTAATGGGTCGGCGGTCTCATGTAATGAGGCTTCGACGGTCAGCGGTCCGTGCCGGTAAGTCGTTGCCGCCCCACCGAACTCAGCATTGCGCTCCAAGACCAGCACCCGATGCCCTGCCCTCGCGTAGAGCGCTGCCGCAGTCAGCCCGCCGAGACCCGAACCGATCGTGATGGCATCGTAAGCATCGGTCATGGCGAGCACCCTTCCACGGCAATTACTTTCGCGATCCCGAGCTCCTGGTCAAGGTCCGGTGGTGATATCCGATGTCGCAAGTCGCGACGCGTGTCGTCCACATGGCACGCATCGCGAATTGCCCAATCTTGTTGTGGCGTACAGTTTCCCGGCCTTACAAGTCCAGCGTTTCTTTTGGTTCGGCACCGCGGGCCAATGTCGGCCCGCGCGGTCAGCGTCGGAGGTTGCTCAGCTGAGTCCGGAGGCGTTGCACGGCGACGAACATCTTCTCCTCCCGGCTGCCGGAGGCGGGCAGGATTCCGAGCTGCCGCATCAGTAACGAGACGTCGTAATACGCCACATAATGAGCGATCTTGTGTTCCCGGAACGTATATACGTCGACCCCGTCGACGTATATACGGCGTCCGGTCGGGGCGAAGCCCGGCGGGTCAAAACGGTGGAGATATGTGCCGGTCATCTTCCACGGCACCATCGCCACCGGGGCGTCGTCGGCGAAGCACCGAGGGCCGATGACATCGAAGTGCAGGTCAGGCATCGCGCGCCAAGAGTTCTCCATAAACTGGCGGACCCCCTCGACGCCGCGGGCCGGCTCGACAACGATCGGGTCAATCCAGACCACGTCCTCGGCAACGAGGTCGGCCAGATCCATCGTGTCGTGCTGGTTCCAGACTGCGAACAGGCGCTCAGCGAACTGCTCGAAGAACCCACGATCTATCTGCATCGGGACCTCATGCGTACGGGCTTCGTTGATCTCCGACATGTCGAGGACTCCTTTCCCGCCTGCGGGGCTAAATTCCGGCCGCCATACTCAGCGTCCTCATCCGAGCACCCCGCGAACCCAGGTGGTAGAGGCCGAACACCCCGAGCATGAGGGACCAAGGTCTCTACCGGCGTTTGGCTTCCTGGATAACCTGACCGGCTCAATCCCCTGGCGGGCAGGAGCGAAGCGACCGGGAAACTAAAACCAATCGGTGGTTTGTAGGGTGCGGTGGTGCTCAACGCGCAACTCAATCGCTGGGAGCAGATCAACAGATTCGCGATCATCGACCGCGAGCTCTCCATCGAGGCCAGCGACCTGACACCGAGCCTGAAGCTGCGCCGCAAGGTGGTCGTCGAGAACTTCGCAGACCGCCTCTCGGCGCTGTACAAACGGATAACGGTCCGCAGGCCAGCCGGCGGTGGCTTGCCGTGCGGGGGCGGGAGGATGCGTGACAGGCCGGGGCAGCTGTGTCGGGCGCTTTGGGATAGTCTCGTCCGCGTGCGTGCGCCTGACGGACGCGATTACTACCGACGAAAACGAGCCGCCGGCAAGAGCCACCGAGAAGCATTACGCTGCCTCAAACGACGCCTATCCGATGCCGTCTACCGACAGCTCGTGCGCGATGCAGACACCTTGAAAGGGGCGGGCCCGGCGGGACACACGGGGGCGACTCCAACATCCTGCGCGGCTGGCTCACACCCCGTCACCAGCACTTCGGACAAGTCACTCACCGGGCCAGCCAAGGCCCACCCTACAACCGGCGACCGCACCGCTTGACACAGAGAGGCGCCGTCTAGTACCGCCCCAGGTTTGCTCTAGTTTTGTGGTTCGAACAGATCTGGAACGCCCGCGCCGAGCGCGGCGTGCTGCGCGGTTAGCCGGGCGGATCTTCACCAAGCAGGCGGAGATCGAACGGGTAGTCGCGCATGGTGCCGGTCAGCGGGACGCCAACGCATTATTCGAGCCACGCCGACCAACCAGGTGCTGTGACGAAGCGCCTTCAACCTGTCGCTAGTGGTGCATCTCGACGAGGCGCTGAATACGGTGCAACTCAACGCCTCGGCGCTCACCGACGACCGGACACTCGCTGATCCAACATCAAGCGACGGTTGCAAAAATCCAGGCAGCCGCCGAAACCGTCTGCGCAGCAGCGCTTCTTCTGCGGAGTTGACCGATGCGGGAACCGCCATCCGGCTGGCGTGTCGGGGACAAACAGGACAGGAAGTGGCCGAAGGCCGGACTACTCGTAGCCGCGTGCTAACTCCCATTGCCCGTCAGGGCGGCAACGCGTGCCCGCAGATCGCGACGGATGATCTTACCGGTGCTGCTACGGGGTAACTCGTCGAGAATCATGATGTCGCGCGGCACCTTATAGTTGGCCAAGTTCTCCCGCACATGCTGCTTCAGCGTGTCCAGCGTCGCCGATGCGCCCGGCTGGAGTACCACGAACGCGGCCAGCCGTTGGCCGTAGCGCTCGTCGTCTACGCCGATGACCGCCGCCTCGGCTACCTCGGGATGTGCCGCGAGCGTCGTCTCCACCTCGATCGGATAGACGTTCTCGCCGCCGGACACGATCATCTCGTCGTCGCGGCCGACCACGAACAGCCGGCCGGTGTTGTCGAGGTAGCCGACGTCGCCGGACGACATGAACCCGTCGTGGAACTTCGAGGCCTTGCCAGAGGTGTAGCCGTCGAACTGTGTGGAGCTGCGCACATAGATACCGCCGATCTCACCCGGGGAGAGCTCGTGGAATTCGCCGTCGAGGATCCGGATCTCAGCGTTCTCGGCTGGCGTGCCGGCAGTGTCTGGGGCGGCACGCAGGTCTGCCGGTGTGGCGGTTGCGATCATGCCTGCCTCGGTCGCGTTGTAGTTGTTGTAGATCACGGGACCGAACTCATCCATGAACCTGGAGACCACGTCGGGACGCATCCGTGACCCCGACGCGGCGGCGAACCGCAGCGAGCGGCAGCTGTATTTCTTCCGCACGTCGTCGGGTAGGTCCATGATCCGGTCGAACATCACTGGCACCACGGAAAGTCCCGTGGCGTGGTAGCGGTCGACGAGCTGCAGCGTCGCCTCTGGATCGAACTTGCGGCGGGTCACGATCGTGCACGCCAGCATCGCCGACAGAATCAGCTGGGAAAAGCCCCACGCGTGGAACATCGGTGCCACCACCACCGTAGTCTCCTCGGCGCGCCACGGGGTCCGGTCGAGCACCGCCTTCAGCTCCTTGGGGCCACCGCCGGAGCGCTTGGCGCCCTTGGGCGTACCCGTAGTGCCTGCGGTCAGCAGGATCAGCTTGCCCCTGCGGCGGGCGCGTCTCGGCCGCCGACCGGTGTGTGCGGTGATCAGCTTCTCGACGGTCATCTCATGGTCAGGCGGGTCATCCGTCCATGCGACGACCCTCCTGACACCGCGACGCTCGGCGAGGGCGCGGTCGACCGCAGGCTCGAATTCCTCGTCATAGACGACCACATCGATACCTTCACGTTTCACCACTTCGGTGAGCGCCGGCCCCGCGAAGGAGGTGTTCAACAGCACGACATCAGCGCCGATGCGGTGGACCGCAACTAGCGCCTCGACGAAACCGCGGTGGTTGCGGCACATGATGCCGACCTTTTCCGGAGTTCCTCCAGGTAGCGTCTGCAACGCGGCGGCCAAGGCGTCGGACCGCTCGTCTAGCTGGCGCCAGGTCAGCGTGCCGAGCTCGTCGATCAAACCCAGACGCTGCGGGCATCGCCGTGCCGCGATCGCGAAACCCAAGGTTTCGGTCGCACCCTCGCGCCGCGCCGCCGCGGCGATACGCACGTACTTGTCCGGCCGCAGCGTGGCGATGAACCTCGCCCGGCGCATCGTGGCGATCAGCTCGCGGGTCTTGCGTCCGCGGTCCAGCATCGAAGATTCCTAACCGAGGGGGGTGGCTTGCGACATCGCGTTGGCAACTTCCATCAGCGTCGCGGGAAAGCCCGCTGCCGAGCGGATGTCCGCGAACGCGTGGATCATTGCGTCGGTTGCCTCGTGGGTGTCTTGGAGTGTCTGGTCGTCGGAGAGTACCGAGATGTTGAGTTGGTCGACGTAGCTCCACACCGTGATGTTCAGCCCGACGCCCGCGGCCACCGGACCCACCGAGTAGATCTCGGTCACCACCGCACCGGCGATGCGGCCTCGCTGCCGCGGGCCTGCCACGCTGGACACGATCACGTTGATCAGCTGATTAGGCGCCCGCCGCCTCGACAGCCACCAGAACGTGGCCTGCTCGGCGACAGGCGGCACATACTCCAGCCAGTGCCCTATGGTGCTCGGGCCCAACAGCTTCTGGGTTTCCTTGGCGATCCGGGTAGCCTCACCGGTCAGCCGGACCCGTTCCAACGGATCACCAACGTGCACGGGCAGCGACACCAGCATGGAGCTCAGCGCGTTGCCGCTGATCCGATCCGGCGAGGTGTCGGTGGCGGCCGGCACCTCGGCGATGAGCGGTTGGTCGGCGCAGCCGTCGTAGCGCAGCAGCAATTCGCGCACGCCACCCGCGGCCGTCGCCAACGCCATGTCGTTGACGGTGACGCCGAGATGCTTGCTGGTCTCCTTGACCTCAGCCAGCGACAGGGTCGCGCTGGCGAAGGTCCGCCCTGGTGACAGCCGGTGATTGATGAAGGTCGGGGGCGGGCCGGCGTGGCGTGCCGACTCTGGGTCCCCACGGCGCTCCACCGCCCGCCGCCGCAGTCGGTAGATGCCGGTCGCACCCTCACGCACCACCCGCGGCAGTTTTGCGAAGTGGTCCAGATGGCTTCGCCCGGCCGCGCGGAGCAGCTCCGCCGTCGACGGCAGCGTGCGGGCAGCATTCAGCTCAGCCTCCTCCTGGAGGGAGTCGGGCCACTCCATTCCCCGCGCCATCAGGTGGGCCGACGCGACACCGTCAGCCAGCGCGTGGTGGATCTTGCCGATCACCGCGACCCGGTGGTTGGCCAGGCCTTCGGCGAAGTACATCTCCCACAGCGGACGGCGGCGGTCCAAGGGCGTGCTGGCGATCTCGCCGATTACCTGATCGAGTTCACGCCGACCGCCAGGGGCGGGCACCTCTATTCGCCGGACGTGATAGTCCAGGTCGATCTCGGCCTCTTCCAGCCACATCGGAGGATGCAGGTGTAACGGGATGCTTATCAGCTGATAGCGCAGTGGTTCCAGGACATGCAGGCGGCGGCGCAGTATGTGGCGGAAGGCATCGAAACTGGGCTCGCCCTCGAAGTCTGTGGTGTCGACCACGGCCACCTTCAACGTGTGCTGGTGGACGTTGGGTGTTTCGCTGTACAACAACAAGGCATCCCAACCGCTGAGTCGCTTCACCGCGCACCCCATCTACTTGACCCGCACGACTACGGCTGCAACCAGTTAACCGCGGTTGTGTTGTCCAGTTGAGTGCTTTGTCTCAATTCCGGTCGCGAGACATCAAGCCCCGGGGTTACTGCCCGTGAGAACGCGCCGAGGTCCGCTCGAGGAAATGGTCAGCGTCGTAAGTCGGGATTCGGCGGTGCACCGCACTGATCGCCTCATGTAGCCCTGGCACGAACTTGTCAGGTGCCAGCGTACAACCGGCATGCCCAGCGTCGACCGTAACTGTGTGGGCTTCGGGTATCCGGCTGGCCAGCCAGTGCTGCCGTCGGGCCGGAATGGCGTGGTCGCGCAGCGTGACCAGTACCGACGTCGGCACGTCGATATCCCCGACCCAGCGTGTCGAGTCGAACCGGGTGATCTCGGCGACGGCGCGGGTTATCGCACCCGGGCTGGTGCTGCGGAACTGGTTGAGCAACCATTGGGGAACGCCGAATATACACTCGGCTACCGAAGATGCCTGTTGATTCGCGGCCCACCTCGGTGGCGGACTGAACGCGTCGACAAGCGCCGCGAATATCCCGGTGGCCAGTCGCTCGTAGCTCGCGCGAGTGACCGCCGTTGTGGCTGCGCACAGCACCAGCCCGTCGACGAGCTCCCGGTGGCGCTTCCAGATCAATTGGGCGACCAGTGATCCCATTGAGTAGCCGACCGGCACGAAGGTTTCAATTCCCAGCGCGTCGGCCAACGCGACAACGTCGTCGGCGCAGTCTTCGAGCAAGAATCGCGGCGAGGAGATGCCTTGGCCATGCCAGCGCTGGTCGAACACCACCACCCGACCGAACCGCCTTACGACGTCCAGCGCCGGATACCAGGTCATTAGCCCGGTGCAGGCCAGCGAGTGCAGCAGCACATACGAGGGCCCATCCTGGGGCCCGGAGTCGATCACATACGTGCTGCCCCGCCCGGGCAGGTCGACGATCTGACCGACGGGCATGTGCCCAACAGCCGCAAGCGCCGGGACTCGGGGGAGCCTCAGTAGGGGCAAGCCTCGTGGGCGCCGATGGCCGTCGATGCCACGATTACAGCACACCACCATCGCGGTGCATGCAGATATCGCGAAATGACCAGCGCTGTGCAGCATCTGGCACTCTGGCCGCGCCTGTGCAGCCGCCCACCGTCGGCGCCGAATAACGCTGGTTAGCAGATCCCGCCCGAACAGGGCCGGCTACGGCTCAGAGGCTTCCGTAGATGAAGTCGAGGACTTGATGAGCGACGGCGAAGGCGCCGAGGTGGCGCTCCGTGGGACGCAAGGCAAGCTCTGCGTCGCGCAGATGCTCGACCGCTGGTTTGGCGTCGGTGAGGGTCACGATGTGGTCCGGCGTCGCCGTGCTACCACCGCACCGGCGTCGCCACATGGGCCAGCCGAGCCCCGTCCTGCGGGCAGGTTTTTTCGCGATGCCGCTAACTGATCGACGGCGCGGCTTCTGCGCGATAAGTGCGGGCGGTGCGCAACTTTGGGACCGCGATCTCCTTCTTGTGACCGTATTGGTTCTCACCCGATGACGGGGAACCGCCGCTCCCGAGCCAGCTCGTCTAGGGCGGCCTGCATCCGGGTGCGTATGGCGCGGTCCACCTCATCGATGTCGGGATTCGGCCCGAACTCTTCTTCGAGACAGATCGGCTCGAGCACCCGGGTGACGATCTTGGCCGGCAGCGGCAAGTTTGGCACATAGCCGGAGGTGAGCCCGAATGGAATGCCGACGATTATCGGGGCGATCTTCAACCGCAGCAACTTGTCGAGACGAAGCAGCTGGGCCAGCCGCTCGCCGCGGCTGAGGAACAGATACTGCTCCTGACCACCGATGCTGACCACGGGGACGATCGGCACGCCAGCGTCCAGCGCGGTGCGGACGTACCCCTTGCGGCCACCGAAGTCGACCCTGTTGGCGTCCTTCGTCGGCCGGAACACGTCGTAGTCCCCGCCGGGGAACACGATCGTCGTCGCGCCCGCCCGCAGCGCGGCAATGGCGTTCTCCCGGCTGGCCGGGAGAAAACCAGCTCGGCCGAGGACGTACTTCCCACCGGCCATCAGCAGCCCGTCATGGGCGAGAACATAGAAGGGGCGCTCGGCGCCGAAGTGGTCGTAGAAGGCTACAGCAACCACCGGAACATCCATTGGGACCAGTCCGCCGGAGTGGTTGGACACCAGAAGCGCGCCGCCTTCGGGGATCCTCTCCAGCCCCTGGACGTCAGAGCGGAAGTAGAGCTTCACCGCCAGCCTGAGCAGCGGCATCAGCCTTCCGACGTAGGCGGCATCCCGGAGCGCCAGCCAGGCAGCGCTCTCCGACCCGTTGATTGTTTGTTCGTCGGCCATCTCCATCACCCTTACTCCGTCGTCGGCTCGGTCGGCGGTCCAGTCGGTCCTGTGCACAGAATCCGCTCAAGCTCGACAGTCGCATGAGCAGCATGGGCCCAGCCCGGGCTCGGGTCAGCCGGTCAGCCCACCCGGTCGGCTACGGGGCGACTCGCCCGACAACGTGCCGCATGGCTGATACTCGCATGCTGCGCTAATGCAGCTGAGCATGATCACCGACACGGTGGCACCCCGAAGATGCCGGGCGAGCCGAAGCGGGTGCAGCCGAGTCGAAATAGGGACTTGAACAGCCATAATAAGCCAGCGTGAAGGCATAAGGCACCTAGCATGATTGACATTTCGCCCGGGTCTAGCAAAGGGTCCTTCGGCCCTCATGCGTTTGCCGGACGGTCCATAAACTCGATTGGAAGCCCAACCCGCATCTACAGGGGAAGGGAACGTGACGGGATGGCCGACACGCGTCTGCTCGATCGGTTGACTTCCTCAGACCTGTTCCTGCTGATGTGGAACGACTATGGCTGGTCCAGCGACATCGGCGGGCTCGCCATCCTCGACGGTACGAGCCTGTCCGACCGCAACGGTCACGTTCAGGTGGACGCGGTTCGGCGGCACATCGAGCCGCGACTGCACCTGGTGCCCCGCTTCAGGCAACTGCTCTACCGCCCTCGCCGTGGACTGGGATGGCCGCTGTGGGTCGACACTCCCGCCTTTGACATCGCAGACCACATCCGAGTCCGGGCGCTCGCCGCTCCAGCCGACGAATCCCATCTGCTGCAGGCATGCCAGGAACTCGCCCGGCGACCATTCGATCCCGCGCGGCCACTGTGGGAACTGTGGCTACTGCCAGGCCTGCCAGATCAACACCTGGGGGCGTTCTTGAAAATTCATCACGTCGTCGCCGACGGCGCCGCCGCTCTGGCCGCTTTCGGGGCGCTGTTGGACATGACCGCCGAACCGCCCACCACGGTCGCACCGCCGTGGATGCCGACACCGATCCCGACCGCCAGCGAGCTGCTGCGCGACAACCTGCGCCGCCGCCGGCGCGAACTCGGGCGGGGGTTGTCGGGCCTCGTCCATCCAGCCATAACGTTGCGCCGGGCGCGACGGGCAATGTCGGCCTGGCGGGAGGTTCTCACCGAGCGACCTGCACCCCGAACAAGCCTGAACCATCCGGTGGGCACGGAGCGTCGGCTAGCCATCGTCCGCTGCCGTCTGGATCTCGCCAAGCAGATCGGCCACGCACACCACGCCACGGTCAACGACGTTGTGCTGGCCGCTGTGGCGGGCGGGCTCTGCGAGCTGCTGGCGAGCCGTGGGGAGAACGTCCCGCTGATGCAGCGAGCCATGGTGACCATCGCCCACCACGACGAAGATCGTCAGACCCTGGGCAACAAACCCAGCTGGATGATGGTGCCGCTGCCACTCGGCGAAGCCGACCCGGTGCGCCGGCTAGAGTTCGTCGCCGCCGAGACGTCCGCCGCCAAGAACAAAGGCCCGCCCCGAGGTGGGCAGTGGGATCTTCAGGTTCGTTGCCGGGCAGTGGATTTGGTACCGGCAGTTTCCGCGGCAACGGTCGGTGAACCTGGTCGTAAGCAATGTGCCCGGTCCGCCAGTGCCGCTGTATCTCGCCGGTGCCCGGCTGCTGGAGATGTTCGCGATGATGCCGCCGATGGGAAACTTGACGCTTGTTGTCGCCGCGCTGTCGTACGCCGGGCAGCTCAATCTGACTGCTGTCGGTGACCGGGAAGGTTGCCTGGACATCGAGGTGTTCGCCGACGGTGTGCGCCACGCCCTCGACGGCCTCGCACGATCGGCGGTTGCGCCCGCCTCATAAGCACGAAGCGAGATGCAGAAAGACCAATGAACACAACGTTTGGCGCATAACCGGTTCCTGGAACACGATGAGCCCGACCGCCTGCAGCCCCGCCCACGAGCCCGAAGCCAGGCGACTGCCTTCACGGAAGAAGCGGTGATGACCCTGAGATTCCCCAACCAAGTCGCGGGTCCCGGATCGGTTTGGCGCACCATATCGGTGGGAGTGACGGCATTGTCGGCCATCGTGATCCCGGAAGTACTGGGATTCGGCGATGAATAGACGGCGGGACCACTGGAGTGCGGGAGCGTCGGTGTTCAGCCGGGACGTCTCGCAGCCGCTCCGAGCCGTCGGGGGATTGTTGCTCATGTCGGTTGACGCGGTGAGGTTCCTCTTTCGCCGGCCCTTTCAAGCACGAGAGTTTCTGGAGCAGTCCTGGTTTGTCGCGCGCGTCGCGCTCTTGCCCACGCTGTTAGTGGCCATTCCGTTCACGGTTCTGGTCAGCTTCACCCTCAACATCCTGCTGCGCGAACTCGGCGCAGCCGACTTGAGCGGTGCAGGTGCGGCCTTCGGTGCGGTGACGCAGATCGGCCCGCTCGTGACCGTGTTGATCGTGGCGGGAGCCGGCGCAACATCGATGTGCGCAGATCTGGGTTCGCGCACTATTCGTGAGGAGATCGACGCACTGGAGGTCATGGGCGTCAACCCCGTTCAGCGGTTGGTTACGCCGCGCATGCTCGCGTCGGGGTTGGTCGCCCTGCTGTTGAACAGCCTTGTCTGCATAACCGGCATTCTGGGCGGCTACGTCTTCTCGGTGTTTATCCAGCAGGTCAATCCCGGTTCGTTCGCTGCCGGCATCACGGTGCTCACCGGAATTCCAGAGTTACTCATTTCGGGGGTCAAGGCGGCCCTGTTCGGCCTGATCGCCGGCCTGGTTGCGTGTTATCGGGGACTGACGATCACGGGACGCGGCGCACAGGCCGTGGGTAATGCCGTCAACCAGACGGTCGTCTTCGCCTTCATGTCGCTGTTCGTTGTCAACGTAGTCGTCACCGCAATCGGCATCCATATGACGGGGAAGTGACGGAACGACTGCCGTGACTCTGCGAGCTCTCAATCCTCGGTTAGTCCGTGAACTCGAACGGCCGATCACCACACTCGGCGGAATCGGTGACCAGACAACGTTTTACGGCAAGGCGCTCGCCGGCGTGCCGTACGCGGTGAGGTACTACACACGTGACATCGTTCGCCTCACCGCCGAGATCAGCATGGGCACGGGCACCTTGGCGATGATCGGTGGAACCCTGGTAATCGTTGGGTTCTTGACCCTGGCTACGGGCGGCACGCTGGCGGTCCAAGGCTACAGTTCCCTGGGCAAAATCGGCATCGAGGCCTTGACAGGATTCTTGGCGGCGTTCATCAACGTTCGCATCACCGCTCCGGTCGTCGCGGGGGTCGGCTTGGCGGCCACGTTCGGCGCCGGCGTGACGGCGCAGCTGGGCGCCATGCGAAGCAACCAAGAGATCGATGCGCTGGAAGCGATGGCCATTCGGCCGATTTCCTTCTTGGTCAGCACCAGGATCGCCGCCGGGATGATCGCCATCACGCCGTTGTACTCCATCGCCGTCATCCTTTCGTTTCTAGCGAGCCGCTTCACCACCGTTTTCCTTCTAGGCCAGTCATCAGGGCTATACGACCACTACTTTTCGACGTTCCTGAGCCCAACCGACTTGTTGTGGTCATTTCTTCAGGCCATCTTGATGGCTCTTGCAATCCTGTTCATACATACGTACTTCGGCTATACCGCCACGGGTGGACCGGCCGGTGTCGGCCTTGCGACAGGCCGCGCGGTGCGCGCATCGCTCATCGCGGTCGTGTCGATCACGCTGCTCGTCTCGCTGGCGATCTACGGCACAAGCGGCAACTTCAACCTGTCCGGATAAGAGGAATGACTTGAGCAGCTCGGAGTTTGATCATCCAGAGATGGCTAAGTTCGTTCCGGTCTTCACCGAGATCGCAACGAATGCGGTCGCGCCGGTCATCATGAGTGACTGCTGAAGCATATTCGGCTCGTCCATCGGCGGTTTCCATCTGAGCACCCTCATCGCCGTTTTTCATGTTGCCGAGCTCGACAAATATCGCCGGGTACCGGGTCGAGAAAGACCGCCACTCCCGCGATATTCGCGGCCGCCGATGCGCTTGGCTCTTCGATCATCGATACCCGCACGTAAAAGCTCGCAACGATGAGCGCGGCTGATGGCTCCACGTCTGCACGTGGACCCAGCCTGTGGCGAGGGCGGGACGTAACCGCACGGTGCATCGCGAAAGAGTCGACACGGCTCTCAGGGAGGTGTCGGGCGATGTGGTTGCGCACGGAGTTGATCGTGACCCAGTTCATTTCGCAGCACCTTGCCGGTGGGGTTGCGTGGGATCTCGGCGACGATGGTGATGTCTCGCGGTTGTTCGAAACGAGACACCTTGTCCTTCAGGTACTCCCGCAGTTCGGCTTCGTCGATGTCGGCGTCCGGGCGGGGGACGACGAAGGCAGCAAGCCGCTGGCCGAAGTCCTTATCTGGGACACCGATCACGGCATTGTCGGCCACCCCGGGATGGTCGGCGAGCGCGTTCTCAACCGCGCGGGGGTAGACGTTCTCTCCACCGGAGACGATCATGTCGTCTTCGCGGCCGACGAAGAACAGCCGCCCCGCCTCGTCGAAGTAGCCCATGTCCCCGGTGCCGGTCATCCTGGCGACCACCGTCTTACCACCGCCGCCGGTGTAGCTGTCGAACGTGAGGCCACCACCCACGAACACCCGCCCGGTGACGTGCGGCCCGACGGGACTGTCGTTCTCGTCGAAAATTTCGACCGGACAGCCGGCAACCAGCCTGCCGACCGTTTCCGGTGCCTCCCGTAGATCGGCGGGCGTCGCCAACGACCCGATGCCGACCTCCGAGGAGCCGTAGGCGTTGTAAAGGATCTCGCCGTAGGCGTCCATGAACCGCTGCGCCAGGCTCGGGTCCAGGCGTGCCCCGGTGGAGAGCACTACGCGCAGCGACGGAACCGGGTTTCGCGCCCGCACCTCATCTGGAAGGTCAAGAATCCGGGCGAGCATGACCGGAACCGCGGCGAGCGCGTGCGCGCGATGCGACGACGCCTGCGCAAGCGTTGCTTCGGCGTCGAACCGGCGTCTGGTCAGCAGCGTGCCGCCGAGTATGGCCGTGAGCACCACCATCCCGAACCCGAACGCGTGAAACATGGGCACCGGTACGACCATTCGGCTCCCCGCCCGCAGCCCGATGCGGTCGAGGAACACGACTCCAACACCCACTACCGGGGTGATACGGGGTGTGCGCGGCACACCCTTGGGTGTGCCCGTCGTACCGGACGTCAAAAGCACGATCCGCCCGGGCGGCCCACCCTTTGGCCGTGGCTGGCACTCGTCGATGTCAAACGCCGCGGGATCGACGACGGCGACGGCCTCGTCTGCCGCATGCACCCGGTCGGCGAATTCGTCATCACAGATCACGGTTTGGATCCGGTGCGCGCCCAACGCGGTCGCCAGCGCGTCGGTGCGGAAATCGGTGTTGAGCAGCACCACGTCGGCACCGACCGACGCCGCCGCGAACAGTGCCTGTATGAAGCCGCGCCCGTTGCGGCACAGAATGCCGACCGGGACCCCGGCTCCGACGCCGTGGCGGTAGATCAGCGCGGCCGCGAGAGATTCGGTGCGGGACCGCAGCTGGCCGTAGCTCAGCGCGCCGTCATCATCGATCACCGCCGTGCGGTCCGGCCAGCGAGCCGCCGCTATCGCCATAGCGGTAGCCGGGTTCGCACCACCTCGAACTGCCTCGCGCACGATGCGGAACGTCGTCAGCGGCCCAGCGGGTGCAAGCAATCCTGATCGCAGCACCACCCGGGCCGCGGCGGTCACGATGTTCGCGGTCGTCATCGCCGAATCCCCTGAGCGCTTGGGGAATCGGTGGTGAACCGATACAACACTCCCATCCCGGCCTGCAGCAGCCCGGGCAGCAGCATCGAGCTGATTTCGACCGGCCACACCCACAACGGCTGCACCGTGCGGGGCCGGTCGATGATCGCCTTCGCGACGATGTCGGCGGCCTGCTCCGCAGACAAGCCCGGCAGTCTGCGCAGGATCGGCGTGGGTGCGCTCATGGCGGTGTGCATCAACGTCATGTACACGGAGGTGACATGCACGCCGTCGGCGCGCAGTTCCGGTGCGACGCTACGCAACCACACATCGAACGCACTCTTGGACGCCAGGTAGGTGCCCCAGCGCGGGGCTGGCGGGGTGCGCACACCGATCGTCGAAATGCTCACGATGTGCCCGCTGCCCCGGCGCCGCATCGCGGGAAGCAGCCCGAGCAACAACCGGACCGGGCCCAGGTAATTGACGCCGATCGTGCGCTCGAAATCCTGCGGCCGGTCGTACTGCAGATGCAGCGACCGCCGGATGGACTTGCCGGCGTTGCTGACGACGACGTCCATCGGGCCGTGGTTTTCGGTGAGCCTCTTCGCCAGTGCGGTGATCGCGGACTCGTCGGTCAGATCGGCCGGATACGCCGCTGCGCGGCCGTCGCCCGCGTTGATCGACGCCGCGAGGGTTTTCAGCCTGTCCGCAGAGCGGGCGATCAGCAACACGGTCGCCCCGGCCGCCGCGAGCTTGCGGGCGGTGGCCTCGCCGAGTCCGTAGGAGGCACCGGTCACCAGCACGGTCTTGCCGGACACCACGGCGCGCAGCCGGTCCGGATCCGACACCCGCGGTGGATTGGCGATCTTGTCGACAGCCTTGGCTACCAGGTTCATTGCACTGCCTTACACGGACAAGTCGCAGCATAACCCCACGATAACGCACTATCGAACGTGAGACCGGCGTCGCAGGTGCCGACCAGGTTCGGGGAGGTCGCCACCGACATCGCGCCTCGCCTGAGCGCGCCCGCTTCGATCTCAACGTCAAGCGTCTCCGCAGCCTGGGGATCTCCAGATCCAAAGTGCCTGCCCGGATGTCGAATTGGCGATGCCGATAGCCCTTGGCTGATTAGTGCGCTCGGTGCTGCGCTGACCGTAATTCGCACCGCACACCGTGTCGGCTTCAGCTCCCATCAGCGGGTGGATGAACGTGGCCAGCAGCTCGTGCAGCACGTCGGGGTGGGTGGCTGGACAACGCTGCTCTGCTCCACGACGCGGGCTCCCGGAGTGATCGCGGACGCGTCGGGATTCCCAGCGAGGACGACGACTGGACGCCTGCAGGCGCAAGATGAAAGCCATGAAACGAGAAGACGTCACCGAAAAGTAGCCCTTGCCCGCCTTGAGAAGGGACTGACGCGGCAGCAGTTGGCCGACGCCATCGACAAACCCGTCGTCTGGACAACGGCCGCGCTGCTCGGACAACATCGCATCCCGCCGAGTCGGCCAAGGTGCTGGTCCAGATGCTCGGCCTCGACGCGGCGGTCGTGCCTCGCATCGGTCCCGATGCGCGGAGGCCTGCCGACCGCCGTGCCCACCGACCCGACCACCTATCGCTTCTACGAGGCGCTACAGGTCTACGGCCGCGCCATCAGAGAGGTCATCCACGAACAGTTCGGCGACGGGATCATGAGCGCCATCACTTTCAGTGTCGACGTCCAGAAGAAACCGCATCCCTCAGGCGATCGAGTCGCGGTGACGTTCGACGGCAAATTCCTGCCCTACCAGTGGACGGCCGCGCAAGGCTGAAGTTGCGGCTGCGGGTCCCGAGCGGGCACCGCACGAAAACCGACAGTGCCGACCAACGAACCGCCGCCCCGGGACCTCGGACCCTACCCGGCCACCAATGCCGGGTGCTAGGAGGGA
>NZ_DATJPU010000076.1:0-76751 GCF_035506235.1 Mycobacterium sp.
GTGCGGCAGGAATTGCCCGATGCCGCTGACGCTCCAGCTGCAGTGCGAGTAGTCCCCGATGTGGCCCGCGCCGGCCTCGAACACGGCGTCCTGCACCGCCGCGGCGTTCTCCCGGGGAACGTAGACGACCCACTTGTCGAGATCCGTTGCGCCCGAAGCGGGCTCGAGCGGGGCCTCGACGGTGAGGTCGAGCGCTTCGGCGAGCGCGTCGGACACGCCCGGCGACGCGGAGTCGGCGTTGGTGTGCGCGGTGAACAACGAACGGCCGGTGCGGATCAGGCGGTGCACCAGCGCGCCCTTCGGGGTGCTGGCGGCCACGGTGTCTACGCCGCGCAGCAGCAGCGGGTGATGGGCCAGCAGCAGGCCGGCCTCGGGAACCTGGTCGACGACGGCCGGCGTCGCGTCGACCGCGACGGTCACCGAGTCCACCGCGTCGTCGGGGTCGCCGCACACCAGCCCGACCGAATCCCACGGCTGGGCCAGGCGCGGCGGGTACGCCTCGTCGAGCACCTCGATCACGTCGGCCAGCCGCACGCTCACCGCGACACCCCGGCGATCGCGTCGACCAGCAGCGGCCACTCGGGGCGCACCGCGGCTCGCAGGTACGTCCCGTCCAGGCCGACGAAGGTGTCGCACCGGCGCACGGCGATCCCTTTGTGCTCCAAGGCATTTCGCAGCGAGGCGGCGTCCGGGGGCCGGAACAGGACGAATGGCGCCCGGCCGTCGACCACGTCGGCGCCCACCGACGCCAGGCCGGCCACCATCTCGGCGCGCAACTGCGTCAACCGCAGCACACCGGCCGCCGCCTCGGCGACGGCCCACGGCTCGCAGCAGGCCGCGATGGCCGTCAGCTGCAGCGTCCCCACCGGCCAGTGCGCGCGCCGCGCCGTCAACCGCGCCAACACCTCCGGAGCGCCCAGGGCGTAACCCACCCGCAGGCCGGCCAGCGCCCACGTCTTGGTCAGGCTGCGCAGCACCAGCACGTCGGGCAGCCGGTCGCCGGCCAGCGATTCCGGCTCGCCGGCGACCGAATCCGCGAACGCCTCGTCGACCACCAGGATCCGGCCGGGCCGGCGCAGGGCGAGCAGCTGCTCCCGGGTGTGCAACACCGAGGTGGGGTTGGTCGGGTTGCCGACCACGACCAGGTCGGCGTCGTAGGGCACGTGCGCGTCGCCGAGGCGGAACGGCGGCGCGAGGACGACATGCTCGACGGGCACCCCGGCCGCGTCCAGCGCCACGGCCGGCTCGGTGAACGAGGGCGCGACCAGAGCCGCCCGCCCCGGGCGCAGATTGGGCAACAGCGCGAACCCCTCCGCCGCGCCGGCCAGCGGCAGCACCTCGTCGCGGGCACGGCCGTGCCGCGCGGCGGCCGCGTCCTGTGCCCGGTGTGCGTCCCGCAGGCTCGGGTAGCGCGCCAGGTCCGGCAGCCGCTCGGCCAGCCGCCGCGTCAGCCACTCCGGCGGTTGCGCGTGCCGGACGTTGACGGCGAAGTCGAGCATCCCCGGCGCGACGGCCTGGTCGCCGTGATAGCGGGCCGCCGCAGGCGGGCTCGGGTTCAGAGTCGCCATCCGTGAAACACTAGTGGGCCGCCGCAGACGCGTGACGGGAACGCCGTCGCACCAGGAAACCGGCCATCGAGGACAATGGTGAGGTGACAGGCACAGCCCCCCATTGCCCGCCCCCACCCGGCGACGCAATGCGTCCCGCATCGTCGCCGGGCGCCCAGGTGGCGGACCTGGTGATCTTCGATCTCGACGGCACGCTGACCGACTCGGCGGAAGGGATCGTGGCCAGCTTCCTGCACGCCCTGGGCCACATCGGTGCGGCGGTGCCCGAGGGCGATTTGGCCGCCCAAATCGTCGGCCCGCCGATGGACGACACCTTCCGTTCCCTGCTGGGCGACTCGGCCGAGGAGGCGATCGCGGCCTTCCGGGCCGAATACGGCGCCCGCGGCTGGGCGATGAACACGCTGTTCGACGGGATCGAGCAGCTGCTGGCCGACCTGCGCGCGGCCGGCGTGCGGCTGGCCGTGGCCACCTCCAAGCTGGAACCGACCGCCCGGCGCATCCTCGCCCATTTCGGGCTGGACGAGTATTTCGAGGTCATCGCCGGCGCGGCCCCCGACGGCTCGCGCAAGAGCAAGGAGGAGGTGCTGGCCCGCGCGCTGGAACGGCTGCGGCCGCTGCCCGGGCGGGTGCTCATGGTCGGCGACCGCAGCCACGACGTGCACGGCGCGGCCGCGCACGGCATCGACACCGTGGTGGTCGGCTGGGGCTACGGGCGCGACGACTTCGGCGACGGGAACAGCGCCGGGGTCACCCACGCCGCGACGATCGACGAGCTGCGGAGGGCCCTGGGTGTCTGAAACTCTGCACGTCACCTTCGTCTGCACCGGCAACATCTGCCGTTCCCCGATGGCCGAGAAGATGTTCGCCGACCAGCTGCAGCGGCGCGGCCTGGCCGACGCGGTGCGGGTGACCAGCGCCGGCACCGGCAACTGGCACGTCGGCAGCTGCGCCGACGACAGGGCCGCCCGGGTGCTGCGCGCCCACGGCTATTCCACCACCCACTGCGCGGCCCAACTGAACGACGACCACCTCGCCGCCGACCTGGTGGTGGCCTTGGGCCGCAACCACGTTCGGATGCTGCGCCAGCTCGGCGTCGAGGACGGCCGGATCCGGATGCTGCGCTCGTTCGACCCGCGCTCGGGCACCCATGCCCCCGACGTCGAGGACCCCTACTACGGCGATCCCGAGGACTTCGAGGACATGCTGGCCGTCATCGAGGCCGCCCTGCCCGGCCTGCACGACTGGGTCGACCAACGGCTCGCGGAGAACGGACACGGCTGATGCGCCGCTTGGCATTTCTGCTGCGGCCGGGCTGGATAGCGCTGGCCCTGGTGGTCATCGCCTTCACCTACCTGTGTTTCATGGTGCTCGCGCCCTGGCAGCTGGGAAAGAACACCAGGACCTCCCGGGAGAACCACCAGATCGAGTACTCGCTCAACACCCCGCCGGTTCCCGTGAAAACCCTTCTGCCACAGCAGGATTCGTCGGCGCCGGGCGCGCAGTGGCGCCGGGTCACGGCGACCGGCCACTACCTGGCCGACGTTCAGGTGCTGGCCCGGCTGCGGGTGGTGGACGGCGACCCGGCGTTCGAGGTGCTGGCGCCGTTCGTCGTCGACGACGGGCCCACCGTGCTGGTGGACCGCGGCTACGTCCGGCCCCAGCAGGGCTCGCACGTCCCCCCGATCCCCCGCCCGCCGGCGGAGCCGGTGACCCTCACGGCCCGGCTGCGTGACCCCGAGCCGACCGCGCCGGGCAAGGATCCCTTCGCCATGGACGGTGTGCAGCAGGTGTATTCGATCAACGCCGGGCAAATCGCGGCCCTGACCAAGGTGCCGCTGGCCGGGTCGTATCTGCAGTTGGTCGAGAACCAGCCGGGCGGGCTGGGCGTGATCGGCATCCCGCACCTGGACGCCGGGCCGTTCCTGTCGTATGGCATCCAGTGGATTTCGTTCGGCATCCTGGCGCCGATCGGGCTGGGCTACTTCATCTACTCCGAAATCCGCGTACGGCGCCGGGAGAAGCAGGAAGCCCGCACATCACCGGTCACCGTCGAGGAGAAACTCGCCGACCGCTACGGGCGACGGCGGTAGGCCGACTTTCACTGTGCGCCCTGGGTTTTCAGCGTGCACTGAGGGCGCAAAAACGGCGATTTCCCCGCCCTACGCTCACTCTCATCGCCACCGATGCACACCCGATGGATAGCGCGGCCGCGGCCTGCACCACCCGCGACAACGCCACGGCGCGCCGCAGGTCGGCCACCGCGGGCGGGCGGCCGTCGCCGAGCGTGGGCCGGATCTGCAGCTCGTGGTGATACTGGGTGGGACCGCCGAGCCGCACACCCAGCGCCCCGGCGAAGGCCGCCTCGACCACACCGGCGTTCGGGCTGGGATGCCCGGCCGCGTCGCGGCGCCAGGCGCGCACCGCGCCCGCCGGGGATCCCCCGACGACGGGTGCGCACATCACCACGAGCGCGGCGGTCAGCCGCGCGGCGATGTAGTTGGCCCCGTCGTCCAATCTCGCAGCGGCCCAACCGAATCGGAGGTAGCGTGGCGAGCGGTGGCCGATCATCGAATCCAGCGTGTTGATGGCCCGGTATGCCAGCACCGCGGGCGCCCCGCCGGCCGTCGCCCACAGCAGCGGCGCCACCTGGGCGTCTGAGGTGTTCTCCGCGACCGACTCCAGCGCCGCGCGCGTCAGGCCGGCGGCGTCCAGCCGGGCCGGGTCGCGCCCGCACAGTGACGGCAGCAGCCGTCGGGCCGCCCCGACGTCGCCCCGGTCGAGCAGCCGCGACATCTCCGACCCGGTACGCGCCAATGACGTTCCGCCCAGGCATATCCAGGTGGCGGCGGCGGCCGCGACGGGCCGGCGCGCGACAGCCCCGCCCAACACCGTTGCCGCACCGACCAGCAGCCCGGCGTGCAGCGCGCCGGCGGCTTTGGTGTCGCGGTAGGTGACGCGCTCCAGCGCCGCGGCCGCCCGGCCGAACAGCGCGACGGGATGGCCCCGTTGCGGGTCGCTCAGGGCGAGGTCTGCCAGGTACCCGGCCAAGACCCCCACGATGCGGGTCCGCGTCGCAAACACCCCGGCAGCGTCTCACACGCGCCGCGGGAACGGTCTCTTCAGATGGCCAGAATGGCCGCCACGATCACCACGACGATCAGCAGGCCCACCACCCACCACAGCAATGCGTCGGGGTCGGCCGTCGGTGACAGGTTGGCCTTACCAGGTGGAGCGCTCATCGTGCTCGTGTGCCCACTTTCGGGCGGAAATAACGTCCGCCGTGGTGTACTCGACTGCATGAGGGGTAAACGGTGGTGAGGCGGCCCGCGACGCGGATCGCCGATTTGCTGAACCCGGCGGCGGTGTTGTTGCCCGCCGCGAACGTGATCATGCAGCTGTCCCTGCCCGGCGTCGGTTACGGCGTGCTGGAAAGCCCGGTGGACAGCGGCAACGTCTACAAGCATCCGTTCAAGCGGGCCCGCACCACCGGGACCTACCTGGCGGTGGCGGCCATCGGGACCGAGTCCGATCGGGCGTTGATGCGCGGCGCCGTGGACGTCGCGCACCGACAGGTTCGCTCCACGTCGTCGAGTCCGGTGTCCTACAACGCTTTCGACCCCAAGCTGCAGCTGTGGGTGGCGTCCTGCCTGTACCGTTACTTCGTGGACCAGCACGAGTTCTTGCACGGCCCCCTGGACGACTCCACCGCCGATGCCGTCTACCGCGATGCCAAGCCGTTGGGGACCACCCTGCAGGTGCCCGAGCGCATGTGGCCGCCGGACCGCGCCGCGTTCGACGAGTACTGGAAGCGCTCCCTCGACGAGCTGCGCATCGATCCACCGGTGCGCGAGCACCTGCGCGGGGTGGCCTCCGTGGCGTTTCTGCCGTGGCCGCTGCGGGTCCTGGGGCCGTTCAACCTGTTCGCGACGACGGGATTCCTGGCCCCCGAGTTCCGGGCGATGATGCGGCTGGAGTGGTCGCAGCGCCAGCAGCGCCGGTTCGAGTGGCTGCTGGCCGCCCTGCGGCTGGCCGACCGGTTGGTCCCGCACCGGGCGTGGGTCTTCAGTTATCAGCTTTACCTGTGGGACTTGCGCTTTCGGGCCCGCAGGGGCTGGCGCATCGTCTAGCGCTAGTCTCCTCTGCCGCCGCCCCCAGCCGCCGAGCGTGAAAAAGGCGACGCTTCAACGGTGTGTCGCGTCGTGAATTTCACACTCGGCGAAGGGCTCTTCAGCGCACCGTCGCGAAGAACGCGCGCACGTCATCGACGAACAGCTCCGGTTGCTCGAAAGCGGCGAAGTGCCCGCCGCGCGGCATGTCGGTCCAGTGGGTGATGTTGTAGACCGGCTCGCACCAGCTTCGCGGCGCCTTGAGCAGCTCGCCCGGGAAAGCGCTGACGCCGGTGGGCAGTTCGACGCGGTCCATCTGGCCCCAGACCCGGAAGCTTTCCCAGTACAACCGCGCCGACGAAGCGCCGGTGGCGGTCGCCCAGTACACCATCACGTTGTCCAGGAGCTCGTCCCGGCTGAACACGTTCTCGGGATGCCCGTCGCAATCGGCCCACGCCCAGAACTTCTCGACGATCCACGCCAATTGCCCCACCGGCGAATCGACCAGCCCGTAGCCCAGAGTTTGCGGCCGCGTGGACTGCTGCTTGGAGTAGCCGGTGCCCCACTTGCGGTGCTCGGCCATCGCGGCCAGCGCGCGTTGCTCCTCCGGCGTCGGGTTGGCCAGGGATTCCTTGCTGGGCCGCCCGATCGGCATGTTCAGGTGAATGCCCGCGCAGTGCCCCCGGTTTCGGCCCATCTGCGTGGTGACCGCGGCGCCCCAGTCGCCGCCCTGCGCCCCGTAGCGGTCGTAGCCGAGGCGCAGCATGAGCGTCTCCCAGGCCTCGGCGATCTTTTCGACGCCCCACCCGGTGCGGGCGGGCTTGCCGGAGAACCCGTACCCCGGAAGTGAGGGGCACACGACGTGGAAGGCGTCCTCGGCGCGTCCGGACGCCGGCTTGGTCAGCGGCTCAATCACCTTGTGGAACTCCACGATTGAGCCCGGCCAGCCGTGGGTGATCACCAGCGGGAAGGCGTCGTCGTGCGGCGAGCGCTGGTGGATGAAATGGATGTCCAGCCCGTCGATGTCGGTGACGAACTGATCGAAGCGGTTGAGCGCGGCCTCGCGGGAACGCCAGTCGTACTCGGTCACCCAGTAGTCGGCCAGCTCGCGGGTGTAGCCCAACGGGATGCCCTGGCTCCAGTCGTCGACACATTCGGCTTCCGGCCAGCGGGTGCGCTCCAGGCGCGATCGCAGATCCTCCAGGACGTCGTCGAAGACGTCGATGCGAAACGGCTCCACGGGTTGCTCGTTCACGCCCCTGAGGTTGCCACACCCCGCTTAACGCCGACAACGGAGCGGCGACATACGCATGCCGGCGCCGCAAATATTGGCGATTTCGCTGATGTTCGCTGTCGCAGGTCACCGCATGCTGGCTAGCATGAGCGAAACGAGCTGGAGCAGCGTAGACATGGGCGAGCTTCCGACCGGAACGGTCACGTTGCTGCTGGCCGACGTCGAGGGTTCGACGCGGTTGTGGGTTACCGAAGCCGAGGTGATGAAAGCCGCCGTCGCGAGGCTCGACGAGACGCTGTCCGACGCGGTGGCCGCCCACCGCGGTGTGCGGCCCGTCGAGCAGGGCGAGGGCGACAGCTTCGTCATCGCGTTCGCCCGCGCCGCCGACGCGGTGGCCTGCGCGCTGGAATTGCAACGGGCACCGCTGGCGCCGATCAAGCTGCGCATCGGCGTGCACACCGGCGATGTGCAGCTCCGCGACGAGGGAAACTACATCGGCCCGACGATCAACCGCACCGCCCGGCTGCGGGACCTCGCGCACGGCGGCCAGACCGTCCTCTCGGGTGCGACCGAACCGCTTGTCGTCGACCAACTCCCGCCGGACGTCTCGCTCACCGACCTCGGCTCCCACCCGCTGCGCGATCTCCCCCGCCCCGAACGCGTCGTGCAACTCTGCCACCCGGACCTGCACAACAACTTCTCGCCACTGCGCAGCGTCAATGTCGTTCCCGCCGAGCGACTTCCGGCGCAACTGACGAGTTTTGTCGGGCGCCAAGCAGAGATGAAGGGCATCCGCGAGGCGCTCGCCGACAACCGCCTCGTCACGCTGACCGGCGCGGGCGGCGCGGGCAAGACGCGCCTGGCCGTGCGCGTCGCCGCCGAAGTAGCCACCGAGTTCGCCGACGGCGTGTGGTACGTCGACCTGGCGCCGATCACCGATCCCGACGTGGTGCCCGTGACGGTGGCGCGCGCGCTCGGTCTTCCCGACCAACCCAATCAACCGACCATGGAATTGCTGCGGCGGTCCATTCGCGATCGCCGGATGCTGATGCTGCTGGACAATTGCGAGCACCTGCTCGACGCCAGCGCCGAGCTGATCACTGGCCTACTGGGCGGTTGCCCGGCGTTGACCTTGCTGACCACCAGCCGCGAGCCGATCGGCGTGGCGGGTGAGGTGAGCTGGCGGGTGCCCTCGTTGTCGCTGGCCGACGAGGCGATCGAGCTGTTCGCGGACCGCGCCCGCCGAACCAAACCCGACTTCCGCGTCACGGCGGCCAACGCCGACACCGTGACCGAAATCTGCCGCAGGCTCGACGGCCTTCCGCTGGCCATCGAGCTGGCCGCCGCGCGGGTCCGCGCGCTGTCCCCGACCGAGCTCCTCACCAGCCTGCACGACACGTTCCGGCTGCTCACCGGCGGAGCGCGCACCGCGGTGCGCCGCCAACAAACGCTGCGCGCGTCGGTGGACTGGTCCCACGCACTACTGTCCGAGCCCGAGCAGGTGCTGTTCCGCCGGCTCGCGGTGTTCTACGGCGGGTTCGACCTCGACGCCGCACAGGCAGTGGCCGGTGAGACGGAGCGCTATCAAGTTCTCGACCAACTCACGCTGCTCGTCGACAAGTCGCTCGTGATCGCCGACGACAGCCCGCACGGCACGCGCTACCGGCTGCTGGAGACCGTCCGGCAGTACGCGCAAGAGAAACTTCACGAGTCCCGCGAAGGCAACGATGTCCGCACCCGTCATCGCGACCACTACACCGCGATGGCCGCCCTGCTCGGCGCACCGATAAGCGGCGAGCACCAACGGCGCCTCGAACAGGCCGCAACCGAAATCGACAATCTGCGAGCCGCTTTCGCATGGAGCCGGGAGAGCTCGGACACCGAGCTGGCGCTCACCCTAGCGTCTTCGCTGCTTCCGCTGTGGCGGTCCCGCGGCCTGATGGAGGAAGGGCTGGGCTGGCTCAACGCGGCGCTTGCCGATGCGGATTGCAACGGCGTCGACATGCCCGCGGCACGGGTGCGCGCTGCGGTGGCAAGAAGCGTCTTGAAGTCCTTTCGGGGCAGGAGCATCGATCTCGACGAGGCCGAGCGAACTTTGGCAGCGGCGCGCGAACTCGGCGACCCGGCACTTGTCGCGAGGGCGCTGACCGCCTGCGCGTGTCGCGCCCCCGACGACCGCGAATCGTCCGTCGCTTACTTCGCCGAGGCGGCCGACCTTGCGCGACACACGGACGATTCCTGGTGGCTGGGGCAGACGCTTGCGTTGGAAGCGACGTTCGCACTCTTGTTTGGCGAACCTGTCGCGGTGCCGGTTGCCGCCGAAGAAGCCCTTCGCATTGCCGACAGGATCGGCGACAAGTTCGTATCCCGCCAGAGCCGCTACGTCTTGTGCTGGGCGCAAGTCCTGCGCGGCGAGCTAACCCAGGCCCTCGATGGGCTTCGGGAGGTCGACGAGGAGGCCACCGCAGCCCGCGACGCCTTCTTCTCCATGCAGACATCGCAACTCCAAGCGATGGTGCTTGCCTACCAGGGGCGCATAGACGCCGCTCGAACGGCATCCGAAATCGCCTTCCAGCGCGTCACCGACCTCTTCGATACCTTCACCGGAATCGTCTACGGGGGCGCCGCTCACGTGCACCTGGCCGCGGGCGACGCGGCTGCAGCTTGGGACGCGTATGAGACGGCGCGCGAGCGCACTGCGCTGGATCCCCAGCTGGCCGCGATGCACAACTTTGCGGCGTTGGCCCCGCTGGCATGTGGTGATCTCCCCGCGGCCCGTCGTTGGGCCGACGAAGTCGTGTCCCTGACCAAGGGTTGGAGCTTGGCATGTTCACTGACTGCGCGTGCGCGCGTCGAGATCGCCCAGGCCGAATTCGACGCCGCCGAACGCGATGCGTTCGACGCGCTCGACTTGGTGGCCCGGCTGCAGGGCTACCTCCTCCTTCCCTTCACACTTGACTGTCTCGCCGCAATCGCGGCCCAAGCCGACAACCACCTTTTGGCGACAAGGCTTTTCGGTGCCGCGGACGCAGCCCGACGGCAGATGGGCATGGTGCGCTTCCAGGTCCTCGCGGCTGACGACGAGGCCACGATTGCCACGGTTCGAGAATCATTGAGCGACAACGACTTCGACGTCGCACGGGCCGAGGGCGGGGCGCTGTCGATCGAGGACGCCATCGCCTACGCGCTGCGCGGGCGTGGCGAACGCAGGCGCGCCAGCAGCGGTTGGTCGTCGCTGACTCGGGCGGAGCTCGACGTCGTGAAGCTCGTCAGCGAGGGCCTGGGCAACAAGGACGTCGCCGTGCGGCTGTTCGTCTCACCGCGCACCGTGCAGGCGCATCTGACGCACATCTACACCAAGCTCGGGTTAACCTCGCGCGTGCAGCTCGCCCAGGAAGCAGCGCGCCGTGCCGCCCCCGCGGGCGGCGTCAACCCGCGCGCGTGACCGCGGATTTACCGGCGAGCGCTAGCGGTCGTGGTGCTGATTTGCCTTCCTTGGAAAGCGAGGACGCAGCCGCACACCATTGCCGCGCATTCGTGCAGCCCTAAGCGTCACTGAAGCTTCGTCTCGGATTAATGCGTCCAAGATATTGTTCGCAGGGGCTCTCCCAACCGAAAGTAGGCGGGTTCATGGCCGATCATCGCTCGGAAATCGATCTACCGGACTCGCTGTATGGCATGGACGACCTCGCACTCGACATGCGGCTCATCTCATCGCATCGCGCCGACCGCGTCTGGCATCGCGTCAACCCTGAGCTGTGGGTTGCGTCGCGCAATCCCTGGGCGGTACTCAAATCGGTCGGTCAGTCTGAGCTCGAGGAGCTGGGCCGCGACGAGGCATTCTGCGCCGCGGTGCGCGCCCTGATCGATGATCGCAACAGGCGCAATAGCGACCCGTTCTGGTTTCCTCAGTCGCCGGCGGCGAATACCCTGACGTTGGCTGCGTACTTCAGCATGGAGTTCGGTCTTTCGGAAGCGTTGCCGATTTACGCGGGCGGCCTCGGCGTCCTCGCAGGCGACCACATGAAGGCGTCAACCGATCTTGGCGCGCCGGTGGTCGGAGTCGGTCTGCTGTATCAGCAGGGGTATTTTCGTCAGGCCCTCGACTCGCAGGGAAACCAGCGCGAGTTGTACCCGTTCAGCGATCCCAGCGAGATTCCGGTGCAGCGTCTGCGCGGCAAGGATGGTTCGTGGATTCGGATCCCGCTGTACTTTCCGGGCCGGACCGTGTATTTGCGCGCCTGGGCCGTCAACGTCGGCCGACTCTGGTTGTACTTGCTCGACAGCAACGATCCGGCCAACGACCCATCAGACCGCGGTATCACCGCGCAGCTCTACGAAGCCGATCCCGAGGTTCGGTGGCAGCAAGAAATGGCGCTTGGGTTTGGCGGCTGGCGGCTGCTACGCGAACTGGGACTCGAGCCGGACGTATGTCACCTCAACGAAGGGCACGCGGCTTTCGCCGTGTTGGAACGCGCCCGTTTGATTGTGCGGGAACAGAACGTACCGTTCGACGTCGCACTGACCGTCGCACGCGCGGGCACGGTTTTCACCACCCACACGCCGGTCGCCGCGGCCTTCGACCGCTTCGATCCCAGCTATGTCATCGCGTACCTGTCGTCGTACGCGGCCGAGATGCGCGTCAGCATTGGCAAGATCCTCAGCCTGGGCCGCCTGCAACCGAACGACGACTCCGAACCGTTCAACATGGCCTACCTCGCCATTCGCGGGGCTTCCCGCATCAATGGCGTGAGTCGGCTGCACGGCGAGGTGAGCCGTGAGCTGTTCGCAGACCTCTTTCCGCGGTGTCCGATCGATGAGGTTCCGGTCGGGCACGTCACCAACGGTGTCCACGTTCCATCCTGGGACTCTCCGGCCGCCGACGAGGTGTGGACGGACGCCGAGATG
Organism: Mycobacterium sp.; assembly: GCF_035506235.1. GTDB lineage: Bacteria > Actinomycetota > Actinomycetes > Mycobacteriales > Mycobacteriaceae > Mycobacterium. The sequence continues at coordinate 11,817 of NZ_DATJPU010000076.1, forward strand.
CGCCAGCAGTGGCTGGGCATTCCGACGCCGGTCGCGGAGCGGATGGAGAAGGTCCCAACGGCCGAGTTGTGGAGAATGCGCAATCGCAACCGCGAGCGCTTTGTGCTCTGGGCGCGCCAACGGCTGGCACTCCAATTCACCATCGCCGGCGCCGGCGCGGATCGCGTCGATGAAGCCCAGCGCATTTTCGACCCGAAAGCCTTGACGCTCGGCTTCGCCCGGCGCTTCACCGAGTACAAACGCACCGCACTGCTGCTCCACGACCCCGAGCGCTTCGCGCGCATTCTCACCGATCCCGAACGGCCCGTGCAGATTGCCATTGCCGGAAAGGCGCATCCGGCAGATTCGTTCGGGAAGGCGATGATCCAACGCTGGTATGAGTTCTCCCAGCGGCCGGAACTTCGCTCCCGTGTCGCGTTCATCGCCGACTACGACCTGGTCCTCGCCGAACAACTTGTCAACGGCGTCGATGTCTGGGTCAACACACCGCGCCGGCCGTGGGAAGCCAGCGGGACGAGCGGGATGAAGGTGCTCGTCAACGGCGGACTGAACCTGTCGGAGCTCGACGGCTGGTGGGCCGAGGCGTACACGCCGCAGGCCGGTTGGGCGATTGGCGACGGGCAGGAGCACGACGATCCCCAGTGGGACGCCGAGGAGGCAAACGGCCTTTACTCACTGCTGGAAAACGAGCTCGTTCCGATGTTCTACACGCGCGACGACAACGGGGTCCCAGACGACTGGATGCAACGCGTGCGCGGGAGCATGGCGACGCTGACGCCCCAGTTTTCGTCCGAACGCACGGTTCGGCAGTACGTCGAGGAGCTGTACGCGCCCGCCGCGGCGGCTTACCGCACGCGCCTGGCCGACCATTGCCGTGTCGGCACCGACGTACAAAGCTGGCGCGAACTGATCGCAAACTACTGGAGCGACGTGTCGTTCGGCTCCCTCCATGTCGAGCCGGCCGGAGACGGGCACGACTTCCGAGTTCTCGTTTCGCTCGGCGCGGTCGGGCCCGACGCGGTGCAGGTGCAGCTATACGGGGACGCCTGGGAGCATGGTCCGACCGAACGGATACCGATGCAACGCGGCGACGAAGTCATTCGCGGCACCTTCAGCTACCACGTTCATGTCGAAGGGCCGCGACCGCCCGAGACGTACACCCCTCGGGTCGTGCCGTATCACCTCGACGCGTCCTTTCCGCTCGAAGCCGAAAAGATCTGCTGGTACGTTCGCTAGCTTCACCGGCAACGCTGCGAACTTCGCAATCCATGGATGGGCCAGCGGTCGGGTTTCGGTGGATCGACTGCGCCGGAAGAGGTTTGAGCTGGCTCGAAGCAGTCTTGCAGAGCGAATCCAGGTTTGCCGACGGACAACAACGGCATCAATTCAGCGCGGAAAGCCAGCTGGCACACCCTTGACACAGCGGGGGTTCGCCCGGTCAGGCCAGGCTGGATCGCGATCTGACGCCGACCTGCACAAACGTTGGTGGGCGCGGACGGTATCGAACCGCCGACCGCTGGTGTGTAAAACCAGAGCTCTACCACTGAGCTACGCGCCCTTGAAACCCGGGGGTCCGCCGCAGGCTACACGCCGCCGGGCCGAGCACCCAAACATCAGCTCTTCAGAGCCGTCAGCGCTTGGGTCCACAGCCGCTGGTCGCGGGACTCGCCGGGCTGCTTCATCTCAGCGAAACGAATTATCCCGGACCGGTCGATGACATAGGTACCGCGATTCGGGTAGCCGGCGTCGGGGTTGAACACGTCGTAGGCCTGGCTGACCTCGCCGTGCGGCCAGAAATCCGACAGCACCGGAAACATGAACCCGCTCTCCAGCGACCAGATCTTGTGCGTGGGCGGCGGACCCACCGAGATCGCCATCGCCACGCTGTCGTCGTTCTCGAACTCCGGCAGGTGGTCGCGCAGCTGATCCAGCTCGCCCTGGCAGATGCCGGTGAACGCCAGCGGGAAGAACACCAGCAGGACGTTCTTGGCGCCGCGAAAGGAGCTCAGGGTGACGGGCTGCTGGTTTTGGTCGCGCAAGGTGAAGTCGGGGGCGGTGGTGCCGACGGGCAGCATCAACGCTTCCCGGTCCGCGACTTGGGCTGTACCAGGCGGCTGGCGCTCCAGTCGCCGAGGTTGACCGACGAGGTCGGCATCAGGCCGGCGGTGGGGGCCGCCTCGGCGATCTCCGCGGGCAGCACGTGGCCGGGCTTGCCGGTCTTGGGCGTCAGCACCCAGATCACGCCGTCCTCGGCCAGCGGGCCGATCGCATCCATCAGGGTGTCCACCAGATCGCCGTCGCCCTCGCGCCACCACAGCAGCACGACGTCGATGACCTCGTCGCTATCTTCGTCGAGCAACTCACTGCCGCACGCGTCCTCGACCGCGGCCCGGATGTCGTCGTTGGAGTCCTCGTCCCAGCCCCATTCCTGGACGACTTGGTCCCGTTGGATGCCCAGTTTGCGAGCGAAGCTCGAGGCGTCATCCGCCGCGACCACCGTGGACCCTCCTTACATCTGTCCGCAAGCTCTCTGCGCGCCGTGCGATGGGGATTATCGTCGCACAGCCCTAACCCGGTCCATACCCGTGCCTCATCAGGTGCCTCAGAAGGATGCCAGGCAGAGTTTCAGCGCCTTGGTCTTGGAGTCGTTGAGCTGGTCGACGCGCCTGTTGAACTCCGCAATCGACGCGTGCGTGCCGATGGCATTGGCCACCCCGCGCGCCGCGTCCACATAGGCGTTGAATGCGTCCTTCAGCTGCTGCGACAGCGCATCGTTGAAGCTGTTGGACACCGTGGTGGCGCTGTCGTTCAGCGCGCCGATCGCCGGGCCCTCGGCAGGACCGGTGTCGTGGCCGGCGTTGAACGCCGAGACGTAGTTGTTCACCTTGTCGATCGCGTCCTTGCTGGAGGTGGCCAGCGTGTCGCACGAGGTGCGCACCGCCCTGGTCGTCAGCGATTGCTGCCGCTGCGACTCCCGCACGCGCGACGTGGCCGAGGAGGCCGACACCGACGCGGACACCGATTGCCGGTAGGCCGGGGCGACCTTGGTATCGGGCGTGGCCGTGCCGTTGGTGACGGTGGTACACCCGACGATCCCCATGACCAGCGCCGCGACACAACCGAGCGCCAGCGCGCCTCGCCTCGGGAGGTCCCCCACCTGCGCGCGAGGGACAGCACGCCATCCGATGAGCACGATTGCTGACGTTACCGGGTGCCGATTCGAGCCGCGGCTACCCGCCTGAAACGCCGGTGCGGCACGATAGGAGGACAAGACGCAACCGACTACAGGAGCGGAAGTTGACCACCGAGTTCGCGCGCCACGACCTGGCCAAATCCCCCAGCAGCGCAAGCGAACCCGACCGCGTTCGGGTGATCCGCGAGGGTGTGGCTTCCTATCTGCCGGACATCGACCCCGACGAGACGTCGGAGTGGCTCGAGTCCTTCGACGAACTGCTGGAGCGCTCGGGGCCGGCGCGGGCGCGCTACCTGATGCTGCGGCTGCTGGAGCGGGCGGGCGAGCAGCGGGTGGCCATCCCGTCACTGACGTCGACGGACTACGTCAACACCATCCCGACCGAACTGGAACCCTGGTTCCCCGGTGACGAGGACGTCGAACGCCGCTTCCGGGCATGGATCAGGTGGAACGCCGCGATCATGGTTCACCGCGCCCAACGCCCGGGAATCGGTGTGGGCGGCCACATTTCGACCTACGCCTCGTCCGCGGCGCTCTACGAGGTCGGCTTCAACCACTTCTTCCGCGGCAAGGCGCATCCCGGTGGCGGCGACCAGATTTTCATCCAGGGCCACGCCTCCCCGGGCATCTACGCCCGCGCCTTCCTCGAGGGCCGGCTCAGCGCGGATCGGCTCGACGGGTTCCGCCAGGAGCACAGCCATGCCGGCGGCGGGTTGCCGTCCTACCCGCACCCGCGGCTGATGCCCGACTTCTGGGAGTTCCCGACCGTGTCGATGGGCCTGGGCCCGCTCAACGCCATCTATCAGGCCCGGTTCAACCACTACCTGCACGACCGCGGCATCAAGGACACCTCCGACCAGCACGTGTGGTGCTTCCTGGGCGACGGCGAGATGGACGAGCCGGAGAGCCGCGGGCTCGCGCACGTGGGGGCGCTCGAGGGCCTGGACAACCTGACCTTCGTGATCAACTGCAACCTGCAACGCCTCGACGGCCCGGTGCGCGGCAACGGCAAGATCATCCAGGAGCTGGAGTCGTTCTTCCGCGGCGCCGGCTGGAACGTCATCAAGGTGGTCTGGGGCCGCGAGTGGGACGCCCTGCTGCACGCCGACAAGGACGGCGCGCTGGTCAACCTGATGAACGTCACCCCCGACGGCGACTACCAGACCTACAAGTCCAGGGACGGCGGCTACGTCCGCGAGCACTTCTTCGGTCGCGATCCGCGCACCAAGGCGCTCGTCGAGCACATGACCGACTCCGAGATCTGGAACCTCAAGCGCGGCGGCCACGACTACCGCAAGGTCTACGCGGCCTACCGCGCCGCCGTCGACCACAAGGGGCAGCCGACGGTGATTCTGGCGAAGACCATCAAGGGCTACTCGCTCGGCGCGCACTTCCAGGGCCGCAACGCCACCCACCAGATGAAAAAGCTTGCGCTGGAAGACCTCAAGTGGTTCCGGGACTCGATGCGCATTCCGATCAGCGACGCTCAGCTGGACGAGAACCCCTACCTGCCGCCCTACTACCACCCCGGCCCCGACGCCCCGGAGATCCGCTACCTGCTCGACCGGCGCCGCACGCTGGGGGGCTTCCTGCCGGAGCGGCGGACGAAGGCCAAGGCGCTGACGCTTCCCGGCCGCGACACCTACGCCGCGCTGCGGAAGGGATCGGGCCACCAGGAGGTCGCCACCACCATGGCGGTCGTGCGGACCTTCAAGGAAGTCTTGCGGCACAGGGGAAAAGATGCGGTTGGCGACCGCATAGTCCCGATCATTCCCGACGAGGCGCGCACGTTCGGGATGGACTCGTGGTTCCCGTCGCTGAAGATCTACAACCGCCTCGGCCAGCTGTACACCGCCGTCGACGCCGACCTGATGCTGGCCTACAAGGAAAGCGAGGTCGGCCAGATCCTGCACGAGGGCATCAACGAGGCGGGCTCGGTGGGCTCCTTCGTCGCGGCCGGCACGTCGTACGCGACGCACAACGAGCCGATGATCCCGATCTACATCTTCTATTCCATGTTCGGGTTCCAGCGCACCGGCGATGGCATGTGGGCCGCGGCCGACCAGATGGCGCGCGGCTTCCTGCTCGGGGCGACGGCCGGGCGCACCACGCTGACCGGCGAGGGCCTGCAGCACGCCGACGGCCACTCGTTGCTGCTGGCAGCCACCAACCCCGCGGTGGTGTCCTACGACCCGGCCTTCGCCTTCGAGATCGCCTACATCGTGGAGAGCGGGCTGGCCCGCATGTTCGGGGAGAACCCGGAGAACGTGTTCTTCTACATCACCGTCTACAACGAGCCGTACCCGCAGCCGCCGGAGCCGGACAACTTCGATCCCGAGGGCGTGCTGCGCGGCATCTACCGCTACAGCAGCGCCACGGAACAGCGCACCAACAAGGCGCAGATCCTGGCGTCCGGGGTGGCCATGCCGTCGGCGCTGCAGGCCGCCGACATGCTGGCCGCCGAGTGGGACGTCGCCGCCGACGTGTGGTCGGTGACCAGCTGGGGCGAGCTGAACCGCGACGGCGTCTGCGTCGAGCGGGCCCGGCTGCGCCACCCCGACCAGCCGGCCGCCACCCCGTACGTGACCCGGGCCCTCGCGGGTGCCGCGGGCCCCGTGGTCGCCGTCTCGGACTGGATGCGGGCCGTGCCCGAGCAGATCCGCCCCTGGGTGCCCGGCACCTTCGTCACGCTGGGCACCGACGGGTTCGGCTTTTCCGACACCCGGCCCGCCGCGCGGCGCTTCTTCAACACCGATGCCGAGTCGCAGGTGGTCGCGGTGCTCGAGGCGCTGGCGCGCGATGGCGAGATCGACCCGTCGGTGCCGATGGCGGCCGCGCGTCAGTACCGGATCGACGACGTGCTGGCCGCGCCCGAGCAGACCTCCGACCCCGGCGTGGCATAGGTCGAGCGGCACTCGCCGTGCGCCGAACGTGAAGCCAGCTTCACGCTCGCGGCTTCGCCGCCGCAAACACCCCGCCACCTTGGCGGAAAGTTCCAGAAATCTGACGTAGGTTTTAGGGATGAACGACAACGCCTTCGCCGGTCCGTTCGCGGCTGCGCGGCCCAGGTCGCCGCTGGAACTGCTGGACCACGTCCCGGATTCGGTGCTGCGTCGGTTGAAGCAGTACTCGGGCCGGCTGGCCACCGAGGCGGTCTCGGTCATGCAGGACCGGTTACCGTTCTTCGCCGACCTGGAGGCCTCCCAGCGGGCCAGCGTGGCGTTGGTGGTGCAGACGGCGATCAACAACTTCGTCGAGTGGATGCAGGACCCGCACAGCAACGTCAGCTACACCGCGCAGGCCTTCGAGCTGGTGCCCCAGGACCTGGCCCGCCGGATCGCGCTGCGGCACAGCGTGGACATGGTGCGGGTCACCATGGAGTTCTTCGAGGAGGTGCTGCCGCTGGTGGCCCGCTCCGAGGAGCAGTTGACCGCGCTGACGGTGGGCGTCTTGAAGTACAGCCGCGACCTGGCGTTCACCGCCGCCTCGTCCTACGCGGGGGCCGCCGAGGCGCGCGGCACCTGGGACAGCCGGATGGAGGCCAGCGTCGTCGACGCGGTGGTCCGCGGCGACACCGGCCCGGAACTGCTGTCCCGGGCGGCCGCGCTGAACTGGGACACCACCGCGCCGGCGACGGTCGTGGTCGGGATACCGGCGCCGGGCCGGGACGAGTCGGACGGCGAGATCGGCAGCCAGCGGGCCAGTCAGGACGTCCGCGACGTCGCCGCGCGCCACGGCCGGGCCGCGCTCACCGACGTGCACGGCACCTGGCTGGTGGCCATCGTGTCCGGCCAATTGTCGGCGACCGATAAATTCCTGGGCGACTTGCTGAACGCGTTCTCCGACGGCCCGGTGGTCATCGGACCGACGGCGCCCATGCTGACCGCGGCCTATCACAGCGCCAGCGAGGCGATATCCGGGATGAACGCGGTCGCCGGCTGGCGCGGCGCGCCGCGGCCCGTGCTGGCCCGGGAACTGCTGCCCGAGCGCGCCCTGATGGGCGACGCCTCGGCGATCGTGGCGCTGCACACCGACGTGATGGGGCCGCTGGCCGACGCCGGGCCGACGCTGATCGAGACTCTTGACGCTTACTTAGATTGTGGCGGCGCGATTGAAGCTTGTGCCAGAAAGTTGTTCGTTCATCCAAACACCGTCAGGTACCGGCTCAAGCGCATCACCGATTTCACCGGGCGCGATCCCACCCAGCCGCGCGATGCATATGTGCTGCGTGTGGCCTCGACGGTCGGCCAGCTGAACTATCCGGCGGCGCCGTCCGGTGTTGCTGCCAACGCCGTCGCGCCGGTTTCCCTGCCGGTCAGGAGCGGTACCACGGGTTAACCGAGCGGCAGTGATTTAGGCAACAGATCGCGGTCCGGTGTCAAAAAGGTAGCTTACGGAGCGGTTTTGTAAGGTGTATACAAAAACCTAAGACGAGGTTCATAATCTGTTACACCCGCCAAAACCGTTTCCACAGTGTTCTCTTAGACACGTGATTGCATTGCTTGCGCCCGGACAGGGGTCGCAGACGGAGGGGATGCTGTCGCCGTGGCTGGAGCTGCCAGGCGCCGCCGACCAGCTCGCCCTGTGGTCGAAGGCCAGTGGCCTGGACCTGGTACGGCTGGGCACCACCGCGTCGACCGAGGAAATCACCGACACCGCGGTCACGCAGCCGCTGGTCGTCGCGAACACGCTGCTCGCCCACCAGGAGCTGACCAGGCGCGGCCTGCTCGGTTCCGGCGGCGAGCTCGGAGAAACAGTGGTCGCGGGCCACTCCGTCGGCGAGATCGCGGCCTACGCGATCGCCGGGGTGCTGCCCGCCGATGACGCCGTCGCGCTGGCCGCCACCCGTGGCGCCGAAATGGCCAAGGCGTGTGCCCTCGAGCCGACCGGCATGTCCGCGGTGCTCGGCGGTGACGAGGCCGAGGTGCTGAGCCGCCTCGAGGAGCTCGACCTGTTCCCCGCCAACCGCAACGCGCCCGGACAGATCGTGGCCGCCGGCCCGCTGTCGTCGCTGGAGAAGCTCGCCGAGGACCCGCCGGCCAAGGCGCGGGTGCGTGCCCTCGGCGTGGCCGGGGCGTTCCACACGAAGTTCATGGCTCCGGCCCTCGACGGCTACGCCGCGGCGGCGGCCGCCGTCGTGACCGCCGAGCCCACCGCCACCCTGCTGTCCAACCGCGACGGAAAGCCCGTCGCCTCGGCGGCGGCCGCGATGGACGCCCTCGTCGCCCAGCTGACCCGGCCGGTGCGCTGGGACCTGTGCACCGAGTATCTGCGTGAAGGCACCGAGAACACTGTCACGGCGATCGTGGAGTTCCCCCCGGCGGGGACGCTCACCGGTATCGCCAAGCGCGAACTTCGGGGGGTTACGGCCCGTGCCGTCAAGTCACCCGCAGATCTGGACGAGTTGGCAAACCTCTGAAACCGCCGGCTTCTGCCAGTACAAATAACAACTGCAAACGTCAATCCGATTTGCACACAACATATTACGAAGGGAATAGGCCGTGGCCGTCAGTCAGGAAGAAATCATTGCCGGTATCGCCGAGATCATCGAAGAGGTGACCGGTATCGAGCCGTCGGAGGTCACCCCGGAGAAGTCGTTCGTCGACGACCTGGACATCGACTCGCTGTCGATGGTCGAGATCGCGGTGCAGACCGAGGACAAGTACGGCGTCAAGATCCCCGACGAGGACCTCGCCGGTCTGCGCACCGTGGGTGACGTCGTCACCTACATCCAGAAGCTCGAGGAAGAGAACCCCGAGGCCGCCGAGGCTCTGCGCGCCAAGCTGGAGACCGAGAACCCCGAAGCCGTTGCCAACGTCAAGGCAAGGCTGGAAGCGGACAGCAAGTGACCAAGCCTTCCACTGCCAATGGCGGTTACCCCAGCGTTGTGGTAACCGCCGTCACGGCGACGACATCGCTCGCGCCGGACATCGAGAGCACGTGGAAGGGTTTGTTGGCCGGCGAGAGCGGCATCCGCGTACTCGAGGACGAGTTCGTCTCCAAGTGGGACCTGCCCGTCAAGATCGGTGGGCACCTCAAGGAGCCCGTCGATAATCACATGGGCAGGCTCGACCTGCGCCGCATGTCCTACGTCCAGCGGATGGGCAAGTTGCTGTCCGGTCAGCTCTGGGAGACCGCGGGCAGCCCGGAGGTCGATCCCGACCGTTTCGCGGTCGTGGTCGGCACCGGTCTGGGTGGCGCCGAACGCGTCATCGAGAGCTATGACCTGATGAACGAGGGCGGTCCCCGCAAGGTGTCGCCGCTCGCCGTTCAGATGATCATGCCCAACGGTGCGGCCGCCGTGGTCGGTCTGCAGCTCGGGGCCCGCGCGGGGGTCATGACCCCGGTGTCGGCCTGTTCGTCGGGCTCGGAAGCAATCGCGCACGCGTGGCGTCAAATAGTCATGGGTGACGCTGATGTCGCCGTGTGCGGCGGCGTCGAGGGTCCCATCGAGGCGCTGCCCATCGCGGCATTCTCGATGATGCGGGCCATGTCGACCCGCAACGACGAGCCCGAACGTGCCTCACGTCCGTTCGACAAGGACCGCGACGGCTTCGTGTTCGGCGAGGCCGGGGCGCTGATGCTCATCGAGACCGAGGAGCACGCCAAGGCCCGCGGCGCCAGGCCGTTGGCCCGGCTGATGGGTGCCGGCATCACATCGGACGCCTTCCACATGGTGGCGCCCGCGGCGGACGGCGTGCGCGCCGGCCGGGCGATGACGCGGTCGCTGGAGCTGGCGGGCTTGTCCCCCAAGGACATCGACCACGTCAACGCGCACGGGACGGCCACGCCCATCGGCGACACCGCGGAGGCCAACGCCATCCGGGTGGCCGGTTGCGAGCAGGCCGCGGTCTACGCGCCGAAGTCGGCGCTGGGCCACTCGATCGGCGCGGTCGGCGCGCTCGAATCTGTACTGACGGTATTGAGCCTGCGGGACGGCGTCATACCGCCCACGCTCAACTACGAGACACCGGATCCCGAGATAGACCTCGATGTGGTCGCGGGCGAACCCCGCTACGGCGAATTCCGTTACGCGATCAACAACTCGTTCGGGTTCGGCGGCCACAACGTGGCGCTCGCGTTCGGGCGTTACTAACGGGCGTCCGGCGACGATGCGGGCCGCAAACGGCCCGAGGAGGAGCCGGACAACTACGGAAGGAACCTTCGCAAGACCCATGACCGAGCTGGTTACCGGGAAGACCCTCCCGAATGTCGTCGTCACCGGCATCGCCATGACGACAGCCTTGGCGACCGACGCCGAGAACACCTGGAAGTTGTTGCAGGACGGCCAAAGTGGCATCCGTGTCCTCGACGACCCGTTCGTCGAGGAGTTCGACCTGCCGGTTCGCATCGGCGGGCACCTGCTGGAAGAGTTCGACAGCCAGTTGACGCGCATCGAGCTGCGCCGGACGGGCTACCTGCAGCGGATGTCGACCATTCTCGGGCGGCGGGTGTGGGAGAACGCCGGCTCGCCCGAGGTCGACACCAACCGGCTGATGGTCTCCATCGGCACGGGGATGGGCTCGTCGGAGGAAATGGTCTTCAGCTACGACGACATGCGGGCTCGCGGGCTGAAGGCCGTCTCGCCGCTCGGTGTGCAGAAGTACATGCCCAACGGCGCCGCCGCTGCGGTGGGTCTGGAACGGCACGCCAAAGCCGGTGTGATCACGCCGGTGTCGGCGTGCGCGTCGGGTTCGGAGGGCATCGCCCAGGCGTGGCGCAACATCGTGTTCGGTGAGGCCGACATCGCGATCTGCGGTGGTGTCGAGACCAGGATCGAGGCCGTGCCGATCGCCGCGTTCGCCCAGATGCGCATCGTGATGTCCACCAAGAACGACGACCCGGTGGGCGCGTGCCGCCCCTTCGACCGGGACCGGACCGGCTTCGTGTTCGGCGAGGCCGGCGCCCTCATGGTGATCGAGACCGAGGAGCACGCGAAGGCCCGCGGCGCCAACATCCTGGCGCGGTTGATGGGGGCCAGCATCACCTCCGACGGCTACCACATGGTGGCCCCGGATCCCAACGGCGAGCGCGCCGGGCACGCGATGTCCCGCGCGATTCAGCTGGCGGGCCTGACGCCGGGCGACATCGACCACATCAACGCCCACGCCACCGGCACCTCGGTGGGCGACGTGGCCGAGAGCCGGGCCATCAACAACGCGCTGGGCGGCCACAAGCCGGCGGTGTATGCGCCCAAGGCTGCGCTGGGCCACTCGGTGGGTGCGGTCGGCGCGGTGGAGTCGATCCTGACCGTGCTCGCGTTGCGCGACCAGGTGGTTCCGCCGACACTGAACCTGGAAAACCTCGATCCGGAGATCGATCTGGACGTGGTGGCGGGCAAACCGCGGCCGGGCGAATACAACTACGCGATCAACAACTCGTTCGGATTCGGCGGCCACAACGTCGCACTCGCCTTCGGGCGGTACTGACCCCGCTCCACGCGAGCACACTCGGAACAGGAGACCTGTGATGACAATCATGGCCCCCGCGTCGGTCGGCGAGTCGCTCGACCCCCGGGACCCGTTGCTGCGTCTGAGCAACTTCTTTGACGACGGCAGCGTGGAGCTCCTGCACGAGCGCGACCGCTCGGGCGTGCTGTCCGCCGCGGGGACCGTGAACGGCGTGCGCACCATCGCGTTCTGCACGGACGGGACCGTGATGGGCGGTGCCATGGGCACCGAGGGCTGCAGGCACATCGTCAACGCCTACGACACCGCGATCGAGGAGCAGAGCCCGATCGTGGGCATCTGGCACTCCGGTGGGGCGCGGCTGGCCGAGGGCGTCCGCGCCCTGCACGCGGTTGGGACCGTGTTCGAGGCCATGATTCGCGCCTCCGGCTACATTCCGCAGATCTCGGTCGTCGTCGGCTTCGCCGCCGGCGGCGCCGCCTACGGACCCGCGCTGACCGACGTCATCGTGATGGCGCCAGAGAGCCGGGTGTTCGTCACCGGTCCCGACGTGGTGCGCAGCGTCACCGGCGAGGACGTCGACATGGCCTCGCTCGGCGGCCCGGAAACCCACCACAAGAAGTCCGGGGTGTGCCACATCGTCGCCGACGACGAGCTCGACGCCTACGAGCGCGGCCGCCGGTTGGTCGGATTGTTCTGCCAGCAGGGCCATTTCGACCGCAGCAAGGCCGAGGCCGGTGAGACCGACATCCACGCGCTGCTGCCCGAGTCGGCGCGGCGGGCCTACGACGTGCACCCGATCGTGACGGCGATCCTGGACTCGAATGATGACGGCACGCCGTCCTTTGACGAGTTCCAGGCCAACTGGGCGCCGTCGATGGTGGTCGGGCTGGGCAGGCTGTCCGGCCGCACGGTCGGCGTGCTGGCCAACAACCCGCTGCGCCTCGGCGGGTGCCTGAACTCCGAAAGCGCCGAGAAGGCCGCGCGTTTCGTGCGGCTGTGCGACGCGTTCGGGATCCCGCTGATCGTGGTGGTCGATGTTCCGGGCTACCTGCCGGGTGTCGACCAGGAGTGGGGCGGCGTGGTGCGCCGCGGCGCCAAACTGCTGCACGCGTTCGGCGAGTGCACCGTGCCGCGCGTCACGCTGGTCACCCGAAAGACCTACGGCGGGGCCTACATCGCGATGAACTCCCGTTCGCTGAACGCCACCAAGGTGTTCGCCTGGCCCGACGCCGAGGTCGCGGTGATGGGCGCCAAGGCCGCCGTCGGCATCCTGCACAAGAAGAAGCTGGCCGCCGCGCCCGACCACGAGCGCGAGGCGCTGCACGAGGAATTGGCGGCCGAGCACGAGCGGATCGCCGGTGGCGTGGACAGCGCCATCGAGATCGGCGTGGTCGACGAGAAGATCGACCCGGCGCACACCCGCGGCAAGCTCACCGAGGCGCTGGCCCAGGCGCCGGCGCGCCGCGGCCGTCACAAGAACATCCCGCTGTAATTTCTGGGCGCGCTCGCCACTCCTGTCACAGCCGCACCGTCGGCCTCCCATGTGGTGAATCGCGAATGCGGTAGCGCATGTGATACCGCTTTGTGGAGTCGCCTACACCTCGCGGCACAGGATCGCCGAAAGCGCTTGGCGCAGTTCGCCCTCCGGGTCGGGTGGCAGCTCTTCCACCCGCCAGCCGACGAAATCGTCGGGGCGCACCAAGAGCGCCCCCGAAGGTGAGAGCCCGCTGATCGTTGCCCACTCGTCGCTGCAGACGCGATGCGCAGCAATCGACGCTGAACCCGCAGCTGCACACCATCGTTCGTCGTCAGTCAACAAGGTGAACCCGGGCCCCAGCAAGTCGAGCGTCGAGACGCCGTCGCGCACCCACGCGTGCGGAACCCGGGTCCCGGGTTGACCGCGCAACTCGTCCACCAGGAGCCCCGACGGCTCGTCGCTCAACACGGCCGCCGAACGGTAGCGGTAACCCATGAGCAGGTTGAACATCGGGCACTCCTCGTCGGCCGGCAGTTGTGGCCGGTCTTCGCTCAAGGGCAGCACCGCCAGCGTCGGGCCGGTCAGCGACTGTCGGGCCGCGAAGCGGCCCACCGGGTGACGCTCGGCGTGGTAGGTGTCGAGCAATCCCGGACCGGCGGTGCCGTCCAACACGGCGGCCAGCTTCCAGGCCAGGTTGTGCGCGCTCTGGATGGCGGTGTTGGCGCCCCCGGCCTTGAACGGCGGCATGGTGTGCGCCGAGTCCCCGACGAGAAACGCTCGCCCACAACGGAATTGGTCGGCCACCTGCTCATAGGGCTGCCACGCCGCGACCTCGATGATCTCGGTGTCCATCGGCTCGCCGAACGCCTTGGTAAGCCGCTCCCGGCAGCGCTGCGGCGTGAACTGGTCCGCGGTCTCTCCCCTGCCGGGAAAATACGTGGTGATGAACATCCCCAGGTCGCCATCCACCACCAAAAAGATGCCGTCCACGTCGGCGTTCTTGATTTGCACGCCATCGCCGTCGGCCAGGTGCTCGACGAACTTCGTCCAGGGCGCGCGGAAGTAGACGAAGACGACATAGATCGGCAGCGCGCCGTAACCAGAGGTGTTGATGCCCAGCAACTTTCGGATCGGGCTGTGCACTCCGTCGGCGGCGACGAGGTAGTCGGCGCGGACCGTTTCGGACCCACGCAGCACCGCGGTGACGCCGTCGTCATCCAGGTCCAGCGAGGAAAGCTCGGTCCCATACCGAACCTCGCTACCGCGCCGCCGGGTTTCGGCGAGCAGGATCGGCTCGAGCCGGCTCTGGGGGCAGTACTGGGCGGCGGGTTCGGGACTGAGCTTGTCCATGCCCGCGAAGATGGCATCGACGTCGAGGGCCAGCCGTTCCTCGGGGCTGTTCAGCGTCGGCTTCACCGTCATGGCCGACACGTGGTCGGCGACCGCGTGCACCTGGTCCCTGAGGCCAAGGCCGCGCAGGACCTCCAGGCTGCGGAAGCTCAGGTTGCGGGCCTTCGGATAGATGAACACCTCGCGGCGCTTTTCGACGACGAGCGAACGAATGCCGTGCTTGGCGAGCAGCGCCGACGTGGCCAGCCCGCCGGCACCGGCCCCGACGACGAGCACGGGAACCCGCGAAGTGATAGTCACGGTAAAATGATAGCGTCTATCACTTCATGCCTCCAGCAAGGAACTCCCCCGCCACGGCAACCGCCCGCTCGCGGTCCCCGGCCACCAAGCCGATGCGGGTCCGCCGGTCGACGATGTCGCCGACATCCAGCGCGCCCTCGTGGGTCACCGCGTACTCGAACTCCGCCCGGGTCACGTCGATGCCCTCGGCGACAGGCGCCGCCGGACGGTCGCACGTCGCGCTTGCGATGACCTTGGCCGCCTCGGCGCCGTACCGCGCCATCAGCGACGCCGGCAGCCCGACGCTTGGCCCCACGGCACCCCCCGGGTTGGCCGGCGCCCCGATCAGCGGCAGGTTGCGGGTCCGGCAGTCGGCCGCGCGCAAGCCCCGCCGGCCGACGGCGTAGTCCAGGACATCCTCGGCCATGTAGCGGTATTCGGTCAGCTTGCCGCCGACGATGCTGATGACGCCGGACGGCGCCTCCATGACGGCGTGCTCGCGCGACACGTCGGCCGTGCGGCCTTCACCGGTGTCGATGAGCGGCCGCAGGCCGGCGTAGGCACCGATCACGTCGGCCGTGCCGAGCGCGGTTTCCAACGCGGTGTTCACCGTGTCCAGCAGGAACGCGACTTCCTCCCCGGACGGTTGCGGCACGTCGGGGATCGGGCCGGGCGCGTCTTCGTCGGTCAGGCCCAAGTAGACCCGGCCCAGCTGCTCGGGCATGGCGAACACGAAGCGGTTGAGCTCACCGGGAATCGGAATGGTCAGGGCCGCAGTCGGATTCCCGAGCATTCGGGCATCCAAGACCAGGTGTGTACCGCGGCTGGGCCGCAACCGCAACGAACCGTCGATCTCGGCCGCCCACACCCCGGCCGCGTTGATCACCGCGCGGGCCGACACGTCGAACGACTGACCCGTGCGCCGGTCGGTCAAGCGCACCGAGGTGCCGGTGGCCTCGGACGCCGCGACGTAGGTCAGGATGCGGGCGCCGTGCTGTGCCGCCGTGCGCGCGACCGCGGTGACCAGCCGGGCGTCGTCGATCAATTGCCCGTCGTAGGACAAAAATCCACCGTCGAGGCCGTCGCGTCGAACCGTGGGCGCCATCTCCACGACGCGGTGCGCCGGAACCCGCCGCGATCGGGGCAGGGTCGAGGCCGGCGTGCCCGCCAGCGCCCGCAACGCGTCGCCGGCCAGGAACCCGGCGCGCACCAACGCGCGCTTGGCGCGGCTCATCGACGGCAGCAGCGGCACCACCTGCGGCATGGCGTGAACGAGATGAGGGGCGTTGCGCGTCATCAGGATTCCGCGTTCGACGGCGCTGCGCCGGGCGATGCCCACGTTGCCGCTCGCCAGGTAGCGCAGACCGCCGTGGACCAGCTTGGAACTCCAGCGGCTGGTGCCGAACGCCAGGTCGTGCTTTTCGGCCAGCGCCACCCGCAGGCCCCGCGAGGCTGCATCCAGGGCGATGCCGGCGCCGGTGATGCCGCCGCCGATCACCACGACGTCCACCGGGGCGCCGTCGGCGAGGGCATTCAAGTCGGCGGCGCGGCGCGCGGCGTTCAACGCGGTGGACTTCACGACAGGTACCCGTTCAGCGAGTGGGCGAGTTCGGCGGCCAGCGCGTCGGCGTCAAGGATCGGCCGGACGATCCGTTCGGACTGGATGGTCGACTGCGCGATGAGCAGCACCATGGTGGCCATCTGCAGCGGATCGCCGGCACGCACGCTGCCGTGGCGCTGGGCCGCCCGCAGCCGCTCGGCCAGCGCGTCGATCAGCATCTGCTGGCTGGCCCCGAGGCGTTCCGTGATGTAGATGGGCGCGAGTTCGGAGTGCAGCACCGACATCACCAGCTGGTCGCGGCGCAGCAGGTCGGCCACCGTAACGATCTGTCGCACAAGGGATTGGCGGTCCTCGCCGAGCAGCGGCGCGTCGCGCATCACACCGGTGATGTGCCGGGTCAACAGCGCCGCCACGACCGACTTGGTGTCCGGCCAGCGGCGGTAGACCGTCGGCCTGCTGACGCCCGCCCGCCGGGCGATCTCGGCCAGGGTCACCCGGTCCACGCCGAAATCGACCACGCAGCTGGCTGCCGCCGCCAGGATCCGGTCCCCGGTGTCCGATGGCGCGTTACTGATTGACAGCATGTGTAATACTGTAACGCATGACGTACCCCGAGGACCTCCTCCCGCCGATGAAATGGAACGCGTGGGGAGATCCCGCCGCGGCGAAGCCCCTGTCCCAGGGGATCCGCTCGCTGCTGAAACAGGCTGTAGGGCTGCAGGATTCGGGCGAAGCCGAACTCGACGCCGGCCAGGTGCGGCTGCGCCCGTCGGACTTGTCGCCGGCCGATAAAGACGCGCTGGCCCGCATCGTCGGAGCCGAGTACTGCCGCACCGATGACCGCGACCGGTTGCTGCACGCCGGCGGCAAGTCCACGCTCGACCTGCTGCGGCGCAAGGATTCCGGCATCCAGGATGCGCCCGACGCCGTGCTGCTGCCCGGGGATGACGAGGCCGTCGCCGCGATCCTGCGCTACTGCTCCGAGCACCGCATCGCCGTGATCCCATTCGGCGGCGGCACCAACGTGGTCGGCGGGCTCGACCCCACCCGCGCCGAGTTCGGCGCCGTGGTGTCACTCGACCTGCGCCGGTTGAACGAGCTCCTCGAGTTCGACGAAGCCTCCGGCCAGGCCGTCTTCGGCGCGGGCGTCACCGGACCGGACGCCGAACGCTTGCTTGGCGCCCAAGGCTTTTCGCTCGGGCATTTCCCGCAGAGCTTCGAGTACGCCACCATCGGCGGCTTCGCGGCGACGCGATCGTCCGGTCAGGACTCGGCGGGCTACGGCCGCTTCAACGACATGGTGCGCGGCGTGCGGATGGTCACCCCGGTCGGCACGCTGGAGCTCGGCCGCGCACCGGAATCCGCCGCCGGCCCCGACCTGCGCCAGCTGGTGCTCGGCTCGGAGGGCACCTTCGGCGTCATCACCCAGGTCCGGCTGCGGGTCCATCGCATCCCGGAGGCCGTGCGCTACGAGGCCTGGTCGTTCCCCGACTTCGAGACCGGCTCCGCCGCCCTGCGCGCCGTCACCCAAACCAGCACCGGCCCCACGGTCATCCGGCTCTCCGACGAGGTCGAGACGGGGGTCAACCTGGCCACCACCGAGGCGATCGGCGAAAGCCAGATCACCGGCGGTTGCCTGGGGATCACGGTGTTCGAGGGCACCAAGGAGCACGTCGAGAGCCGGCATGCCGAGACCAGCGCCCTGCTGGCGGCACGGGGCGGCACGTCGCTGGGCGAGGGACCGGCCCAGGCCTGGGAGCGGGGCCGGTTCGGGGCGCCGTACCTGCGCGACTCGCTGCTGTCCGCGGGCGCGCTCTGCGAGACGCTCGAGACGGCCACCGACTGGTCCAACGTCCCCACGCTCAAAGCCGCTGTCACCCAAGCGCTTACGGACGCACTGGGGCAGACCGGCACCCCGGCACTGGTGATGTGCCACATCTCGCACGTCTACCCCACCGGCGCCTCGCTGTACTTCACCATCGTCGCCGGGCAGCGGGGAAATCCGGTCGAGCAATGGCGGGCCGCCAAGGCGGCGGCTTCGGATGCGATCGTCGCCGGCGGGGGGACCATCACCCACCACCATGCCGTGGGCGCCGACCACCGGCCCTGGATGCGCGACGAGGTCGGCGAACTGGGCGTCCAAGTGCTGCGCGCCGTCAAGGCGACGCTCGATCCGGCGGGAATCCTGAACCCCGGCAAGCTGATTCCGTGACCCGCCATGCCTAAGCGCGAAATCGGCAAGGTGACGGCGCTGACCAATCCCGTCTCGGGACACGGCGCCGCCATCCGCGCGGCGCAGGTCGCGATCGCGCGGCTGCACGAGCGGGGTGTGGAGGTCACCGAAATCATCGGCGACGACGCCGAAGACGCGCGCTATCTCGTCGGCGCCGAGCTGGAGAGGGGAACCGACGCGGTCATGGTCACCGGCGGTGACGGGGTCGTCTCCAACGCCCTGCAGGTGTTGGCGGGCACCGACGTTCCGCTGGGCATCGTCCCGGCCGGCACCGGAAACGACCACGCCCGCGAATTCGGCATTCCCACAAAGGATCCCGGGGCCGCCGCGGACATCGTCGCCGACGGCTGGACGGACACCATCGACCTGGGCCTGATTCGGGACGCCGGTGGTGCCGAGAAGTGGTTCGGCACCGTCGCGGCCACCGGTTTCGACTCCCTGGTGACCGATCGTGCCAACCGGATGAGCTGGCCGCACGGGCGGCTGCGCTATTACGTCGCGATGCTGGCCGAGCTGTCACAGCTGCGGCTGTTGCCGTTCCGGATGGTGCTCGACGGCACCAGGGAGATCGACGCCGACATCACGCTCACGGCCTTCGGCAATACCCGCAGCTACGGCGGCGGGCTGCTGATCTGTCCCCACGCCGATCCCACCGATGGCCTGCTCGACATCACCATGGCCCATTCGGCGTCCCGGACGAAGCTGGTCCGGCTGTTCCCCACCGTCATGAAAGGCACGCACGTGGACCTCGACGAGGTGACCACGGCGCGCGCCGCATCGATCCACGTGGAGTGCCCCGGCATCAACGTCTACGCCGACGGCGACTTCGCGTGCGCGCTGTCCGCAGAAATCTCGGCGGTGCCCGCCGCGCTCCAGATTCTGCGGCCGCGGACCTCTGCAGACCATTAGTGGATCTTCGATTGCGGTAGCGCATGCGCTACCGGGTTTGAAAGTCGCCTATTGATCCGGAGACGTCCGGAGACGTCCGGAGACGTTAGCCCACGCCGCGGCTGAGCCAGGTCACCTCGCCGGCGTCGCCGCCGTCGCGATAGACCTCGAGCGCCTCGTCCCACGCGGTTCCCAGCACCGAATCCAGCTCGGCGGCCAGTGTGTCGGCGCCCTGGGCCATCATCGCGCGCAGCCGCATCTCGCCGACCATGATGTCGCCGTTGGCGCTCATCGACCCGCTCCACAGGCCCAGTTGCGGGGTGTGGCTGAACCGGTGGCCGTCGACTCCGGGGCTGGGGTCCTCGGTGACCTCGAATCGCAGGACGGACCAGGACCGCAGGGCGTTGGCCAACCGGGCGCCGGTGCCGACCGGCCCGACCCAGTTGGTGACCGCGCGCAGTTGCCCGGGCATCGCCGGCTGCGGTGTCCAGACCAGGTTGGCCTTGGACTGCAGGGTCGATGACAACGCCCACTCGACATGCGGGCATACCGCCGCGGGCGAGGCATGGACGTACACCACGCCTGTCGTCACGTCGGCAAATTGGTTCGACGCACGCATCTCCTGCTCCTTCGGTTCCACGAGGGACGTCTTCCCCAACGACCTGGTGGACCGCTCGAGGCGGAGATAGCTTGCGGAAATGCTGATATTTTTGTGTCCTGCGTGTCTATTGTGCCCTGTGATACCCCTGTTGCGCTAGTGTGCGGAGTGGCCAAATATCACTTGGCCAGAACTCGGTCCGAAAGCGCAGGCCACCGCTGCAGCGCCCAGTCGCCGAAATCGCGATCCGTGAGGACGACCAGCGCCAGGTCCGCCCCGGGATCCGCCCAGATGAAGCCGCCCGCCTGGCCGAAGTGGCCGTACGTTCGCGCCGAGTTGCGCGCCCCGGTCCAGTGCGGCGACTTGGCGTCCCTGATCTCAAAACCCAGGCCCCAGTCGTTGGGCCGTTGCACGCCGTAACCGGGCAGCACCCCGTCCAGGCCGGGAAATTGCACCGAGGTGGCCTCGGCGTGCAGCTGCGCCGACACCGTCGACGGGCGCAGCAGGTCGCCGGCGAAGGCCGCCAGGTCGTCGACCGTCGACGTCGCCCCGAACCCGGCAGCCTCGGCGCCGCCGTCCAGCCGGGTGCTCGCCATGCCCAGCGGCTCGCACACCGCCTCGGCGAGATAGCGGCCGAACTCGATCCCCGACTCGGCCTGCACGGTCCAGGCCAGCACCGCGAAGCCGTAATTGGAGTACATCCGCCGGGTGCCGGGCTTGGCCAGCACGCGGTCGGAGTGCATCGCCAGGCCCGACGCGTGCGCCAACAGGTGGCGGATCGTGGAGCCGGCCGGGCCCGCCGGGGTGTCCAGCTCGACGACGCCCTCCTCGATCGCGACGTGCGCGGCCCGCGCCACCAGCGGCTTGGTGACCGACGCCAGCTCGAAGACCCGCTCGGTGTCGCCGTGGGTGTCCAGCAGCCCGGCGGGCCCGACGACCGCGGCGGCGGCGGCCGTCACCGGCCAGTCGGAGATGGCCTCCAGAGCAGTGAGAGCTGCCATCACTTCCTGGCGATGTAGTAGGTGTTGATCGGGTCCGACTCGATCTCGGCAACCCGCACGTCGCCGAACCCGGCGTCGGCGAGCATCGACCTGGCCAGCTGCGTGCCCCAGGCCGCGCCCAGCCCGGCGCCGTCCAGCGCCAGCGACACCGTCATGCAGTGCATCAGCGAGACGGTGTACAGGTAGGTGCTCATCGGGACGCCGACGTTCTCCTCCAGCCGGCTCGACGCCTTGATGTCGGCCATCAGGAAGACGCCGCCGGGGCGCAGCGCGCGATGGATGTTCTCCAGCACCCGCGCCGGCTGCGCCTGATCGTGGATGGCGTCGAACACGGTGATGACGTCGTAGGCGTCTGTTTTCGACGCCGCGTCGAGCTCGGCCAGGTTGTGGCTCTCGAAGGTGGCGTTCGCGAGCCCGAGGCGGGCCGCCTCCTCGACGCCGACCGCGATGGCCTCCTCGGAGAAGTCGATGCCGGTGAACCGGCTCGCCGGGAACGCCCGGGCCATCACGTTGATCGCGTGACCGCTGCCGCACCCGAAGTCGGCCACGTCGGCGCCGGCGTGCAGCCGCTCGGGCAGGCCGTCGACCAACGGCAGCACGACGTCGACGAGCGCCTTGTCGTACACCACACCGCTCTGTTCGGCCATCAGCGTGTGGAAGCGGGGGAATTCGCTGTACGGCACCCCGCCGCCCTCCCGGAAGCAGCCGATGACCTTCTGCTCGACCTCGCCGAGGTGCGGTACGAACAGGGCCACCAGGGCCAGGTTGTCCGGGCCGGCGGCGCGGGTCAACAGGCCGGCCCGGTGCGCGGGCAACGAGTAGGTGGCGGTGCCGGCGTCATAGTCGACGACGTGCCCGGTGGTCATGCCGGCCAGCCACTCCCGGACGTAGCGCTCGTTGAGGCCGGCGGCCTCGGCGATCTGCGCGCTGGTGGCGGGCGGGAGCCCGGCCATGGTGTCCAGCAGACCGGTCTGATGCCCGATGCTCACCAGGATCGTGAGGCTCGCGCCGTCGATGGCCGCGACCATGCGTCCGGCGAATTCCTCCGCGGTCTCGGGGGCGGTCTCGGGTGCCGTCATGGTCAGCGACGGTACACCGTAGTTTGTAGCGCATGAGTCAGACAGTGCGCGGAGTGATTTCACGCAAGAAGGGCGAACCCGTCGAGCTGGTGGACATCGTCGTCCCCGACCCCGGGCCCGGTGAGGCGCTGGTCGACGTCATCGCCTGCGGGGTGTGCCACACCGACCTGACCTACCGCGAGGGCGGCATCAACGACGACTACCCGTTCCTGCTCGGCCACGAGGCCGCCGGCACGGTCGAGGCGGTCGGGCCCGGCGTGACGGCGGTCGAGCCGGGCGACTTCGTGATCCTCAACTGGCGCGCGGTGTGCGGTCAGTGCCGGGCCTGCAAGCGCGGCCGGCCGCAATACTGCTTCAGCAGCTTCAACGCCGGGCAGAAGATGACGCTGACCGACGGCACCGAGCTCACCCCGGCGCTGGGCATCGGGGCGTTCGGCGACAAGACGCTGGTGCACTCGGGCCAGTGCACCAAGGTCGACCGCCGGGCCGACCCGGCGGTCGCCGGCCTGCTGGGCTGCGGCCTGATGGCCGGGCTGGGCGCCGCGATCAACACCGGGGCGGTCACCCGCGACGACACCGTCGCCGTGATCGGGTGCGGCGGTGTGGGTGATGCCGCGATCGCGGGGGCCGCGCTGGTCGGGGCCAGGCAGATCATCGCCGTCGACACCGACAACACGAAACTGGACTGGGCGCGCAAGTTCGGCGCCACCCACACGGTCAACGCCCGCGAATTCGACGTCGTCAAGACCATCCAGGACCTCACGGAGGGCTTCGGCGTCAACGTGGCGATCGACGCCGTGGGCCGACCCGAGACGTGGAAGCAGGCGTTCTACGCCCGCGACCTCGCGGGAACCGTTGTGCTGGTTGGGGTTCCGACGCCCGACATGCGCCTGGACATGCCGCTGCTGGACTTCTTCAGCCACGGCGGGTCGCTGAAGTCGTCGTGGTACGGCGACTGCCTGCCCGAACGCGACTTCCCCACCCTGATCGACCTGTACCTGCAGGGCCGGCTCCCGCTGGACAAGTTCGTCTCCGAGCGCATCGGGCTCGACGACGTCGAGGAGGCCTTCCACAAGATGCACGGCGGCAGGGTGCTGCGTTCGGTGGTGATCCTGTAATGGTGGCCATCGATCGGGTAGTCACGCACGGCACCTTCGAACTGGACGGCGGCAGTTGGGAAGTCGACAACAACGTCTGGCTTATTGGCGACAATTCGAATGTCGTGATCTTCGACGCCGCTCATGACGCAGCGCCGATTGTCGAGGCTGTCGGAGGCCGCCACGTGGTTGCCGTGGTGTGCACGCACGGCCACAACGACCACGTCACGGTTGCTCCCGAACTGGGTAAGGCACTCGACGCACCGGTGCTGCTGCACCCCGGCGACGAGGTGCTGTGGCGAATGACTCACCCGGACAAAGATTTTCGCAGCGTGTCCGACGGTGAGACGTTGAGCATCGCCGGCACCGAGCTGACGGCGCTGCACACCCCGGGCCACTCACCCGGATCGGTGTGCTGGTACGTGCATGACCTGGGCGTCGTGTTCAGTGGCGACACCCTGTTCTCCGGCGGCCCGGGCGCGACGGGACGCTCCTACTCCGACTTCCCGACCATCCTGCAGTCCATCTCGGAGCGGCTGGGCAAGCTGCCCGGCGACACCGTCGTCCACACCGGTCACGGCGACAGCACCACCGTCGGCGACGAGATCGTGCACTACGAGGAATGGGTGGCCCGGGGGCACTGAAACCACTGGCCGTTGGCCTCGGCATCGGGCGTGTTGCCGGCGACCAGCTATGCGGCCCCGCGCAGGATGACGACGCGATCCGTCATGCATTCCCGGGCGGTCGAAGGCCCAGAGCGCCCAGAAGTTCCTCGCGTCCCCACGGCTTGCTCCTGGCAGCCTCGCGAAGTTCCTCCCGCCATTCGTCTTTATCTCGAAGCCCCGACCGCATATTTCGGCGAAACGCCCGCAAGCTTGGTACGCGAAGCCTTAGCAGGGGAAGGGGCACTGCCGGTTTGTCGCGATCGGTATCAGCCGGGTGCGCCGCATCGCCCGGGTGCGCCGGGTTGCTCTGGTGCAGCGGTTGCCCCTTGGGTGCCGTTGGTATCGCAGGCGCCGCCGCCGGGGATGCCGCCACGGCGGAGGCCGCCGGTGCCGCCGGTTCACCCAAGCCGCCGATGGCGGCGGAATCGCCGCTGAGGCCGCCTGCGCCGGGCCCCGCCAACCCCGCCGCAGCTGGGTAGCCGCCCGCCATGACGGCGGGCACCCCCGGCGCTGTCGCTACGTGCGGCACCACTGGGCCAGTCGGCGCCGCCGGCACCGCAGGCCCCCAGGCAGCCGGGACGCTGGCGGCCGCGGCTCCGGCTCCGCTGGCGCTGACGGCTCCGCCACCAGCGCCACCCGGGTCAGCGACCCCGCCCCCGTTGGTCGCGCCCCCCGGTGCACCGCCATCCCCGGTAGGGACACCGTTAGCGCCGCCGCCGGCATTGGCGCCTTGTGGGCCACCGGGCGCGGCCGGGCGGCCGTCCCCGCCGGATGCGCCGAGCCCGCCGCCCACCGGGTTGCCGCTGCTGGGCCCGCTGGCGCCGCCGCTGGTGGGCAACGGCCCGCCAACGCTGCCATGTTGCGCGGTACCCATCGCCCCATTCGCTCCGTTGCCGATCAGGTGCCCGGCGGAAGCCCGGCTGGATGCAGTGACCATGTCCGCCACCTTCTGCAGGGGCGATGCGTTGGCGGCCTCGGCATTGGCATACGTTCCCGCACTCTCGCGCAATGCCTGCACAAACTGGTTGTGATAGAAAACCGCGCGGGCGCCGGCGGCCTGATAGGCCTGGGCGTGCGCGGCAAACAGCGCCACTACGAACGCCGACACCGCATCGGCGCCCGGAGCGTGCATTCCCGCGGTCCCGGCTGCTGCGTTCGCATTGGCCTCGTTAATCGTCAAACCGACCGAGGCCAAATCCCCGGCCGCAGCCGCCAACATGTGCGGCGTCGCGGTCACGTGCGACATGAGCCAGCTCCCGCTGTCAACCAGGTGGTGGTCGGACCGTCATCGGTCCACGCTGTCAGGGCAGATCGTATCGCGGTCGGGATCGACATCCTAGGGTCCGCGCGAGTCGACTGCTGCCGGACACTCATCTGCACCTGCGACTCATGGTCACAGACCACCGCTGCCTGCTTCTTATCCACCAGTTCAATGCCGACGGGTTGCGTCGCCGGCGGGGCGCACGCTCGCCGAACAAAGCCCGCCTAGTTCCCCGACAGGATCCGGCGCTTCTCGGCCTCGAACTCCCCGGGGGTCAGCGCCCCGGAATCCCGCAGCGCCGCAAGGGTTTTGAGCCGCTCGAGGCGGACCCCCTCGTCGCTGGGTTCGAATGGGGCCGCCCGCGATACGGGCACCGCAGGCTGGTAGTACGGGTTGGCCGCCACCACCGCCCGGCGCCGGGTGCGGCTCAGCCACAAGCCGGACAGGATCGAACCGACCAGTCCGACCACGAACGGGCCGACGAACCACCACACCAAAAAGCCGTGGGAACTCTCGTGGCCGAAGGCCAGTCGCGGGTTGATGTATCCGTTGACCTGGCCGTCGGTGGTGACGTTGTAGTTGCCGCCCGCGGGGATCTCGGCCACCCACACCCGCACGTGCGCGTCGTTGTTGACGGTCGTTGTGCTGCCGATGCTTTCGTTCAGCGCGGGCTGCGCCACGCCGTCGGGCGGCGCGATCGTGATGCCCAGCGGCGGCACCGGCAGGCCGGCGTTGGGACTGCCGACGACGACGGTGTGCAGGCTGACGGTGACCTCGCCGGCGGGCAGGTACACGCTGCCGGTTCCCGGGACCGGCACCTCGCCGTAGGCGTTGTACTTGTCCAGGACGAACGCGCTGAGCACCTGCGCGACGATGAAGCCGCCCACCGACACGACCATCAGCACGACGGCGGCGGCCAGCGAAACCTTGGCGAGCCGTCTGCCGTTCATCCAGGCAGTGTGTCACCGCGGGCCGGGCGATGCCAGCGCAACAGCGCGAATCCGAGGACGACGAACGCCAGCACCGGCACCCAGTCCCCCAGCCGCTGATACGGCGTGACACTCGATCCCAACGGCACGCTCACCACGGTCACGCCCCGGAAGCCCGACGGGCACCAGGCCAACCGATGGCCCCGCGCATCGAAAGCCGAACTGTCGCCGGACAATCCGGCGTGCACGGCCGGGCGGCCGACCTCGACGGCGCGCACCGCGGGCTGGGCGGCCAGCTGCGGCTGCGCCCAACTCCCCTGGAAGGACGAGGTGGAGCTCTGATACACCAACAACGCGGCACCGAGCTGCGCCTCCCGCCGGGCGAGGTCGGAGAACAGGGTCTCGTAGCTCACCAACGGCCCGACCGGCAGGGCGCCGGCGCGCAACACGACGGGCCCCGTCCCGCGCTGCCGGTCCTCGGCGGCCGCCCGGCTGTGGCGGGTGATCCAGCCGAAAAGCGTTCGCAGCGGGACGTATTCGCCGAACGGCACCAGCCGGGTCTTCTGGTAGCTGCCCAACCATCCGCCGGGCCCGACCAGCACCGCCGACTTGTAGATCCCGCCGCCGGGCGCGGGCGCGTCGACGTTGACCAGCAGGTCCGCGCCCACCCGCCGGGACAGCTCGGCGAGGCGCGCCAAAACCTCCGGGTGGCCGGTCAGATCGGATCCCACGCTGCTTTCCCCCCAGACCACCAGGTCCGGACGCTGACCTGCGACCGAAGCGGTGAGCTCCTCGCCGGCGGCCCGGCGCGCGCCGGAGTCGGCGATGTCGCCGGGCTGCACCAGCGCCACCCGCACCACCGGGCCACCGGCCGGCGCGGGTCCCAGCCCGTACCAAGCCGGACCTAAAGCCGCGCAGGCCGTCGCGCAGGCCAGCGCGACCAGCCGGCCCGACGCGCCGCGGTGCACGATCACAGCCGCCAGAGCCGTATTGACCGCCACCACAAGGAAACTCGTCAGCCACACCCCGCCCAGGGACGCGGACGCCAGCGTGACGGGCTGGCCCGATTGCGACGCACCCAGCGACGCCCACGGACCACCCAGCGGCGGCCAGGACCGCACGACCTCGGCCGCGACCCACGCGCTGGGCAACACCACCACGGCGGCGGCCGTTCGCCCCTGGCCGGCGGGCGGGGACAACAACCGATGCGCCAGCCAGCCCCACGGCAGCCACAGCAACCCGAAGCCGGCGGCCAACACCACCAGCAACGGGCCGACGAAGGGCGCCAGCCAGTACTGGGTGGCCAGCACGAACCCTGCGACGCCCAACCCGGCGCGCACGGACCCCTCCCATGCGGATGGCGCCGCCCGCACCATCAGCAGCAGCGGGATCAGGCCGAACCAGGCCAGCCACCACCACGACGGCGCGGGAAAGGCGAGGGCGGGCAGCGCGCCGACGACCAACGCCGCGGCCCAGCCACGGAGGCGCTGTCGACGAGCCGACACAAAGAGCACACTATGACGGGGCGCACACGAAAGGAGTTGTACGCATGGCCAACGATCTCGTCGCCACGGTGCCCGACCTGTCGGGGAAGCTGGCGATCGTCACCGGCGCCAACAGCGGCCTGGGGTTCGGGCTCGCCCGGCGCCTGTCGGCCGCCGGAGCCGACGTCGTGATGGCGATCCGCAACCGGGCGAAAGGGGAAAAGGCGATCGAGGAGATCCGCGCCACGGTCCCCGACGCGAAGCTGACCATCAAGGCGCTCGACCTGTCGTCGCTGGCCTCGGTCGCCGCGCTGGGCGAACAGCTCAACGCCGAGGGGCGCCCGATCGACATCCTGATCAACAACGCCGGCGTCATGACCCCACCGGAACGCGACACCACCGCCGACGGTTTCGAGTTGCAGTTCGGCAGCAACCATCTCGGGCACTTCGCCCTCACCGGGCACGTGCTGCCACTGCTGCGCGCCGCCGACAAGGCGCGCGTCGTCTCGCTGAGCAGCATCGCGGCGCGCCAAAGCGGCAAGATCCACTTCGACGACCCGCAGTTCGAGAAGTCCTACGCGGCGATGTCGGCCTACGGGCAGTCGAAGCTGGCGGTGTTGATGTTCGCCCTCGAGCTGGACCGGCGCAGCCGCGCGGGCGGCTGGGGCATCGTGTCCAACGCCGCGCACCCCGGCCTGACCAAGACCAACCTGCAGATCGCCGGGCCCTCGCACGGCCGCGAAAAGCCCGCGCTGATGGAACGGTTGTACAAGGCGTCCTGGCGTTTCACGCCGTTCCTGTGGCAGGAGATCGACGAGGGCATCCTGCCGGCGCTGTACGCGGCCGCCGCGCCGCACGCCGAGGGCGGCGCGTTCTACGGGCCCCGCGGGTTCCAAGAGCTGGCCGGCGGCGGCGTGCGACCGGCCAAGGTGCCCGCAAATGCGCGCAACGAGGACGACTGCCGGCGGCTGTGGGAGCTGTCCGAGCAGCTCACCGGCGTGAGGTACCCGACGGCTGACTGACTATCGTTGGGTGCATGCGGCCGGAACCTCGTCTGCCCGAGTCGAGCATCGTCGTCCGGCCCGAGCCGACCGAAAGCGCCAACTACACGCAGTCGTCGCGGCTGCAGGCCGCCGGCCTGGCGCGAGCCATCGCGTTGTTCGAGCGGGCCGCGGAACAGGTGCCGCTCCCGGCGCCCCCACAGCCGATCGTCATCGCCGACTACGGCGCCGCCAACGGGCACAACTCGCTGAAGCCGTTGTCGGCGGCCATCGCGGTGCTGCGCCGGCGCACCCGTCAGGACCACGCGATCCTGGTCGCCCACACCGACGTCCCGCACAACGATTTCACGGCGCTGTTCCACACCCTGGCCGACGACCCGGATAGCTATTTGCACACGGACACAACGAGTTTCGCCTCGGCGATCGGCCGGTCGTTCTACGGCCAGATCGTGCCGTCCAAGACGGTGAACCTCGGCTGGACGTCGTGGGCGACCCAGTGGGTGAGCCGGATCCCCTACGAGCTCCACGATCATGTGCACGCCGCCTACAGCGCTGACGACGCGGCCCGCGCCGCCTATTCCCACCAGGCCGCCGCGGACTGGCACGACTTCGTGGCGTTCCGCGGGCGCGAGTTGGCCCCCGAGGGGCGGCTGGTGGTGCTGACGCTGGGTGGCGACGAGGACGGCAGGCCAGGCTTCGAAACGTTGCTCGACGCGATCGTCGCGGCGCTGGCCGATCAGGCGCTCGACGGGCTGCTCGGCAAGGACGAGCTTCGGCGCATGGTCATTCCCATATTTGGCCGCAGCGAGAAGGACTTTCGCGCCCCGTTCGCGCCGAGCGGGCGCTTCGAAGGCTTGACGATCGAGCACCTCGAGATGTACAACGCTGAGGACCGATTCTGGGCGCGATACCAAATTGACGACGACGCAAACGCTTTCGGCGCGCAGTGGGCGGCATTCGCGCGGGCCGCGCTCTTCCCGGCGCTGGCCTGCGGCCTGGACGGCGGCGCCTGCGACCCGCGGGCGGGCGAGTTCGCCGACCGGTTGCAGACCGCGGTCGGCGCACATTTGTCAAGCACGCCAGAGCCGATGCGGATACCGCTCGCCTCGGTGGTGCTGGTCAAACACCGGCGATCTGGCTGACGAGAGTTTCGACACAGCGCTGCAGCGGGTAACCCCCGGGGATGGTCGGAACTGCGACTCCAAGGGGGTAGGTGCATGAGCGTCCAGGACGACAAAGACGACAAAGAGGCTGGCCGGGAAGAGGACCAGCAGGTAACCGAAAAGCCCGAGCCCGACGAAGAGGACAAGCAGAAGGCCGCCGAAATGATGAAGGCCTACGAGGACTTGCCCACCGTGGTGTTGCCGGGTTCCGGCGGGATGGTTTCCGGCACGGCGGTCAACGACTGGCTGGACGAGGACGGCAACCCTATACACCAGGAACCCGAGAGGGAGGGCTCGGAAGGCGGCTCGGACGAGCAGGCCAAGGCCGACGAAGCCGCGGACGACGAGTCCCGGAAAGAGCAGATCGAGAAGGACAAGGCCCTCAACGAGGAACTGAGGGCGGCCTCGGCCGCGGAGAACAAAGGCGAAAAGCAATCAGCTAAAAGCTGATCAGTGGCCACTGCGCGGAGCGATCTGGCTGACTAGGGTCGGTATCTCGGGGAGGCCGGGAATCGGCGCGTTGATCCCGGGGATTCGCGGGATGGGCGGAATCGCGGGGATTCGCGGGATCGGCGGGATCGCGGGCGCGGCCGGTGCGGCGGGGGCCGGTGGGGCCGCCGGCGCGACCGGCGCCGGCGCGGCCGGGGCGTCGGTCGCCTGGGGAGCCGCCGGCGGCGGCGCGGACGGGGTCGGCGTGTCGCTGGTGGCCGGCGGGTTGGTCTCGGCGCTCGACGGCGGGGGCGCCTGCGGCGACGCGGGCGGCGGCGGGGACGCCGGCGTCGTGTTGCCGCCGGGATTCGTGGCCGGCCTGTCGTTGGTGTCCGAGCCCAACCCGATCGCCAGGGCGATGCCCACCAGCAGGACGGCGAGCAGGGCACCGACGATCATGCCCATCGGCAGCCGGCGCCAGGGAATCGCCGACTTCTCGGGTTCCGAAGGCGGGGGTTCGGGTTGCTCGAACTTCACGGCCGGACGCGCGGACGTGCGAAACGAGCTGGTGGCCTTCGGCCACGCGCCGGTTCCGGCGGCGCGCGACCCGTCACCGGCCACCGACCACGCCAGCGCGGGCATCATGCTCGACGCCGGCGCCTCGCTCGTCGCGGTCGACGCCGGGTCGGCCTGCGCCGCGCGCGCCGGCGGTGCCACCGGGGCGGCCGCGGCCGTCACCGGCGCGGCCGGGGCCTGCGCGGTCGGAATGTTGTCGCCCGGACCCCGCGCCGCGCGCAGGGCGGCGCCGATGGCCGCCGCCAGTTGCGGGCGCGGCGTCGTGACGACCGGGACCCGAAGGTGTCCGGACAGCCTCGTGGTGACCGCCGGGATGTTCGCCCCACCGCCCACCGAGACCACCGCGACGAGATCGCGAATACCGTTGCGCTGCAATGCCTCCTCCAGCGTCGCGACGAAGTTGTTCAGCGGGTCGCGGATCGCGTCGTCGAGCTCGTTGCGGGTGAGCCGGACGTCGCCGCGCATCCCCTCGTCGGAAAGGGTGGTGACCGTGTTCGACGAGAGCTGCTCCTTGGCCCTGCGGCACCCGGTGCGCAGCCGGCTCAGCGGGGCGATCGCCGAGGTGCCCGACGGGTCGAACCCGCCGGTGCTCGGCGCGTTGGCCATGACGGCGGTCAGCAATGCCTGGTCGATCATGTCGCCGCAGAAGTCATGATGCCGCACGGTCGGGGCGACCGGCTCGTCGCCGGCGGCGTCCATCAACGTGATGCTGGTGCCGCTGCCGCCGAAATCGCACACGGCCACGGTCCCGCGCGCGGGGATGCCCGGGTTGGTCCGCACCGTCGTCAGCGTCGCCGCGGCGTCGGGAATCAGCACCGGCAGCCGGGCACGATCCGACCATTCGGCCACCCCGCCCAGCGCGCCGGTCAGGGTGTCGACCGACTTGGCGGACCAGTGGGCCGGATAGGTCACGGCAACCCTTTCGGGCAACGGGCGCCCGCCGGTGGCGGCGTAGGCCAGGGCGCGCAGCCCGTCGGCGACCAAGGCGCCGCTGCGGTGCACCGAGCCGTCGGCGGCCACGATGCCCACCGGATCTCCGACCCGGTCCACGAAGTCGGTGATGACCAGGCCCGTCTCGTCGAGCCTGGGATTCTCGGAGGGCACGCCGACCTCGGGCGGCCGTTGGCGATACAGCGTGAGGACAGGCTTGCGGATGATCGCGAGATCTGCGGTCACGGCCGCCAGGTTGGTGGAACCTATCGACAAACCCAGCGCCGGTCGAGCCCTGTCGGCCATCTACCCATCCCCGTTTCAGCGGCACGTATCCGCCTGTGCGTAATTGTGCCGCTGATTCCTATAGCCGTTCAAAGCGTCCGCTATGCGTGAGCTGTGCGACTCCGGGGCCGCGGCTGTGCGGCCCGCTCAGCGAATGGCGCCCGCCCCGGCGATCAGCGGAAGGTCAAGCGGGGTGACCCAGCCCGGCCGCAGGTCGTTGACGGCCGGCACGGCGTTCAGGGCCCGCATCCCCGTCGCCAGGCACCCCGCGGTGGCGGCGTCGCGGCCCGAGCCGTCAGTGAACCGGAACGCGGTTTCCTGAAAGATGCTCGGCGTGCCCTCGATGTCCACCCGGTAGACGTCGTTGTCGTGGCCCGACGGCCAGTCGGGGGCGGCGTCGAGCCCGATGCGGTTGACGTGTTCGAGCTGAATGCGCGTCTCCCCCTGGTAGATCCCGTTGATGGTGAAGCGGACGGCGGCGACGTGCCCGGGTTTGATGACGCCCTTGGCCGTGGTGCGCTCCGTCGGGGTCACCCACTTGTCCCAGGTGGTGGTGATCTCGTCGAGCATGATGCCGGCGGCGTGGGCGATCATCGGGACGGTGGCGCCCCACGCGAAGATCAACATGTTGGAGTCTTCAAGCAACGGGCTGTATTCGGGCTCGCGCCCGATGCCCATCTCGACTTCGTAGTCGCCCTCGTAGTTGGTGTAATCCAGCAGCTCCGAGGCCCGGACCCGGCGCACCTCCGAGCACAGGCCCATCAGCGTCATGGGAAACAGGTCGTTCGCGAATCCGGGATCGATGCCGGTGGTGAAGCAGGACGACTCCCCCAGCTCGCAGGCCTCGGTGATGGGCTGGATCCAGTTCGGCGGGTTGAGGTGCATCGTCGGCCACATCGCCGTCGAGCACACGTCGATGCCGGCCCGCAGGAAGCGGGTGATCAGCGCGATGTTGTCCTTGGCGTGCATCGCCGTCGGGCCGTAGTGCACCAGGGCGTCGGGCTTGAGCGCGATCAGGGCGTCGACGTCGTCGGTCGCGACGATGCCCACCGGTTCGGGCAGCCCGCAGATGTCGGCGACGTCGCGGCCGACCTTGTCGGGGTTGCTGACGCCGACGCCGACCAACTCGAACAGCGGATGCTTGACGATCTCGGCGATCACCATCTTGCCGACGAAGCCGGTGCCCCAGACCACAACGCGCTTTGATCCGTGTTCCGGCTTGCCCATTCCCGACCCACCTTCCGATCGTCAGCCCCCGCTTCACCCTATAGACCGGGCGATGTCCGTGGTGACACCATGTGAAACCATGACGAGTCATCTCCGCGGGCCCTCGATCCTGTTCGCTCTCGGCATCGGGTTCGCGAACATCTGCGGTGGGACGGTCGCCGTCGCCGGCGCGAGCGACAACCCTCAAGTCCGCTACGAGGTGAGCGGCCCCGGCGTCGCGGAGTACATCTCCTATCAAACCGACAGCGGCCAGCAGCGCGCGGTGAACGCGAAGCTGCCGTGGTCGACGCAGTTCACCGGCTTCGGCGGCGAGGTGTTCGTCCTCAGCGCCCAAGGACCGGGACCCATCAACTGCAAGATCCTGATGGACGGCAACGTCGTCAGCGACGCGACCGCCACGGTGGGAACGCCCGCCCGAACCGTCTGCACCCACTAGGCGTTCCCGGTGCCACTCACGACAGGTGTCGCAACCCGAGTCAACGGGACGCCACCGCCCGACGTCCCGCTTGCCGACATTCATCTCGAGTCGCTGGAGTTCTGGGGGCTCGGCGACGACTACCGCGACGGCGCGTTCGCCACCCTGCGCCGCGAGGCCCCGCTCTCGTTCTGGCCCGCCATCGAGTATGAGGGCTTCGATGCCGGCAGCGGGTATTGGGCGCTGACCAAGCTCGACGACGTGCACTACGCCAGCCGCCATCCGGACGTCTTCAGCTCCGCCGGGGGCATCACGATCGGTGACCAGATGCCGGAGTTGGCCGAGTACTTCGGTTCGATGATCGTGCTCGACGACCCGCGCCACCAACGGCTGCGCTCGATCGTCAGCCGGGCGTTCACCCCGAAGGTGGTGGCGCGCATCGAGGCGTCCGTGCGCGAGCGGGCCCACCGGCTCGTCGCCTCGCTGATCGTCAATCATCCCGACGGAGGGGCCGATCTGGTCAGCGAGCTCGCCGGGCCGCTGCCGTTGCAGATCATCTGCGACATGATGGGGATTCCCGAGGAGGACCATCAGCGGGTATTCCATTGGACCAACGTGATTCTCGGGTTCGGCGACCCCGACCTGGCAACAGATTTCGAGGAGTTCATCCGGGTATCGATGGACATCGGCGCCTACGCGAGCGCGCTGGCCGAGGACCGCCGCGTCAACCACCACGACGACCTGACGACGAGCCTGGTGGAGGCCGAGGTCGATGGCGAGCGGCTGACGTCGCAGGAGATCGCGTCGTTCTTCATCCTGCTGGTGGTGGCCGGCAACGAGACCACGCGCAACGCCATCAGCCACGGCGTGCTGGCGCTGTCGCGCTACCCCGACGAGCGGGAGAAGTGGTGGTCTGACTACGACGGGCTGGCCCCCACCGCGGTCGAGGAGATCGTGCGGTGGGCCTCCCCGGTGGTCTACATGCGGCGCACCCTGACCCGGGACGTCGAGCTGAGCGGCGTCAAGATGGCGGCCGGCGACAAGGCCGCGCTGTGGTACAACTCCGCCAACCGCGACGAGTCAAAGTTCGCCAATCCCTGGCTCTTCGACGTGGCCCGCGATCCCAATCCGCATCTCGGCTTCGGCGGCGGGGGCGCCCATTTCTGCCTCGGTGCCAACCTGGCCCGCCGGGAGATCAGGGTGGTGTTCGACGAATTGCGGCGCGAGATCCCCGACGTCGTCGCGGTCGAGGAACCCTCGATGCTGCTGTCGCAGTTCATCCACGGCATCAAGAGGCTGCCCGTCGCCTGGACGCCCCCGCGGGGTTAGCCTCGGTCCGTGGGTATCGCCCTTTCAAATGTGGTAGCGCATGCGCCACCAAATCCGGCGCGAGCCATGTCCTTTCAAAGGCGCTGTCGACGAGTAGCCGCTGCCGGAGGGGATAGTGCGCCTAAGGGCTTATCGTGACCGGGTGACCATTCCCGCGTTCCCCGCTCCCGAGGTGCTCGCCGCCCGCGAGAAACTCGTGCTCGACCACTTCCACGACGAGGTCCGCCAAGACTGGGACGACGTGCTGGCGACCTTCCCGCATCCGCGCTACGAGCTGATCCCGCAGATGGTCGTCCACGACGGCGACGAGGCGGTGCGCGGCTACTACGTCTACACCCGGACCGCGTTCCCCGACCAGGATCACGAGATCATCGCGCTGCGGCACAGCGCCGACGCGGTGATCGTCGAGTTCTGGCTGATGGGCACCCACCGCGGGTATCTCGGCAAGGTCCCGCCCACGGGCAGCCGGTTCCGGGTCCGCATGACCGCCTACTTCGTCTTCGACGAAACCGAAACCCTTGTCTGCGAACGCATTTACTTCGACACACTGACCATGATCAAGCAGCTGCTCGGCGGGCTGGACATGAAGAAGCCGGCGAACTGGCCGCTGGCCGCCCGCTGCGTGCGCGGGTTCCTGTCGATGTCGTCGGAAAAACCCGACCCCGCACTGACTTCCGCGTGATTGCGGCGACGCGGGCACTGCAGTCCGCCAACGGTCAACAGCTGACCGGGTCGGCGCGCCGCTAGCAGCCGAGTTGCTCTGCAAGGTCCACGAAGTCGGACGCGTTGACGTCGAACTCGTCAGAGTAGGCCACGTCGGCGTCGCCGCCGGCCCCGAATTCCAGCGGGCGCGCGACGAAGGCGGTCGCAAAGCCGAGCCCGCCCGCCGCGCGGATGTCGTACTTGTGGCTGGCCACCATCATGATCTCGCCGGGGCCCAGGCCGAGGTAGGTCGCGGCCACGCGGTAGATCGCCGGATCGGGCTTGAACACCCCGGCCATCTCGGCGGCGAAGATCGCGTCCCAGGGCAGGCCCGCGCGCTTGGAGATGTTGACCACCGTTGAAACGTCGGCGTTCGACAGCGTGGCCAGCGTGTACCTGCCCTTCAGCCGCGTCAGCCCGGGCACCGTGTCGGGCCACGGCCTCAGCCGCTGCCAGGCCCGCGTGAGCTCGTCGCGGTCGGCGTCGGTAAATCCCGCGATGCCGCAGTCGTCCAGGACGGGGTCGAGCGCTCGGCGATACACCGAGTGCACCGAAACCCATCCGCTCCCCTGCGCACCCTCCAACGCCGCGAAGTAGCTTGCGCGCCAACGGCGCACCAGCTCGGGCCAGTCGGCGCCCGGGTGCCGCCCCGCGCTGATCCGCGCCGCCTCGTCGCACACGGTCGAATGAAAGTCCGTCGCCGTGCCCTGCACGTCGAACAACAGCGCCTTGACCACACGCCTCATCATGCCCCCCGTGCGATTAGAATCTGCGGCGTCAAAACGCTTGACCCCATCCGCCCTGCGAGGTAGGCCGTGGCCGACGACACCGATACCGGGCATGACGAGCGCGAGCCCGACTATCGCTTCACCCTCGCCAACGAGCGCACGTTCCTGGCCTGGCAGCGCACCGCGCTGGGGCTGCTGGCCGCGGCGGTCGCGGTGGTGCAGCTGGTTCCGGAGCTGGCCGTCCCCGGCGCGCGCCGCGCGCTGGGCATCGCGCTGGCGGTGCTGGCGACCCTCACCAGCGTGATGGGGCTGGTGCGCTGGCAACAGGCGGATCGCGCCATGCGGCGCGGCGATCCCTTGCCCCGCCATCCCACGCCGGCCTACCTGGCGGTGGGGCTCACCGTGGTGGGGCTGGTTGCGCTCGGGTTGGTGATCGCCAAGGCGGTCATCCATTGAGCGGCGACTATCAGCCGCCTCCCGGCCAGACCGAGGACAGGACGATCCTGGCCTGGACGCGAACGTCGTTCGCGTTCCTGGCCAACGGCGCGCTGCTGATGATCAGGAACCTGCACGGCCCGGCCGGGCCGCTGCAGTTGCTGCCGGCCTATCTGGCCGCCGCGGTGGCGTTGGGCACCTACCTCATCGCGGTGCACCGCCAGCGCACGCTGCAGCAGCGTCCCCTCCCGGCGCGCATAAACCCCCGCCGCTCGGTATACGTCATCGGTACGGCCGTGCTGGTGCTCATCGTCGTGACCACCGTTGCCCAGCTGATTTAGCGGTCGGCGACTTTGGTCCCTGGCGTGCCGCCACGCGCTGGTGTGAGCTTGGTATTCATGGCTATTGATAAACGAATTCGACGACGGTCCGCCGTCGTTGTGCTCGCTGTCGGCGGCATGGCCTTGGGCTGGCTCGTGTTGCTGCCAAGGATCGGCAGGCGTCACCGGGACGTGCTGTTCAACCGGAGGGCGTTCAAGAAGTTCCTGACGACCTACAACGGCGTGACCCGCAAGATCTCCGGAACCGAGCGTTCGTCGTGGGGTCTGCTGACCCATGTGGGTCGCCGCAGCGGGCACGTCTACCAGACGTCGCTCGGCACCGTTGATTACGGTGACGGTTTCCTGCTGCCGTTGGGTTATGGGCCGCACACCGACTGGTACCGGAACGTGATGGCCTCGGGAACGGGCACGCTGACGTGGAAGGGGCACACCTACCAGCTCGACCGGCCGGAGCTGATTTCCGGGCCGGAGGCGATGCGGGCGTGGCCGCTCATGTCCCGGATGCTGTTGCGGCTGGCGGGAATGCACGAATTTGTGTGGCTGCATCGAAGCCCGGAAGAGGCCGCGGAGCGGCTCGCGCCGCCAGCGCAACGCGCAACACAGTGAAGGCAACGACACTGTGTGTCCCCGCCGGGGTCGAGGGCCGTGACGTCGCGGTGCAAGGCATCCGCACCCGGGTGTTCGAAGTTGACCCTCGCAACAACGCCACCCCACTGATACTGCTGCACGGCGGCGGAGTCGACTCGGCGCTGGTGTCTTTTGGTTCGGCGCTGGTCACCCTCGGGCAACACCGGCGGGTCATCGCTCCCGACCTTCCCGGCTACGGTGAAACCGAGTTCCCGGAGTCAGATTTCTCCATCCCCTGGTACTGCGGCTGGGTCGATGATCTCATTCGTGGCTACGGCTTCGACCGGGTAGATCTCGCGGGGCTTTCACTCGGGGGATGGATCACGCTCGAAGTGGCCATCAGCCACCCCGAAGTGGTGCGCCGCATTGTCGCGGTCAATCCCGGCGGCATCACCGAGAAGTTCACGTTCATGCGTACCGCCAGGTGGGTCGCCTACCATCCGCGGCTGGCGAACCGAATCGATAGGTTCTCGGTGAGCATGGGTCCCAGGCTCGTTCGCATGCAACTGCGCGCCGGCCTCGGCATGAAGAATGCCTCGGCGTTGACCGACGAGCTGATCGACGCGGTCATCATCAGTGGCAAGCGCCCGCATGCGGGCGAGGCGTTCGCGGCCACGCAACGATGGGCGTTCAGCGCTGGATCCGAGGGCTTGTCGCTCGTGTCCAGGCTGCCGAGGATCAGCGCCAAGACGCTGATCCTCGCCGGGCGTGATGACACGCTGGTGCCCGTCGCGGATTCGATTCGAGCCTCGCAGCTCGTCTCAGACGGCGACGTGCTGGTTCTGGAGCCCTGTGGGCACTGGCTCGTGCGCGAGTGCCCAGCCGAGTTCGTTCACGCAGTGAATCAATTCCTCGACACCGCTTGATGATTCGGCTAGCTGCTAGCCGGTCGGGGCCTTGGCGTTCAGGAACGCGACGATCCCCTGCGTGACGGCGGCAGCGTACTTCGCCCGGCCGTCGGGGCTTTCCATCCGCGCGGCGTCGTCGGCGTTCTTCATGTTGCCCAACTCGACGAGGACGGCCGGGTACTCGGCCAGGTTCAGCCCGGCGAGGTCGTCGCGCCCGTACAGGCCGTCCGACCCGATGTAGGTGGCCGGGTGAAAACCCGCCTGCACCAACGCATCCCGCATCGCGTGTGCCAACTGGACGGACGGCCCGGACTGGGACTCGTTCAAAGGCGGGGCGGAGTAGTTGACGTGGAATCCCGAGCCGGACGGCGGTCCGCCGTCGGCGTGGATGCTCACGATCGCGTCGGGGTGCATCGCGTTGGCCAGCGCCGCGCGCTGATCGACGCAGGGGCCGACGGAGGCGTCATCAGCGCGGGACAGCTGGGTGCGAACGCCCATCTGGTTGAGCGAACCGCTGATCAGCCCGACCACCGCCCAGGTGAACGCGTGCTCCGGGTAGCCGTCGTCGGCGGCGGTGCCCGACGTCTGACACTCCTTGGTGCCGCCCCGGCCATTGGGCACCTGCCGGGTTATGGAGGCGTCGGCGACCGCGTTGTGGCCCGGATCAAGGAAGATGCCCATCCCGGCGATGTCGGCGCCCGCGCGGGGGGCGTCGATCAGCGCATTGATCCCCAGCAGTGCCGGCGCGGCGGCGGCGCATCTCAAGACGTCGCGCCGTGAAAGGGATCGCAGCCAACCGGGTTCACTCACTCGCGCGATGGTAACAATCGCTTCACATGCCTCCTCTCCGGATACAGGTAGTGCATCAGTTCGGCGCCTTCGACGCCGTAGATGCCGCGGTCGTCGCCGCGCAGTACCCAGTTGTGCTGTTGATCGGCGCGGAAGCGGAGGGCCGCCCGATGGGCCGCGCGAAGATCGGCGCGTCGGCGGCTGTCGCGCGCGATCGCCCGCACCAGGAAGAAGAGGCCGACGAGCGCCGCCGCTCCGGCAATCCACCAGATGAGCTTGACGATGATCCAGATGATCAGCGCCAGCCCCAACAACCCCCCGAGCCCCCCAGCCGAGCTCGCGTTGGACTTACTCATGCCCGAGAAGGTACGCAGGACCACTGACAAAACCGGTGGGCGAACCTGCACGCTGCTCGCCGAAACCTCTTGTCAGGGCGAACCTGACGTCGTACCGTTGTCAGGCGAACCCTGACACCGAGGAAGTCGCGATGAGCCCAACCACCAAACAGACCGCGCAAGTGTGGTGTTCGTTCTGCGGCAAGTCCAACGGCGACGTCGACAAGCTGGTCGCCGGCCCGGGGGTGCAGATCTGCAACGAATGCATCGACCTGTCGCAGGCCATCATCGACGATTACCGGGACAAGGCGAGCGAGCTTCGGATGCCGATCTGGGAGTCGTGGAGCGACGAGCAGATGCTCGACCACATCCCCCGCATGGCCGTGGTGGCCCAGCAGGTCGAGACCGACCTGCGTTCGTGGGTGCGCGAGCTGCGCCGCCGCGGGATCACGTGGGCGAAAATCGGTCAGACCCTGGGCATCACGCGCCAGTCCGCATGGGAGCGATTCTCCGGCGAATGATTTCAGGCGTTGGTCAACGCCTGCGTCGCGGCACGGAACATGGTCTGCTTGATCGCGCCGAGCGTGCCGGGGTCCTTGCCGGCCAACGGGCGCAACAGGTCGGTGGCCGCGGCGGTCACCGCCCCCTCGCCCGCCGTCGCATCGACGATCCCGAACTCGGCCGCCTCGACGCCGCCGAATCGCCGCCCGGTCGTCATCGAGGCCACCGCGGCGCGGGGGGTGAGTTTGGCCTGGATCAATGCGGCCATGCCGTCGGTGAACG
Organism: Mycobacterium sp.; assembly: GCF_035506235.1. Taxonomy (GTDB): domain Bacteria; phylum Actinomycetota; class Actinomycetes; order Mycobacteriales; family Mycobacteriaceae; genus Mycobacterium. Next base: position 52,266 of record NZ_DATJPU010000076.1, read on the forward strand.
GAATGCGGATGTCGACCTCGGGGAAACAGAAGTACCCGCGGTCGGCGCGCATCACCCGCACGTCGTGGGCCATGGCCAGCATGGCCCCGGCGCCGAAGGCGTGCCCGGTGACGGCGGCGGCGGTCGGCGCCGGGAACGTCAGGACGCGAGCCAACAACGCCTGCACCCGGGCGACGTAGGACTGTGCCTGCTCGGCGTGGGCGGCGAGCCAGTCCAGGTCCAGTCCGTTGGTATAGAACTTGCCGCCCGCGGTGGTGACCAGGCCCTGCGCGCCGGCCTTTTCGACGTCGTCGAGTTGCGCGTTGGTCGCGTCGAGAAAGCCTGGCGAGAAACGGTTTTCGTCGTCGCCGAGGTCGACGATGGCGATCTTGTCGTCCCAGGTCAGTGTCGGTGTCATCTATGTGTTCCCTTCTCTGGTTCTGCGTCGTGGCGGCGGCGCCCCGATGGCCAGGACTGCGCGGACGGCGGCTCTCAGGCGTTCGCGTGCGTCGTGATCGTGGATCCGGTTGCGTTGCAACAGGATGGCGGTCGGCAGGTCGACGATGCACGTGGTGATGACGTCGACGGCCGCGGCGTCCTTGCGGTCCCACAGGGCGCGCGCCAGTCGGATCATGGTCGCCACCAGCAGCCGGTCCAGGTCGCTGAGTTGGGTGGCGATATCGCTCGGCGTCTCGGCGCCGAGCAGTTGCTCGCGGCGTACCGTCCACAGCAGCTGCGAGGAATGCGGATGCTCCTCGGCGAACACCGCGGGCGCCTCGGCCGCGGCCACCACCGCGGCAACGCCATCGCCCTCGGGTGCGGCGTCGATCAATTCGCCTTGCGCGCTGAGGAATCGGTGCCCGGCTCGCAGCCACGCGCGGCCGACCAGGCCGGCGCGGGAACCGAACGTGTGATAGACAGCGCCGTTGGACACGCCGGTCGCGTCGCTGATCGCGCGGATCGTGACGGCATTGGGCCCCGACCGCACGGCTAACCGCTCCACGGCGTCCAGGATTAGATCCTGGTCGTACACGCGGGGGCGCGGCATTTCGACACTATAACAGAGCGATCGCTCTGTTATAGTTGGGCTCTCCGGAACGTGCGGTGGTTCCCAAAGTTGGTAGCGCATTCGCTACCGCTTTCGCGGTTCACCTCATCCCAAGAATCGGGCAATCAGCGCATCGACGCGTTCACGCTCGTAGTCCGGGCGCAGCCGGCCACCGCGGGTCAGGGACGTCAGGCCATGTAGCGCCGCCCAGAACACCTCGGTCACGGTGTCGGGGTCGTCGGTGATCGCCGAGATCGCCTCGCGCAGCTCGCCGAACGCGGTCACCAGCTCGGGCGGGGAGTCTTCTTCGGCGAAGCGCAGCGTGGTGCGGCCGGTGAACATCGCGTCGTAGATGGCGGGGTTGTCGCGGGCGAAGTCGAGATAAGCGCGCGCCATCCGGGTCAGGGCATCTTTGGGTGTTTCAGCGTCCGAGCCGGCCGTGTGAAGCAGGCGGCCCAGCTCGGCGAAGCCGTCGATGGCGACGGCCGCGGCGATCTCGTCCATGCCCGAAAAGTGTTTGTAGAGAACGGGTTGGCTGTACTCGATCTCGGTGGACAGTCGCCGCGTGGTGACGGCGTCCCAGCCCTCGGCCTCGGCGACCCGACGGGCGGTGTCGACGATCAGCCGACGACGCGCGGCGCGCTCCCTGGTCCGGCGATCTTCGGTGGGCATGCACCGAGCTTAGCACCGCTAGAAAATCTAGCAATGCTATTACTGGAACGCTGCCTGGGCGTTAGCGTTGCCAGCATGACTGACACCGGCACCGCCTCCCCGACGCATTGATCAACCGGCAACTCACCGCCGCCGAGGCTCACGATGTCGCCGTCGTCACCGATTCAGCCTTGGTGAATGTTGTTGTCGTCGCCCGAATCGGTGACCTTCGGCGTGCCCGAGTGGTAGGTGACGTTGTTGCGGTATCCGGAGACGGTGATGGCGTCGACGCTGTCGACGGTGACCTTGTTGTTGTAGCTGGAGATCGCGAGGCTGGCGCAGTGGCCGGTGGCCGTGAAATCGATGCCGTAACTCGACAGTTTCAGATTGCCGTTGTTGCAGGCTTTGTCGATGACCGTGTTGCCGTAGCCGGTGGACTCGACGGTGTCGGCGCTGTCGACGGTGACATTGTTGTCGTAGCCGCCCGCCGTGAGGCTCGCGCAGTGGCCGGTGATGGTGTATTTGCTGCTGTAGCCGGCGAGGACGAGATTGCCGTCGTTGCAGGCGATCGTCCTGGTCTCCGAGTTGCCGCTGACTCGGAGCTCGCCGCCTTGCGGCACGGCGCTGGGACCGGCGGACGTCGTCCTGGCGCCGCTGCCTCGCGAGATCGAACTGCCCGTGGATGACCTGACGAAGAACATCACGAGGCTGATGACGGTCGGCACGACAACCGCCAGCAGGATGAGGACGAGGAACCACGGGTAGGGCTTCTTGCGCCGCGGCGGCGGGGCGCCGAAGCCGTATGGGGCACCCCCCGGGTAAGTCGCAGCGCCGGTGTAGGTCGAACCACCCGTAGATGTCTCGCCTCCCGTATACGGCGGCGCGCTTTGCGGGGTGCGCGTGACGTCGGCAAGCTCTTGTTCCAGCTCGCGGATCCGTTTTTCGGGATCGTCGTCCTTCATTTGCCGAATCGTTCCACATCCGCAGCGAGGCGGACAGCCCTCAATTTGCCGCCGGGGCTCCTATGGAACCGGAATGGGCTTGATCGGGTTGCCCGGCCGGATCGAGGAACAGTTCTGCGGCGGAGGAGATTCGGCGAAGCGCTGCTTGATCCAGGCGATCGAGTTGGGCAGCCAGAGCGCGAGGCTCAAGATGTGGCTGAGCGCGCCGTATTCCTCGTAGTGGATCGTCTTGCCCGCCGCGCAGTAATCGCGGGCGAGCGTGCGCACGTCGCCGGCGATCATCACGCCGTCGCCGGCGCCGATGCCCGGCTTGTTGCCCGGCGTGCCCTCACGTGCACCGCCGGCGCCCTGGCCGATGAAGAGCGGGATCGTCGGCGTACCGCCGGTGCCCATGATCAGCTTGTTGACCGTCTCGACGTAGAGCGGGATGCTCTCGGGAGTCGGGTACTCGGGTTTCGCCAGATCCTTCCACTTCAGGCCCGCGTACCTCCGGCCGAGGACGTCGACGATCGACGCGCTCTGTATGTCGTTGCAGATCTTGATGCCGCGGTCACTGAGATACGGCGTGAAATCGATCTGGAACGCACGCGCGATGCCGACGAGCGCCATCGCCATAACACCGGCCCAGATCGTGCTGCCCTCGACGTAGTGCAGGTTGTGCGCCGGGTGGACGAGCACGCCGCCCATCGCCGCGCCGATCAGGCGCTTGTTGACCTCGGGCGCGTACGTCCGGGCATATTCGGCGGCCCACTCGGTGGCGAGCGCACCGCCGGAGTATCCGAGCATCGCAACCCTTGCGTGGCTGTCGATGGCCGACGAGTTGAACGCGGCCTGGATCGAATAGAGCGTGTTCATTCCGTACCCGGGACCCGCGGCGAAGTCCGCGCGCTGGCCCTCAGTGTCGGGGACGATGACCGTGTACCCGTCGGCGAGGAACGGACCGAAGACCCCCAGCTCGACGTTGGGGACGACTCCGGCAAGCGTGGGTTGGCCGCCCGAGATCGCGTATGACGGCTCGTCGTTCTGGTTGAGCGAGTCGTAGGCGGATTGATAGGAGATCACCTTCGTCTTGTCCCGCCGTTCCCGCGGCTTGATGACCGAGGTGACGTTGACGGTCGGGTTTTTCGTCTGGTTCGTCGACCGGTACAGCAGCTGCGTGGTCTCGAGCAACGTTGGCAAACCCGATATGTGGTAGGGAACGCTGCGAGTCTTCAGTACCGTTCCCGGCAAGATGTCCGCCAGCGGCTTTTTGCCGGTGTATGAGTAGAACGGATCGTCCTTCGGATGCGGCGGGGCCATTGCCGCGTCACTCGGATCGGGAAACCAACCCGTTGGTTGTGGTGATGCAGTCATGGCCTCCCCCTAAGCGTGGCGCTGCGTCTTGGCCTTCGACCGGCTCGGCACGGTCGCCGGCCTCTTGCCGTTCAACCCCAGGGACGCACGCTGCCCCGTGCGGGGCGAGCTTGTCCTGGGCACCGGATCGAATGCGGCAGGATCGGCCAGGTACGCGCGGAAGATGCCGGCCATCGTCGCCGCCTGGTAGCCGTCGATGAACCGGTGATCCAGGCCGATCGATAGCGGCAGCACCGGACACACGACTGGTTGACCGCCCAGCGCCAACACCTTGTCGGTCACGGCACCGATCATGATCCCGAGGGGCACGTGGCAGAAAGTTGGCCATGGGGCAGCTGCCGTGTCGAGGCCGTAGGTGCCGACATTGCTCACGAGTATCGAGCCATAGGGGCGAGCTTCCAGCCCAAGCAACGGAATGGGTAATTGAAGGCTTTCCGTGACGAACCCGAGCGCATCCATCACAGGACGAAGTAGCAACGGCGGCAGCCCCTTGACCATCGCCTTGCTCTGCTTGAACTGCGGATCTTCGTTGTGGCGAATGCGTGCGACATGATCAGCGAGTTCCTTGGCGATCACCCAGGGCGGTTTCTCGTTGATGCGACGCACAACGGTGCCCGACAGATCGGTGCCGGCGGCTTCGGCTCCGGACACGAGGTCCGTCCGCAGCGATACCACGAAGAAGCAGTCGACGGTCGGAGACGGCAGGAAGCTGCCGAACACGACCCGGCCGTTAAGACCCGGCAGCGCTTCGACGACCTTGCCCGCAGCCCTTCCGACGAGGTCCATGGGCGTGACGTGCTGGCCCGTTGCCTCGCGGACCAGGCGCAGGTACTCGAGCAGCCGGGCCGCTTCGATATCGATCGTCGCCCAAATGATCGGGTCTTTCCTCGGCCGCCACGTGGCCATGGCTATCTTCCGCCAGACGGAGAACGGGATGGCGGATGGACTGGTCCACATCATCGGGAACTTCCTCTTCGAAGCAGGTACCCGAGTTTCCACCCCGGGCCGGGATACGGGCAGAGGACAAGGTCCCCTTGTGGTCTCGGTGAATTCCTCCCCAACAGACGGCGAAGCGGAGGGTTCCAGCGGAAACATGCGTGTAACGTCCGCACTCAGCATCCGACAAATACCTGCTCACTCTCGGCCTGCTTGCGTGCATGCCGACGGATTTTTGGGGGCGCCGTGAGCACATCCGAGATGTTCGATGCGTCGGCACCGGCCGATACCGACGAGGTCGTGGTGTCGTTCCACGACGAAACCCTGCTGCTGGGCGGTGACCCTGCCGCTGTCGAGTCCTATCTGACGCGGCTGCGGGCGATCGCCGGGCACGCCATGCGAGTCTCCGGGATCGACGGCGCCTCGCTCGCCAACGCGGCTGGCAAGCTCGCCGGGCTGGCCTCGGTGCTGGCCGACTCCGGCAAATACGTGCAGCTGCATCGCGACAGCCTGGACGCGTTGAAAGATGGCAATGTCGTTCCCCTCAGCGACGGCTTCTTTCGGTTGGTGACGAGCGCTGATGCCGGCCAGTTCCTGGCGCCCCTTCAGTGGCGACCGGCAGGGCTCGGCCCGGAAGCGATGGTGTCGGCCCAGATGATCGCGGTGCAGATGGCGCTGACTTCCGCGGTCGCTCAGGTGGAGGACGCCGTCCGTCGTGTGGAGGACAAAGTCGAATCGGTGCTCGAGGTCGCCCGGGCACAGCGCGCCGGCGACGTGCTGGGCAACAACCTGACGATTTCGCGGATGGTCGACTCGTTGGAAAAGTACGGGTCGCTACCCGATGCGTACTGGGATTCGGTGGCCGTCCTGGGGCCGGCGCTCAACGTCACCGTCGAGCAGTTGCGCAACCATGTCAGCCGCGTCCTGACGTCTTTCGATCACGACCTGCCCGTGCAGCAGCGCGCGGAGAAGCTGCGAAACGCGGTGAACGCTAACCGGCTTGGTGACACGTTGAGCCTGCTGGTGATCGCCGAAGAGGCGCTGCACAAATGGCAGCGGCTGAACCTCGCGCGAATCGAGGCGAAGCAACCGGAGGAGCTGCTGCGAGCGATCGACGAGGCTCGCGAGCTCGTCGACCATCATTTTCGCGAAGACGTCGACATCTACGGGACCGCGAAGCAAATCCTCGACCGGTCCGGCAAGTACAAGGCCATCGATGGGTTCCGCTTCAATTCGGTGCGAGAGCTGGCCGAGCAACGGTGCGCCGTGCGCGACGAGCTCGACCGTTTCGCGAAGGCCCGCCACCACCAGGTCGAGACCTGGGAGGACTTCCACATTCCGAGCGTGTTCGATGCCGCCTTCGCCACCATTGAGGCGGTTGGAACCACCACGGGCCATGCGCTGGTGGCCTTCGGCCGAGGGCTCGTTTGGGTGGGCGCACAGCTGGTAGAGCCGTTTCGGGACAAAGGCGCCGACGAAGGGCCAGAGGTAGACCACGGCAAGGACTTTGAACGTCAGGCGGGCAGCGCCGGACTCGAGGAACCCGCCGCCTCCTGCTGAACCATCGGCCACTGCCGTGGGTCCGCATCGGGCCGGCGTTGGTCACATCCGTCACACTAGTCACCGCAAGCGGTCCACCATGCGAATTGCCCGCCTGCCATGCTCGAGGTTTTGGCGATCTTCGCAAGCGCCTATTCTTTTCCAAAGACCGATGGGACTGAGCAACCCGCTGCGACATCCCTTCCGCGTAGCACGCGTCGAAAAGCCGCGCGAGGAAGGCCGTTTCAACCTGCCCAATGGTCGCCGGCTTGGCTTCGCCGAGTACGGCGACCCCTCGGGCGCGGTGGTGCTGTGGTGCCACGGCACGCCGGGCGCCCGGCGCCAATTCCCGCTGCTGGGTCGGCGCGCCGCCGAGAAGCTCGGCCTGCGCGTTGTCGTCGTGGAGCGGCCGGGCGCGGGTCTGTCCGCTCCGCACCCCTACGCCGCGGTGGCCGATTGGGCCACCGACATCGCACACGTAGCCGACGCGCTGGGCGCCGATCGACTGGGCGTCGTGGGCCTCTCCGGCGGTGGGCCCTACGCCCTGGCCTGCGGCGCGGTGCCCCCGCTGGCTACTCGCGTGTCCGCCGTGGCTGTGCTGGGTGGCATAGTCCCATCGGTCGGCCCCGAGGCCGCCACCGGCGTCATCGACGACCTTGCCCGCCGCTTCGAACCGATGCTGTCGGAGCTGCGCCGACCGTTGGCAGCGCTCAGTTTAGGGGTACTGGCGCCCCTCATCCCCTTCTCCCATTACGTCTTGCGGGCCTACTCCAGCATTCAGCCCGAGGGCGACCAACGTGTGTTCGCCGACCCAGAAATGGAGGCCGTGTTCGTCGATGACATCGTTCTCGTCGTCAAGGGCGGCTGCCAGGCCGTGATCGACGATGTCCGCCTGTTCGGGCGGGACTGGGGTTTCCGGTTAGCTGATGTGGAGGTGCCGGTGCGGTGGTGGCACGGCGACGCCGACCCTCTGGTGCCCCTAGCCGCCGCCCAAGCGGCGGTCTCGCATCTGCCCGACGCCGAGCTCATCCTGCGCCCAGGCGAGAGCCATCTCGGCGGCTTCGCCAAGACCGACGAGGTCCTCGAGTTTCTCCGCTCATTCCTCTGAGCCGCAACGACTTTCGCCGATTCTTGACCACCAGCATCTCCTCCGGCTGCCATCCGAAGCACCGGACTTTGCGAAAGCCGTCACAGCCGAGTCGTGCCGGGTCAGCGGGACCAAGCCAGAACCGGCTCGGGCTGAGATCGGCTCTTGCATTTTGTAACCTTGTTTCGTAACGTCGATACAAATCAATCTGCGCTGAGGCCGAGGGAGCATCATGAGCGGACCGGTCACCTATCGTCGCGACGAGTCCATCGCGCTGATCACGATGGACGACGGGAAGGCCAACGCGCTGGGGCCGACCATGCTGCAGGCGCTCAACGAGGCGCTCGACGACGCCGATCGCGACGACGTCTGCGCGGTGGTGATCGCCGGCAACCACCGGGTCTTCAGCGGTGGGTTTGACCTGAAGATCTTGACCGCCGGCGAGCTGCAGCCGGCGATCGACATGTTCAGGGGCGGGTTCGAACTGTCGTACCGGCTGCTGTCCTATCCGAAGCCTGTGGTCGTGTCGTGCACCGGCCCGGCCATCGCGATGGGATCCTTCCTGTTGTGCAGCGGCGATCACCGAATCGCCGCACCGGGATACAACATTCAGGCCAATGAGGTCGCCATCGGAATCGTCCTGCCCCACGCGGCCTCGGCGATCATGAAGCTGCGCCTCACGCCCTCGGCCTACCAGCAGTCAGCCGGGCTGTCCAAGGTGTTCTTCGGCGCCACCGCCCTGGCCGCGGGATTCATAGACGAGATCGACCTGCCGGAGCGGGTGCTCGGTCGTGCCCAGGAGGCCGCCCTCGAATTCACCAAGCTCGATCCCGTCGCCCACGCGGCCAGCAAGCTGCGCGCCCGTGCCGACGCGCTCAAGGAGCTTCGCGCCGGAATAGACGCACTGCCAGCCGAATTCGGGGTCCAGTAGAACCGGATGCCCAGGCCGAAGCAGCGCACCCCAGAGCTTCGCGACCAACTGCTGAAGGTCGCGGTCTCAACATTGAACGAGGACGGTCTGTCGGGGTTCACCACCCGGCGCGTGGCCGCGCAGGCCGGCACCTCGGTGCCCGCGGTGTACGAGTTGTTCCAGGACAAGCGCGGGCTGCTGCGCGCGGTGTTCTTCGAGGGATTCGGGATGCTCGGCCGCCGGCTGCTCGCCGTACCCGAGACCGACGACGCGGTCGCCGACGTCCAGCGGCTCATTCCGGTGTTTCGCCGGTTCTGTCTCGACTACCCGGCGCTGGCTCGGGTGATGTTCTCGCGACCGTTCCAGGATTTCGACCCCGACCCCGAGGAACTCGCGGCGTCGCCGTCGGTGCGAGAGATCTTCGTCGGCAGAATCAAGCGGTGCACCGATGCCGGACTGCTCACCGGCGACCCGGTCGATATCGCGCACGTATTGCTCGCTCTGGCACAAGGTTTGGCGCTTCAGGAGGGTGGCCGCTGGCTGGGCAAGTCGAAGGCGTCGGTGAACCGGCGCTGGGAAGTTGGGGTGACCGGGATCCTGCGGGGCTTTGCGCATTGAAGCCTAGCTCGGCGCTCAGCGCTCATTTACCCCTGTACCCTGCGAATGCGTAGCACAATTGTTGGCATGTCCGAGGTGCCGGTGAGTGAGCTGAACCAAGACACTGCCGGAGTGCTCGCTGGGGTCAAACGCGGAGAGCAAATCGACATCACCGAACGCGGAGCCGTCGTGGCCCGCCTGATCCCGGCCCAGGAAAATCCCCTAACCGAAATGATCAGCGCGGGAAGGCTTCATCCGCCACCCTCAGCGGACCGGCGCCACGTCCATCCGGACTGGTGAAGACCGACCATGAGGCCGCCCAACTGCTGCGCGAGTTGCGCGACAACGAGCGCTATTGATGCTGTATCTCGACACGTCGTCCCTGCCGTAACCCGCGTTGGCGCCGTGGGTTTGCGGCGCCGTGGAGAGGCCCCGCAGTCGTCGTCATTTGACGGCGGGTCAGCACCCGCCGACCGGTTTCGGCGAGATGGATCCGTAGCCGCGCTCACATTCGGGCCGCTTCGTCATCGACTGGCGGCGTTTCTATATCCGCAACGGATTCCAGTGTCGCGAGGCGTTGTGCCGTGATCTCGGAAGTGTCGCGGCCAGCACACCGACGTGGAGCTCGGCGGTTGACGACGGTGGTGGCGACCCCGGCGGGGATCAGCGCCTCGTCGAGTTGCCGCCCGGTCGCGGTCGCGGTGAACATGACTTACGGCTTGCCGTGATCGGGGTGCGGGACGGTTCGTAGATCGAGGCGCGGGATCGCGTCAAAGTCTGACGGATTGCAGCTGTATAGCGGCAGGCCATACGCAATGGCACTAGCGGCGATCAATGCATCATAAGCGCGAGCCGCCGGCTTTCGGCCGGACGCTCGTAAAGATGCGGCAATTGACCCAAATGCGCGCGCAGACTCTGCATCGAACACCAGCACGTCGAAGTCCGATTCCGCCTGCTGCAAATGCGCCTGGCGTGCCGCACGCTCATCGTCGGTAGGGGCGACATGCGGCCCCACCGATAGCTCGGCCAATGTGATCGCGCTGATCGCGACTTCGTCGGGCAGATCTGCGGGGTTGTCGATGCGTCCAAGCAGGATCACCGTTGATGTGTCGAGCATCCCTCTCGACGCCCGTTCAGGGTTCACAGCGTTGGATCGATCACGGTGTCGATGTCACGTCGCAGCATGTCGGGGTCAACGCGAGGCAACCTTTTCCTGCGTTCAATCAGTTCAACAGCACTGGCGCTGCGGCGGGGCAGCGGGCGCAACTCGGCGATCGCGCGCCCGTCCCGGGTGACGATCACACGTTCGCCGCGCTCCACACGGTCCAGCACCTCTCCTCCTCTATTTCGGAGGTCCCGCACGGTTACTGACTCCATGGCGACAGTGTATCACCGGTGAGACATGGACGCTGTCAGCGTGAACCGCGAGTTGCAGATGGCTCCCTTGACGACCGCGGCAGCTGCTGAGAGTCGTGATGCTTCATCGGGTTGACAACTCGCTGTCAAGCCGCGCCGGAGCATCAGGTCGTCAGGTCGACTCATTGACACCCGTCGCGGCTGTCTCGATACTCCACCGGTACGGCCGTCGGTCAGCACCGCTCCGAGGCTGATTGGTTGGCACGCAATGGAAGGTCGGCCGTGATCGATTTGGGACTGTCCGGCAAGCGCGCCGTGGTGTCGGGTGCGGGCTACATCCCGGAGCGTGCGGGCCATGGCTGGTTCACGTCGTTGGCACTCGCCGAGGCGGGCGCCAAGGTGGCCTGTATCGACATCGACGAGCAGCGCGCGGATCGCATTGCCGGCGAGATCGTCGGCAGGGGAGGCAATGCCGTCCCGATCGTTGCCGATATGACCGACCCCGCGCAGGTCGGTCGGGCGATCGACGAAGCCGTCGCGGCTCTGGGCGGTGTCGATGTCTGCGTCGACATCATCGGGGGTGCGACGTGGTCGAAGGTCGAGGACTTCACCACCCAGTTGTGGGACGCGGCGATCCACTACAACCTGACCCAGGTGTTCTATCTTTTCCAAGCCGTTGGGAGGTACATGATCGCCCAGCGCAGCGGTGGGTCGTTGGTCGCCATCGCCTCGGTCGACGGCATTGCGGCGGCGACCTACCATGCCGCCTACGGCGCCGCCAAGGCCGGCGTCATCTCGCTCGTCAAGACCTTCGCAGACGAACTGGGGCGCTACGGCATTCGCGCCAACGCGGTCGCGCCGGGCAATGTGGGCTCCGGCAACGAGGACCAACCGCCAAACGAGTACGCGGTCAACGGAATCAATCCGCTGGCCGCGCCCCGCGCGCATGACATCGCCAACGCCGCGTTGTTCCTCTCCTCCGAGCTGGCCGCCCGTATCACCGGTCAGACACTCGTCGTCGACGGCGGTGCCACCATTCAGCAGCTATGGGGACTGCCCGAATCAAAGATCCCGCCCAACCCGAACGACGCGCTGCCCGACTTCATGAGACCGGGACCGTCGAGCTAGCGCTGGTGGACCATCGGTAGACCTGGCACCGAGCTTCTGCCCTTGAGAACGTACAGGGTCGCGATCGAACCGATGTAGACATCACGCATGTCCTGCCCACCCCAAGCGATACTGGTCGGGCCGCTCAACGACGCGCCGTCGGGGTCGTCGAGTACCGTTTGCGCCTGTCCGTCCGAGCTGATCGCCACGATCCTGTTCGCCAAAACGAGCGTGACCCAAAGGTTTCCATCGGCATCGAACGCGCATCCGTCGGCCATCCCCCACCGGCGGCCCACCTGCGGGTCGGCCAGGAACCGGCCGTGGTCGGGGCCGAACTCGTCAGGGCGCCGGTCCCCCTGCGGCGGGCCGAATCGCTCTGGCGGCCCGAGTGTTTCGCCCCGGATCGGAAACCGCACCACGTCGGCGGCTACTGTGCGGACCACATACAGATAGTCCTCGTCGCGATCCAGCGCCATGCAGTTCGGGAAGCTCAACCCGTCGGCGACCACGTGCGCCGATTGGCGATCGGGTGCGACGCGGAAGATGAACCCGTCGGCGGTGCCCCACGCGATGGTATCGAGAAGGTCGTCTGCCATCGTGCTCACCGAACACCACAACGCCCCAACGGAATCCACCAGGACGAAGTTCAGCCATCGCAGCGGGCGTTCCTCGAGTTGTCCGCCGAGCACCGTCGTGATCGCGCCGGTCACCGGATTGAGATCCTGCAGCACACCCAGGCCCCAGTTGGCGATCAGAAAGTGACCGTCGCGGTCGAGCGCGATCCCGTTCGGCTCGCCGCCCGCCTGCCCCATTCGCCGAACGGTGTTCTCATCGATCAGTTCTGCGACAGCTGAGGCCTTATCGGAGGCGAACACCCGACCATCACCAGCCACCACAACGTGTTCCGGGCGATCCACGCCGTGCCCGACGGCGTGCAAATCGGTCACCGCGATGGTGGTTTCGCCCCTTCGGCTCATCGATGCCCTTCGTGGACTTGCACTTGCAATCCGGGTTCAGCTTGCGCCACAGGTTCGGCCTGACAAGCATCTAACGCCATCCACGTACCGGTAAAGGGCGCATCATTGAGGAGTGCGGATCGGAGTTGGGGTTTCCACCGCGCCCGACGCGCGGCAGGCCGCGGTGGAGGCCACAGCGCACGCGCGCGACGAGCTCGCGGGTGAGGCGCCGTCGCTGGCCGTGCTCCTCGGATCGCGGTCACACACCGACAAGGCCCTGGACGTCCTCGACGCGGTGCAGCGGATGGTCGAGGCGCCCGCGCTGATCGGTTGCGTCGCCCAGGCGATCGTCGCCGGCCGCCGCGAGATCGAGGACGAGCCCGCGGTAGCGGTGTGGCTGGCTTCCGGCGTGGCCGCCGAGACGTTCCACCTTGACTTCGTTCGCACCGGCTCGGGTGGCCTGATCACCGGTTACCGGTTCGACCGGACCGCGCACGATCTGCACCTGTTGCTGCCGGACCCGTACACGTTCCCGTCGAGCCTGCTCATCGAGCACCTCAACACCGACCTGTCGGGAACGACCGTGGTGGGGGGCGTGGTGAGCGGTGGTCGCGGGCCGGGCGACACCCGGCTGTTCCGCGACCACGGCGTGCTCACCTCCGGCCTCGTGGGCGTGCGCCTGCCCGGCGTGCACGCTGTCCCGATCGTGTCGCAGGGCTGCCGTCCGATCGGCGACCCATACATCGTCACAGGCGTGGACGGCGCAGTGATCACCGAACTGGGCGGCCGACCGCCGCTGCAGCGCCTGCGTGAGATCGTCGAGGGGCTGCCGCCCGGCGAGCAGGAACTGGTCAGCCACGGCCTACAGGTCGGGATCGTCGTCGACGAGCACCTGGCGGCTCCAGGTCAGGGCGACTTCCTGATCCGCGGGCTGCTCGGTGCCGACCAATCGACCGGGGCGATCGAGATCGGCGATGTCGTCGAGGTCGGTGCGACCGTACAGTTCCAGGTCCGTGACGCGACAGGGGCCGACAAGGACCTGCGCCTGGCCGTGGAGCGTGAGGCAGCGGCGCTGCCCGGGCGTCCGATTGGCGCGCTGTTGTTCACCTGCAACGGACGTGGGCGACGGATGTTCGGGGTTGTAGACCATGACGCGTCGACGATCGAGGAACTGCTTGGCGGGATTCCGCTCGCCGGTTTCTTCGCCGCCGGGGAGATCGGCCCCATCGCGGGCCGCAACGCGTTGCACGGATTTACCGCGTCGATGGCGCTGTTCATCGACGACACGAAATGAGCCGGCGTTCGCCACCATCGAAGCGCCAGAACCATCACGAACCGTGCATACAGAGCGCCCGCGCCAGGATCCGCATGCGAACGAAACCTGTTGTGCCGCAGGGAACCACCGAGCAAGAAACGGCTCGCGCTCGGCAACGCTAGGGCCGCAGGACGATTTTGCCCCTGGTGTGGCGCCGTTCCAGGGTGCGGTATGCGCGCTGAACCTCGTCGAGCGGAACAACTTCGGCGATAGGCACTTCCAATTCGCCGGCGGCGATCAGTGCGGCGAGCTCGGCCAACACCCCGGCGTCGGCGGCATCCTGATTGCCGACGAACATGACCCCGAATCGCTCCAGCGCCGGAAAGTCGATGAGCGTGTCGATGCGCTGCGGGGCGATGCCCAGCTCGGTCACGGCCAATTCGACGTAGCCGCCGCCAAAGAAGTCCAAGAAGGCGTCGATCCGGCCGTCAGGTGCGGCCGCCCGCAGCCTGTCCGCGAGACCATCGCCGTAATTGACGGGGATCGCGCCGTGCGCAGCCAGCCACTCGTCGTTGGACGGGCCGGCGATGCCGAGCACGGTCGCGCCGGTGCGTTCGGCCAGCTGCACGGCAATCGTGCCCACCCCGCCGGCGGCGCCGGCAATGGCGACGGTGTCACCGGGCGTCAATGCGACCGAGCGGACCGCGGCGTATGCCGTGGTGCCGGCGACGAACAGGCCCCCTGCGGCTTCCCATGACACTGCCGGGGGCTTGGACGCGAGCTGATCGGCGGGCACCACCACGAATTCGGCGTGGCTGGCTCGGTCGTTCGTGAAACCCAGCACCTCGTCGCCCACCGAGAAGGCATCGACCCCGGTGCCGACCTCGGCGACGACACCGGCGAGATCACTGCCCTGCCCGGATGGAAATGTCGTCGGGAAGATCTCGTCGAACGCACCCTGGCGAATCATCGCTTCGCCTGGGTTGATGCCGGCTGCCTTCACCTCGACCAGCACTTCACCGGCGTCAGGTTGCGGGCGGGGAACCTCGCGTACATCGAGGACGTCGATGCCGCCGTAGCGATCGAATCGCACCGCTTTCATGCGCTGCCCGTCCTCCGTGTTGGGGTTGTGAGACACCGAGGATGACGCCGACGGCGTCATCGAGTTGGGTGATGATCCAGGTTGTGAGTGGGATGCTAGTCGTGACGCGCCGGCGACCGCGTGGAGTAAGGAGACAACGATGTCCTCTGTTTTTGATCGAGCAGCCGAAGCCGATGGCGTGCCCGATGCCGTTGGCGCGACTGCTCCGGGCAACCGGCTGCGCGCGGGAGAACTGCGGGCCATTCCCGAATACCTGTTGGCGCAGCTTTCCCGCGATGTGATTGCCCGTTGGCCCCACGGCGACGGACACCCTGTGCTGGTGATTCCTGGTTTTCTGGCCGGTGCGCGATCAACGCAGTTCCTGCGCAGCGTCCTGCGCCAGCTGGGATATCACGCTCACGACTGGCGACTCGGTGTCAACCTCGGGTACCGGCCCAGCATGAACGACCAGCTGCCGGCGCGTCTTCACCAGCTACGGTCGCGCCACGGACGGCGGGTCAGCATTATCGGCTGGAGCGCGGGCGGCATCTATGCCCGCGAGTTGGCGCGCGCATTCCCCGATGATGTGCGGTCGGTGATCACTTTGGGTTCCCCGTTCCGCGGCGACCACCGTACCAACCACGCCTGGCGCGTGTGGCGGCTGCTCAACCGGGGACGCAGCGCCACCGCGGTCGTCTCGGAAGCTGGCCGCATCAGGCGCGAGCAGCCGTTGACGGTGCCGACCACCTGCATCTACAGCAAATCCGACGGGATCGTGGCCTGGCAGTGCTGCACCAGCCTGCCCGCGTCGCGCACCGAAAACATCGAAGTCCATGGCAGCCATTGTGGATACGGACACAGCCTCGAAACCCTCTACGTGATCGCCGACCGCCTCGCGCAACCTGAGGGCCGCTGGCAACCGATGCAGCCATCCGCCGACGAGGAGCCGCGGTAAGCGCGGCTAGACAACCGAGACGGATCGGTTCTTGTCTCAGCCGGGGGCTGATGTACCCGAGGGTCGCGTTCGGTTGGTCGATGCGTCACTGCACGATTTGGCCGGTAGCCGAAACGAACTCCCACCTCGCTGCGCGCAGTGCGATGATTGCGTCGCTGACTCCGGCGGCAGTCCCCCGACTCGGGGTAGCTCATGTGTGCAAGCACGACCGACCGCGGAAACGCATCCGATTGTCAACTGCTCGAGACCGGCCTGCGCACCGCCACCTGCAAGCTGGCCACCTTGATGGGATTGATCGACCACTGCATCGAGAACATGCCCGAGCGGCCCGGCGATATGCTGCGGGTCCCGATTCCCGATCTCGCGCATCGATTGCTGGAGATCTACTGGCAGCAGGTACGCCCATTCGACGGCCACGAATTGCGCCAGTCCACACAACCGCGCGCACGAATCCTGATCGCCACCAATGCGTTACGTGACGCTGCGGGGGTTACACGCAGTGGTGTGTCGGTGGACATCGCCAAGCTGCGCGCGCCAGCCGCATACCGAAGCGCCATCGATGAAATTACCCTTTGCCTCGCGCAGCAGCCTTTGCATCGGCTGCAAAAACTGCCGGGCTCATCGACGAGCGATCCTTTTCTGTACGACGACTCGTTTCTGCACGACCACGTGTCGCGATCAACGTTGCGCGTGCACGGTGACGCCATCGAGCTGAAACCCGGTGTTGCGCAAGGTCTTGCGCGCCTGGCCGGGCTTCTTAAGCCGGCGCTGGAGATCATGTAGGTTGATGATGTGCGCCGGAAAAATAAGTTTCTGGACGCGGAGGTTCCCGATGTCGCGGGCCACTTGTTCGGCCGCGAGCGCACCGCCCTGGCCACCGTGCGCGAGTCGTTCAAGGAGGCGTTCGGCCCGCACTGCTTCTACTGCGGGACGCATCTGCCGGTGAACAATCCCGTCGATCATGTGCTGCCGTGGTCCCTGGTTGGTATCGACGGCCTGGCCAATCTCGTGCTGGCGTGCGCCCGCTGCAACGGCGACAAGAGTGGTGCACTACCGGCGGTGTCGATTGTCGATCGGGTGCTGGACCGCGACCAAGCGGTGTTGGAGCAGATCGCATCCCAGATTCAGTGGCCGACTCAGCACGACCGGGTCTTGGCTGCGGCGCTGGGCATTTACCGCGTGCAGCCCGCCGGAGTGCCGACGTGGTCGGGATACAAGCAGACCGAGCGGCTGGATATCAGTTTTCCAAGGCGATGGTTGCGAACGGACGCCTCGCACTTTGTTTATGGCGTCTAGCTCGTTGTCGTCAGGCTTCCGGTGTCATGGACCTGAATGTGGCGACCGGCTCGATGTCGGCGCGCAGATCGGTTCGCGCGGCCAGCACCCGACTCAACGGTTCGGTCAACAGCGATTCGTAGAGACCCTCGTCCACGGCGGGCAGGTTAGCGGATTGCCCCGACAGTTCACCGCCGACACGGCGCCGATTGCGACGATCTCGATGGCGATCGCGGCCGCGACGGATCAGCCGGCGCAATCAACCGCGATCTCGAGGGCTCCGCAGATCTGACGCATCCGAACGTCAGCAAGCCGGCCAAGTCGGCCGACCAGGACCGCGACCGAGACGCTTTCCACCGAGTCCAGGTTGACCGCCGAACGACGCGGGATCGGGTCGGAGTCCGCCTCGAGCACAACCTCGCTGGCGAGTCCCCGGATGGTCGTCGTGCACGGCGCGACGAGGGCACGCCTAAGCCGGGGGATCGCCGCATCACGGGACAGCACGACGACTGGGCGACGGCCGATTTCAGCCAGTTCGCACCACCACACCTCCCCGCGAGCGGGCAGCGCACTCACGAGGCGCCCGCCGCCCGCCGCCACGATGCCAGATCGCCCCACTCGTCCGGCTCCTCGGCCGGGTGCTCGTCGTAGGCGGCATAGCTGGCGTCGATTTCGGCGGATCGGTGTCGGGCGAGCAACGCCGCGAGGGCCTCGTCGATGAGGGCGGCGTCGGTGATCCCCGACCGCGCGCCCCGCGCGGCGCCAAGAAGCTCGGCATCCACGGTCGTGCTCAGCCGTATGCGATTCATGCCATCAGTATGCCACATCAGTTGTCGAAAGGTGCTTGACGAGTTCGTCGCACGCGAGACACCTGGCTGATACGCCACCGTCGGCGCCTCGGCCCGATCCCTGCTCCCCCGCGTCGGCATGCTCGCCGAGATCTGAACCAACGACGAGTGTCTTGCTCACGAGGCTGAGTTGCGCCCCGGCCTGCGGCAGTCACATCCGCCCATTAATCTCTGGCCGAGCCGGTACACAGTCGCTGCGAGTCGGGCACAGCGATAACCCGGACTGGCGGGGACTTCTGTGACTGATGTGACTCGCCAGCGCGACGGCATCTACCGAAAACGCAAACCTCCACCTCGTGTTCCAATCGCGCGGCGTGGTTCGGCCAACTTGTCAGACCGCATCGTTACGGTACGGCCATGCAGTCATTGATGTATCCGTCGATTGACCTGAACAGCACTGTCGACGTCCTTGACGCCGATACCTGGCGCCGTGGCATGTCTTACGCGCTGGATGGCCGGGTGCTGAGCTGCGTGTGGGACCCAGGGCTGCACAGCCTCTTCGGCGGTGTTAGCGGCAGCGGCAACCGCACCTATATGACCAAGGTGCGGCTTCTAGCAACACACGCCGATGCGTGGAATGTCGAAAGCGGGTCCTGTAGTTGCCCGATGCAGGTGAACTGTAAGCATGTCGCGGCCGTCGTCATCGCCGCCTCGACGCCCACAGGAATACCTGCCCACCGTCAAGCACCTCCTCCCCCACCATGGCGGCAGTCGCTGGACGCGCTGCTTCCCCCGGCCCCGACGAACGATCGCATCGGGACGCCACTGGCGATCGAGCTGAGCCCGTCGCTGAGCGGGCCGTCGCCGGCTCTCGACGCGCGGCTGGTGCGGCCCGGTAAGCGCGGCGGCTGGGTGGCCGGCAATCTGAGCTGGGGCAAGCTGCACATGTTGCGCAACGGTGGTTATCCCGACGCTCAGCTTCGGCTGCTGCAAGAGCTCTATGCGACCTACCAAGCGTCGGGCTCGAATTCCGCTGGCTACTACCGCTATTCGTATGGCCATTATACCTACGGCGACGTGAAGACGGTCTCACTGCTGCGATTTGACTCTCCGCAGCTGTGGCCGCTGTTGGACGAAGCCCGCCGGGTCGGGGTGCGGCTGCTGCAGGCCCGGCCACAACAGGATGTGCCGACGTACGCCACGGCGCAGTTATGTCTAGACGTCACCGCCGACGAGACGGGCGACCTCACCGTCGAGCCCGTGCTTCGCGTCGACGGCACGACGGCACGGCCCGCGGCGTTCATCGGTTCGTCGGGGCATGGCGTGGTGTATGCCGACGGCGGGTTGCGGCTGGCCCGACTGGACAAGCCGGCGCCTGAGGCGTTGCAGCGCATGGCGCTTCGTGATGAGCCGTTGGTCATACCCGCCGACGAGGCACCGCGGTTCGCCGTGGAGTACTACGCGAGGTTGCGGCACGTCGCGGCCGTCACGTCTTCGGACGAGTCGTTCACGCCGCCCCAGCTCGTCGGGCCCACATTGGTCCTGCGGGCCGAGTATCAAGACGAGCACCAGCTCGAGTTGATGTGGGAATGGGCATACCGATTAGCCGACAAGGACTTTCGTGCACCGGCTGGCACATCGGAGTACCTCGCGTGCCGCGACCTCGGGGCGGAGAACGCGCTCGCGTCGAGCATCGAGGCGCCGCTGGAGCAATTGGGGCTCCGCGCCGCCGACGGCACGCTCATCCCCGGAGCGCGACTGGCCGGCCTGGAGACAATGCGCTTCGCCACCGAAATTCAGCCGCTGCTCGCCGAGCTTCCGGATGTCGCACTGGAAGTGATCGGCAACCCGGCGGACTACCGGGAGGCGGGCAGCTCGCTCGTCATCGCGGTGACGACGGACGCGGTGTCCGGCGAGACGGACTGGTTCGACCTGGGTGTCACGATCAGCATTGAGGGCAAACAGATTCCATTCGTCAGCGTGTTCACCGCGCTGGCCTCCGGGCAATCGCACCTGCTGCTTGCCGACGGTGCCTACTTCGCGCTGGACAAGCCGGAGCTGGTGAAGTTGCGCCAGCTCATCGAGGAGGCCCGCGCGCTTACCGATGCCGAAGAGGGGTCACCCCGGATCAGCCGATTCCAGATCGGGTTGTTCGACGAGCTGGCCGAGATCGGAGTCGTGACGCGGCAGGCCGACGAGTGGCGACGCCAAGTCGACGGGCTGCGCGCCCTGCAGGGCCTGGAACCGGCAGCGGTGCCGACCAGCCTGCACGCTCAGCTAAGGCCGTATCAGGCCGATGGGTTCTCGTGGCTTGCGACGCTGTACGCCCACGGGCTCGGCGGAATCCTCGCCGACGACATGGGCTTAGGCAAGACCGTTCAGTCGCTGGCGTTGATCTGCCAAGTGCGCGAATACAATCCGGACATGGCGCCATTTCTGGTGGTTGCCCCGGCCAGTGTGGTGGCGAACTGGGCCGCTGAGGCCGCACGGTTCGCTCCCGAGCTGTCGGTGGTGCCGATTTTCGACACGCTGCGCCGTTCCGGCGCCGACCTCGACGAGCTGGCGACGGGTGCGCACATTGTGGTCACCTCGTACACGCTGTTTCGGCTGGACTTCGACGCCCACGCCGCCCGAGCGTGGTCCGGGCTGATCCTCGACGAGGCCCAATACGTGAAGAACCATCAGGCCAAGACCTACCAGTGCGCGCGCAGGCTGGCCACGCCGTTCAAGCTCGCAATCACCGGGACGCCGATGGAGAACAACCTCATGGAGCTGTGGTCGCTGCTGTCGATCACCGCGCCCGGGCTGTTCCCCCACCCGACGAAGTTCGCCGACTTCTTCGCCAAACCGATCGAAAAGACCGGTGACCCCGAGCTTTTGGCGCTGTTCCGCCGCCGCATCAAGCCTTTGGTCAAGCGCCGGGCCAAGGAGCACGTGGCCGCCGAGCTGCCGGCAAAGCAAGAGCAGGTCCTCGACATCGAGCTGCCGCCCCGACACCGCGCCCTCTATACCAAACGACTACAACGAGAGCGCCAAAAGGTGCTCGGCCTACTCGATGACATGCAGCGCAACCGGTTCACGATCCTCAAGTCGCTGACCGTGCTGCGGCAGATGGCGCTACATCCCGGGCTCGTCGACCCCGCACACGACGCGATGGCGAGCGCGAAGATAGACGCGCTCGCCGAGCACCTCCGCGACGTCGTCGACGGCGGACACCGCGCGCTGGTGTTCAGCCAGTTCACTCGATTCCTGAGCCGGGTCCGCGATCGCCTCGTCACCGAGGGCATCGATTACTGCTATCTCGACGGGCGAACCCGCAACCGGGCGAGCACGATACAGCGGTTCAAGCAAGGCAACGCACCAGTTTTCCTGATCAGCCTGAAGGCCGGTGGGTTCGGGCTGAACCTCACCGAGGCCGACTACTGCTTTCTGCTCGATCCGTGGTGGAACCCGGCCACCGAGGCCCAGGCCATCGACCGCACACACCGCATCGGCCAGACCCGCAACGTCATGGTGTACCGGCTGATTGCCCACGACACCATCGAGGACAAGGTAATGGCCCTCAACGCCCGCAAAGCCAAGCTGTTCGCCAGCGTGATCGACGACGGCAACGCCTTCGGCTCGGCCCTCACCGCCGACGACATCCGCGGACTGCTCGCCTGAGCGGATAGCACGGCGGCGTCACCGTTGCTTGCCCAAATGGCTCAGCCACTCGCAGCCAGCCGAGCCTTGATCCAGGCCCATCAGACGTCCCGTGGTTATGAGCAACCCGTGGGACCGCACAGGACGCGCCTGACCATTAGGCGACTTTCGAAAGCGATAGCGTCTGTGATATCGCTTTCGCGGCTCGTATGCAGGCCGCCTTGCTGATACTGATGTGGCCACTGTGAACGGACTTGGCTGGTGCCGTGGAGTGCACTCAAGCTTCTTTTCACAAAGCGCGCTGAAGAATATGCACTACGGTCGAGGTGGCAATGCCGCCAGCCAAGCATCCGAAAGCAGCTCCAGCAGCTGCCCATCCGGATCGCGGATCATCGCCATCGCGCCCGTCACCGTCTCCTCGACCACCGCTCCCCCAAACTCCTCGACCTTCTTCAACACGCCGGCGAGATCGGACACCGTAAACGAAATGTGCGTCAGCCCAATCTGATCCATGACGCGTTCCGACCCGACATGAACTTGACGCTTCGAGTAGTCCATGAGTTCGAGCACAAACCCGTCGCGCACCAAGTAGGTCGCGTGCACCCCGAGCGGCTCAGGAAGCTGGACAAGCTGGGCGGTGGGGCCGTCGGGTGGTTCAAGCTCCCACCAGAACTGAAATCCGAGCACACCCTCGTAGAACCGCCGCGACCGCTCGCGATCGGAGACACACAATCCGACATGGTTGAAGGTGGTCCGGTGACTACTCATCGCGGCCTTTCTCGACGGAGCCCAAGAGCGTAATAATGCAAAGATAGTGTAGAAAGCCGAGCTCTCGTCGCGGTGGAGGACTTATCTGATGACAACCCGTCCCGACGTCAGCCCCGACGCAATAGTCGACTTCGACCACCACTCCGACCAGTTCAACTTCGACGAACTGGCCATCAACGCCGACCTGAGACGAAGATGCCCCGTCGCCTGGAACGAGAACTACGACGGATTCTGGTTTCTCAGCAGCTATGACGCGGTGAGCCAAACCGCCCGCGATGGCGACACCTTCGCCCACAAATACGATCCGAACGCCGAAGATGGCGTCAACTACCAGGGCGAGATGGGTGTCCCGCGGCCGGAGGGCCAGCCGGCCCTGGGCATCGGCGAGGTCGACGGGCCGTACCACCAGGCCCTACGGCATGCCCTGGCCCCGTTCTTCTCGCCCGGCGCCGTCCAGAAACTAAAGCCATTCATGGAACAACTGGCACATGACTTCCTCGATCAGAACATCGAAGAAGGCCACATGGACCTCGTCCTCGACTACGCCAGCCCGGTCCCGGCCATCCTCACCATGAAGCTGATGGGCCTGCCCCATGACAACTGGCATCTTTACGCCACCCTCTTCCACTCCGTCATGGCCGTCCCCCAAGACAGCCCGCAGTACCTAGAAGCCATCGCCAAAGTCCCGGAAATGATGCAAGGCGTCCTCGAGTACGCGGCCGCCAGACGAGCCAAGCCGGAAGACGATCTCACCAGCTTCCTCATCCAGTTCGAGTTCGACGGCCAGCGCCTCACCGACGAACAGCTGCTCAACATCCTCTGGAACCTCATCGGCGGCGGCGTCGACACCACCACCTCGCAGACCGCGCTGACCCTGCTGCACCTGGGCACCCACCCGGAGCTGCGCCAGCAACTCATCGACCACCCGGAGCTCTACCGCACCGCCACCGACGAATTCCTGCGCTACTTCTCGGTCAACCAAACCCTGAGCCGCACCGTCACGAAAGACGTCGAGCTCATGGGCCAACACCTCCGCAAAAGCGACCGCGTCGTCATCAGCTGGCTGTCCGCCAACCACGACGAAAAAGAATTCCAAAAGCCCGACGAGATCATCCTCGACCGAACACCCAACCGCCACCTCGCCTTTGGGCTCGGGCCGCATCGCTGCATCGGATCCCACCTGGCGCGCCTGATGTCCGAGGTGATGGTCAAAACGGTGCTCGACCGCGTCCCCGACTACCAAGTCGACCTCCAAAACGTGCACCAATACCTGGGGAACCCGAGCATGACCGGGCTGGGCAAGCTGCCGGTCACCTTCACGCCAGGAACCAGGCGAGGCTAGATGCCAGACAACGGGCACAACGCCAACCCACTGGCGCAGGTGCTGGGACCGTTCACCCGGACCGGCGGCTTCTACGCCCGCTCCTGGGGCACCTACCTGGACCGCCAGCCGGACGAGCTTCCGGTGGCCCGGCCCACCATCGCGCTCGCGGCGCAGGCGTTCCGCGACGAAATCCTCCTGGCCGGCTTCAGCCTGCTGCGCCACGCCCCCGACGCGAAAACACTCGAACGCATCGACCGCGAAGTGCTTGCGGCACAAGAGTTTTACGCCAGCAAGGGCTGGCTCGACAATCCCGAGGGGTTTTTCGCCCCGCCCCCACCGCTGACCGACGTCACCGTCAAGCGCGTGAGCAACATGGGACGCAACTTCGAGCGGCTGTTCTTCGACAGCGGCTATGCGCCCCACGAAGGCGAACCCGGTCGGGAACGCTGGCTGACCTACACCGGCAACAACCGCGAATACGCCCTGCTGTTCCGGCACCGCCGGCCACGACCGTGGCTGGTCTGCATCCACGGCGCGGAAATGGGCCGGGCGGCGCTCGACCCGATGCTGTTCAACGCCTGGCATCTCTACCGAGACCTCGACCTCAACGTCGTGCTCCCGGTCCTGCCCCTGCATGGCCCCCGCGCAAGCGGAGGACCGAAATTCCCGAGCGAGGACGTCCTCGACGACGTTCACGGCACCGCCCAGGCGGTCTGGGACATCCGGCGCCTGCTGTCCTGGGTCCGCGCCCAGCAGCCCGGCGCGGCGATCGGGGTCAACGGCATCTCCCTCGGCGGCCTGATCAGCTCATTAATAGCCAGCCTCGACGACGGCCTGACGTGCGCGATCCTGGGCGTGCCGGCCGTCGACCTGGTGAACCTGGTCGGCCGCCACGCCGCCCTCAGCGGCCACGCCGG
>NZ_DATJPU010000077.1:0-19871 GCF_035506235.1 Mycobacterium sp.
CTCCCCGACCAGCGCCTGCGCGTCCAACAACTCCCGATCCGACCGTGAAATCCCTTGCACCACAACATCATCACACGCCACACAGGGCGCAGCCGTCAGACACGCCCAGCATTGGACGAGTTATTCAGCGCCGTCCTAGGGACGCGCGCCTATCAGGGACGCCCACGGCATACGCCGCAGCGTGCAGCGGCCGCGGCGATCGCTACACGATTTGGGCCGATTGATCCGCACGTGTCGCGATTGTGAGGCCAGCTGGCGAGTTGGCTGGCTGCCTGAGAAATGTTGCCATGTAAGGGCATTGGAGCACATCGCACCGCGGGCACTGCAGTGTGTGACGCAATCCGCTCAAGCCTGCTCGTGATTTCAAGCGGGCGCGGCTCGACCTACTCTGAGTAGCGGGCAGCTAGCAGAAGCACAACATGGTAGCGGCGCTGTAGCTGATCGATGAGAGCCTGTGCTTCTTTGATGTCTCGGCGCAGCTCGGCGGCTTCCATCCGCACCGCGCGGCCATTCCCGCCGGTGACATCTTGGCGTTCCAGCCGGGCTAAACGGGTGGTCATGGAGTGCAGTTGATCCCGCAACGCGCGGACCAACTCCACCGCCTGGGCAGCCTGGCAGTCTCGCATGAAGAGATCGTTCCACCCGACTGCCGTTCGGGGAGACGAACCGTGACACAAGCCAATAAGTCTGGCGTACCTAGCCGTGGCTCGACGAGCGCCCAGTTTCCATGCCTACGCCCGGTACTCAGGGCAGTAGTAGTCGATTGACAGATCCACGAATGTCGCCGCCTGCGCGGCCGTGTAACGCAGCTTCGGCCGTACCGCGCGGGCAACCTCGCCCAGCGTGAACCCATTGCCCAGGAAATCGCAAACCCCGTGGGCGTTGTGGACCGCAACATTACTGTCCGCGACGTCCGTGCCGTGGTTGATGAGCGCCGCAACGAACTGATTAGCGCCTGCTGGTAGCGGCCGCGGCGGCGGTGGTGGCGTCGTCGCCATCGGTGGCAACTGCTCAACAGATGCGGGGCGGATCGAATAATGGCCCGCTCGGGGCCTGGATGACATGAATATCACCACCGCGGCGGCCACGGCCGCTATCGCCAGCGCCAGCATTGCCAGGACAGCCATCGCGATGACTCCACGCCCGCCGGCACGCGGCTCGTCGAGCTCATCACCCCGCGCTATGCACGATTGGGTGACCTCGTCGCTCAACTGCTTCCAGCTCGTCGGCGGTCGCCAGTGCGTTCGCCGCTAACCGCCGCAATGCAGCCGAGTCGAACATGTCGGCAACGTCAACGTCGACTGTCGCGTGCCGACTGCGCACGATGCCGCCGAAATACTCTTGCTCTCCTAAGATTTCGAACCTGCCGCGCTTCGTGCCGTGGAATGTGCGGGTGATGTTGCGGCGGCCGCCGATGTGCCAATCATCGGCGGTGATCGCGCCAGCTGGGAGCGGGATGTCGGCAGTCATATGGTTTCCCTTCACCAGGGCAATTGTTTCTAATGTCATGGTACAGCCGTCTAGGAGCCTTGTCAGGGCACGAACACGCCCGCCTTCGGTGATCCGTGGGCGGGCCGGTTGCAATCGTTTTACTGGGTGGCCTTTTCGTGATCGTTACGTTTCAGCGCTGGCGTTGGTGATGGGGTCTTGGACCTCATCACGACCAATCGCTGGGCGACCCACCGCACGACCGCGAACGGGGTACCGCGATCGCGCATTGAAGGACTGGATGAGCTACGAGACCACGTCCAGCCAGGGGGCCGGCTCTCCCCCGGCGGCGGCAAACGCGGTAAGGGCGCGCACCAACCCCTGGTGTTCTGACGGCGGCATTCTTTCGACGATGCGAGCGATATCAGCGCGCCGGTGCGAGGTCACCTTCCGTACGACCTGACGTCCGCGTGAAGTCAACGCGGCCAGCAGCTCGCGGCGTGAGCTGGGGTGCGGTTGGCGGTCGATCAGCCCTGCGCTGACGAGTCGATCCACCATCCGACCAGCGGCCGACGGTTGCACGCCCAACAGAGCGGCCAGCGTGGCGAGGTTGACCGGACCCCGATCCGACAGGATTACCAGGACCCGGAACTGCGGAATGGTGATGGTCTCGTCGACCAGCGCGATCGAGTGAGCCGAGATGGCCACCAGCAACCGCGATGCGGTCAGCAGTGCGTCGGTGATCACGTCCACCGACTCCTCGGTCGCCGCCGCGCTTTGGGTGCCCGTCATTCCAGTGTCCGACTTCGTGTTCGGTCCTTTGCCTGCCTTGTTGAGCAGCTAAGTCAATAGGATTCTCACAGCTTCCATCCAGCAGTCTAGCAGGCATCTGCTATAGCAGGGACACTATTTCCTAGTACTACTATGGCTACAAAGGGTGATCGGGCTGCGACGACGACGTCGCAGAAGAGCCCTACCCCTCTGTAGGAGACCCGTACGAGCATCGACCTGGACAAGATACCTACGCTGGCCGGCTTCAACGCGTTCCGAACAGCAGAAAGGTATTGCGCAGAAAGCGATGTCGCGGGTGTGAATGGTTACGCGCCGCCCGGCTATGGCGGCGCCCAGGGGGGCGGCGCCGAATCTCACGGAGCTGCCCTGCCGGGCGGCCGACATTGGGGAGACGTCCCGATATGGTCGGAATCCAACGCCACGGCCCTCGAGGCGTTCGGGCGGACGCTCACCATTGCCGGCGTCGGGTTAGACGCGGTCATCACCAGCCGCGATGTCGCCCACCGAGCACCCGTCGGTCCGGCCGCCGCACAATTCGGCCGCCGCACCCTGGGAGGCATCGCCCGAGGCGCGGCCGCCGGCGCGCTGTGGGGATCATTCGTTGGACCTGAACGCAGCCTGATTGCCGGATTCCTCGGCGCAATCGCGGGCGCATTCGGCGACGACGAGGCAATGATATGGGCGTTAGGCAAATAACGTGCAGCACCTTTTTCTTGGCGTCATCATCTTGTGTTTTGTTGCGGGCCTCACGCTTGGCTTCTTCAGCCTCAGCCGTAGCACACAGCGACACCTCTACTGGGCCGGTGCGGGCCTCGCAGCCTTCGCCGGTGTCTTGATGGTTTACCCGAACCTGAAAAACGCGGTAGGGATTGCGGTCATGCTGTTCGCCACGATGACGCTCATCGCCTATTTATCCACGCCCTACATCAAGATCGGCGGGAAAATCTATGCGTTCACCATAGGTGACCGACAGCCCGACCCCGAGGACTCGCCCACCATGGACGACAGTGCGCCCCACCAGCACGACGCGCCCGCCCAGCTGGCCGACCCACTGATCGATTCCGCTCCCGACTCCGATAACGGGACGCTCAGCCACGTCACGGTCTGGTGGGCGCTCGTCGTGATCACGGGCATCGCCGCCGTCAACGTGGGCGCCTTCCTGTTCGGCGACGGCAAGGCCGCACCCGCGGCGGGAGGAGCGGGCTTTCTTGCCCTGCTGACAATCATCACCGGCTACTGCGACGCCAGCTGGGACTACCCAATAGCCCGCGGCCAACACCTCCAGCTCGCCATCGCATCACTCATCACCGCAGGAAGCTTCGCGCTGCTATACCTCATCGCCTACGGCACGGCCCGACGTTTTCCCATGCGGGGCAAACAATCCCCGGAATATCGAGCACACCCCCACCACCGAAAAACCGAACCCTGACGCCGCAGCACGGTGCCACTTCACCGTCGAGACGATCCAGCGGACCCAACAAACTGAACACCGCCGTCATTCAAGGGGTCGACTTACAATGCGGGCCAATCACATTGCAGCATTGCGATCAGCTCGACCTGCTGTCCACCCTGGCTCTGCTTTCCCGCACGCATAACACCGCAGTCGCGGTCTTTCTCGACGGGTCGACTATTACTGGCGCCACAGTAGCAGTAGGCAATACTTGCAGTAAGATATGTTATTGGAGTCGGCAGATACGGTGTGTCGGGCCGCGCTATCGGCTCGCGAGAAGGAGATTCTCAATGAAGTTGTCAAGCCGCCGCAGGAGTAGTTGCGGTGGATTGATATGGCTTGCGGTCGCGCAGCATTGCCCACAGCACGTTGAGGCGGCGGCGGGCCAGAGCGAGCACAGCTTGGGTGTGGGTTTTTCCTTCGGCGCGTTTACGGTCGTAGTAGGTGCGCGAGGCGGGGTCGGTGCGGATGGCGATTTGGGCCGACAGGTAGCAGCTGCGCAAGAGTCGGCGATCGTAGCGTCGAGGGCGTTTGAGGTTGCCGTTGATGCGTCCGGAGTCGCGGGGTACCGGTGCCAGCCCGGAGACGCCGGCGAGGCGATCTACCGAATTGAAGACGCTGAGGTCGCCGCCGGTGGCGGCGATGAACTCAGCGCCGAGGATGATGCCGAATCCGGGCATGCTCAAGATGATTTCGGCGTGGCGGTGGCGGCGAAATCGCTCCTCGATCATCGTCTCGGTGTCGCTGATTTCGATGTCGAGGGCAATCACCTCCTTAGCCAGGCGAGCCACCACGGTGGCTGCCAGGTGTTGTCCAGGCACGATGGTGTGCTGGGTGTTGGCGGCCGCAAGGGCTTTGGCCACGATGGCATCGGTATTGCGGGCCTTACGTTTGCGCAGCCAGTCCGTCAGCCGAGCAGCGCCGGCGCGGCGCAGTCCATCAGGGGTTTGGTAGCCGGTGAGAAGGATCAGCGCGGACCGACTCTTGCTGTAGTCAAAGGCGCGTTCCAGGGCGGGAAAGTACTCCAGCAGCTGGGCGCGCAGCCGATTGATCGCTCGGGTGCGATCGGCCACCAAATCGGTGCGTCGGCTGGTGAGGATGCGCAGTTCTACCGCGATGTCATCACCGGTGCGCAGCGGTTGCAGGTCGCGGCGCATCCGGGCCTGATCGGCGATGATCGCAGCGTCCTTGGCGTCGGTCTTACCCTCGCCGCGGTAGCTGCCCGACGCGTGATAGACCGTGCGGCCGGGAATGTAGAGCAGCCGCTGCTCAGCGGTCATCAGCAGGCAGATCAACAACGCGGCCCCACCACCGTTGAGGTCGATCGCCCAGGTGATCTCGCCCCCATCTGCAAGCGTGGTCACCGACGTGATCAATTCCAGCAGCGCTGTCTCATCGTTGAGGACACGTTGGGACAGAAGTCGGTTTCCGTCAGCATCGATGACCACGCAGTGATGCTCAGATTTTCCGGCGTCGACACCGGCCCACAGTTGTTGCGCCACAACCACCTCCGTCCTCGTCATAGGTGCCATCAACCCAGCAGACGACCACGCCGGCGTGTCCTTACACAGCGATCAAATCGCATCTCTCAATTAGCGGTCGAGTCATCGCGGGACCCCAGGCGGCCAATCTCCTTCGGCCATCACCGACGGCAACAAAATGAAAGCCATACCCGACGTCCCTGGGCAACTCGAAGCCTAAGGCCATCGGCCACGAACACCCTGCAAGAAAGGTAAGGACACGATGACCGTTGACAACGCGGCGGCGGCCGGGGAGTCGGTGGATGCGATCACTGACGCACTGTTGACCGCGTCGCGGTTACTGGTGGCTGTCTCGGCTCGGTCGATTGCGTTGGTCGATGAGACGATCACCATTCCGCAGTTCCGGACGTTGGTGATCTTGTCCAGTCGGGGTCGGGTCAATCTGGCCACGCTGGCCGGTTGGCTGGGTGTGGGGCCGTCCCCCACCGGTCGGATGGTCGACCGGCTCACGAGCGCCGGGCTGATCGACCGCCGTCCACACCCCGACTCCCGCCGTGAGCTGGTGGCCGAGCTGACCGCACACGGGAGTGAGGTTGTGCAGCAGGTGACCGCGCATCGGCGCCGTGAGATCGCTCGCATCGTGGATAAGATGCCGTTGCGGGAACGGCGCGGGCTGGTGCGCGCGTTGACCGCGTTTACCACCGCGGGGGACGAGCCTCACGCTTACCTCGACACCGGCTTGTAGGTCGGCTCGTGTATGCCGATATTTCGCAGCTGTCGCTGATCCATGGGTGGTTACCGGTGGCGGTGCAGGTGGTCACCGCGGTGGTGCTGGTGTGCGCGATCGGCTGGCGCTCACCGCGCTGGCGGCTGCTGTGGCTGCCGGTGATGGTGGCCGGCGGGGTGGTGCTGGCGGGGTGGGCGCACTGGTATCTCGGCTTTTTGGGGGTGGCCGGTGATCCGGCGCCGCCGCTGTTATGGGTCTGGATCGCTGCGGCCGGGCTCGCGGCGGGGGTGGTGGTGTTGGGCTGGCGCGGCACGCGGTGGTGGCGGCGCGGCACGGCGGTGGCTGCGGTGCTGTTGTGTGTGCTCTGCGTTTTGCTCGCGGTCAACGTGTGGGTTGGCTATCTGCCCACGGTGTATGCCGCCTGGAATCAGCTGACCGCCGGCCCACTGCCCGACCAGACCGATCGCGCCGCAGTGACCGCGCGGCAGCTGACGGGTGTGCGGTTGGCCAACGGGGTGGTCTTGCCAGTGCGCATCCCCGCCGATGCGTCGAAGTTCCCCCACCGCGGCGAACTGGTGTATTTGCCGCCGGCCTGGTTCGCCAGCAGACCCCCTCCCCGGTTGCCGGGCGTGATGATGATCGGCGCTGACTTCAACACCCCCGCCGACTGGCTGCGCGCCGGCCAGGCGATACGCACCGTCGACGCGTTCGCCTCCGCGCACCACGGCTACGCTCCGGTGCTGGTGTTTGTCGACGCCACCGGGGCATTCAACAACGACACCGAATGCGTCAACGGCCCCCGCGGCGACGCCGCCGACCATCTGACCCAAGATGTGGTGCCCTACATGATCTCCAACTTCTCGGTCAGCGCTGAGCGGGCCAACTGGGGCATTGTCGGCTTCTCGATGGGCGGCACCTGCGCTGTCGACCTGACGGTGATGCACCCGGATATCTTTAGCGCTTTTGTCGACATTGCGGGCGACGCTGGCCCCAATCTGGGAACCAGGTCGCACACCATTGCCACGCTGTTTGGCGGCAACGCCAACTCCTACGCCGCGTTCGACCCGACCACCGTCATCGCCCGTCACCAACGCTACAGCGGGGTATATGGCTGGTTCGACATCCCCGGCGCCCCCCACGCCCGCTCCATCACGGCGGCCGAGATCGGCGCGGTTGCGGTCGGCGCCCACGACCCCGTCGCCAATCCTGAAGGCCAAGACTTCGCCGCCAACTCGCTGTGTACGGTCGGCAGCGCACACGGCATCCGATGCGCCGTCGTTACTCAACCCGGCAGACACGACTGGCCGTTTGCGGCCCAAGCGTTCGCCGACGCCTTGCCGTGGCTGGCCGGGCGGCTGGGCACCCCGGGAGTGCCCCGGGTTCCGTTGCCAGGACTCAAGCCCGAATTGGTCTCACCCACCCGGACGGTCTCCGCAACGCCGGCTGCGCACACCCCTGATCGACAGGCGTCGCCCGATAACCAACGCACCCAGTTTCAGTCGAGTCGCTGAGCGGGCAGCCCGCCCGGCCACAAGAAGGAGGTCACCAATCATGAAGGTTGTCAAGAACATTCAGCCACCGGCCGGATTAACCCGGCTCCTGTTCCGGATGCCGATCCACCTTTATCGGCTCAGGCTCGGGTGGCTGTTCGGCAGCCGCCTGCTCCTGCTCAACCACGTCGGCCGCGTCTCCGGCAAGCCCCGACAGACCGTCCTCGAGGTTGCCGAGCACGACGGCGACACCTATGTCGTCGCCTCGGGGTGGGGACCTACTGCCGCGTGGTACCGCAACATCCTGCACACCCCCGAGGTCAGCATCCAGGTGGGGACGCGGACGATACCCGTGACGGCCATACCGCTGGACAAGGAGGAGGGAGCACAAGTCTTTGTCCGCTACGGGTCACGGCATCGCACTGTGGCCAAGTACGTGCTGCCCCGCGTACTGGGATTCTCCGTCGACGGATCAGACGCAGACTTCCGCGCCGTCGCACAACAGTTGCCCTTCGTCCGGTTCGTCCCCCGGGCCGAAGTTTAAGGTCCCACCGCTATGCCGCCGGGTATGCCGCCGGGACCGTTGCGACGACTTCAGCGATCAGGTCGCGGCAATAGCCATGGCCTCGAACCGCTTTCGCGCACCCGGGACTGGTTGCTGCCAGCACCACGCAAGTCTCCTCGGCTCGCCTGGTTCTGCACGCACGACAGAAGCTGACTCGCGGTAAGCCGAAGCCGAAGGAGATAGCGGTGCAGACGAATGACGAATTGGCGAGCATGCCGCTGCCGCAGGCGTTGACTGAGCTGGACAGCTCGGCACAGGGATTGACGTCGGCACAGGCGCGATCGCGGCTAGAGCGCTACGGGCCCAACGAGATCGCCGAGCAGCATCACAACCCGATACTGGTCTTTCTAGGCTACTTCTGGGCGCCGATCCCGTGGATGATCGAGGTCGCACTGCTGCTGTCCCTGGCTGCCCGGCATTGGACCGACGCGCTGATCATCGGGGTGCTGTTGGCGATGAACGGACTGGTCGCCTACGCTGAGGAACACCAGGCGGCCAACGCGATTGCCGCGCTCAAGCAACGGCTGGCGTCCTCGGCGCGGGTGTTGCGCGACGGCGCGTGGGTAACGGTGGCGGTGCGCGAGCTGGTGCCCGGCGATGTGGTACGGGTGCGGCTCGGTGATGTGGCGCCGGCCGATCTGCGGGTGCTCGACGACGTCACGCTGGAAGTGGATCAGTCGGCGATGACCGGCGAATCGCTCGCGGTCAGCCGCGGACAGGGCGAGAGTTTGTATTCGGGGTCGGTGCTGGTGCGCGGGGAGGCTGACGCGCTGGTGTGTGCCACCGGGGCATCGTCCTATATGGGCAAGACCACCGCGCTGGTGGAGACCGCGGGCACCGTGAGCCACTTTCAGCGCGCCGTGCTGCGCATCGCCAACTACCTGATCGTCATCGCGGTCGCCTTGGTGACGTTGACGGTCGTGGTCTCGCTGGTCCGGGGCAACCCCGTGCTGCAGACCCTCGAGTTCGCACTGGTGGTCACGATCGCCTCGATCCCGGTGGCGCTGCCCGCGGTCTTGTCGGTGACCATGGCCATCGGTGCACGCCAGCTAGCGCGTCAGCAGGCCGTGGTCAGCCACCTGCCCGCGGTCGAGGAACTCGGCGGCATCGATCTATTGTGCTCGGACAAGACGGGCACTCTGACCCAGAACCGCCTGGCAGTCGCCGCCCGCTGGGCCGTCCACGGTATCTCCGATGACGAGCTGCTGATGGTTGCCGCGTTGGCCTCGCGCGCCGAAGACAACGACCTCATCGATCTAGCGGTGCTGGCCGCCGCAGGTCAACAACCCGCGGCGTCGGTGGACCAGTTCATCCCTTTCGACCCTGTCAGCAAACGCACCGAAGCGCTGGTGCGCGACTCGGACGGTCAGACGTTTCGGGTCAGCAAGGGCGCACCCCAGGTCATCGCCGCCCTGTGTGACGGTGATGGCGCCACCACCCAGGTCGTTGACGTGGTCGACCGCTTCGCTATCCACGGGTACCGATCCCTCGGTGTGGCCAGGACGGACGGCGACGGTGCCTGGCGGCTGATGGGCGTGCTGGGGTTGGCCGACCCGCCGCGCGAGGACTCCGCGGCTACCATCAGCGCGGCCAAGGAACTCGGCATCGAGGTCAAGATGGTCACCGGTGACCAGGTCGCCATCGGCCGCGAGATCGCCCGTCAGGTCGGCCTGGGTGAGCAGATCCTGGATGCCGCCACCCTTGACATCGCGGCTGGCGACGACGATTTGGGCGCCCGGGTGGAAGCCACCGACGGTTTCGCGCAAGTCTTTCCCGAACACAAATACCGCATCGTGAAGCTGTTGCAGGCCCGCGGGCACATCGTCGGCATGACCGGTGACGGCGTCAACGACGCTCCCGCGCTCAAACAGGCTGACGCCGGCATCGCGGTGGCCGGAGCCACTGATGCGGCCCGGGCCGCGGCCGACGTCGTCCTGCTGGCACCGGGATTGTCGGTCATCGTGGCCGCGATCGGGCAGGCCCGCGAAATCTTTGCCCGCCTGACCAGTTATGCCACCTACCGCATCGCCGAAACCATCCGGGTGCTGCTGCTGATCACCCTGGCGATCGTGTTCATGAATTTCTTCCCGGTCACTGCCGTGATGATCGTGTTTCTGGCGCTGCTCAACGACGGCGCGATCTTGTCGATCGCATACGACCACGTACGTGGCTCACCCAAGCCCGTCAAGTGGGACATGCGCGTGGTGCTGACCATCGCCACCGTGCTGGGGGTAATTGGTGTCGTTGCGACCTTCGTGCTTTTCTTCCTCGCCGACAAGGTCTTTGGTCTCAGCCACGACATGATCCGCACGCTGATCTACCTCAAGTTGTCGGTGGCCGGTCAGCTGACCATCTTCCTCACCCGCACCCGCGGCCCCTTCTGGTCACGGCCCGCACCCGCGCCACTGCTGCTGGGCGCCGTCATCACAGCGCAAACGATCGCCACCCTAATCTCCGTCTACGGGGTGGCGATGACCCCGCTGGGATGGCGGTGGGCAGGCCTCGTGTGGGCCTACGCGGTGGTGTGGTTCCTATTCAATGACCGGATCAAACTCGCTGCCTACTATTGGCTCGACCACCGCCGATCCCGTGAACCTGCGAAACCCGATTACCAGGTGAATTAGTGGACGGCAAGTCGGTGAATCGTGACGGCGGCGGGCTTTCGCCGCACATCGCGGCGCATGTCTATGACAGGATCGGCCGGTTCCAAGACACCCAAAACGCATTTGAACGACCCGCGCTTGACCGGCTCATCGCCACCGGCCGTTTTGAGACCGCGACTTCGGTCTTCGAGTTAGGCCCCGGGACCGGCAGCTTGGCCCAGCGCCTGCTCAGCGACCACCTTGCGCCAACGTGCACCTACCTTGGTGTGGATGTCAGCACGCGGATGGTCGAGCTCGCCCGTCGACGCCTCACCGCCTTCGCCGATCGGGCTACGGTCCTTCACACCGACGGCACGCTGCCGCTGCCGGCGGCTGACCGCTCGGCCGACAGGTTCATCGCTGCCTACGTCTTTGATCTTCTTCAACACGACTACGCCGCACAGGTCATCGATGAGGCCCACCGTGTTCTCATCCCCGGCGGCCTGGCCTGTCTGACCAGCCTCACACATGGACAGTCGACTCTGGCACGACTGATATCGCGCGGCTGGCACGGAATTTCGCGAGTCGCCCCTCGACTCGTGGGCGGATGCCGGCCCATAGACCTGCGACGCCTCTTCGATTCGGACAGCTGGAATGTTGATGAGAACGTCGTCATCGAGTCCTGGGGCGTTCCCTGCCAGCTCCTTATCGCCACCGCCCGCAAGTGACAGCCCGTCCTCTGTGAGAGTCATGCGGCGACTTGGGCGGCTTCATCCTTGATCTTGGGGATTACCTGCGGGGCGTAGACATAAATCGCGGACTCCACCTCCCACTCAGCCTGTTTCGAGTTCATCGGCGTCGTGTCGGTCACCATTTTCACGAGGTTTTTGGCGGTTCTGTACGGATCGGCTGATGTGCGGACCTGATCGGCGAACCACCGCCCCTCGGCGATCATATTGCAATCGTCGAAATCGGCCGTGTGAACCATGCTGTTCATAGCCAGCAGGTGGACGTATTGATCATCTGCGTTGCTCATAGTGCAGGCTGCCGACGCCGGCGGTGCTGACAGGACGGCATGACCGAACATCGCGCCTCCCAGTGCGATGCCGCCAGCCAACGCCGATAAGACCCGCCTGTGTGACCGCGTACGTGCAACTGTCATCTCCAAACCCCGTCCGCGTGGGAAAGTTCCTGCTTTCGAAGGCGCGCCAAACAATGGGTAGCCCCAAACACCAAGTGCCTCAAACAATGACTACTCCGAACAACGAGCAACCACTGAGTGGGGCAAACCACAGTGCGGAAAGCCATTCGAGCCACGGCTAATCATTCCGGTGACTGCACGTTCTTCACGATCCCCTCATTTCCGCGCCGGATGGCACGTCGTTGAAGGCCACCGCAATCTGACGTAAGGCAATCGACGATATTGCGGGCACCCATCAGATACTACAGCAACTATTGCCTAACGCAATAATTATCGTCAGCGTGATCGCAATCTTGGACTAGGAGGATGGGGCGCCGCAGGCTGGTTACTGCCGGCCTGGGATGCCTCGCAGATCCGTCAAACCGTCCTGGATTCCACGATTTATCTGCTCGGTGACAGCAGGACCGCCCTTCGGTAGCATCTGCGGGCAACTGCAGCTAAGGACACTGAACGCGCTAGGGTCAGCGCAGGCTGGCGCTGATACCCCCACCGCAGCCGCAACCGTGATGGCGGCGCTGGCCACCAGTTTGGTGATCACCGGTCACTCTCCAACACTGTTGCTATGTCGACCCCTACGCGCGGCCGGCCGCGGATGCATTCCAACTCGACCTCCTCAACGTGGGAGCGCCAGCGTCCAAGGGCATCGCTGAGAAAGCCGTTGAACTCAATGTCCGCCGCTCCATGCGTCGGCAAATCGTCTCGCGGCGGCGATCGGGTGAACCGGTCGCCGGGGTCGCAGCCGATACGGGAAATCTGCCAGGCCGCACTATTTCGGTGAAAACGCCAGGCATAGCTCTCGTTTGGTGCTTCAGCCGAGGTTCGGGCGACATCGCGTCGAGGCTTCCTGTGGGTTCGGCACTGGACGAGTCGTTGCCGGTGAATTCGACCGATTGGACTCGCGTATTGCTGCGGTTTGACGGCGCTATTCGGTGACGACGTCGTGGAGTCGTGGCCGAAGGCCGCGATCAACGAGCTCTATGCCGGGACATCTTTGGAGATGACAAGCTCGCCGAGGCTCACCAGGGCAGCGCCCACTCCACCGATGTAGGCCTTGGCCATGTCGTGGGCGGACACGTCAGCGGCTTCCCGTAGCGAGGTCAGCCATGCGACGGCGTCATTGCGGTCGTCGTTGTCGTACACCTGTACTGGGAATGGCATCCAGGTACCGATGGCGCGGGTTGGTGCCCGAATCGGGCCAATGCCACTCACGACAGCGCAGCCATCGAGCAATCGCAAGTAGCCCAACCCAAGTCGCGTGTCTGCCCACAGGGCACCGGCCGTGATGCGCTGGAAGCCCGGGCCGAACTGGTAGAGCAGCTGCATCCGACTTCCTGTTCGTCGCGCTTGATCGACCAGCGGTGCAAAGACCCGCTGGTAATCTGCTGCCGTCACCGTCCCGACGGCCTCCAGCGCCTGAATGCCGGGTGGCATGCCCGTAAGTTTCTTCGCCACAACGGCCCCCGTTCCAGCGTCGACGGGGAGATCGACGCGCTGCGCCGGTTACCCGAGCATCGAGCCTTCGCTTCCTAGTGCAACTATTGCATAGTGCTATAGTAACCCCGACTCCATCCGCTGGAGAGGTGCGTGCATAAAGGTCGCCATTGTCGGTGCTGGCATCGCCGGCCCAACGCTTGCGTACTGGCTGTGGCGCTACGGCCACGAGCCGACACTGATCGAAAAGGCGCCGCGGCTCCGCACAGGTGGCTATGTCGTGGACTTTTGGGGCGGCGGGTATGCCGTCGCCGAACGGATGGGACTTACCGCAGAATTGCACGCCACCGGGTACGTGATACAGGAGCTGCGACTGGTGGACCAGAATTCGCAACGGGTGGGGGGCTTTTCGGCTGAGGTGTTTCGGCGGAACCTCGACGGCCGGTTGGTCACTGTGGCCCGTGGCGATCTGGCGACCATGATCTACCGTTCCATCGACGACCATGTCGAAACCCTGTTCGGTGAAAGCGTTTCGGCGATCACGCAACATGACTCGGGCGTGCGGGTCACATTCGAGCGCGGCCGGTCACGACAATTCGACCTGCTCGTCGGTGCAGGGGGCATCCATTCGCCGGTGCGGGATTTGGTGTTCGGCCCGGAATCTCAATTTGAGACCGATCTCGGCTACCGAGTCGCGGCATTCGAAGCCGAGGGCTATCAGCCGCGTGATGAACTCGTCTACCTCGCCTACACCACCCCCGGGCGCATGATCGCACGATTCGCGATGCGCGGCAGAAAGACGCTGTTTCTTTTTGTTTTCACCACCGAGCACATGAGCGGGCCCGATCCCCACAACGTGTCGCGGGCCAAGACCACCCTGCATCAAGTCTTCGACAACGCCGGCTGGGAATGCCCGGAGATCCTGCGAAAACTCGACGGGACCTCCGATGTGTACTTCGACCGCGCGAGTCAAATCGTCATGGACCACTGGTCGCACGGGCGAGTAGCGCTCATCGGTGACGCCGCAGCTGCGGTCTCTTTGCTGGCGGGTGAGGGCGCGGGTCTGGCGATGGTACAGGCCTACATACTGGCGGGCGAACTCAATCGCGCAGGAGCCAACTACCAGGACGCGTTTCACCGCTATGAACGCCAGCTGCGTCCGATCGTTGAGGCCAGGCAGCGGTCAGCCCGCGGATTCGCCACAATGTTCGCGCCAAAGACCGTGCTCGGCCTGTGGACCCGCAACCAGGCCTCCAAACTGCTCAACATTCCGCAGCTGGCCGACTGGGTCATCCGGCGCGAATTCCGCGACGACATCGCGTTGCCCGAGTATGTCGCGTAGTCCACTGCGACCGCCGCCGCTAAATGGCGGCCCAGATCTCGGCGCCTAGCACAGGTTTCAACCGGTCGATGGTCTCGGACGTCAATTTTGTCTTCGGAGCTTACAGTCTGCTGTGAATGCGGCAATAACCTGCTGTAAATGCGGCAATTGCGCTCGTTGCATGCGCCTAGGTCCGGGATGATCCAACCCGGACGGTGCTGATGGCTTGTAACCCCGGGGTTGGCCACGCGCCAACAGGTGGGAGTGACGCATGCCAACTCGTGTATTCCCGGGGTATCGGGACCCCTGGTCGTGACTGCCGTGGCCGCACCGCATTCCGGGGCACCGGCAGGGGCCCAGGCAGGCGATTGCACCCGGTCGACGATCCCTCGTTGCGCAGATCGCCGGGGCGGCAAAGATCATCGCGACAGGCGCGATGAGTATCACGCTGGTGCGGTCGCGGGTCGGCTTGGGGTTAATCGTTGCGGCGGCCCGGCAATTCGGCGTCCACATTTGCAGCGCGGATTTCATGGTGATCGCGGGGAACAGGAGCATACGGCCGTGACGACTGTCACCCGATAGTCCGTTCCGCGCCCGGTATTTCCCTCATCTCATGGAGTTGATCAATGCTGCACGAATCCTTTGGCAGAAGTTCAGTACAACGCTCTCACGCGGCCGTTGAGAGGGGCTCGGCCACGCGGGAGAACCTAACCGTTCCGACCGAAAAGCCCCGCAATGGCCTGGCCGGTCTCAGGTACTGGCGCTATGACATTCGCTCGGGTTTCGCGGTGGCGATGATCTCGGTGCCGTTCTCGATGGGGATCGCGATCACCTCGGGTGCGCCGCCGATCTGCGGGATCACGTCGGCGATCATCGCCGGTTTTGTCCTACCGTTTTTGGGCGGCTCGTATGTGACCATCAGCGGCCCGGCCGCGGGACTGGCGCCGGCCCTATTCGCCGGCATGGTCACACTGGGAGCCATCCGCCTGGGCGGAGGCGCCTCGAAGTCCGAGTTGCTCGCAGTGGGATACCCCCTAGTTCTGGTCGCCATCGCCATCGCGGGCGTGTTGCAAGTGATCCTTGCCAAGTTGAAAGTGGCCCGCCTCAGCGCCATCTTCCCGGCCGCGGCCATCCAGGGCATGCTGGCCGCGATCGGCCTGATGATCATCGCCAAGCAGATCCCTCTGTTTATGGGCGTGAAGTTCGAAGCCCACGAATTCTGGGCGATCCTCGGCGAAGCGCCCCACCATATCCAGTCGATGCACCCCCAGGTGTTCGCCCTGGGGGTCGGGTGCCTGGCGGCGCTGTTCGTGCTGTCAGTCCTGCCCGGGCGAATGCTGAAGGTCCTGCCGCCTCCGGTCTGGGTGTTCTTCGCCGGCACGCTCGTCAGCACATTCATCCTGAAGCTGGACAAGCACTACCTGATCAATGTGCCCGGCTCGCTCCTGCACGGGGTTGTCTTCCCCCATTTCGGTGACGTGTTCGCCCATGCCGCACTGTGGATTCCACTCGCCTACCTGGTCGTCACCCTGGTCTTGATCGACGCGACCGAGTCCCTGGCGACGATCGCGGCCGCGGACAAAATTGACCCCTTTCGCCGTCGGTCGAACCCGGACCGGACCTTGCTGGCCATGGGCGTTTCCAACGTCGCATCGAGCGTGCTCGGTGGCTTGACCATCATCCCCGGCATGGTCAAGACCACGGCGAATGTCCTGGGAGGCGGCCGGACCCAGTGGGCCAACTTCTATAACGCCTGCTTCCTGCTGACGTTCCTGCTGCTGGGTCGCGACCTGATCGACATGGTCCCGCTGACGGTTCTGGCCGCCATCCTGGTCTTCATCGGCTACAAGTTGTGTAAGCCCGCGCTGTGGTTCAGGGTCGCGCGGGTCGGCACGGAGCAGTTCGTCATCTTCTCTGTCACATTGTTCGTAACGTTGACGACGGATCTGCTCATCGGCATCGCCGCTGGCATCGTCTTGGAGTTGCTCTTGAACCTGTGGTTGGTGGGTCTTTGGCACACCCTGCGCAACGGCACGGAATCCGCCAAGCCGAGTGTTGCCGTCCGCTTTCTCAGTCTCTTCCGCAATCCGGTCTCTGAACGGGAATTCGATGACGGCACCTATCACCTGTACTTGGATGGTCCCCTGGTGTGTTTCAACCTGTTCCACGTGATTCGGGAGCTGGGGCAGCTTCCGCACGACACCCAGGCAGTGCATCTGCATTTGAGCTCGCGTGTGCCTCTCGTCGATCACACGACGGGTGAGTCCCTCCGTTATTTCCTGGAGGAGTTCAGCGGCCAAGACCAGAGTCCGACGTTGGTGATCGAGGGATGGGACCACATGCGGCCCTTGTCCAAGGATGAGACGAGCACGCGGATCGCCTTGGCCAGCCTTGAGGAGCTAGGGGGCCCTCAACCAACGGATTGACGGTCGGGACTGGTTGGAAACCTCGGAGCGCCCCGTGAGCGTTGGTGGTCAGGGAACGCTGGGGACGTGATCGTTGTGGATGACGACCCCCCGCAGAACGTCTGTATCGGGTCTGACCTGGAGTCA
Source organism: Mycobacterium sp. (assembly GCF_035506235.1). Taxonomy (GTDB): domain Bacteria; phylum Actinomycetota; class Actinomycetes; order Mycobacteriales; family Mycobacteriaceae; genus Mycobacterium. The sequence goes on from NZ_DATJPU010000077.1 coordinate 17,021, forward strand.
GAAGTGACCCTAATCGGATTGACGTCGGTCCAAGCGCAGGCGTTGCTGGCCGAGCGCGGTCCGAACACGGTGCCCGAGCAACGGCCAAGCGTGCTCTCCCGGGTGGTGGGTGGGCTGTGGGCTCCGGTGCCGTGGATGCTCGAGGCCACGATCATTTTGGAGCTGGTGTTGGGCAAGTGGCTGGACGCCGCGATAGTGGGTGTGGTGCTGGTGTTCAACGCTGGTCTGGGGTTCGTGCAGCAACAGCGGGCCGCGGCGGCGCTGGCATTGCTGCGCCACCGGCTGGCGGTCAACGCTCGCGTCTGTCGCGACGGCGCCTGGCAGCAGTTACCGGCGGCTGAGCTCGTCGACGGCGACTGGGTGCGCGTGCGCGTCGGCGATTTAGCGCCCGCCGATGTTCGGGTCGATATGGGCGATGTGCTCGTCGATCAGTCGAGTTTGACCGGTGAATCGGTGCCGGTGGAGCGCGGCCGCGGTGACACGGTGTACGCGGGGTCGATCATCGCGCGCGGCGAGGCGACCGGAACAGTGACCGCGACCGGGGCCCGTACCTATTTCGGGCGCACCGCGGAGCTGGTTCGCAGCGCCGAGGCCGCCGATCACCTGGCCGCAGTGGTGTTGCGCATGGTGCGGGTGTTCATCGTGGTCGACGTGCTGCTCGCGATCGCCGGCACGGTCTATCTGGCGGCCGGTGGTGCGACCGCCGAGGACATTGTGGCGTTTGCGGTGGTGCTGCTGTTGGCCTCGGTACCGGTAGCCCTGCCAGCGGCGTTCGCGCTGGCTGGCGCGCTGGGTGCGCGGTGTCTGGCCGGGCAGGGAATCTTGACCGCGCGGTTGGCCAGCGTGGCCGATGCTGCCGAGATGGATCTGCTGTGTGTGGACAAGACCGCCACGATCACCGCCAATCGGCTCGCCGTCGCTGCCGTGTCGGCCCAGCCCGGCGCCTCCGAGCACGATGTGCTGCGTATGGCCGCGGGTGCCTCCGATGAGGCCACCCAGGATCCCATCGATTTGGCGATTCTGCGCGCGGCCGCCGAGCGGGGCATCTCACATGATGCCCGCATCGGGTTTGTGCCCTTCGACCCGGGCACGAAACGCTGCGAAGCCACCCTGCGGACGGGTTCGCGGACGGTGCGGGTCGCCAAGGGCGCACCCCAGGTGATTGCCGAACTCGCTGGCCAACCAGTGGATCGGGATGTCGAACGGCTGGCGGCTGGCGGGGCCCGGGTCCTGGCGGTCGCGGCCACCGACGATACGAATTCCTGGCATCAGCTCGGCTTGGTCGCTTTGGCCGACCCGCCACGTCCCGACGCGGGGGCCTTGATTCACCAGCTCGGCGAGCTAGGGATCACGGTCGTTATGGTCAGCGGCGACAATGCGGCCACGGCTGCGGCTGTCGCCACTCAGGTCGGCATTACCGGGCCGACGGTGCGGGCCGACGCGCTGCGTGCTGCTAACACTGATGCGCTCGGCGCGGGGGTGATCGCCGAGGTGCTTCCCGAGGACAAATACCGACTCGTCAAACGACTGCAGGACGCGGGTCACACGGTGGGCATGACCGGCGACGGGGTCAACGACGCGCCGGCCCTGCGCCAAGCCGATGTCGGCATCGCGGTGGCCGGCGCCACCGATGTCGCCAAATCGGCGGCTGGGATCGTGCTCACCCTCGAGGGCCTCACCGACATCGTGGGCCTAGTGAAGGAAAGCCGTCGCATCCACCAGCGCTCGCTGACCTATGCGCTCAACGTCAGCGTCAAGAAGCTGGAGGTTCCGCTTGTTCTGACCTTCGGCGTGTTCGCCTGGCAGCAGTTCGTGTTCACCCCGCTGCTGATGGCGCTGCTGCTTTTGGGCAACGACGTCGTGAGCATGGCCATCACCACCGACCGCGCTGACTACGCCCGCCGGCCGGATCGCTGGAATGTCCGCCACATCATCGTCGGCGCAGCCGTGATCGCCGCCCCGCTGCTGGTCGCCTCGGTCGGATTATTGTGGTGCACCCGTGACCTCTGGCCACACCTAGACCTCAATCAGCTACGCAGCCTGATCTTCTTCACGCTCATCGCCAGCAGCCAAGCCACGATCTACCTCGTCCGTGCCCGCGAGCACGCCTGGACCAGCCGCCCCAGCACCTGGCTGCTAGTCGCCACCGGCGCCAACCTCGCCGTCGCGCTGACCCTGGCGCTGACCGGCACGCTAATGTCACCCCTACCCCAGGTCGTAGCCGCGATCGCGATCGGCGCGCTTTTCGTGGCAGCGGTAACTGCCGACTACCTCAAGATCCCAACCTTCAAAGCCCTTGGGCTACACCGCCTCTGGCGTCAAATCCCACCACACGTGCCGACGTAGCGGACAGAGGCGATGAACAATTGGCCCGTATCGAGTCCGTCCCGAACCGGCTTGCCCACCCGTGCGCCATAGCTGGCTGGCCCGCATCCCCGTGACCACCGACGAACAACGAAGCGCGTACGACCCTATCTACGACGTCGTCCGCCAAGGCCAACACGACCATATGCTCATCGGCCGCCGCGCGGTCCAGCACAGCCAGCCTTCTGTCGTGGGAGCAGTGCGCTTCGCGAGAGGAGGAACAATGGGAACGACTGCGCTGATCGCGCTCATCAGAAGTCCCCAGGTGTGCTCGCCGAAAATCCTCACCTGTGAGCAGCAGTAAGTGTAGTGGTTCACTTTTGCGGACGCGTTGCAGAAGGGCGCGACTAGGAGGGCGCTGAATAATCGGCGCGCCTCCCCGGAATATCGCTCTGAACTGGGAAAATAGGCCCATGCAGGGTGTGGAGCGGGCGGATCGGGAACTGCTGGACGCAGAGGCATTGGTCGGTCATCTGGTACCTGAGGG
>NZ_DATJPU010000078.1:0-6211 GCF_035506235.1 Mycobacterium sp.
TGAAGACCGCGGGGATAGAGCCGAACACGGCCGCCCTGAAGGCCGTTTCGGCCCCGCTTGACGGTCTGGTCGCGGCGCTGGCGACGCTGAAGGAGGCGCTGTCCGATCATTCGGCGGCGTCGCCCCTCGACGAGGCGAAGCATGCGCAGCACGAGCTGCTGCCGGCGATGGACGCGGTGCGCACGGCCGTCGACGCGCTGGAAAATGTTGTAGCCGACGATCTGTGGCCGCTGCCCACCTACCAGGAGATGCTGTACATCCTGTGACGGACTTCGTCGGGCGTGAGGGCCCGCCGCGCAGGCGGTGGTGATCCGCGGCCCTCACGCCCGGCGATCCGCATCGCGGACGGGAGCACAAGAATTCCGCAAGGACTTCGCCAAGATCTGGCAAGTTCTGTGCCGCAACCTTTCCGCTGACTGGCAATCGCTCGTCGGCCGGAAAGGATCTGAAGTGCCGAAAAGCCCCGATGACAGCACTTACGATGTCGCCATGTCGCTCGAGGCCGGGCAGGTGTTCGCCGGATACACCATCCGGCGGCTGCTGGGCTCGGCGCCATGGACGAGATGTATCTGGCGGCGCACCCATGGCTGCCGCGCGAGGACGCACTGAAGGTATTGCCGCCTGAACTGACCGCCGATGCGGAGTTTCGGGCCCGGTTCGTGCGCGAGGCCGACCTGTCGCCCTGTAAAAGCACCGACGTCGACGTCAAGTTCGCGCGTACCGGCGATTTAGCGGGAACACCCACGAGCGCAACCCCACTGCGAATTTCGCCCGGGTTTTTCGCAGTGCCGCTACGCTCGCGGCCCGTAACGCCACGGCTTACCGGTTGCCGGGCGGACCCATCATGCCGCCGGGTCCCATCATGCCGCCGCCCATCATTTGCTGCATCATCGCGGGCATACCCTGCTCCACGAACCCGGTGACCTCGCGTGCATGCGCGCGGATGGCGTCGGTCAAAGTGGGATCTTCGGCGGTCTCCTCGGCGACCACACCGGTCGCGGTGAGCGTGAATCGGCGGCGATAGCCGTTGGCCCGTCGAAACAGCGTCGGCAGGCTCTGGCTCATGCACCTGACCTCGAACCCCTGATCGAGGTGGGAGTACATGCTCGAGACATGTGCCTGCAGTTGTGCGGCGAGTTCCTGGGATGTCGATTCGGTGGTGGTGCGAACCCCTCCGGGAATCTCTTCCACAACGCGGCTGATCTCGCGGTGCCGGTTGAACATCTCCATGTAGCGGCTCATGTCCACCGAATCGGCACCCATGAACCCCCCGCCGTCGGTGAGGCGAACCTCGGTGGACCCCGATCCAAGCGGGCTCCGACGGACTATCCGCAGACCTAGCACACTGGCCGCGCCGAGCGCCCCGAGCGTGGCAAGTGCGGCCCGCCGTGTGAACTCAGCCAAAGCCCCACCTCCGCATCCTGCCGCCGTGTCATCGGCAAGCTGACCACGCATGCGACCCGCAAGCTAGGGCCAATGGTCCCTACCCCCCACGGGTATGTCTGTGCCATCCTTCGAGCCATGACGGAAACACCCGAACCCACGATCGAACCGACCACCGTGACGGGGCAACCCCGCTACGACAACCGATACGGCGCATCGAGCCGGCTGGGCCAAGCCGCGGCGTGGGTGGTCATCGTCGCCGGGACGCTCTTCGTCGTCTCGGTGATCCTATTCTGGGGGGTGTTGCTGGGCTGGTCGTCGGGCAGCCACTATGGCTGGTACCGCGGGTATTACGGCGGCCACGCCGGGACCTGCCCGATGATGGGATCGGGCGGGATGATGGGGCCTTCGCAAACGCCCACGACGTCCATCCCTCCCACGCCGCACCCCTGAGCGCCGAGTGGATCGAAGCGCGGCCGAATCACCCACTGCCGCAACCCCGTCCGCGGCTTATCCGATCAGTTTGGTGAGCCAGGTCGGGTCCTGATAGTTGACTGACTTGGTGCCGTCCCACACGAACGGCGTGCCGGTGGCGTTGAGCCCGCTCAGTGTCGCGTCCCCGGCAGCGGCCCTGGCTTTGGCGGTGCCGACATCGTCGCCGGCTTTGATGCAGTCGATCACGCTGGCGTCGACGCCGACGGTCTTGGCCAGTTGGGCCAATTCGCCATCGGTGCGGTCTTCGGGGGCGTTCTCCGCGGGCTGGAAGGCGCTGGCGAACAGGCCCGAGTAGAAGGCGCTGTAGAGCTTCGGATCGCTTTGCGCCGCAACGCAGTACGTGGCCGCCACGGCGCGAGTCGAGTAGGTCTTGCTGTGCGACTTGTCGTCGAGGAAGTCCAGCAGGTGATAGCGCACTGCCAGCTTCTTGTTGTTGACTGCGCTGTCGATGTCGCTCGCGTTCGATCGGATGAAGCTGCCGCACGGCGGGCAGATGGGCTCGTTGAAAATGTCGATGGTCGTCGGTGCTGCCGAGCTGCCGATGGACACACCGTCGTCGAGCACGCGCAGCTCGACCGCGTCCGGCGGGGGTGGTGCCGAGGTCGGGGTCGCGGGGGACCGCGACGACGATTGCCATGGGTGGGCGGCAACGACGGCCAATACGCCGGCGACGGCCACCACGACGGTCGCGGCGGCGCCCACCCACAGCCAGGGCTTGCGTCCGGCCCGGGGCGGCTGCCCCCACGGCGGCGCGCCGCCGCCACCCATATCGCCTATGCCCCAAGTCGGCGTGCCGGGCCACCCCGTCGGCTGGGGCACCGGGCCACCGCCGACGACCGGTGACCCGGTAGCCGGGGTCGCCGGCCAGACCGGAGCGTGCGGCGGCGCGTGATTGGCCATGACGGGCGGCGGCACCGACGCATACCCGCCGGGTTGCTGTCCGGCAAACGCGGCGGGCAGCTTGGCGACCTGGCTGCGCTCCAAGATGTCGGTGGCCCGGTCCTGATCCGGTATGGCCAGCGCGGCGTAGGCGGCCGACGACAGGTCACCGCAGGTGGCATAGCGCGCCGCGGGATCCTTGGCCATGCCGCGCGCGATCACCCCGTCGAACGACGCCGGGATGCTCGGGCGCGCGACACTGGGCCGCGGGATCGCCTGGTTGAGGTGCGCCCCCATCACGCTGACGGTGTCGCCCGTGTACGGCGGGGTGCCCGTCAGGCACTCATAAAGCACGCAGGCCAGGGCGTAGATGTCGGCGCGATAAGTCACTTCGCCATCGCTGAACCGCTCCGGCGCCATGTATTTGACGGTGCCCACGGTGGTGCCGAACTGCGTCAGCTTTTCATCCGACGTGGCGCTGGCAATCCCGAAGTCGACGAGATACGCGAAATCGTCGGCGCTGACGAGGATGTTCTCGGGTTTCACGTCGCGATGCATCACCCCGGCGGCGTGTGCGGCGTCGAGCGCGGAGCCGATCTGGCGCACGATCGCCACCGCCCGCGGCGGCGACAGCGGCCCGAAGCGGCTCAGCGTGGTTGCCAGGTTCTTGCCGTCGATCAAGCGCATATCCACGTACAGCTGGCCGTCGATCTCACCGAAGTCGTGAATCGGCACGACGTGCGGTTCCTGCAGCCGACCCGCGGTGCGCGCCTCGCGCTGCATGCGTGAGCGGAAGACCGGGTCGCTGGACAGCGTCTGCGACATCAGCTTGAGCGCCACGATCCGTTCCCGCACCGTGTCCTCGGCCTCGTAGACGTCGCCCATGCCGCCCCGGCCCACCAGCCGCCGTAGCCGATACGGCCCGAATTGCGAACCCTCCCGCGAATCCGCGGTCGTGTCACCCATCGCCGACTCCTCACCCGGGGCCGCAAGCACCTGGAAGCGTGGCCTGCCAGGCATAAGGCTAATGGCTTTGGCGGCGTCGGGGCACGGTGAATAGCGAGAAAGCCGGCTGATTGCGACTTTGCTGGCCGCGGCGCCTGCGGGCCGGACGGCGTGGGCAGCGGCTCAGCGGCATTCCTCGTCGCCGGCTTTGCGTTCGCTGAGACCCTCGCGGGACAGCGCCCGGACGAAACCGTAGGCCTGCATTCCCGCCGGGCCGGGATTTTTGCCGATCCAGTCGTTGATTTTTCCCAGGGCGTTGGCCAGGTCGTCGCGCTTGACTCGGATCAGGTACGTCTTTCGATCGTCGTGCGGATCGTCAAGGGATTCGGCGACGGCGACGGGGTTGCGGAACGCGTAGGCGATCCCGTGCACCGAATCGTGGTTGAGCGCCCAATGCAGTTCGCCGGGCCGCAGTCGGTTCACCGCCAGATTGCGGTATTCATCCTCGTCGTTCGAATCGCTCACGTGGCCACCGACGCTCCTCTCCGGTGCCCGCGAGTGCTTGGACGACGACGGACTGAAGGCAATGTCGCGCAGGCAAATCGATGAAAACATCCCAAGCCTTCATCATAGGAAGCGGCGTGAGTCGCTGCATGCCGAGCAATGGTCCAGCAATCGCGACGGCACCGGCCCTCCACCGGCCAACCCGACGTAGAGTTACCCCCGACGCAATTTACGGCTATCCCTGCTGGCTGCGAGGACGCATGACCGACCGCATCGAGACCCGCCGCACTATCCCGGCCCCCGCGGCCGACATCTTCGCTGTGCTGTGCGACCCGCAGGGCCATGTCGCGATCGACTCCTCGGGGATGCTCCAGGACGCCGAGGGCGACTCGGTGACGGGAGTCGGGGACAGCTTCGTGGTTCATATGGACCGCGAGTCGCTCAACGACTTCCCACAGTTCGGGAAATACGACGTCACCGTCAGCATCAAAGACTACGAGCCGGACCGGCTGATCTCGTGGACGGTCCTCGGCCGAATCCGACCGCAGATCGGGCACGTCTACGGCTACCTGCTCGAACCGGCCGGTGACGGCGCGTCCACCGTGGTCACCTCGTTCTACGACTGGTCGGACATCGACCCGAAGTGGCGGGACGCCGGGATCTTCCCGGTGCTGTCCGAAGGCGCGTTGCGCGCGACTCTCGGCATTCTCGACCGCACGGTCCGCCGGGGTTATCCCCGCGGCTGACTCATCAGCGGCGATATTTCAGGAACACGTAGTCGTCGCAGGCCAACGCGTGCTCGAGCCGCATCGCCACCGGCACCGACAACCGTGCGGGCCGTCGCAGGCCCACGGGTTGGCCACCGGCGAGTTTGGGCGCGAGCGTAACGCACATCTCGGCGATGGCGTCGGCGTCCACCAGCTCATCCAGCAAGGTGGGTCCGCCCTCGCACAGGATGCGGTGCATGCCCTGTGCCCTCAGCAGCGCGACGGCGCGGCTGACGTCGACGGATTCGTCGCCGGCCACCAGGGCCCTCCGCCGGGGGTCGTTGCCGAGGTCGCGCCGGGCGGCGGACCGCGCGCAGGTCACCAGGATCGGTGGCTGGTCGGGGTCGCTGACCAGTCTCGTCGGCAGTTCACCGGTCCGGCTGATCACCGCGATCGGGGGCGGAGCCGGCCGCCCTTCGGCGTGCCGTTTCTCCCGTTGCGCATCGGTGAGCCGCACCGGGCCATAGTTCTCGGCGCGCGCCGTGCCGGCGCCGACCAGGACGACGTCGGCGAAGCCTCGCAGGATTCGCAGCAGTTGCTGATCGGTGGGACAGGACAGCGGCCCCGCGCGACCACCGAAGGCGGCGGCGCCGTCGGCGCTGAAGATCATGTTGGCGCGCACCCCGTCCCGGGGAGTGGCGTAGAACGACGCCAGTTCGGTGATGTCGCCGACGGCGCCCACCCGAGGAGACGCGGGCACGTCAGGCCTCGTGGCCCGGTTCCAGGTGGCGCACGTCGCCGAACGACACCCATTGCTCCAGTTCGTGCGGCGGCTGCCCGTCCACCGGCTCCAGCAGATGACCGACGTGGTCACCCAGGGAGAACCGATCGAGGATTTTGCCGACGAACCAGGCGGCCGCGTCGTCGAGGATGGGCAGCTGCGCCGGCCCGCGGTGCCACGAGCACCGCTCGAACTTGTCGATGGTGTCGCCGGTCTGGCTGCCGAACAGTTCCGCGACGTCGATGTGCCCGCGGTCGAAGACGTGCACCGCGAGGTGGCTGGCGCCGGCGGCGACCCGGAAGGTGTGGTTCTTCTTGGAAAGGCCGACGAGGAAGCGCGGCGGGTGGATGCTGGTTTGGCTGGCGAAGCCGACCAGGCAGCCGGCGTCGACGCCGTCGGCCTGCGTGGTCACGACGAACATCGGATAGTTCAGCAGCGCCACCAGCTTTTCGAATGCTTCCGATTTTTCTGGTGCTTCCGTTCCGGGCTCGGCCACCCGCTCAGTCTTCCCGTTCGG
>NZ_DATJPU010000079.1:0-5636 GCF_035506235.1 Mycobacterium sp.
GCGCGTTGCACATTGGCCCGGCGCTGACGCTCGGCCTTGTGCTCGGACTCCATCTCCGACACCGAGCCCACGATGCGGGCCAGCATCTTGCCGGTGGCGTTGCTCAAGTCCAGATCACCGCCGTTGACGGTGCGGATTTCCACCCCGCGGTCGGTGATCTCGACCAGCCGTTGCAGATCGGCCATGCGCCGATACAGCCGGTCGGGGTGCCAGCAGATGATGGCGTCGATCTGGCCGTGTTTGACCGCGTCCAACAGCCGCTCGAAACCGGGTCTCGTGCCGTTGAACGCGGACAGGTCGTTGTCATCGAACGGTGGTTCGATGACGTCCCAGCCGAGTCGGTCGGCTAGGGCTCGGCAGTCTTCGAGCTGGCGGGTGACCCCGGCGCGCTGGCCGGTGGGGTCGTTGCTGATACGGGTGTAAATCGCGGTGGTGGTCATGCCACGGTCCTAGCAACGTATCTCTTTTACGACCAGTATCGTGGTCACCACCACCCTGCAGGACCTGGAGGCCGCCGCGGGCAAGGGCTTCACCGGTGGTGGCTCGCGGCTGCCCATGTCGGACGTGATCCGCATGGCCAGCCACGCCCATCATTACCTCGCAATTTTCGACAACGGCAAACCCCTGGCGCTGCGCCACACCAAGCGGCTGGCCTCCCCCGCGCAGCGAATCATGTTGTACGCCAAGGATCGTGGCTGCACGAAACCGGGCTGTAACGCCCCGGCCTACCACAGCCAGGTCCACCACGTGAGCGGCTGGGCCACCACCCACCGCACCGACATCGACGACCTCACCCTGGCCTGCGGCCCCCACAACCGACTTGCCGACAAAGGCTGGACCACCCAAACCAACGCCCGCGGCGAAACCGAATGGCTACCCCCGCCCCACCTCGATCACGGCCAACCCAGAACCAATGGATTTCACCACCCCGAACGATTCCTGGGCTGCGGGGACGACGACGAAGACCCTTAGCTTCCTGAGGTCTGGCATGCTGAAAAGCGTGCCTGACCAGTTGCGGCACGGGCCACCCCGTCGTCGCGCGTACGCCGCGGCCGGCACCGGCGCGCTGCTGGCCGGTGCGGTCGGTTACGTCGCACTGGTCGACCCGCACGACACGCATTCGGTGTATCCGCAGTGCCCGTTCAAGTGGCTCACCGGCTGGAATTGCCCGCTGTGCGGTGGGCTTCGCATGACGCACGACCTGCTGCACGGTGACCTGATGGCCACCATCAACGACAACGTCCTCCTGCTGGTGGGCATCCCGGCGCTGGCCGGCTGGATTCTGCTTCGCCGGCGGCGCGGCCGGCCGGCGCTGTCGACGCCGGCGGTGGTGACTATCACCGTCGTGGCGATCGCGTGGACGGTGCTGCGCAACCTGCCCGGCTTCCCGCTGGTTCCGACCGTTCTCGGCGGGTAGCCGCGGTGCGTCCAATCGGTGAACTCGGGCTGCCCTCGCCCTGCGCGACTATGCTGGTTCGCCGTGAGTAGACGCGGGAAGATCGTCTGCACCCTCGGCCCGGCAACAAACTCCGACGAACTGATTCTGGCGCTGGTAGAGGCCGGAATGGACGTCGCTCGAATGAACTTCAGCCACGGCGACTACGCCGATCACAAGGCCGCCTACGACCGGGTGCGGGCGGCCTCCGACACGACCGGGCGCGCGGTTGGTGTACTCGCCGACCTTCAGGGCCCTAAGATCAGGCTGGGGCGCTTCGCCAGCGGGCCCACTTTCTGGGCCGAGGGGGAAACGGTCCGCATCACCGTCGCCGAATGCGACGGCAGCCACGACCGCGTCTCGACCACCTACAAAAAGCTGGCCAAGGACTCGATGGTCGGTGACCGCGTCCTGGTCGACGATGGCAAGGTCTGCCTGGTGGTCGACGCCATCGACGGCGACGACGTGGTCTGCACCGTCGTCGAGGGCGGCCCGGTCAGCAACAACAAGGGCATCTCGCTGCCCGGCATGAACGTGTCCGCCCCTGCCTTGTCGGACAAGGACATCGAGGACCTGACCTTCGCGCTGAACCTGGGCGTCGACCTGGTCGCGCTGTCGTTCGTGCGCTCGCCGTCCGACGTCGAGTTGGTGCACGAGGTGATGGACCGGATCGGGCGGCGGGTACCGGTGATCGCCAAGCTGGAAAAGCCCGAAGCCGTCGACAATCTGGAAGCCATCGTGCTGGCGTTCGACGCCATCATGGTGGCGCGCGGCGACCTGGGTGTCGAGCTGCCGCTCGAAGAGGTTCCGCTGGTGCAGAAGCGGGCGATCCAAATCGCAAGGGAGAACGCAAAACCCGTCATCGTGGCGACCCAGATGCTCGACTCGATGATCGAAAACTCGCGGCCCACCCGAGCCGAGGCCTCCGACGTCGCCAACGCTGTGCTCGACGGCGCCGACGCGCTGATGCTGTCGGGGGAGACGTCGGTGGGCAAGTATCCGCTGGCGGCCGTCCGGACGATGTCGCGAATCGTGTGCGCGGTCGAGGAGAATTCCACGGCCGCACCGCCGTTGACGCACGTGCCCCGCACCAAGCGCGGCGTGATCTCGTATGCCGCCCGCGACATCGGCGAGCGGCTCGACGCCAAGGCCCTGGTCGCCTTCACCCAATCCGGCGACACGGTCAAGCGGCTGGCGCGCCTGCACACCCCGCTGCCGCTGCTCGCCTTCACCGCGTGGCCCGAGGTGCGCAGCCAGCTCGCCATGACGTGGGGCACCGAGACGTTCATCGTCCCGATGATGACGTCGACCGACGGCATGATCCGCCAGGTCGACAAGTCGCTGCTCGAGCTCGGTCGCTACAAGCGCGGTGACCTGGTGGTCATCGTCGCGGGCGCGCCACCTGGCACAGTAGGGTCGACAAACCTGATCCATGTGCACCGGATCGGGGAGGACGACGTCTAGCCAGCCTAGGAGGAGGGGCCGCGATAAAGACCACTTCTGATTTCGAGGAACTGCTGGCCGTCCTGGACCTCAACCGCGTATCCGACGACCGCTTCCTCGGTTCCCATCCCAGCAAGAACCCGATGCGCACCTTCGGCGGTCAGCTCATGGCGCAGTCGTTCGTCGCCGGCAGCCGCACGCTGAACCGCGACGACCTGCCGCCCAGCGCGTTGTCGGTGCACTTCATCAACGGCGGAGACACCGCCAAGGACATCGAATTCCACGTGGTGCGGCTGCGGGACGAGCGCCGCTTCGCCAACCGGCGCGTCGACGCGGTGCAGGACGGGGTCGTGTTGTCCTCGGCGCTGATCTCGTACATGCAGGGCGGACCCGGCCTGGAGCACGCCGTCGACCCGCCGCAGGTGCCACAGCCCCACACGCAGCCGCCGCTCGGCGAGTTGTTGCGCGGCTACGAGAAGACCGTCCCGCACTTCGTCAACGCCCTGCAGCCGATCGAATGGCGCTTCACCAACGACCCGTCCTGGGTGATGCGCGACAAGGGTGAGCGGCTGCCGCACAACAGGGTCTGGATGAAGGCGCTGGGCTCGGTGCCCGACGACCCCGTCCTGCACACCGCGACCATGCTGTTCTCCTCCGACACCACGGTGCTGGACTCCGTCATCACCACCCACGGGCTGTCTTGGGGTTTCGACCGCATCTTCGCCGCGTCCGCCAACCATTCCGTCTGGTTTCACCGGCAGGTCAACTTCAACGACTGGGTGTTGTACTCGACATCGTCGCCGGTGGCCGCGGATTCACGCGGGTTGGGCACCGGGCATTTCTTCGACCCGGCCGGGCAAGTGATCGCCACGGTCGTCCAGGAGGGCGTGTTGATATATTTCCCGCCCTCCGGCCGATAGACAGGTCACAGTACGGCATACCTGCAGGAAAACCGCCTGATTTCGGCCCACCGCGGCCGCAATCGGGCGTAAGTTCCAGTCAGCCGGGTATTCGGTGCGAGTGGCGGGAACAAACTGCCGAAGTGATCTGATCGCATCGGGAGGTGAAGGTGAACGGACCCGTCGACGTCGCAGCGAAGCCCCGCGCGCGCGAACGCGTCGTCGTCCATGTCGATTCACTGGCAGCCCGCTGGATCGGGGCATTCGCCCTGCTCTGCGCGGCGGGCTGGTTGATCGTCATCCTTGCCCACCACCACCAGCAGCCGGATTGGCACTATGCCGACCGGCTGGGCTGGTCGCTGACGGTGCTGGGCGCGGTGGCATTCATCGCACGCGGCATCTTTCTGGCACGTCCGGTGACGACCATGCACGCCGCCGCCGCCGCGCTGTTCGTGGTGGCGGGGCTGGGCTCGCACGTGCTGTCCTTCGACCTGCTCGGCAACCTGCTGATCGCCGGCTCCGGGATGGTGCTGATGTGGCCCACGTCGGCGCATCCGCGATCGGAGGACCTGCCCCGCGTGTGGTCGCTGATCGAGGCCACCAGCGGCGACCCGTTGGCGCCCTTCGCGATGCAGACGGGCAAGTGCTATCACTTCACCGCCGACGGCATGGCCGCCCTCGCCTATCGGACCCGGCTGGGGTATGCCGCGGTCGGCGGCGACCCCGTCGGTGACGAAGCAAAATTCCCCGAGCTGGTCGCCGACTTCGCCGCCATGTGTCATACCCACGGCTGGCGGATCGCGGTGGTGGGCTGCAGCGAGCGGCGACTCGAGCTGTGGCGCGACCCCGCGGTCATCGGGCAATCGCTGCGGGCCATACCGATCGGCCGCGACGTCGTCGTCGACGTGGCCGGCTTCGAGATGGTGGGCCGCAAGTTCCGCAACCTGCGTCAGGCCGTGAAGCGCACCCACAACTGCGGCATCACCACCGAAATCGTGGCCGAGCAGGGACTCGACGACAAGTTGCTCGCGGAGCTGACCGACGTGGTGCGGGCCTCTCCCAGCGGTGCCCACACCGATCGGGGCTTCTACATGAACCTCGACGGCGTGCTGGAGGGCCGGTTCCCCGGAATCCGGCTGATCATCGCCAGGGACGCCGAGGGTCGCGTGCAGGGCTTCCATCGGTACGCGACCGCCGGCGGCGGCAGCGAGGTCACGCTTGACGTCCCATGGCGCCGCCGTGGGTCGCCCAACGGGATCGACGAACGGCTCAGCATCGACATGATCACGGCCGCCAAAGTGGCTGGCGCGCAGCGAGTATCGCTTTCGTTCGCGGCGTTCCCCGAGATCTTCGAGGACAAGAATCGCGGTCGGGTCCAGCGCGTCTTCTACCGGCTGATCCACATTCTCGACCCGCTGATCGCGCTGGAGTCGTTGTACCGGTACGTGCGCAAGTTCCACGCCATGGACGCCCGGCGCTACGCGCTGATATCGATGACCCAACTGCTGCCGCTGGTGGTCGTGTTGTTGACGCTGGAATTCATGCCGCGCCGGCGACACCTCTAACCGACGGCGCAGGCTCTGGGAAACGCTTCGGTCTCGGGGGTTTTCGCCGCGCGGCGCCGGCCGGACGCCCTGCTGTTGAGCCAGCAGGCGAGCCCCCCGACGAGCAGGCCGATCCCGACGCCGGGATCCGGGCGCTGGCCCAGCATCAGCCACGACAGCACCGCGGCGACCGCGGGAATGACGGCAAACAGCATCGCCACCGCCGCCGCGCCGTGGGTATTGATGGCCCGCACGTACAGGCTGACGGCCAGCGTGGCGTTCAACAGCACGATGCCGCCGACCGCGATCGCCGCC
>NZ_DATJPU010000080.1:0-41849 GCF_035506235.1 Mycobacterium sp.
GTCCACCCCGGGTACCGCACGCTTCGAACGGCTACGCCAGCCGGGTGATTTCCACGATCACGTCGAGATCGGTTGCCCCCGAACCCGAGTAGATCCCTTTGAGCGGGGAGACGTCGGTGTAGTCGCGCCCGGCGCCCACGCTGACGTACTGCTCGGTGATCTCGGTGTCGTTGGTGGGGTCGAAGCTCCACCAGCCGCCGGTCCAGGCCTGGATCCAGGCGTGGCTGCGCCCGTCCACGGTCTCCCCGACGACGGCGTTGCGTTTCGGGTGCAGATAGCCGGACACGTAACGCCCGGGAATTCCCATGCCGCGCAACACCATCAGCGACAGGTGCACGAAGTCCTGGCAGACGCCCTTGCCCTCCTTCAGGGCGTCCAGTCCGGACGAGTGCACGCCGGTGGTCCCGGGCAGGTAGTCCAGTTGGTCGCGCACCCATTTGCCCGCCGCGACGACGGCCTCGGCGGGATCGTAGGACTTGGCCATCTTCTTGGCCACTGCCGCGACGCGCTTGCTCGTCGGCGTGTGCCACGTGGGGCGCAGCAACTCGTCAAAACGATCGATCACGGCCGCCGATTGCAGGTCACCCCAGCCGACCTCCGCCACCGCCGGCTCCCCCCGCTCTGTCTCGACGACCGAGGAGGACGTCACCGTGAGATCGGTGTGCGGCGCGTGCAGGTCGAACGCCGTGACGGCGGTGCCCCAATAGTCGATGTAGCGGTAGGACCGCGTCGCGGGAATGGTCTCGACCCTGTTGAGGATGACGTTTTGTCTGGTGTCCGAGCGCGGGGTCAGCCGGGCTTCGTTGTAGGAGGCGGTCACCGGCGATTGGTAGGCGTAGCCGGTGGTGTGCACCACGCGCAACCGCCACATCAGGGTTCGCCCTGCCTGCTGACCAGCCGGGCGCGGTGGCCCGCGTCCGACCACGCCACCCAGGGAGTGACGTGAAAGTATTGCAGCGACAACGCTTCTCCGACGTCGCTACAGGTCCGTTGCAAGCTGGCCAACCGGCTCTCCAACGACTCGAGCAACACACCGGGCTGCACGAATTCCAGTTCGCTGCGCGCCTGCCCGAGCAACCGCTGCGCCTCGGCGGTTGACCCGATCCGGCTCTGCGGGTTGTGCAGCAGCTCTTCGAGATTGTGTTCGGCCAGCCGCAGCGAGTAGAACACCGAACGCGGAAACAGGCGGTCCAACAACATGAATTCGACCACTCGGCCGGCGTCCAGCACCCCTCGGTAAGTGCGTAGGTAGGTGTCGTGCGCGCCCGCCGAGCGCAACAGCGTCACCCACGCGGGCGACGACGCGCTGTCGCCGACCCGCGACAGCAGCAGCCGCACGGTCATGTCGACCCGCTCGATCGCGCGGCCCAGCAGCATGAAGCGGTATCCGTCGTCACGCGACAGCGTCGAATCGGCCAGGCCGGCGAACATGGCCGCGCGGCCCTCGATGAACGACAGGAATTCATGTGGCCCAAGACGTTTGGCGGCGCGCTCGCGTTCGGCCAGGGCGTGGTAGGTGGTGTTGAGGCATTCCCAGATCTCGATGGAGGTCACCTCCCGGGCCGACTTCGCGTTCTCCCGCGCCGCCGTGATGGCGTCGACGATCGAACAGCCGCCCGAAACGTTGGTGCTGAAGGCCACCAGGTCGGTCAGCGACCAGACATCCAGGTCGTGGTCCGGGGGGTCGATGCCCAGCACCCGCAGCAGCAGCCGGGACGCCTGGTCCGGGTCGACGCTGGAGTCCTCGAGCAGTTGGTGCAGCGCCACGTTCAGGATCCGCGCGGTGTCGTCGGCGCGCTCGACGTAGCGGCCGATCCAGTAGAGCGCCTCGGCGTTGCGGGCCAGCATCAGCGCATCCTCTGCTGTTGTTGCTGCTGGGGTTGCTCGTCCGGGACCTGCGTCGGCTGCGGCTGCTGCTGGGACAACCGCGGCGCACCGTCGAGCGCCGGGTCGGGAATGGACTTCGGCAGCGATCGCACGACCTCCGCGGCGCCCAGCTCCCGCGGTCCCGACGCGGCGCGCGGCGCCAGCACCCAGGTGTCCTTCGACCCGCCGCCCTGGCTGGAGTTGACCACCCGCGAGCCCTCGACCAGGGCCACCCGGGTCAATCCGCCGGGCAGGACCCACACGTCGTTGCCGTCGTTGACCGCGAACGGCCGCAGGTCGACGTAGCGGGGTGCCAGCGTGCTATCGACCTGCGTCGGCACGGTCGACAGTTCCATCATCGGCTGCGCGATCCAGCTGCGCGGATCGTCGCGGATCTTCTTGGCGACGGTGGCCAGCTCTTTATCGGAGGCCTCCGGGCCGAACACGATGCCGTAGCCGCCGGATCCCTCCACCGGCTTGAGCACCAGCTCGTCGATCCGGTCCAGGACCTCTTCGCGCTCGTCGTCCAGCCAGCACCGGTAGGTCTCGACGTTGGCCAGCAGCGGTTTCTCGCCCAGGTAGTACTCGATCATGGTCGGCACGTAGGTGTAGACGAGCTTGTCGTCGCCCACGCCGTTGCCGATCGCGCTGGAGATGACGACGTTGCCGGCGCGGGCGGCGTTGACCAGGCCGGCCACGCCCAGCACGGAGTCGGCGCGGAACTGCAGCGGGTCGAGGAAGGCGTCGTCGATGCGCCGGTAGATGACGTCGACCTGGCGCTCGCCCTCGGTGGTGCGCATGTACACCTGGTTGTCGCGACAGAACAGGTCGCGGCCCTCGACGAGCTCGACGCCCATCTGCCGGGCCAGCAGCGAATGCTCGAAGTAGGCCGAGTTCGCCACGCCCGGCGTCAGCACGACGACGGTGGGATCGGCCTCGTTGGTGGCCGCGGAGTTGCGCAGCGCGCGGAGCAGGTGCGACGAGTAGTCGTCCACGGCGCGGACCCGGTGGGTGGCGAACAGGTTGGGGAAGACCCGCGCCATCGTGCGCCGGTTCTCCACGACGTACGACACGCCCGAGGGTGAGCGCAGGTTGTCCTCCAGGACGCGGAAGTTGCCTTTTTCGTCGCGGATCAGGTCGATGCCGGCCACGTGGATCCGGACGCCATTAGGCGGGACGATGCCGAAGGCCTGACGGTGAAAATGCTCGCAGGAGGTGATCAGCCGGCGCGGGATGATGTCGTCGTTCAGAATTTCCTGATCGCCATAGATGTCGTCGAGATACTGCTCGAGGGCCTTGACGCGCTGGGTGATGCCGCGCTCCAATCGGCTCCACTCGGCGGCCGAGATCACCCGCGGCACCAGGTCGAGCGGGAACGGCCGCTCCTGGCCCGACAGCGAAAACGTGATGCCCTGGTCGATGAACGCGCGTCCCAGCGCCTCGGCGCGGGCCTTCAGCTCGGAGGCGTCGGAGGGGGCGAGCTCGGCATAGATGCCCTTGTACGGACCGCGCACGGTGCCCTGGGCGTCGAACATCTCATCGAAGGCCATCGAGTAGGCGTCGGATTGGTTGTATCCGCCGAAGATGCGCTCGGCGCGCGCGTCCGGACGCCCTGTAGCGCCGCGCGGTCCCCGCCTGGTTTCTTCAAGCTGGCTCGGAAGACTCACTTGGTAGATGCTGCCTCACATTGACTTTGTGGCTGGCCACGGTCTCACTTTTGGGAGAAAACGTAACCGACTGCTAACCTGGGCAGTCGCGATCGGGAGTGGGGCGAACCCCGGACAAACACCGCAAATACCGATTCGAAGAAGGAAATTACGCGTGGCCAACATCAAGTCGCAGCAGAAGCGCATCAAGACGAACGAGCGCGCCCGGCTGCGCAACAAGTCGGCGAAGTCCTCGCTGCGCACGGCCGTGCGTGCCTTCCGCGAGGCCGCCCACTCCGGCGACAAGGAGAAGGCCGCCGAGCTGCTGGTGTCGACCAACCGCAAGCTGGACAAGGCGGCCAGCAAGGGCGTGATCCACAAGAACCAGGCGGCCAACAAGAAGTCGGCGCTGGCGCGGGCGCTCAACAAGATCTGAGCCCCCACCAACCAGCGCGGCGGCTCCGGGCTCCTCAGCGGCCCCTGTCGGCCACCAACTCGGCAACCTGCCGGACCGCGGATTCCAGTGCATAGTCGGCGTCGGCGACGGCACCCTTGACGTTGGCGTTGAGCGCCGCCACCACCTTCATCGCGGTCGCGACCGTGTCGCGCGACCAGCGCCGGGCCTGTTTCTGCGCCTTCTGCACGCGCCACGGCGGCATCCCCAGCTGCGCCGCCAGGCGATACGGGTCGCCGGACAGCGGCCCCACCCGGCCGATGCTGTGCACGGCCTCGGCCAGCGCGTCGGCCAGCACCACCAGCGGTTCGCCGCGCAGCATCGCCCACCGCAGCGCCTCGGTGGCCCCCGCGACGTCACCGGTCACCGCCTTATCGGCGATGTCGAAGCCCTTCACCTCCGCTTTGCCGCTGTGGTAGCGGCGCACCGCGGCGGCATCGACGTCACCGGCGGTGTCGGCGACCAGCTGTGAACACGCCGCGGCCAGCTCGCGCACGTCGGAGCCGACGGCGTCCAGCAGGGCGGTCACCGTCTCCTCGTCGACCTTGACCCGCAGCGCACGGAACTCCTTGCGGATGAAGTCGACGCGCTCGCTGAGCTTGGTGATCCGCGCGCACGGATGGACCTGGGCGCCCAGCGACTGCAGCTCGCCGGCCAGCGCCTTGGCCCGTCCGCCGCCCGAGTGCACCACCACCAGCACCGTGCCGGTCGGGACGTCGGCGGCGGCCGCGGTGATCACCGCGGCCGCGTCCTTGCCCGCTTCGGCGGCCGCCTCCAGCACGACGATGCGCTCGTCGGCGAACAGCGACGGGCTCAGCAGTTCGGCGAGTTCGTAGGTGCCGACGTCGCCGGCCCGCATCCGGCTCACCGGAACGTCTGGGTTCTCAGAGGTGCCGGCGCGTTTGCGCGCCGACCGCAGCACGCCGGCCACCGCCCGTTCGACCAGCAGCTCCTCGTCACCCAGGACCAGGTGCAGGTGGTGCGCATCCTCGCTCACCCCACGATGGTGTCACGCGGGACCGACGAGACCGAAGGGTGGCGACCCGCCGCGCCCGGCTACGCCGCGCTCGCGATCGCCACGAGGCGGGACAGAGACCAGGCCAGCCAGCACATCCCGACCGCCGATCCGGCGAGCCCGAGCGCCCCGCGAAACCAGCGCCGTCGCCACAGCCGCACGGCCACCGCGAACACCAACGCCGTGCCCGCCCCGACCACCACCACGCCGGGCGCACAGGCCGGAACGGGCACCGTCGCCGCGGGCACATCGGCCGACCACTGCGCCACGTGCAACACCCACCACAGTTCGGGTCCGGTGAAACGGATCAATAGCTGCGCACCGGGCGGCCACAGCAGGCAGCCCACGGCCGCCGCGCTGCCCAGCACGGTGATCGGCGCTATCACGGGTGCCACCGCGAGGTTGGCCGCCGCGGCCACCAGGCTGACCCGGCCCGAGATCCCGGCCACCAGCGGGGCGGTCACCACGTGCGCGGCGCACGCGACGGCAACCGCATCCGCCAGCGGCTTGGGCCAGCCCCTGCCGACCAGGCGCCGCGACCAGGCGGGCGCGATGACGATCAGCGCGGCCGTCGCCAGCACCGACAGCGCAAAACCCACGTCGACGGCCAGCTGCGGAGCGAGCGCCAGCAATATCAGCACCGTGGCCGCCAGCGCCGGAATCGCTTGCCGCCGACGGGAAGACAGCATCCCGGTCAACGCGATCGCGCCCATCACCGCCGCCCGCAAGACGCTCGCCGTCGGCTGCACGACGATGACGAACGCCACCAGGGCGACGGCGGCGAGCACGACGGCCGCGCGGGGTCCGATCAACCGGGCCGAGAACAGCACCGCCGCGCACACGATCGTGACGTTGGCCCCCGATACCGCCGTCAGGTGCGTCATGCCCGCCGCCCGAAACTCGCGGCTGGTCTCGCCGGTGACCGCCGCGGTGTCGCCGAGGACCAGCGCCGGCAGCATCGCGGCCTGGTCCGCGGGCAAGGCGTCGCGGGCTGCGGCCGCGAACCGGCGGCGCACGGCGTGAGCGGCCCGCTGCACCGCACCGGCGGTTCCCATGGTCGGCCGGCCGGACGCGGTGAGCACCGCCACCGTCAGGTCACGGCGGCCCGGACGGTTGATGCGGGCGGTGAACCGCACCGGCTGACCCACCATCAGGTCGCCGAAGTCCGATGCCCGGGCGAAGACGACCACCCGGCCGGACACCTCGTCGTCGCGGAGGCGTTGCAGGGTGGCACGAAACATCAGCCGGCCCTGATTTCCCGCGCCGAGCGACAGCGCGGTCTCGGTGGGGGTGACCGTCACGGGGGCGGCCGTGCCGAACGCGGCGGTGATCGGGTGGCGACCTACCGCGTCGGCGCGCAGCCCGATCGCCAGCCCAAACCCGGCGCCCACCACGCCGACCGCCACCAGGCCCGCGCCGACCGCCGGAAGCCGCGGCGTCCGGTCGGACGTGCGCACGCCGTAGCAGGCCAGCGCCCCCAACGCGACCAGCACCAGGC
The DNA here is from genome assembly GCF_035506235.1 of Mycobacterium sp. Classification (GTDB taxonomy): domain Bacteria; phylum Actinomycetota; class Actinomycetes; order Mycobacteriales; family Mycobacteriaceae; genus Mycobacterium. Next base: position 6,480 of record NZ_DATJPU010000080.1, read on the forward strand.
AGCAGGACGCCGATACCCGACCGACCGGCCACCAGATCCCGGCGGCGGTGACCACCCAGGCGGTGAGCGCGGGCGCCACCAGCCGCACATCGACGTGCGCGTGCACAGCGCGTCCACAGAGCGCGGTTCGCCGCGGCCCGGCTGGCGCACCGGTGTCAGACACGGACGAGCGGGCGAAGTTTCTCCAGCCGCGCCGGACCGATGCCATCGACATCGGCGAGCTGGTCCACGCTGGTGAACTTGCCGTTCGACTGCCGCCACGCCACGATCGCGGCGGCGGTGACCGGTCCCACCCCGGGCAGCCCGTCGAGCTGCTCGACGGTCGCCGTGTTGAGGTCGAGCACCTCACCCGCCTTCGGCTTCACCGTCCCCGAGGCCGGTCCCGCTGCCCCGGACACCGGCGGCGTACCCGAGGCCACCGAACTGCCGAGCGCCGTCGGCTGCCCCGGCGCGGGAGCGAGCCCGACCACGATCTGCTCGCCGTCGGCGACCGGGCGGGCCATGTTCAATCCGATGGTGTCGGCGCCGTTCACCGCGCCGCCGGCGGCCTGCAGCGCATCGGCGATGCGTGCGCCGGGCGCCAGCGTGACCAGTCCGGGGGTGTGCACCAGGCCGACCACGCTGACCACCACCGGTCGCTCGGGCCCGGCCGGCGGGCCGGCACCCGGGCTCGCCGAGGATCTGGGGCTTGCCGTGACGGCCTTGTCCACCGGTGGCAGCTTGGCCGACATCACCGGCGGGGGCCGCTCACGCATCAGGGTGAACACCGTGACCAGCACGGCCAGCGCGGCCACGATCGCCAACGCGATCGCACCGGCGCGGCCGGGGTCGGCGCGCATCTTCGCCAGCCAACCGCGGCTCTCGGCTGCCTCCGGAAGCCACCGCGGCAGCAGGGAATTCTGGTCGTCGTCCGGGGTGCCGTGGTCCGGCCCCGATTCGTCCGCGGCCAGGGCCTGTGAATCGGTCTCCGGGTCTGCGCCGAGCCTGCGCTGTAGCCGCTCGGCGGGCAGTTCTGTTCTCATGGCCCGACGGTAGGCGCGCCGACCGCCACGACGGTCCCGCGCGGCCGCGGCGCGGGGCCGGCGTGTGGACTAATCCGAGGCTGTGCACGGGCACCGAATCCGATGGGTCAAGATGGAACGGTCGCGACGTTCACCTCAACCAAAGGAGGCTGCCATGCAACTGGCGCTCACGCCCGAGGAAGCCGCGTTCCGCGACGAGCTTCGCACGTTCTACACCACCGAGATCCCCGAGGAGCTGCGCGAGCGGGTGCGCGCGGGTTCGGCGTCGGTGCGCCGCGAGGACATCGTCACCAGCCACAAGATCCTGCACGAGCACGGGCTCGCCGTGCCCAACTGGCCGGTCGAATGGGGCGGCAAGGACTGGACGCCCACCCAGCACCAGATCTGGGCCGACGAAATGCAACTGGCGTGCGTGCCCGAGCCGCTGAACTTCAATACCAAGATGGTCGGCCCGGTGATCGCCGAATTCGGTTCCGAAGAGATCAAACAACGCTTCCTGCCGCCGACGGCCAGCCTCGACATCTGGTGGTGCCAGGGATTCTCCGAGCCCGAGGCCGGCTCCGACCTGGCGTCGCTGCGCACCACCGCGGTCCGGGACGGCGACAGCTACATCGTCAACGGACAAAAGACCTGGACGACGCTCGGCCAGTACGCGGACTGGATCTTCTGCCTGGTGCGCACCGACCCGCAGGCCCCCAAGCGCCAGGCCGGCATCTCGTTTCTGCTCTTCGACATGAAGACTCCGGGCATCACACTGCGGCCCATCAAGACGATCGACGGCGGCCAGGAGATCAACGAATTGTTCTTCTCCGACGTCCGGGTGCCCGCCAATCAGCTTGTCGGACAAGAGAATCAGGGCTGGACATACGCGAAGTTCCTGCTGGGCAACGAACGCACGGGCATCGCCGGCGTGGGACGCACCAAGGTGCGCCTCGCCGAGGTGAAAAAGCACGCCGCCGAAACGGGACTGCTCGGCGATCCCCTGTTCGCGGCGCGACTAGCCGAGGCCGAGAACGAGGTGCTGGCGCTGGAGCTCACGCAGTCGCGGGTGGTCTCGGGCTCCGCGGACGGGCAGCCCAACCCGGCGTCGTCGGTGCTCAAGCTGCGCGGCAGCCAACTGCAGCAGATCGCCACCGAGCTGCTCGTCGAGGTGGCCGGTCCCGACGCGCTGCCGGTGAACGGAGCCGACATCACGTCACCACACTGGGCGCAACACAGTGCGCCGCACTACCTCAACTACCGCAAGACGACGATCTACGGCGGCAGCAGCGAGGTGCAGCGCAACATCATCGCGTCCACCATTCTCGGATTGTGAGGCAGCAATGGACTTTCAGTTGAGCGACGAGCAGGCCCTGCTGCGCGACACCATCCGCGACCTGCTGTCGCGCACCTACGACCCGGAGAGCCGCAACAAGGTCATCGGCACCGATCTCGGCTGGAGCCGTGACGTCTGGAGTCAGCTCGCCGACACCGGGATCCTGGGCCTCGGGTTCGAGCCGGACGAGGCGGGCCAGATCGAGATCATGGTGGTGCTCACCGAGGTCGGGCGCCGGCTGGCCCCCGAACCGATCCTGCACGGGGCGCTCGCACCGGGCGCGCTGATCGCCGAACTGGGCAGCGACGCCCAGAGACAACAGCTCGACGAGGTCGCGGCCGGGCAACGGCTGCTGGCCTTCGCCCACCTGGAACCGGGCCACCGCACGCCCACTGCTGCGGTGACGACTCGGGCTGTGCGGCAAGGTGATTCATGGACGCTGACCGGACGCAAGAACCCGGTGCTGGCCGGTGACTGCGCCGACGCGCTGGTGGTCAGCGCCGCGTTGCCGGACGGCGGCACCGGCCTGTTCCTGGTCGAGGCGGACGCCGTGAACAGGCACCCCTACCCCACGTTCGACGGTCAGCGCGGCGCCCAGGTCGATCTGGACGGCGCGGCCGCGGAACCCCTTGGCGAAGCGTCCGAAGTTCCAGACGCCTCACCTGCAATCCGCGACGCCATCATCCGCACCCAGTCGGCGTTGTGCGCCGAAGCCGTCGGGGCGATGGAGGAAGCGCTGCGCCTGACCACCGATTACCTCAAGACGCGCAAGCAATTCGGCGTCACGCTCAACAAATTCCAGGCGCTCACCCAGCGGGCCGCCGACATGTACGTGTCGCTGGAAGTCGCGCGCAGCATGAGCTTCTACGCCGCGATGTCGATCGCCGACGGCAACCTGGACCCGCTGATCGCGTCGCGCGCCAAGGTGCAGATCGGCCGGTCCGGACGGCACATCGCGCAGGAGTCGATCCAGCTGCACGGCGGAATCGGCGTGACCGCGGAATATCCGGTCAGCCACTACGCCGCGCGGCTCACCGCTATCGAGCACACCCTGGGCACCTCCGGCGACCACCTGCATAACCTGATCGAGCACCTCGGCGACTACGACCTGGCCCGCCTCTAGCGCATGGCCGAGTCCGCGAAGCTCACGAAGCTGTCAGCGAGGGTTGTCTCATTCCTCTCCGCGGGCACCCGCACCGGGATGCTGGGGTACGTCGCCGCCGACGGCCGGCCGCTGGTCGCGCCGGTGTGGTTTGTGGTCGACGTGGATCAAGACGGGGGCCAACTGGTGTTCACCACCGGCCGGGACACCTCGAAAGGCCGTGCGCTGGCACGCGATTCGCGTGTCGTGATGTGCGTCGACGATCCTCACCCGCCGTATTCGTTCGTCCAGGTGCAGGGTCTGGCGTCGGTGGGCGAGGATGCGCAGGACGTGCTGGACATCGCGACGCGGACCGGTGGGCGCTACATGGGCGCCAACCGCGCCGACGAATTCGGCCGCCGCAACGCCGTTCCCGGCGAGCTTGTGGTGCGGGTGCGCCCGACCAAGGTCATCGCTGCATTCGATATCAGCGACTGACCCCCGCCGGGCGTCAACTTGGCTCGGGCTCCGCCTGCGATTCCGGGACCGACTCCGGCGCCGCGACCGACTCCGCCTCGCCCGGCTCCGATTTGGACTCCGGCAGCTGACCGGCGAGGTATTCGGCCAGCCCCCCGATCGTCGGATAGTCGAACACCGCGGTGGCGTTGATCGTGAACGCCCCCCCGAACTGGCTGTGCAACCGGTTGCGGAGTTCGACCGCCATCAGCGAATCCGTACCCAGGTCCAAGAACCGACTGGTCGCGGCGGGAGGTTGTGCCAGCCGCAGGAAACCCTGCACTTCGCGCTGCAGGAATTCGGTGATGAAACTGGCGCGCTGGGCCACCGGTATCTCCTGCAGTTGCCGCAGCATCTCGCTGTCGCCCGTTGCCTCCGTGGCGGCGCTGGGCAGCACGAGGTCGAGAATCGGTGGACGAGAACCGCCCAGCACCTTCGCGGCGCGCTGCCAGTTGGCCTTGATGACGGTTGCCTGCGCTGCCCCGTTGGCGACCACCTCGGCGAGCGCGCCGAGGGCGGCCGCGGGTTCCAGCGGAATGAGCCCTTGCGCACCGATATTGGCGCGCGCGGCCTCGGACGAAGCCATGCCGCCCTTGGCCCAGGGACCGAAGTTGAGGCCGGTCGCCGGCAAGCCTTGTGCCTGTCGTGCCGCCACCAGTCCGTCGAGCAGCGCGTTGGCGGTCGAGTAGTTGGCCTGCCCCGGTGTGCCCAGCAGGCTGGACAGCGACGAGGACACGATGAAGAAGTCGAGATGGTCGTCCTTCGTCAACCGGTCCAAGTGGCGGGCACCGAATGCCTTGGGCGCCAAGGTCGTCCGGAAACGCTCCAGGCTCTGCTGCGGCAGCAGCGCATCATCGAGCACGCCCGCCAGATGCGCCACTCCAGCGAGCGGCGGCAACTCCGCGCGGATCCGCTCCAGCAGTTCGGCGACCTGCGACTCGTCACCGACATCGGCCGCGAAGGTGTGGATGCGGCACCGATAGCGCTCGGTGATGTCGTCGATCGCCCGCTGCGCGTCGGCATCGGGCGCGCGCCGGCCGGCCAGCACTATGTCACCGGCACCGAGCTGGGCCAGGTAGGCCGCCGCGTGCAGACCGATCGCGCCGAGTCCACCGGTGATCAGATAGCTCCGATCGCCGCGCGGCTGCAGCGGCTTGGGCATCTGCAGCACGATCTTCCCGATATGCCGCGCTTGCTGCATCCGGCGGAACGCCGTCTTCGCCTCCGTCAGCGGGTAGATCTCGACGGGTAGTGGCTTCCATTCGCCCCTGCCCAGCCCGTCCGACACCTCGCCCAACAAGCCACGAATGCGCTCGGGCTCCTGGAAAGTGGTCGCGTCCAGCGCGACGATCTCGTAGGCGATATCGGGACGGGCCGCTGCCATCTGCTCCGGGGTCCAGATGTCCCGCTTGGCGATCTCGGCGAAGCGGCCGTTCCGGGCGGTGGCCCGTACGGTCGCTTCGACAAACCCCTCATTGGTCAGGCTGTTGAGCACCACGTCGACGCCCGCGCCGTCGGTATCGGCGAGGATTTGGTCCGCGAAATCCGTGCTGCGCGAGTCGTAGACATATTCCACACCCAGCTTGCGCAGTGTCGCGCGTTTGTAGGTGCTCGCGGTGGCGAAGACGATCGCGCCGTGCTGCTGAGCCATCTGGATGGCGGCCAACCCGACACCGCCGCTGGCGGCGTGAATGAGAACCCGATCACCCGGCTTAAGCTGCGCCCAGTCGAACGCGAGCCGGGCCGTCAATGCCGCAGCGGGGATGGTCGCCGCCGCTACCGCGCTCACGCGAGCGGGAATCGGCGCCAGCAGCTGCGCGGGCACATTGAACCGGCTGGAGAACGCGCCCTGCATGAAGCCGTAGACGCGTTGGCCGACCTCGAGTCCGGTGACGCCGCTACCCAACTGGGTGACGATGCCGGCGAAGTCGCCGCCGATCGCGCCCGGATCGCCCGGGTAGAGGCCCAACACGTTGAGCACGTCCCGGAAGTTCAGGCCGGCGGCCTCCACCCGGACCTGCACGTAATTCTCGTCCGGCGGCGCCACTTCGGCCTCGGTCAGACGCAGGTTGTCGATCGCGCCGCGTTCGGTGGGCGCCAGCACGTAATCGGCTGCGCGCGGCACCGCGAGATGACCGCTGCGCGACCATTGCAGCAACCGGGACGCCAGGAACTTGCCCTGCCGCAGCGCGAGTTCGGGTTCATCAATCGGTGCGCCGAGGAGGCCGGCCAGCGCGTGGACGGCCTGCTCTGAACCGTCGTAATCGACCAGCTTGCAGCGCACGGCCGGCTCCTCGTTGACGATGGTGCGCCCGAGTCCCCACAGCGCGGACTGCGCCGGGTCGACCGGCTCGCCGGACTCGGTGGCCACCGCTCGTTCGGTGACGATCCACAGCCCGCCGGGAAGTTTCACCGCATCGTTCGCCTGCACGGTGTGCACGGCGCTGAGCAGGTGGGCGATCTCGGTCTCCAGCCGCGCGGCAGATTGCGCGCTCGACTCCTCTGCTCCCGGCCCGGCGGCGCGCCAGACGATGCCGGAGAACGGCATACCGCGCTCGTGGGCCTGGGCCAATAGCTGTCCCAACGGCTCCGGATTCGTCGTCCGGTCAAAAAAGACGCAGCCCGGCAGGACGGCCGCCAGTTCGCCGAATCCGGCGATCAGCCATGTGCCGCTCGGGTTTCCCGCACCGTCACTCGACGGCGGGGCCGGCACCTCATGCCAGCCGAGGGCGTACAGCAGCCGGGTGGCATCGCCACCGAGCCCGCGCAGCAATGCCTCACGGGGCGCGCGTTTGACCGTGAACTCGCGAATCCCGCCCAGGCGGCGGCCATCTCGATCGACGAAGTCCAGATCGAAGACCTGGGTTTCGCTGTCGAGGGCGCTGGCGTGCCACCTCGCGCGGCAGTAGAACCGCCGCGGCATCTTCTCCCGCAGCTCCACCCGCCCGTACCGCAACGGCAAGAACAGATCGTTCACCCCTTGTTCGGCGGCAAGAAGCGCAGGGAACGCCGGGAAGGCGACACCGGTGCACAGGTCGAGCAGCACCGGATGCATCGGCTCGGTTCCGAGATGTTCGGCGAGTTCGTCGCCGACGGTGATATCGCCGATCGCCTCACCCTCGCCGAGCCACAGCGACTTCAGGGAACCGGACCAGTTGGGCCCCCATGCCAGCTCCATGTCGGCGAAGGTGTCGAACAACTCCTGCGGACGCATGCGGTTCATCCGCTCGATCACCGCGGCAATGGAATCCGCTGAGTCCACCGGATCGGGCGCCGGCTCGGCCTCGAATCCGGTGACGACGGTGCCGTCGGCGTTCAGCGACCATTCGGCATCACGCACGCCGTACGGGCGGCTGTGCACCCGGAAGCTCCAGCCCAGCCCGTCCCGGAAGCCGTCCTCCAGCGGATGCAAAGTCAGCTGCACCTCGCGAGAAGCCTTGTCGGGCAGGATGATCGGCTCGTAGAAAAAGACGTCATGCACCCGCGCCGGCGGCCCGACGGCGGCCAGGGCCATCGCGGCATACGTCGCCCCCGGAACGACAACGGTGCCATAGATGACGTGGTCGGAAAGCCACGGCTGCGATTTGACCGACAGCCGGCTGGTGTAGACGGAATCCCCGGAGGCGAGATCTTTTGCGCTACCGAGGATTCCGGACGCGGCGCCGTGTCCGTCGATGCCGGCGATGCCGCTGTTGCCGGCAGTCTTGGGCCAGAAGCTTCGGCGCTGGAACGGATAGGTGGGCAGTTCGAGTCTGCGGCGAGCTTGACGATGCATCGCAGCGAACCTGGGTCGGTGGCCGCTGACGTAGGCCCCGGCCAGCGCTTCGGCGATCTGGCGCCGGTCGGCGATGCCCTTGCGGAGCGAAACGATCGCCCGCGGCGCGGCGAGATGTTCCGGCCAGACCTGCACCGCGGCCCCGGTGAGCACCGGTTGCGGGCCGATCTCCATCAATACCGAGCACCCCAGCGCCGCCACGGTGCGCACGCTTTCGGCGAACTGCACCGGCTGGCGGGAATGCCGCCGCCAATATTGCGCGTCCAGCGGGGTTTCCGCCGTGAGCACGGCGCCGGTGCGGTTGCACACCAGCGGCAACGTGGGAACGGCGAACTGCAACCGCGCCGCGTACGACTCGAATTCGCCGAGCACCGGCTCCAGCAGCTCGGAATGGAATGCGTGGCTGGTTTCCAGCCAGCTGCACCGGATCCCGTCGTTGCCGCCCCTGGCGACGATCTGTTCGAGGTCCGGGCCGGGACCCGACAGCACCGTGTTGGGACCGTTGTAGGCGGCGACCGACACTCGGGGGAACTCGTTGGCGATCTCCTCGACGTACTTGGCGTCGGCGAACACGGCCGCCATTCGCCCGCCGTCGGGCAGGCTGCCGAACAGCCGGCCCCGCTCGGCCATGAGCCGTGCCCCGTCCTCGAGGCTGAAAACCCCGGCGACACACGCCGCCGCGTACTGGCCCACGCTGTGCCCCAGCACGACGTCGGGCTCGATGCCCCACGACTGCCACAACCGGGCCAGGCCCATCTCGATGGCGAAAAGCGCGGGCTGCGCAAAAGAGGTGTGCCGCACCGTTTCCGCGGTTTCCCTGTCGGTCGCGAACAACACCTCGAGCAACGGACGCGGCATCATCCCACCCACCGCTTCGGCGCAGCGCGTCACGGTGTCCGCGAAAACCGGTTCAGCGGCGAACAATTCGCGCGCCATCCCCGGGTACTGGCTGCCTTGCCCGGTGAACAACCACGCCGTCGTCGGCGGGTCCGTGCACTCGCCGCGTGCCACTCCCGGTCGTATCCGGTTCTCGGCCAGCTCGGCCAGCGCCTCCCGGGCGCCCTGAACCGAATCCACCACCAGCGCGGCCCGGTGTTCGAAATGCGAACGCCCGACCCCGGCCGTGAAGCACACATCGGCGACGTCGACCTTGGGATGGGCGTTCAACCATTCCTCGTATCGCTGCGCCAACGCCACCAGCGCCTGCGGCGACCGCGCGGACAGCGGCAGCACGCCGACCGTCTCCTCTTGAGCGTCCGACTCCGATGCCACGGCGACGTCGGGTGAGACCGTGTTGGAGTATTCGTCGGGGGTCGCCGGTTGTGCCGGCGCCTCCTCGATCAGCACGTGCGCATTCGTGCCGGTGAATCCGAAGGAACTGATGCCGGCGCGTCGCGGTTTCCCGTTGGCCTGCCAGGGAGTCGCCTTGTCTACGACTCGCACGGGCAGCGAATCCCACGGGATATGCGGCGACGGCTTCTCGAAGTGCAGGCTCTGCGGCAACGTTTCGTGCTGCAGCGACAACACGACCTTGATCAATCCGGCGACCCCCGATGCCGACTCGAGGTGGCCGATGTTGGTCTTGACCGATCCCATCAGCAACGGCCGGTCCGCCTCACGGGCGGCACCGTAGACGGCCCCGGCCGCCTGCACCTCGATCGGATCACCCAGCGGCGTACCCGTCCCGTGTGCCTCGAGGTAGTCAACATCTGCGCCGGCAAGACCGGCGCGAGCCAGCGCCGCGCTGATGAGCCGTTGCTGCGCGCCACCATTGGGCACCGTCAGACCGCTGGAGGCACCGTCTTGGTTGACCGCGCTGCTTGGGATGACCGCGCAAACCCGATCGCCGTCGCGCACCGCATCGCTGAGCCGCTTGAGCACCAGGATCCCGCAGCCTTCACTGCGCACGTAGCCGTCGGCGGAGGCGTCGAAGGTCTTGCATCGCCCGACGGGGGAAAGCATCCTGGCGCGTGACGCGGCGATGATGGACACCGGGCTCAGCAGGACGTTCACCCCACCTGCCAGCGCCAAATCGCAGTCACCGGAGTGCAATGCCTGGCAGGCCTGGTGGACGGCCACCAACGACGAGCTGCACGCGGTATCGACCGCGACCGCCGGTCCCTCCAGTCCGAGCGCGAAGGCGACGCGACCGGAGATGGCATTGAGCGCATTGCCGGTGATGAAGTGGGGCTCGAGCTTCTCGACCGAGTCGGCGGAGAGCAGATGCGAATACTCGTTGGCGCCCACTCCCACGAAGATGCCGCTGCGGCTGCCGCGCAACGCCCCGGGGGAATACCCGGCCCTTTCCAGGGCCTCCCAAGCGGTTTCCAGCATCAGCCGCTGCTGCGGATCCATCCAGATGGCCTCGCGCGGGGAGATACCGAAGAATTCCGGGTCGAATCCATCGATCTGGTCGAGGAATCCGCCGAAGCGGCTGTAGATCTTGCCCGGGGTGTCGGGATCCGGGTCGTAGTACTCGTCGATGTCGAAGCGGTCCTCCGGGACTTCCCGGATCGCATCGACACCGCCGGACAACACCTTCCAGAAAGCTTCAGGATCGGACGCGCCAGGAAAGTGGCACGCCACCGCGACGATCGCGATCGGCTCATCGGTCCGAGTCGTCACCGCGGCCAGCTGCGGCCCGGGATCCACCGACGCCTCGCTGAGGCCGAGCACGTCGCCGAGCAGGTAATCGACCACGTCGGACAGCCGTGGGTGGTCCATCGCCAGGGTGGCCGGCACCTCCTTGCCCACCGCTTGCTCGATGCGGCGCCGCAATTCGACGGCCATCAGCGAATCCATGCCGAGATCGAAGAATCCGGCGTCCTCGCGGATCTCCGCGGCGTCGACTCGCGTCACCTCCGCCACCGCGTCGCGCAGGTAATCCGCGAGCAGTTTCTTGCGCTGCTGCACCGGGGCGTTGGTGAGCTGCTCGACCAGCTGGGTCTTCCCGGACGGCGCCACCCCCGTCACCTCGGTGGGCACCTCGCGCTCCAACTCCGTCAGGAACGCTCGCCGTCCCGCTTGCTGGTAGAGCGGCAGGAAGCGGTCCCAGCCGATGCGGGCCACCACGCCCTGGGCTGACGACGCCGCCAGTAGATCGGACATACCCGCCAGCGCATCAGTCGGTGACAACGTCCGAACCCCGCGCTGATCCAGTCGGGCGCGGGCCTGTTCGTCGGCCATGCCCGCCGACCACGGACCGAAATTGACGCTGACCCCGGGAACACCCTGCTCGCGCAGCCGCCAGGCCAGCCCGTCGAGGAAGGCGTTGGCCGCCGCGTAGGCGGTCTGACCGAAGCCGCCCCAGACCGAGGCGATCGAGGAGGTGCTCAGGAAGAAGTCCAGCTGCAAGTCGGCGGACGCCTCGCTCAAATGCCAAGCGCCCCAGACCTTCCCGGCGAACACCCGATCCACCTCGGCGTCTTCCAGGCTGAGCAGCGGGGTGGTACCGATCTCGCCCGCGGCATGGACGATGCCGGCCAGCGGCGGCATTTCGTCCTGCACGGTGGCCAACAGGCGCGCGACGTCGTGCGCGTCGGAGACGTCGGCCGCGACCGCCCGCACTTCGCAGCCGTGCTGTTCGCGGAGGGCATCGATGCGCGCCTGCGCGGCATCGCCGGGCGCGCGCCGGCCGGTCAGCACCAGGTGCCGGGCGCCGTGCGCGGCCAGGTATCCGGCGATTTCCAGTCCGACCGAACCCAGCCCACCCGTCACCAGGTACGTGGCGCCGTCGCGCAGCGGGGGCGGCGTTGCGATCGGCTGCCCGACCCGTCGCACCAGCCGGGGCACGTAGACCGCTTGATCACGCAGGGCCAGTTGGTCTTCGCTGCCGGCCGAGCCGCGCGGCGACGCCACCCGGTCGATCAATCGCGACCATTCTGCCGTCGTCGGTAAGGCGGTGCCCCGGGCCAGATCCGCCAGCCCGCCCCACACCTGCGGATGCTCCAGCGATGCTGCGCGGCCGAATCCCCACAGGCAACTCTGATCCGGTGACACGGTGTCGGAGTCTGTGACTCGTTGCGCGCCGCGGGTCACCACCCAGATGGGCCTGCGCAGCTCGGTGGCGACCGCCGCGCGGAAAAGCCGGCGTGTTGCGCCCAGGACCCGGTGTTGCATCCGCAACAGCGATCGCATCGATGTCGCGGCGTCGGAGTCGACGGCCGCGACGTGCAATATACGTAGCGCCGGCTGGTCCGCCGCCGCGGCGAGCAACGCGATCTCGAGCTGTTCCTCGTCCGCGTCGGACAGCGGCAGCCCGTGAATCCGATACTGGTGCCCGCGCGCGGTCAGGGCGTCGACCAATGGCTGAAGTGCATCGGCATCGTCGCCGATGAGGAGCCAGGCAGGGCCCTCGCCGGCTCCCGCGTCTGAGACCGGGGCGGCAGACTTCTCCCACCGGATCTCGTAGCGCGCGTCGGTGATCGACTGGGTTCTACGCTGCTGGTTGTGTTGTGCGGCAAGCTTTGTCAGCACATTCCGGGTCTGCTGGTCGGCGCTCGCACCGTCGAGGAGCGTGGCGAGTTCCTCGATCCGGCCGTCCTCGAGGAGCCTGACGGCTTCGGTACGAGCGGCCTCGGTCTGTTGCTGGTTGGGGCGGACCCGATTGTCGCGATACCAGTACTGGCGATGCTGGAACGGGTAAGTGGGCAGGTCGAGCTTGCGCGCCGGTCCTGCGACGGCGCCGAATTGGGGCAGGTGGCCCGAGACGTATGCGTCGGCAAGGGCTTCGGTGATCTGGCGATGGTCCGCGGTGTTTCGGCGCAGTGACGCGATCGCCCGGGGCGCGGTGGCCGGATCGGGCCATGCGCGCAGCGCCGCGGCGGTGAGCACCGGCTGCGGGCCGACCTCCAGCAACACCTTGCAACCCAGATCCGCAAGCGTGCGCACGCTCTTGGCGAATTCCACCGGCTGGCGCGCGTGGCGGCGCCAATAGGCGCCATCGAGTTTCACAGTCCTGCCAAGCGCGGCGCCGATGCGGTTGCAGACCAACATCCGCTGTGGCGGGCCGAAATTGAACCGGTCCGCGTACGACTCGAACTCGTCGAGGATCGGCTCCAGCAGCGCCGAGTGGAACGCGTGGCTGGTGTCCAGCCAGTCACACCGCACACCGTCGGCTTCCAGCCCGGCCACCGCCTGCTCCAGGTCTTGCAGGGGTCCCGACAGCACGGTGTTGGCGCCATTGTAGGCGGCCACCGACAGGCTCGGGAACTCGTCGGTGAGGCTCTCGACGCGCTCGGCGGCGGCGAAGACCGCGACCATCCGGCCCCCCGCGGGCAGACTGCCGAACAGGCGGCCCCGCTCGGCCATCAGCAGCGCGCCGTCCTCGAGGCTGAACACGCCCGCGACGCAGGCCGCCGAATACTGGCCGACGCTGTGGCCCAGCACCACGTCGGGTTCGAAGCCCCACGACTGCCAGAGCCGTGCGAGCCCCATCTCCACCGCGAACAAGGCGGGCTGGGCGTAGGAGGTCTGCCGCAGCGTCTCTTCGTCATCCGGGCCGTCCGCGCCGAAAATGACGTCCAGCAAGGGCTTTTCGAGGACGTCTGCGAGCACTGCCGCACAGCGCTTCACCGTCTCGGCGAACACCGGCTCGGTCTCGAACAACTCCCGGGCCATGCCCGCGTACTGGCTGCCCTGACCGGTGAACAGCCACGCCGTCTTCGGCGTGTCGTCGGATGTTCCGCGCACCAGACCGGGCGCCGGGCGGTCGTCCGCGAGGGCACCGAGCAACTCACCGGCGGATTCCTTCGAATTGACCACCAACGCGGCCCGATGCTCGAAGTGGGCTCGCCCCACCCCGGCGGTAAGGCACACGTCGGCCAGGGTGGCCTCCGGGTGGGCGCTCAACCAGCTGCGGTATTGATCGGCGATCTGCACCAGCGCGGCGGGCGTGCGCGCCGACAGCGGAAGAACGCGGAACCGCCGGTCCCCCGCCGCCTCGACCGGACCCGGCGCCTCGGCGACCTGACCTGCCTGATCGGGCGCCGCCGGAGCTTCTTCGAGGATGACGTGCGCGTTGGTCCCGGCGAACCCGAACGAGCTGACCCCCGCGATGCGCGGCCGGCCGTTGCGCTCCCAGGCGGTGGCCTCCTGCACGACCTGCACCGGAAGCCGGTCCCACGGGATGTGCGGCGACGGATTGCGGAAGTGCAGGTGCTGCGGCAGCAGCTCGTGCTCGAGCGACAGGATGACCTTGATCACGCCCGCGATCCCCGCCGCCGCTTCCAGGTGCCCGATATTCGTCTTCACCGAGCCGACCAGCAGCGGCCGGCTCGCCTCGCGCCCGGCGCCGAGCACCTCCCCTGCCGCCTGGGCCTCGATCGGATCGCCCAGCGATGTCCCGGTCCCGTGTGCCTCAAGGTATCCGACGTCGCCGGGTGCGACGCCGGCGCGCTTCAGCGCCTCGGCGATAACCCGTTGCTGGGCAACACCGTTCGGCACCGTCAAACCACCCGACGCGCCGTCCTGGTTGATGGCGCTGCCCCGGATCACGGCCCGAATCCGGTCGCCGTCGCGGATCGCGTCCTCGAGCCGCTTCACGACGATGACGCCGCAGCCCTCGCCGCGCACATAACCGTCCGCGGCCGCATCGAACGTCTTGCACCGGCCGTCGGGCGCGAGCATGTGGGCATGGGAGAAAGTGATCATGGTCGCCGGGGTGAGCAGCACGTTCGCTCCGCCGGCCAGCGCGAGGTCACATTCCCCCAGGCGCAGCGCCTGACATGCCTGATGGATCGCCACCAGCGACGAGCTGCACGCCGTGTCGACGGCGACCGACGGGCCCTGCAGCCCCAACCGATAACTGATCCGGCCCGCAGCAGCGGCATTCGACGTCCCGACGGCCATGTAGGCCTCGATCTCGGGATAAGTCAGCTCGTCTGATGCCATCCCCAGGTAGTCATGGGTGGCCAAACCGACGAACACACCGGTGTTGGTGTTCGCCAAAGCCGTTGGCGCGGTGCCCGAATGCTCCACCGCCCGCCACGCCGTCTCCAGCAGGAGCCGGTGCTGCGGGTCCATCAACCTGACCTCGCGCGCCGACATGCCGAAAAACGGCGCGTCGAAACCGGTTACGTCGTCGACGAAACCCGCCCGACGGGTCACCACCTTCCCGGGCGCGTCGGGGTCCGGGTCGAAGAATTCATCTGCGTCCCACCGGTCCTCGGGCACCTCCGATATCGCATCCCGGCCCTCCCGCAGCACCTGCCAGAATTCGTCAGCGTCCGCGGCACCGGGAAAGCGCGCCGCGTAGCCGACGATCGCAAAACTCGATGCCCCCCGCATCGGGTCTTCGGCGGATGTCATGGGGTTGTCCTCCCTGTTTGGATCGGAAGATTCGATGCCCGCGGAGCCCTAGCGGCGACGGAGCCGTGGTTGCTGTCAACCACGCTCGAGACCGCCCATGGCACGCACCCAGGACCAGAACTGGCGGAATTCCCCCCGGCGTACTGCCTCCAGCGACCGTCGTGGCGAATGTACACATGCCGGACCGGTTGCCGCAGCCGAATCACCTCCGACGGCAAGTATGCCAAGTATGGGTGCTTCGCGGCGACGCATCGCGCAAGTATCGTCGGGCGTGGCGGCGGGCCCGGTCTCCCGCTCGCGGGTTACCAGGGGCCCTTCATCATCACCCCGCCCCCCGCGCCGATGACTGGTGCGGCCCTATCCGCGCATGTCGGCGCCGGTGCTCGCCGCAAGGGTTATCTTGGTGTCGCTACCGCGCGGCCGGACCCGCAGCCATGGAGAGCCGCAGAAACCGGGGAGAAAATATTGCGAATCGGGAAGATTACGATCGGCTCGCTAGGTGATTGGACGCCGACCCCCGGATCAGTCATCTCCTGGCACCCGACGACCGCGGCTGCCGACAAGGTCCGACAAGCGCCGGCCAGTTGTGTGCCGGTCAGCTACATGCAGGGCCAACATCTGCACAACTATCACCAACGGACGGCCGCGGGCCTGGACTTCTCCCGGCAAATCATCGCGACCTGTGAAGTACCCGGTCAGTGCGATGTTCCCGCCATGCATCACGCCGTCAACGCGTACCTGCGTCGGCATGACACCTTCCGCAGCTGGTTCGACCACACCGGTAACGGCGAGTTCGTCAGGCACACCCTCACCGACCCCGCTGACATCGAATTCACGCCGATTAATCACGGCAGCATGACAGTCGACGAGATACGCGCTCACGTCGTGGCCATACCGAATCCGCTGGAATGGGGCTGCTTCACCTTCGGGATCATCCAGAACGAGAACCATTTCACTTTCTTCGCCGCCATGGATCACGTCCACGGGGATGCGACGTTGATCGGCACAACCATGCTCGAGGCCAACGGGATGTATGCGGCGTTGAGCGGAGGCGGTGAACCCCTTGCGCTTCCCGATGCGGGCAGCTTTGACGATTTCTGCGCCCGCGAGCGCCATTACACGTCGACGCTGACCGTAGATTCGCCCGGCGTTCGCGCGTGGATTGACTTCGCCGAGAACAACAATGGCGGCTTTCCCGAATTCCCGCTCCCACTCGGCAACCCGCTGGAGCCGAGTGGCAGTGACATGGTCTCCGAACTCTTGATGGACGCAGCCCAGACGGAGCGGTTCGAATCGGCCTGTACCGCGGTTGGCGCGCGGTTCATCGGCGGGTTGTTCGCCTGCTTCGCCCTGGTAGAGCACGAGTTCACGGGTGCCCTCACGTACTACGGCCTCACTCCCAGGGACACCCGCAGAACTACGGATAACTTCATGACGCAGGGCTGGTTTACCGGCCTGGTCCCGATCACCGTGCCTATCGCCGCGGCATCTTTCGGCGATGCCGCGTGGGCGGCGCAGGCTTCTTTCGATTCCGGGCTGCACTTGGCGAAGGTGCCGTATTACCGCGTATTGGAATTGGCGCCGTGGCTGGGCTGGCCGCAGCCGAACTTTCCGGTGTCGAACTTCTTGCATGGCGGCGCCGCTCCGCTCAACGCCGTTCTTGCAGCGGCCGACCTGGGTTATGCGAACAATATCGGGATCTACTCCGACGGCCGGTACTCCTATCAACTGACCATCTATGTATTTCGGTACGGCGAGGGCACCGCAATGGCGATCATGTTTCCCGACAATCCGGTCGCCCAGAAGTCGGTTGTCCGCTATATGGAAGCAATGAAGTCCGTGTGCGCGCGGGTCGCCGCCAGCGGGCATTGGGGACGCGTTGCATAGCGTGGAGCAATTCGATGGCTTCTAGATGGCTCCGAGTGCGAAATTGCGCGGGCCGGGGGTGAGGGTGAAATGCGACGGCTAGCCGATTTTGTGGTGCGGTGGCCCTGGGTCGTGATCGCGGCTTGGGTCGCGATAGCGGTCGCCCTTCCTCTGACGCTGCCGTCCCTGGGCGAGATGGCCCAGAAGCATCCGCTCGCCATCCTGCCCGGCGATGCGCCGTCGAGCGTCACCGCCCGAAAGATGACCGAGGCGTTTCACGAATCGGGCTCCGAGGACCTCCTGTTGGTGGTCCTGACCGACGACAAGGGGCTTGGCCCCGCCGACGAAGCCGCCTACCGCAAGCTGGTGGACGCGCTGCGCCAGGACACGCGAGACGTCGTGATGGTGCAGGATTTCATCAGCACACCGCCCCTGCGTTCCGTCGTGACCAGCAAGGACGACAAAGCTTGGGTGCTGCCGGTCGGCGTTGCGGGCGAGTTGGGCACGCCACGGTCGTACGCCGCCTTCAACCGGATCGGCGACATCGTCAAAGACGCCTTGAAGCAGGCCCCGGCCGGAACGCATCTCACCGCAAACGTCACCGGCCCCGCGGCCACCGTCGCCGACCTCACGGTCGCGGGCGACCGGGACCGGCTTCCGATCGAACTGGCGATCGCCGTCGCGGTGCTCATCGTCCTGCTGGTGGTTTACCGCAGCGCGGTCACCATGCTGCTGCCGTTGATAACGATCGGGTTGTCCCTGGTGATCGCGCAGGCGGTGGTGGCGGGCTACTCGCAGGTGACCGGCTCCGGCGTCTCCAACCAGTCCATCGTGTTTCTGAGCGCGATCATGGCCGGCGCCGGAACGGATTACGCCGTATTTCTCATCAGCCGCTATCACGACTATCGGCGCTCAGGTGCGGATTTCGACCAGGCGGTCAAGCGGGCGATGATCTCGATCGGGAAAGTGATCGCCGCATCGGCCACCACCGTGGGAATCACATTTCTGCTGATCAGCTTCGCCCGCATGGGAATTTTCAAGACGGTCGGGGTGTCGTCGGCGATCGGGATCGGCGTGGCATTCCTCGCCGCGATCACTTTGCTGCCGGCGATTCTGGTGCTCGCCGGGCCGCGCGGCTGGGTCAAGCCACGGCGCGAGCTGACCGCCCGGTTCTGGCGGCGTTCCGGCATCCGCATCGTGCGCCGGCCCCGGGCCCATCTGGTTGCCAGCGCGCTCGTGTTGATCATCCTGGCCAGTTGCGCCGGCCTGGTCCGCTACAACTACGACGACCGCAAAGCCCTCCGGCCTCGGGCTCCCAGCTCCGTCGGGTATGCCGCGCTGGATCGCCATTTCAACGTGAACCAGTCCATCCCGGAGTACATCCTCATCCAATCGCCGCATGACCTGCGCACCCCGCAGGCCCTCGCGGACCTGGAACAGATGGCCGACCGGGTCAGCCAACTGCCGAATGTCGCCGTCGTCAGCGGCATCACCCGTCCGACGGGGAACGTGCCCGAACAATTCAGGGCCACGTATCAGGCGGGCGCCATCGGCACTCTGCTGGCCAACGGGTCAACCCTGATCAACGACCACACCAACGACCTCAACCGGCTGGTCGACGGGGCGGGCACGCTGGCCAGCAGCCTCAACGATGTCCGCAGCCAGGTCAACCAGCTCGCCGCCAGCGTGCAGGACCTGGAGAATGCCTTCTCATCGGCGAAGAACCAGTACAGCGGCGACACGCTGGTCAAAGAGGTCGACATCGCCGCCCAGCTCGTCGACCACGTCAACTCGCTCAGCAATGCCATGGGCTGGAATTTCACGGCCGGAAAGAACATGTTCGCCTGGATAGGCCCGGTACTGACGGCGCTGCAGGGCAACCCGGTCTGCGACGCCGATCCGTCGTGCAGCGCCACCCGCGGCACATTCGAGCAGCTGGCAGGCGCGCGCGATCAGGCAGACCTCGACGCGATCAATGACCTGGCCCGCCAACTGCAGGAGTACCCGGACAAACGGGCCCTGAAGGCGTCGACGGACCGCCTGCGTGGTGCCTTGACGAAGCTCACCAGCGTGCTGCATTCCATGGGGGTGGACCAACCCGGCGGCCTGCAGGCGAACCTGAACAAGCTGCAGGACGGGGCAGGCCGATTCGCCGGTGGGAGCCGGCAAGTGGCCGACGCGGTGGCCCAGCTCGTCGACCAGGTCAAGCAGCTGGGTGCCGGGCTCAGTGAGTCGGCGGCTTTTCTGTTGTCGCTGAAGCACGACGCGGCACGACCGGCGATGGCCGGGTTCAACATCCCGTCCCAGCTGTTGCATTTGAAGGAGTTCCAGCAGGCCGCCAAGGCATTCATTTCGCCGGACGGCCGCTCGGTGCGGTACTTGGTGCAAACCAAGCTCAATCCGTTCAGCACCGAGGCCA
The DNA here is from genome assembly GCF_035506235.1 of Mycobacterium sp. Lineage (GTDB taxonomy): Bacteria > Actinomycetota > Actinomycetes > Mycobacteriales > Mycobacteriaceae > Mycobacterium. The sequence continues at coordinate 25,782 of NZ_DATJPU010000080.1, forward strand.
TGGATCAGGTCAACGCGATCACTGCGACGGCCCGGGGAGCCCAACCGAATACCACGCTGGCGGACGCCACGGTATCGATGGCCGGATACACCGTCGGCCTGAAGGACACGCGCGACTACTACCAACACGACATCCGGTTCATCATCGCGGTGACCCTCCTCGTCGTGCTCCTTACTTTGATCGCGCTGCTGCGTGCGATTGTCGCGCCGCTGTATCTGGTTGCTTCCGTGGTCATTTCGTATTTGTCGGCGCTGGGTATCGGCGTTCTGGTGTTTCAATTCCTCCTGGGCCAGCAATTGCATTGGAGCGTGCCGCCGCTGGCATTCGTGGTGTTGGTCGCGGTGGGAGCCGACTACAACATGCTGCTCGTCTCGCGAATGCGTGACGAGTCTCCGCGCAGCATGCGTTACGGCATCATCCGTACCCTGGGGTCGACGGGCGGGGTGATCACCGCGGCGGGGCTGATCTTCGCCGCCTCGATGTGTGGTCTCTTGTTCTCCAGCATCGGCACGGTGGCCCAGGGCGGTTTCGTGATCGGTTTGGGAATTCTGCTGGACACCTTCCTGGTACGCACCGTCACGGTCCCCGCCATCGCCGCGCTGGTCGGGCGGGCGAACTGGTGGCCGTCACGGGCGGGCGCGCGGCCGTCGCCGGCGGGGCGCAACCCGCTTAAGGCGCCGACATGACGTATGTGAGACTGGAGAAGCCGAGGGGTCAGGGGTAGGGATGAAGAAACTACTCGCAGGAGTGACGGCGCTGGTAACTGTCGGCGCCACAGGGTGTTTCGGCGCCGGCACGGTCTCCGCCGACGACACACCCATCGGCGGTCCGCCGACCCCCGGAGCACCGGGCGACCAGACCGCGTTCGCCCTCGGAGGCGCTCACGTTCTGGGCATCCCCTACGACGAGTACATCCGCCAGGAGGGCGCCCAGTGGTTCCCCGGCCAGAAGCGCGAAATCGTCCGCTACCCGGCGGGGCAGGTTCAGGGCCACGTGCTGGAGCGGCTCTTCCCGGGCATCGGCAAGCTCGATGAGAACTTTCCGGGCCTGGGCCTGGACGGCCCCAGCGTCGGCGAGTCGGTCGACGTGGGGATAAACAACCTCGATGCGGCGATCAAAACCAGCCGACCGGGTACCGCGATCGGCTTGTCCGAGGGCGGGTTCGTGGTCGACGGCGAGCAGGCTCGCCTCGCCAATGACCCGACCGCTCCCCCGCCGAACACGCTGAACTTCGCCACATTCGGCGACCCGATCGGGCGGCACGCCTTCGGTCAGAGTTTCCTGAGCGCCATGTTCCCGGTCGGCAGCGTTGTTCCCGCGCTCGACTACCGCATGCCACCGCCGTACGAGAGCCAGTACGACACCAACAAGTTCGTGGCGGCCTACGACTCGATCGCGGACTTCCCGGACCGCCCGGACAACATGTTCGCCCTCGCCAACACCCTCCTGGGCCTCGCCACGGGCCACACCGCGGTGGCCTTCACGAACCCGAGCATGGTGCCGCCGCAGAACATCAGAACGACGATCAACTCCAGGGGCGCGAAAGATACGACGATCATGGTCCCGGAGAAGCACCTTCCCCTTGTCATGCCGCTGGCCTACATCGGGATCCCGGAGGACACGCTGAACAAGCTCGACGCAATCCTGATCCCCCGGGTGAACGCCGGCTATTCGCGAAACGACGACCCGTCGACCGCTCCGGTTCAGGTGGACCCGGTGCACGGCTTCGACCCCGCGGCCGTCACCGCGCCGGCCAACCAGGCGACATTCGGCGGCGGCGCCGACCCGTTCTCGCAGATCCTCGCCGGCGCCATGTCCGTGTTGTCCCACGGCGCGGGACAGGCTGACCACTGACTTCGATGCGACGCATTGGGCAGATCAATACGGACGTGATGTGACGCCACCTCCCCAGTCATCCGTCCTCTCGATGCTGCACGCGCGCGCCAGCCTGCGGCCCGATGACGTAGCGTTCACCTTCACCGACTACCAGGACGACTGGGCGGGTGTTCCCGAGAGTCTCACGTGGTCGCAGTTGTCCCGCCGGACATTCAATGTGGCGCGCGAACTCGCCCACCATGGCGCGGTCGGCGACCGGGCGGTGATCCTGGCTCCCCAATCCCTCGATTACATCGCGGCATTCCTGGGCTCCATGCAGGCCGGGCTCATCGCCGTTCCGCTCCCGTTGCCGCACCGCGGCGCGACTCATGAGCGGGTGGGCGCGGTCCTTGCCGACACGGCGCCCGCCATCGTTCTCACCACGTCGGCGGTCGCGGAAGACATCGCCGAATACGTCGATGAGGCCCGCCTGGACGGCGTCCCTAAAATCGTCGAAATCGATGCCCTGAATCTGGACGCCGATGGCGGAACAATCGGTCGGACAGCCGATTTGCCGAGCACGGCCTATTTGCAGTACAGCTCCGGTTCCACCCGGCTGCCCACCGGAGTGATGATCTCGCACCGCAACCTGCAGGTGAATTTCGACCAGCTGATGCGCAGCTTTTTCGCGGAGTCCCAGATCAAGGTCCCATCAGATCTCACGATCGTTTCGTGGTTGCCTTTTTACCACGACATGGGTTTGGTGTTGGGGGTCTGCGCACCGATCCTGGGCGGTTTTCGCGGCGAGCTGACGAGTCCGGTTTCGTTCCTGGAGAGGCCGGCCAGGTGGGTGCAATCTTTGGCCAGGAGTCCGCATGCGTTTTCGGCGGCGCCGAACTTCGCCTACGACCTGGCCGCCCGCAAGACAACCGACGCCGACCTGGGCGGGCTCGACCTGGCGGGGGTGCTGGGCATCATAAGCGGCGCCGAACGGGTAGAGCCGGCGACATTGCAGCGCTTCGTTGATCGGTTCGCCCACTTCAATTTTCAGGACCATATGGTGCGTCCTTCGTATGGCCTGGCGGAGGCAACCGTCTTCGTGACGGCCGGCACCTGGTGCGACTCGTCGGGCGCGGTTGATTTCGACGCCGGGGAGCTGTCCGCCGGCCGCGTTGAGCGATGCGCGGCCAGGACCGGCACGGCGCTGGTCAAATACAAAGTGCCGCAATCACCCACGCTGCGCATCGTCGACTGCGACACCGGCCGCGAGTGCCCGCACGACGAGGTCGGCGAGATCTGGATACACGGCCCCAATGTCGCCGAGGGCTACTGGCGCAAACCGCCGGAGGAGCAACGCTGCTTCAGTGCCGTACTCGTGGACCCGTCGCCGGGCACGCCCGACGGCCCCTGGCTGAGAACCGGCGACCTCGGCTTCATCTCCGAAGGTGAGCTGTTCATCGTCGGCCGCATCAAGGATCTGCTGATCATCCGCGGGCGCAATCACTATCCAGAGGACATCGAGGCCACGGTCCAAGAGATCACAGGTGGTCGGGTCGCGGCGATCTCGGTCCCGGTGAACAGCACCGAGACGCTGGTCACCGTCATCGAGCTCAAGAAGCGCGGAGACTCCACCGAGGAGGCGACGCGCTGGCTCACCTGCGTCAAAAGCGACGTCACCTCGGCGATATCCAATGCGCACGGGTTGAATGTCGGGGACCTCGTCCTGGTACCACCCGGGTCGATTCCCACCACGACGAGCGGCAAGATCCGGCGCGCCGCTTGTGTCGAGCAGTACCGGCAGGACCAGTTCACCCGATTGGACGCCTAGGGCCCGGAGCGCCGAGCCCGGTTGCACATAATGAGTCAACCGCACCGGCAGAGGAGCCCCCGATGAGCACAACCAGCGCAGACCGTCCGTTTCGCGTTATCCAGTGGACGACCGGCAACATCGGGCGGCGATCGCTGCACGCCATCATCGGCCGGCCGGACATGGAACTGGTCGGGGTGTACGCGCACGGCGCAGAAAAGGTCGGGGTCGACGCCGCCGAACTGTCCGGGTGGCCGGAGCCGACCGGGGTCGAGGCCACCGATGACATCGATGCGCTGCTGGCGCTGCGGCCCGACGCTTGTTGCTATAACCCGTTGTGGCCCAACGTCGATGAGCTCGTGCGGCTGCTGGAGTCGGGCGTCAACGTGTGCACCAGCGCCGCCTGGATCACCGGTGGCAAGCAGACACCGGAGGACCGCGGGCGCATCGTGGACGCCTGCCAACGGGGCGGTTCGACGATCTTCGGCAGCGGGGCGCACCCCGGGATGACGAACATGGTCGGCATGGTGCTGTCCGCGTCGTGCGAGCGGGTCGACGAGATCCGCATCACCGAGTCGGTGGACTGCTCAACCTACGAGTCGGCCGAAACCCAGACGGCGATGGGGTTCTCACAGGACCCCGGCACACCGGGGCTGGCCGAGAGCGTGCGGACCGAAAGCGAGGTCTTCGCGGAATCGGCGGCGATGATGGCCGACGCGATCGGCGCCGAACTGGACAGGATGACGTTCGACGTCACCTTCACCGCGGCCACCGCCGACTCCGATCTGGGCTTCATGAAAATTCCCGCGGGAACGGTCGGCAGCGTCTACGGCTACCACCGCGGCTGGCAAGGCGATCGCAACGTCGTCAGCGTCGGATTCAACTGGACCATGGGCGATCATGTGGTCCCACCCAAACCCCTCGAGCACGGCCACGTCATCCAGGTGTTCGGACTGCCCAACATGCGCACCGTGCTGCACTGCCTGCCGCCGAAGGATTGGACGGAGCCCGGGTTCATGGGGCTGGGCATGATCTACACAGCGATGCCGGTGACCAACGCGGTCCCCGCCGTAGTGGCCGCCAAGCCCGGCATCGTGACGCTTGCCGACCTGCCGCCGGTCACCGGCAGGGTGTCCCGCTGACCCCGTGTCGGTCGTCACAAAGTCGGCACCCCGAGGAACGGTTCCGTGCACTACGGTTTACGATGCTTAGCTGAGCAAATGTTCTGTTGACAAGCCAAGTTGTCCCCCGGGCAGCGGCGAGCGGGAAGGCGGTCAGGTGAAGGTTAGACCAAAGACCGGCGCCATAACCCGCGCCGTCAAGCGGGCGTGGATACCGCTGTTATTGATCGTCGTGCTGGCGGTCTCGGGATTGGTCGTGTCGCGGCTGCACAGGATTTTCGGCTCGCAGGACCTCAACGCGAACGCGGGCGCCGGCATCGAGATCGTTCAGTTCAACCCGAAGGTCGTGGTCTACGAGGTCTCCGGTCCGCCCGGGAGCGTTGCAAACATCAACTACTGGGACGAGAATGCCAACACGCACCAGGTCAACGGGGCTCCGCTGCCGTGGTCGACCACGATCTCGACCACGCTTCCCGCGGTGAGCGCCAACATCATGGCGCAAACCGACGGCAACCGAATCAGCTGCAAAATCACCGTGGACGGCGTCGTCAGGGAGCAGCAGAACTCCGATGGCCGCAACGCCCAGACCTTCTGCCTGGTGAAGTCGGCATGAGCGAGTTGAACACCCGAGCCGTCGACGACACCGAGGACACCGGCCCGATCGGGGTCCAGAAGGCCGGCCGCCCTCCGCGCGGCCACTGGCCACTGATCCCGCACATGATCCGCTGGTTTGCGGTGCCGATCATCCTGGTCTGGGTGTTCGTCACGGTCCTGGTCAACGTCGCCGTTCCGACACTGGAAGTGGTCGGCGAGCAGCACTCGGCGCCGATGGCGCCGCTGGACGCGCCGTCGATGAAGGCGATGATGCGGCTGGGTCACAACTTCAAGGAATTCGATTCCAACAGCACCGTCATGATCGTCCTCGAGGGGCAGCAACCCCTCGGCGCGGACGCGCACCGGTACTACGACAACATCATTCGCCAGCTGCGCGAGGACCCCAAGCACATTCAGCACATCCAGGACTTCTGGGGGGACCGGCTGACCGCGGCGGGAGCCCAAAGCGCCGACGGCAAGGCCTCGTACGTCATGCTGAACCTGGCCGGCAACCAGGGAACGACGCTGGCCAACGAATCCGTCGACGCCGTCCGCAAGGTGATCGAGCGGAACGCGCCACCACCCGGCGTGCACGCCTACGTCACCGGTCCGGCGGCGCTGTCCGATGACATGCACATCATCGGCAACGCCAGCCTGGCCAAGATCACGCTGTTCACGCTGGGCGCGATCGCGATCATGCTGCTGCTGGTCTATCGCTCCATCGTGACGACGCTGATCCAGCTGTTCATGACCGGCATCGCGCTGTCAACGGCGCGCGGAGCCGTCGCGGTTCTCGGGTACAACAACGTCTTCGGCCTCACGACCTTCGCCGCGAACATCCTCACGATGCTGGCGATCGCGGCCGGGACGGACTACGGCATCTTCCTGGTGGGCCGCTACCAAGAGGCGCGCGCGGCGGGCGAGGATCGGGAAACCGCGTACTACACCACCTTTCGTAGCGTGGCTCCAGTTGTGCTGGGGTCGGGTCTCACCATCGCCGGGGCGACGTACTGCCTGAGCTTCGCCCGCTTGCCTTGGTTCAACACCATGGGCGCACCCGTTGCGATCGGAATGCTGGTCGTCGTGTTGGCCGGCCTCACCCTGGGTCCCGCGGTGATCTTCCTGGGGAGCAAGATCGGGCTTTTCGAACGCAAGCGGACGGTCAGGGGCACGCTGTGGCGACGCGTCGGCACCGCGGTGGTGCGTTGGCCCGCACCGATTCTGGCCGTCAGCTCCGCCGTCGTTCTCGTCGGCATGGTCGCCCTGCCGAGCTATGTCACGAGCTACAACGACCGGTACTACCTGCCTACCAGTGCCCCGGCGAATGTGGGATACGCGGCTGCGGACCGGCATTTCTCCCAGGCCCGGATGAACCCGGACATGCTGATGATCGAGGCCGACCACGACATGCGCAACCCCGCCGACATGCTGGTGTTGGACAAGGTGGCGAAAAACGTCATCCGCACGGTGGGCATCGCCATGATCCAGGACATCACGAGGCCACTGGGCATTCCCATTCAACACAGCTCGATACCGTTCCAGAACAGCATGCAGAGCCAAACGACCATGCAGAACATGGATTTCCTCAAGGAACGCATGGCCGACATCCTCAAGTTGGCCGACCAGCTGCAGGTCAACATCGACGTCACGGAACGCCAGTACGCGATAACGCAGGATCTTTCCAAGGCTGCTGACGACAGCGCACGGACCACGGCCGAGACATCGGAAATCACCGATACGTTGCGGAACCACATCGCGGATTTCGACGACTTCTGGCGGCCGATACGCAGTCTCTTCTATTGGGAGAGGCACTGCTACGACGTTCCCATCTGTTGGTCAACTCGGGCACTGTTCGACTCGTTGGACGGGTTCGACCAGCTTGCCGAGAAGTTCCACGAACTCACGGCGGACATCCAGCACACCGCTTCGGCCACGCACGAGCTGATGACGCTGTTCCCCACGCTGATTGCGACGCTGAAGGCCACCAAGGGCATCACGTTGACGCTGTACCAGACGTTCTCGGCGATGATCAACCAGATCGAGGCCATGAGCAACACGGCCGTCGTCATGGGGCAAAGCTTCGACGCGGCCAAGAACGACGACATGTTCTACCTACCGCCGGAGGCGTTCGACAACCCGGACTTCCAGACGGGGTTGCGTATGTTCTTGTCGCCGGACGGTAAGTCGGCACGCTTCTTCATCACCCATCAGGGCGATCCCATGACGCCGGAAGGCATCTCGCGCGTCGATGCGGAGCGCACCGCCGCCCAGGAGGGGCTGAAGATGTCCTCCCTCTCGGACGCCAAGGTTTATCTCGGCGGTACCGCCGCAACCTTCAAGGACATGCACGACGGCGCCAAATTCGACCTGATGATCGCGGTGGTCTCGGCGCTCACGCTGATCTTCATGATCATGCTGCTGCTCACCCGAAGCGTGGTTGCCGCGCTGGTGATCGTCGGCACCGCGGCCAGCTCGATCGCCGCGTCTTTCGGCCTGTCCGTGCTGATTTGGCAGGACCTATTCGGCATCAAGATCCACTGGATCGTCATGGCGCTGTCGGTCATCATCCTGTTGGCCGTCGGATCCGACTACAACCTGCTGCTCGTCTCCCGGTTCAAGGAAGAGATCCATGCGGGACTTAAGACGGGGATCATCCGGTCGATGGCCGGCACCGGCGGTGTGGTGACGGCGGCGGGGCTGGTGTTCGCCTTCACCATGGCGTCCATGCTCGGCAGCGAACTGCGGGTGCTCGGTCAGTTCGGCTCGACCGTGTGCATCGGTCTGTTGCTCGACACGCTGGTCGTGCGCACGTTGCTGATGCCGTCGATCGCCACCCTACTCGGGCGCTGGTTCTGGTGGCCGCAGGTTGTCCACCCGCGCGGTGACAACGCCCGACGAGCGGTGCGCGCCTAGTCTTCTGGTGGCGACCCGCAGCGCCCGGCTACGCCGCGCTTGCGATCGCCACAACTAGTCTTCCGGCAGTTGCACGCACACGGCGACCGCTCCCGCACCGACGTGCAGCGCGAGCACCGGCCCGAGCGGGGTGATGATCGCCGGCTCGCACGCCGGTAGCCGCTGCGCCAGCGCCGCCGCGACCTCCTTGGCCCCGTCGGGATTGGCGACATGATGCACCGCCAGGGCGGCGGTGCCGTCACCGACGACCTCGCAGACCCGGTCGATCATCGCCGCCGTCGCGTGGGTGACGGTGCGCACGCGTTGGGCCAGAACGAGTTTCCCGTCATCGATGCGCAACAGCGGCTTGAGCGCCAGCGCGGTGCCCAGCCACGCCGTGGCCCCGCCGATCCGCCCGCTGCGACGCAGGTTGTCCAGCCGGTGGACCACCACGAACGCGTGGCCGCGCGACACGGCCGATGTCGCGGCGTCCGCGACCACGTCCAGGTCGCCGCCGGCGGCCGCCGCCCGGGCGGCGGCCAGCGCGACGAAACCCGTGCCCATCGCCGCCGATCGCGAGTCGACCACGCGCACGTTCGGGTCGAGGTCGGCCGCCGTCCGTTGGGCGGCGGCGTAGGTTCCCGACAGCGCCGAGGAGATGTGCACCGCCACCACGCCGTCGCCATCGCTGTCGGCCAGCGCCTGCTGGTAGGCGTTGGCCAGTTCGGCGGGGGTGGCCGCGGCGGTGGTGGCGTGCTGCTTGTAGATGTCCTCGGGGACGTCGTCGATGCCGTCGCGCAGGTCGCGGCCGTCGAGCAGGATGTGCAACGGAACCACTCGTATCGACCACTTTTCGAGCAGGTCGGCCGGCAAGCGCGACGACGCATCGGTCACCACCACGACACCCATGGCCCTACCCGCGCGGCTTCTCGTTCGGGACTTCAGATTTTTGCAAAGCTTCGGCCAGCGCCTTGAGCATCAGCTCCGCGACCGCCTGGTGGGCTTCGAAATTCCAGTGGATGCCGTCGGGATTGCCACGGCCGCTCATCACGTGTTCGGCCACCGCGGCTTTGAGATCCACCAGCGGAACATCGTGCTGCTGCGCCCATTCGGTGATCGCAGCCACCGTCCCGGGCCGGCCGTGGTGCGCCTTGCCGTATGTCTCGGCGATGTGCACCGACGGCAGCGACGCCACGATCGGGATGCCGGGGCGATTGAAATCGATTGCGCCACGGGTCTGTTCGAGGTATTCGGCGCTCAAATGCGGGGGCAAGGCCGGCCTCGCCACCGGCGAAAGCCTGGGCTGCAGCCATCCGTAGCCGTCGCGGGCCCAGCGCCGCAGCCACGGCGGGCGCACATAGCGGATCAGCTCGCGCAAGGCGGTCGGCAACACCGACGGCAGCGAATCCATCCCGCCGGTCGCGAAGATCACCGCGGCCGCCCTGGGCAGCGCCGCCCAGGCCCGCGGATCCTGGGTCGCCGCCCACCAGGTGTCGCGGCAGGTCCAGCCGATGCGGCCGATCAGCTCCACATCCCAATCCAGTTGCGCTGCAACAATATTGGGCCAGATGCGCGGATCGTCCGCGGGCAGCCCCCCGGTGGGCCCGTAATAGGCCAACGAGTCGGCGAACACCAGCAGGGTGGGCCTGGACCCTTGCTTTGGGGACGGCTCAGAGGACATCGTTGGACACCTGCGCCGAAGCATTCCACACATCCAGGCGCCAGCGGATGCTCTCGAAATCGGCGCCGGCGCCCCAATCGTCGGAGTGGCCCGACAGCTGCACCCAACTCGCATTGCCCATGCCGCCCAGAATCGGCCAGTTGGCGACCGGGAGGCGCAGCAGCGCGGCCGACAGCGCGGCGATCAGCCCGCCGTGGGCGACCAGCACCACCGGCCGGTCCGGCTCGTTCGGGTCGCCCCATTCCGACTCGCCGGATACCAGTTCGGCGACCAACGGCAGGCTGCGGGCGGCGACGTCGACCCTGCTTTCCCCGCCGTGCGGCGCCCACGTCGCGTCCTCGCGCCATGCCAGGCGCGCGCCCGGCGCCTCGACATCGATCTGCGCGTGCGTCAGGCCCTGCCAGTCACCGAGATGGGTCTCCCGCAACCGATCGTCCACCCAGACCTTCAGCCCCGTGCGCTCCCCCAGCTTGATCGCCGTGTCGTAGGCGCGCCGCAGGTCCGACGAAACGATCAGCAGTGGCTGCAGCTTGCCCAGCACCTCGGCGGCTGCGACCGCCTGCGCGCGGCCCAGTTCACTGAGCTCGGTGTCCAGCTGGCCCTGCATCCGGCTACCGAGATTGAACTCGGTCTGCCCGTGCCGCAACATCACCAGCCGGCGAACCCTCATTGCGCGCTCGCCGACTCGTCAGGGGCCGCTGAGTCCGGGTCCCCCGGATCCTCGTCCAAATCCACCGGCACCACCGGGCAGTCACCCCACAACCGGTCCAGGGCGTAGAAGTTGCGGTCGTCCTGATGCTGGATGTGCACGACGATGTCGCGGTAGTCCAACAGCGTCCAGCGCCCCTCCCGGGCACCCTCGCGCCGCGCCGGGCGGTAGCCCGCCTTGCGCATCTTCTCCTCGACCTCGTCGACGATCGCGTTGACCTGCCGCTCGTTGGACGCCGAGGCGATGACGAAGCAGTCCGTGATGACCAACTGGCCCGAGACGTCGATGACGAGCACGTCGTCGGCCAGTTTCGAGGCGGCCGCGCTGGCGGCCACGGTCGCCATGTCGATCGCTTCCTGCGTCGCGGTCACGCGTTGTTCCCGGTGGCCAGGGTGGTTTGGCGCGCGCGGTACAGCCGGCGCTTGGAGACGTACTGCACGACGCCGTCGGGCATCAGGTACCACAGCGGACGGCCCTGCTCGGCGCGGGCGCGGCAGTCGGTCGACGAGATCGCCAGCGCCGGGACCTCGACCAGGCTCAGCGCGTCCTCGGTCAGCTCGCCCAGCACCCCGGTGATGTGTTCGCGCCGCAACTCGTATCCGGGCCGGCTGACGCCGATGAAGCGCGCCAGCCCGAACACCTCTTCCCAGCCCTGCCACGACAGGATGGATTCCAGCGCGTCGGCGCCGGTGATGAAGTACAGCTGCGATTCCGGGTTGAGGGCGTGCAGATCCCGCAGGGTGTCCCGGGTGTAGGTTGGCCCGCCCCGGTCGATGTCGACCCGGCTCACCGAGAACCGGGGATTGGACGCGGTGGCGATCACCGTCATCAGGTACCTGTCCTCGGCGGCGGAGACCTGCCGGCTCTTCTGCCACGGCTGTCCGCTGGGCACGAACACCACTTCGTCGAGGTCGAACAGCTCGGCGACCTCACTGGCGGCAACCAGGTGGCCGTAATGGATGGGGTCGAACGTCCCACCCATCACCCCGAGCCTGCGAAGCTGCTTTTGCACGATGTGCCAGCTTACTTGAGCGTTTGGGTCCGGCTCGGATGACGTCAGCCCGGTAATGGTAACCTCTAGGCATGCGCGCAACCATTGATAAGGCAGGCCGATTGGTTATTCCCAAGGTGCTGCGTGACCACCTCGGGCTTCAACCCGGCGAAGTCGAGGTAACGGCCGACGGCGCCGGTCTGCGCGTCGAGCCACTGGCCGATGGTGCCCTCGAAGAGCGAGAGGGGCGCTTTGTCATACCCGCGGGCGGCGTCGACATCGACGACGCCCTAGTGCAGGCACTGCGGGATGCCGACCAGCGCTAGCACCACCGCGCTGCTCGTCGACACCAGCGTCGCCGTCGCACTCGTGGTTGCGGATCACGAACATCACGAGGACACCTTCCAGGCGCTGCGCGGCCGCACCCTCGGTCTGGCCGGCCACGCCGCATTCGAGACCTTTTCGGTGCTGACGCGCTTACCGCCGCCGGCGCGGAGGACCCCCGCGACGGTCACGCAGCTGCTGACCAAGACGTTCCCCGAGACGAGGTTCCTCGGAGCTCGCGCCGCCGCAGCGCTGCTCACGGCGCTCGGATCGACCGGGATTGCCGGCGGCTCGATCTATGACGCGCTTGTCGGCGCGGCCGCGAATGAGCACCGGCTCACGCTCGTGACCCGCGACCGGCGCGCGCTGGAGATCTATCGCAAGCTCCAGGTCGGGGTCGAGCTGCTGGCCTGATGCGGGCCGCGACGTGTGCGCCTCACACCGGCAGCAGCTGGTCGATCACCGTGGCCAACTGCTTGGCGGAGCGGCATTCGTGCATCGTGATGACCTCTTGGTAGCGCGGCACCGCCGAGTCGCCGCTGCCCCACAGATGCTTGGGTTCGGGGTTGAGCCAGTATGCGTGCCGACTCGCGGTCACCATGTGGGACAGCAGCTCGGTCTCCGGATTGCGGTAGTTGGTGCGGCCGTCGCCGAGCACCAGCAGCGAGGCGCGCGGCGACAGCACGTTCGGGAACGCCTGCTCGAACGACGCGAACGCGTTGCCGTAGTCGGAGTGCCCGTCGCGGCTGTACACGCCGGCCTCCCGGGTAATCCGCTGGATCGCCACGGCCAGGTCGGCTTCTGGCCCGAACATGTGGGTCACCTCGTCGGTCGTGTCGATGAAGGCGAACACGCGAACCCGCGAGAACTGTTGGCGCAGCGCGTGCACCAGCAGCAGGGTGAAGTGGCTGAACCCGGCGACCGAACCCGACACGTCGCACAGCACCACCAGTTCCGGGCGCGCCGGACGGGGTTTGGCCAGCACGACGTCGATCGGCACCCCGCCCGTGGACATCGACTTGCGCAGCGTCTTGCGCAGGTCGATCACGCCGGCACGCGAGCGGCGCCGGCGCGCCGCCAGCCGGGTGGCCAGGGTGCGGGCCAGCGGCGCCACCACCCGTTGCATCTGGCGCAGCTGTTCGCCCGAGGCGCGCAGGAACTCGACGTTCTCGGAAAGCTGTGGGATTCCGTACATCTGGACGTGGTCGCGGCCGAGCTGCTCGGCGGTGCGCCGCTTGGTCTCGGCGTCGACCATCTTGCGCAGCTGCGTAATCCGCTGCGCAGCAAGCGCTTTGGCGATCTGTTCCTGGGTGGGGGTGGGCTCGTCGCCGTACGGGGCCAGCAGTCCCGCCAGCAGCTTGCCCTCCAGTTCGTCCAGCGCCATCGCCTTGAGCGCCTGATACGACGAGAACGACGGGCCGCGGCTGGAACTGTACTTGCCGTAGGCCTCCACGATTCGCGCCACCATCGCCACCAGGCGCTCGTCCATGTCCGCGAGGTCGGGGTTCTCGGCGAGCAGGTCCAGCAGCATCTGGCGCATCGCCTCGACGTCGTCGGCCGGCAACGAGTCGCCCTGCGCCCCGTCGGCCGCCTCGTCGCCGACGACCGCGCGGGCGCCCAACGCCGCGGGGAACCACAGGTCGAACATCGCGTCGTAGGTGTCGCGGTGATCGGGGCGGCGCAGCACCGCGCAGGCGATGCCCTCGCGCAGCACCTCGCGATCGCTCAGCCCGAGGGTGGCCATCACCCGGCCGGCGTCCACGGTCTCCGACGGCCCCACCGAAATGCCCGCCCCGCGAAGCGCTTCCACGAACCCCACCAGGTGGCCGGGCAGCCCGTGCGGGGCCAGCGGGCGGGTGGGGCGGATGCGGCGGGCCACTAGTTCAGCCTCAATTCCCCGGACGCGCGCTGCTGATCGGACTGATGTTTGAGGACCACGCCGAGCGTGGCGGCGACCACCGCGTCGTCGATGGTGTCCAGGCCCAGCGCGAGCAGCGTGCGGCCCCAGTCGATCGTCTCGGCGATGGACGGCACCTTCTTCAGTTGCATCCCGCGCAGCACACCGATGATGCGCACCAATTCCTCGGCCAGGTGCGCGGGCAGCTCGGGAACCCGGGACAGCAGGATGCGCCGCTCCAGCTCGGGGCTCGGAAAGTCGATGTGCAGGAACAGGCAGCGGCGCTTGAGCGCCTCGGACAGTTCGCGGGTGGCGTTTGAGGTCAGCAGGACGAACGGCGCCCGCTCCGCGGTGAGCGTGCCCAGTTCGGGGACGGTCACGGCGAAGTCGGACAGCACCTCGAGCAGCAGGCCCTCGATCTCGATGTCGGCCTTGTCGGTCTCGTCGATGAGCAGCACCGTCGGCTCGGTGCGCCGGATGGCGGTCAGCAGCGGCCGCTGCAGCAGGAATTCCTCGCTGAACACGTCGTCCTTGGTCTGATCCCAGTTGCCGGAGCCGGCCTGGATACGAAGTATCTGCTTGGCGTGGTTCCACTCGTACAGGGCGCGCGCCTCGTCGACGCCCTCGTAGCACTGCAGGCGCACCAGCCCGGAGCCGGTGGCCTGCGCCACGGCGCGGGCCAGCTCGGTCTTGCCGACGCCGGCGGGCCCCTCCACCAGCAGCGGCTTGCCGAGCCGGTCGGCCAGGAACACCGCCGTCGCGGTGGCGGTGTCGGGCAGGTAACCGGTCTCGGCCAACCGCCGCGAGACGTCGTCGATGTCGGCGAACAGCGGCGCCGGCCGGGCGGGCACACTCACAGTCTCAGTTCTCCTAAAGCTTTTGTCCGAAAGGCGTCAGGCCGGGCGGGTCTGCCCGTCTCCCCACGCGATCCACTTGGTGGAGGTCAGTTCCGGCAATCCCATCGGGCCGCGCGCGTGCAGCTTCTGCGTGGAGATGCCGATCTCGGCGCCGAACCCGAACTGCTCGCCGTCGGTGAACGCCGTCGAAGCGTTGACCATCACGGCGGCCGCGTCGACGCCGTCGGTAAAGCGTTGGGCCGCAGCCATGTTCGTGGTCACGATGGCTTCGGTGTGTCCGGTGCCGTACTCGTTGATGTGGGCGATCGCCGCGTCGACGCCGTCGACCACCGCCACCGCGATGTCCATCGACAGGTATTCGCGGCGCAGGTCGGCCTCGTCCGCGTCTGCACCAAGACCGCCATGAACCGTCACCCCCGCTTCTTGGAGGGCGCCGATCAGCCGGGGCATGGCAACACCTGCGATCGCCGCATCCACCAGCAGCGTCTCGGCGGCATTGCAGACGCTGGGCCGCCGGGTCTTGGAGTTCAGCAGGATCCGTTCCGCCACTTCCAGGTCGGCGGCTTCATGCACGTAGACGTGGCAGTTGCCGACGCCGGTCTCGATGGTGGGCACCCGGGCGTCGCGCACCACCGCGTCGATCAGGCTCGCTCCGCCGCGCGGGATCACCACGTCGACCAGGCCGCGCGCCTGGATCAGGTGGGTGACGGTGGACCGGTCGGCGGCCGACAGCAGCTGCACCGCGTCGGCGGGCAGGTCCTCGCTCATCAGCGACGCGCGCAACACGTCGACGAGGGCCTGGTTGGACTTCGCCGCCGAGGAACTGCCGCGCAGCAGCACCGCGTTGCCGGACTTGAGCGCCAAGCCGAAGGCGTCGACGGTGACGTTGGGCCGGCCCTCGTAGATCATGCCGACGACGCCGAGCGGGACGCGTTGCTGGCGCAACTGCAGGCCGTTGGGCAGCGTGTAGCCGCGCAGCACCTCCCCGACCGGGTCGGGCAACCCGGCGACCTGCCGCAGGCCGGCCGCGATCCCGTCGATCCGCTTGTGGTCCAGCGCCAACCGGTCGAGCATCGCGGTCGGGGTGCCGGCGGCCCGTGCGGCCTCGAGGTCCTCGGCGTTGGCCGCCAGGATCCGATCAGCGTGGGCGCATATCGCGGCGGCCGCCGACTGCAACGCGGCGTCCTTGGCGACCGTCGGCAACAACGCCAGCGCACGGGCCGCGACCCGGGCGCGGCGAGCGGCGTCGTGGACATCCCGGCGCAAGTCAGGACGCGAGGGAGCTTGCAGACTCATTGAACCAGGGTATCGGGCCAGCGCCGACGAAGTCAGGCGGCCCGCTGGTCCGATGGTGTCGACGACCCGCTTCGCCCGGTCCCC
>NZ_DATJPU010000081.1:0-28343 GCF_035506235.1 Mycobacterium sp.
GGGCCCCGAGCGCCACGCTGGCGTGACGCTCGCGGTCTAGGCGCCCGCCCGGACCTCCCGCGCCGCGGCGACCATGTTGCGCAGCGACGCGGTCACCTCGTCGACGTTGCGGGTCTTCAGCCCGCAGTCGGGGTTGACCCAGAGCCGTTGCGGCGGCAGGGCCTTCAACGCGGCGCGCAGCGACTCGGCCATCTCCGTGGCGCTTGGCACCCGCGGGGAGTGGATGTCGTAGACACCAGGGCCGACGCTGTTGGCGAAGCCGACCGAGTTCAGGTCGTCCAGCACCTCCATGTGGGAACGCGCCGCCTCGAGGGACGTCACGTCCGCGTCCAGGTCGGCGATGGCCCCGATCACCTCACCGAATTCCGAATAGCACAGATGGGTGTGGATCTGAGTCGAGTCGGCCACGCCCGAGGTCGCCAAGCGGAAAGCCGCTACGGCCCAACGCAAGTAATCCTCCTGCTGCGCGCGCCGCAGCGGCAGCAGCTCACGCAGCGCGGGCTCGTCGACCTGGATGACCGCGACGCCCGCGGCCTGCAGGTCCACGGTTTCGTCGCGGATGGCCAGCGCGACCTGGTTGGCGGTGTCGGCCAGCGGCTGGTCGTCACGGACGAACGACCACGCCAGGATCGTGACGGGCCCGGTCAGCATGCCCTTCACCGGCTTGTCGGTCAGCGACTGGGCATACGAGATCCATTCCACGGTCATCGGATTGGGCCGCGACACGTCCCCGTACAGGATCGGCGGGCGCACGCACCGACTGCCGTAGGACTGTACCCAGCCATTCTGCGTGGCGAAGAAGCCCGTCAGCTGTTCGGCGAAGTACTGCACCATGTCGTTACGCTCCGGCTCGCCGTGCACCAGCACGTCCAGGCCGAGTTGCTCCTGCAGCCTGATGACGTCCGCGATCTCCTGGCGCATCTTGCCGACGTACTCGGCCTCGTCGATCTCACCGGCCCGAAACGCCGCGCGCGCCTTGCGAATTGCCGAGGTCTGCGGGTAGGAGCCGATGGTCGTGGTGGGCAGCGGTGGCAGGTGCAGCCGCGCCTCCTGACTGGCGCGGCGTTGCGCCGCGTCGCCGCGGTGGGTGCCCGACGCGACGATCGAGTCGATGCGGCTGCGTACCCGCTCGTTGTGCAGCCGCGGATCGGTCTTGCGGGAGGCCACGGCGGAGTTGGACGCCGCGATCTCGTCGGCGACGGCGTCGCGCCCGTCCTGCAGGGCGCGCGCGAGCGTCACCACCTCGGCGACCTTCTCTCGCCCGAAAGCCAGCCAGCTGCGCAGCGCGTCGTCGAGACCGGTTTCCGGTTCCAGCGAGTACGGGACGTGCATCGTCGAGCACGAGGTCGAAACCGCTACTGCGGCAGCGGAACCCAACAGGGTGGCGAGCTTGCCGAGCGCCGCCTCCAGGTCGGTGCGCCAGACGTTGCGCCCGTCGACGACGCCGGCCACGAGCAGCTTGCCCGACAATTCCGGGATGCCCGCGACGGCGGTGTCCGCGCCGGCAACCAGGTCGACGCCGATCGCCTCGACGGGCGTGCGGGCCAGCCCCGCCAGGGCGGCGCCGGGGTCACCGAAGTAGGTGGCTACGTGGATCGCGGGCCGGTTGCCCACCGCGCCCAGCGCGTTGTAGACGGCCTCGGCCAGCGCGGGCGCGCCGGGGGAGATGTCGGTCACCAGCGCGGGCTCGTCGAACTGCACCCAGGGCGCTCCGCTGTCGGCGAGCAAGGACAGCAGCTGTGAGTAGATCGGCACCAGTTCCTCGAGCCGCTCGATCGGCGGGCCGCCGCCGTTGACGGCCTTACTCAGCAGCAGGAAGGTGATCGGCCCGATGACGACGGGGCGGGCGGGAACACCCTGCTGCAGCGCCTCTTTCAGCTCGGAGAGCACCTTGTCGGGGTTCAGTGAGAACGCGGTCGCGGGCTCGATCTCGGGAACCAGGTAGTGGTAATTCGTGTCGAACCACTTGGTCATCTCCAACGGTGCGACGTCGGAATTGCCGCGCGCCGCGGCGAAGTACCGGTCCAGATCGTCGGGAACCTGCGCCGCCCGGGCCGGCAGGGCGCCGAGCATCACAGCGGTGTCGAGCATCTGGTCGTAGTAAGAGAAGGTGTTCACCGGGACCGAGTCCAACCCGGCGGCGACCAGCTGAGCCCACATGTCGCGGCGCAAGGTCGCTGCGACGGACTCCAGCTCGGCCCGGCTGGTGCGCCCGGCCCAATAACCCTCGGTGGCGCGCTTCAGTTCGCGTTTCGGGCCGATGCGCGGGGAGCCGGTAACGGTGGCGGTGAATGGTTGAGAGGTCACGTTTTCGTCCTAACACTCGACCGGTGGTTCACCGCCGGCGGACGCGCAGCCGAATCCGCCGCGGTGCGCACCTGATTTCTGCAAGGTACACAACCGCTAGCGGCCACGACCAAACGCCCATTCCACGAGGCGATGAGCCGGCCGGACGCGGCGCGCCCGGCACAGCCCGCAGGTCTTCGGACTCGCAGGCGCGCACCCGGTGCTGTTCCTTGTGGCCTCTCAAAAGCTGCAGCTTCCCGGTCTGGCGACCAATGCTTTTGACGGCGGTCGTTGCTGCATACCGCTGCGGCACAGTCCCGGACTATCACCGGGTTCCCTCTCGCGATGCACGTCTAACATGCCTCGCTCCATGCCGGTACCGCGGTTGCGGCGACGGCAGACCGGCTGCGCCCGCCGAGGTTACTCCAGCAGTGGGCATGCGCCACGGTTGTGTCGCCGAGGAAAGCGGTCTCGCCTACCGACCCGCTGTCTTTTTCCGGCCGATTGTCCCGGTGGCTGAGTATTGTGTGTCCTTATCACAGCTTCGTTGGAGAAAGCCGTACGGATTTGGAAATCCAACGCGTGGCAGCCCGTGGTGTTGGCTACAGCGACCCGCGCCGGACGCCGGTCTGCCTCTCGGTACGCGATCGTGAAATGCAAAGACGTCTGTTCGGACCGCACGTAAACCTGGTGGCGCCGGTGTCCGACGCACGGATGGGATCTGTCCTTCGCGACCTTCGAGCCGCCCCGGAACTCCATGCGTTTCAGCTTTGGCTCGTCGGGTCACGCGTTCAACCCGGACGGGATGCATCGGATATTGACCTTGTGCTGTCGCCTCGGTCCGGTACCGTCCCCAGCGAACATGGTGTCGAACGCGCGTTATGGTGCTGCCGCGAATATGGCTTGTACGGCGGCAGTCCCGCCTGCGTCATCGATCCCTGTTTCCGCCTCGTTGGCCCGACGCTGGCGCAGGTTCCGCTGCGGCCCGATGCCGTGATAAAGACCGTCAAGCTTCTCTCACCGAAATTGGTGCATTTGGTGCTGCGGGGGCGCATCCGACACTTTCGCCGCGTGGGCCATCTGGCCATCGAGTTCGTCCGACGGGCAGCGGAAACCGAGTATTACGGCAAATTGCCGCGGGCGGACTTCGACGGCTCGCGCTCTCCCTACCTGCGACCGGCCATCGAGGTCATTGCCACGGCAGACGACGACGTGTCGGATGGCCGGGTCACACGCCGCTTCTCGGCGCGCGATTGTCCCCCGACCGAAGGCCGGCCGGAGCCGGCTCGCGTTGATCCGAACCGATACGGGAGCACCTCATGCCGACCGTTGTGATCCTCTCCGGCGGACTGACCGGAGCAACCATGGTGGAGAACGGGGATACCTACTATCTATGGGGTTTCACCGTGAACGTCGACGGCCAGGTGTACTGGACCGGGGTCTGGGTGACCGGGCCGGGCTCCAATGACCCGGGCAGTCTCTCGCGGGTAGAGGCTGCGGTAGTCGATCTGCTCGAATCGGAAGACCCAGAACAGGGCCTGGATGGGATAGCAGAGAGCGACAGCCTCGATGACTACGTCGACGAAAGCATGGTCGACGCCGGTGACGATGACGGCGACGACAGTGCCGTTGCCAGCGCCGACGGTGGCGACTACGGCGACTCGGTGTAATCGGTCGCCGGCATCGTGAGCGAGGAGATCGTCGTCCTGGACGACTTTTTGCCGCGACAAATGTATGACACGTTGGCCCGATTCATCTCAACCGAGCCGCTGGCCTACGGATCACGCTCGAATTTCAAGACCGATCCACATGGCCACTGGAGCCGGGATTTCGTTGCGGCGGGCCCGCATAACCTCGCCGACGTCGCCGATCTTCTCGAGACACAGGCCGGGGTGGCGCCGGTCCACGCGGCCTGGAACTTCGTGCGGGACGCTCACCTGCCCGAGTACCTTTTGGTCCGCTGCTACCTCAACGGCTACACCTATGGCACGGACGGCTATTTCCACACCGACTCCGAGCGCCCCGACGAGTGGACGTCGATAATCTATGTCAACGATTACTGGGAGCCGGACTGGGCCGGCGAAACGGTCTTCCTCGGGGCCAGCGCCGACATCGCCAAGGCGGTGCTCCCTCGGCCAAACCGGGCCGTCATCTTTCCCTCGAGCACCCAGCACGCCGGACGCGCCGTTTCCAGGAAGTGCACGATCCTGCGAAAGACGCTGATATTCAAGGCCAGAAAGAGACGGGGCGACGACTTCGAGAAGCTCAGTTTTTTTCTGCGCAAGGCTGGTGCCGCTGGTCGTAGGCATCAGACGGGCACTCTGCATGATCATCTTGTCAGGACGTTCTCGATCATGCAGGCGAAGGGCCTGGACCTGAGTGTCTGCTTCGCCGGCGGATTGCACGCAATATATGGGACCAACGCGATTGGGCCCGGCATCCTTACCCGGGACGAGCAGGCGGAGGTTGTCAGCCAGTTCGGCCAGTACGCGGAGGAGCTTGCGTATCTGTTTTCAGTGCTCGAACGCCCGGGGACGCTGGAGTCGCCGCTGGCCGTGGACGCGCAAACAGCCCTTGTCCGGCTGGCGAACGGTGATACGGTCGAACTCCCCCGCGGCACCTTCGATGACTTGAGACAGATTGAGTGCGCGAATCTGATCGATCAGGGAACCCTTGCAAGGCAACGAATCTTAGCCGCGCTATGGAGAGCCGGTGAGCCGTGAGCCGCGGTCGACCGGTCGGGCCATCGCCGCCGCCGTCTCAATCAAGGCCTCGACCTTCTTTCTTTGTTTGGCGCTGCGGGGCCGCTGCAGAACTTCTGCGAGGAGCGCCACTTGGGAGACAAGTTCACGCGGAACTTCCACGAGCGTAGGCATGCCAGCCGCGACCCGCGCGCCGTGCTCGGGCGCCAGGATGACCCTTCCCACCGCCCGCCGCCTGGAACGCAAACGATGCAGCAAGGCGCTGACGGTGATCCCCAGTCGGCCTGCGGTCACAGTGAAAGTGACCTCCCGCGCGCCGCGAACTCCCTCAACCGTCACCCGCCTGGGCGTCTCGCCTTGCGGCGCAACGCCTTCGAGGTTCCTCAGCTGTTCGATGGTTTCCAGCGGCACGCCGTCATACCGCAGCAGCACGTCGCCGCGTTCGATTCCAGCGCTCGCGGCCTGGCTGCTGGGCCCGACATTGGTGACCAGCAACCCGACGTCGCGAAATTCGTCCGACAGCTTGATCAATGACGCCAGCCCCCGCGCCCATTCGGGAGGTGATACCACGAGGCTAAGCCCCGCTCGCCTCGCGCTTCTCACGTCATCGTCGAGTCGGATCAGACGTGTCCAGTGGATGCTTCGCTCGTCCATCCTGTTTCCTTCTTATGGCGCAGTGCCGATAGTCCTTGGTGGATTCGTCTCATTGTCTCTCAAAGCGTTCTCGTGGAAGCGGAATTTTTATCCGCCACTCGCGGCATGATTGCCGCACCACCCGACCGACGGAAGGGCCCAGCCATGCCGGCGAACAGTCCAGGGCCTAACCTTTCGCGGTGGGATAGGCTTTGCGGGCGCCGGCGGTTCCAGCGGCTCACAGCAAGGGCGACGTCAGAGCATGCCGCGGCAAACACCGAGCGCCCGTCGTAAAGGTCGGACGGCATGGGCATAGAGGGCGTTTTCAGCAGCGTCGTGGGGGGCGATGGTGTCCGGGCCCGTGTCTTGGAGCTCATCGCCGACGCTTCCGCCAAGGCCGGCAGGCACGCGGTCGATATCAACGTCATGATGTTTTCCTTTACCGACCCCCTCATCGCCGACGCGCTGGCATCGGCAGCTCGACAACCGGGGCTGAACGTCCGATTGATCGCCGATTGGACTGCGCGAGGCGTTGACGGACACCAACAAGTCGGCCGGCTCGCTCAGCTTCGACTGCCCAGCCTCAGCGTGCGATACAAGAAAGATCAGCCGTATGTGTGGGATGCTACGGCTGCGCATATTCGTTGGTCGTACCGTGCCAGCCGCGGATTACTTCACCACAAGACGGTTTCCGTCGTCGTCGACGGCGAACCTTGGCGGCTCATTTGCGGAAGCTTCAATTGGACGGCCAAGGCGGTCCACAGCTACGAGAACATCCTCATTCTGACAGACTCGACCGCTGAATGCCGCGATATCATGTCAAGGGTGGAGCTTGAATTCGAGGCTCTCTGGTCGGACGGTAGATGTTCGTTGTCACCCGATGAGGCCCAGGCTCACTACGAGTCGATTATCGACATTTATCACCGCGATCCCATGACTGCGCCAAATTCGATCGATGGCCTGGCCCATGGCCGAGATGACGCATTGAATGTATTGAATTCCCGGTATTACAGTTCCAGCGATTCCGTCCCGCATATTCTCGGAAGCGATCCGGTGGTGATCGCGTTCAGTGCGTGTCTGCCGCACGAGGAAAAAAGCCGTGCCGGCTATGCCGAGTCCAACAACAGGCGCTACATCAGCCTTCGCAGCCCCAGCGGCAGGGTGAAGCGCGCCCCTCTCACGATCACGGCCTTGGCTCTCGACGTCATCTTCCGTGCTGGTCCTGGCGAGACGCTATTGATCGCAATGCACGGATTGTCCCAACGAATTCCGGAATACGGTGCGCTACTCGATGCCGCCCGAAGAGGAGTCTTTCTGCGGATTCTCCTCGATGGAAAGCTCGGCGACCGGGCAATCGAAAGTCTGTCGCAGGTGCTTCGGCGAGAGCCACTTCCTATCCGCGTAAAACAGGGATTCAGGATGATGCATCAAAAGTACATCGTGAACGTCAATTCCTGCACCGTCCTGACCGGAACGGCTAATCTGAGCACCGACGCGTCAGGGCGTCACTCCGAGCACCGGTTGAGGGTCATCGGGAACGAAAATTTGGCCAGTCAATTCGCGGCCGATTTTGAGATAATTTGGAACCGGGTCAAAACTCAGGTGCCCGTCGAACCAGGAGAAAAGAATTAGACGAGCCGAAGCTCGCCTAATTCAACAGCGAGGCCGCCTGCAGAAAGGCACCTCGTTAACAGGCTATCGTTCGTCCGATACGCAAGTCAATCGTGCGCTGTTGCTGTCGTGGTTCAACGCGCTGATCAGCCGGCCAGCGCCTCGGCGATCGGGACGTCACCGTTGTTGAAGTCGATGGTTCGCCCGACGGTCGAGTCGTCCGCCAGCGCCGCCGCCGCGACGAGCGCGACGTCGGCCCGAGACACTTCCCCCTTGCCCTGCCCAAGCGCGATGCTGCCGGTGGCCGGCTCCAGGGTGAGATGGCCCGGACCCAGCACCGTCCAATCCAGGTCGCTGGCGCGTAGGTGGGCGTCCGCGGCCGCCTTGGCCTCGGCATAGGGGAAGAACGAATCACCCTGTGGCACACCGTGATCCGTCCCCGCGCCGAAGTAGGACACCATCACGAACCGTTTGACGCCCGCTTGCGCAGCGGCATCGATCACCCGGATCGCCGCGTCGCGGTCGACGGCGTAGGTGCGCGCGGGGTTACCGCCGCCCGCCCCGGCGGAGAAGACGACCGCGTCGTGGCCGGCCAGCAGCTTCGCCAGCGCGCCGGTGTCGAGCCCCTCGACGTCGGCCACCACCGGCTGCGCACCCGTCGCGGCGACGTCGTCGGTGTGGTCGGGGTTGCGGAAGACCGAACTGACCTCGTCGCCGCGTTCGGTCAGGATGCGGGCCAGCTGCAGCGCGACTTTGCCGTGGCCGCCGATGACGACGATGCGTGCCATGCCTCCGACGTTAGCGTCGCACCCGCTTCTAGAGCTTCACGCGGCCCATGATCAGGTCGATGATCGGCTTGCCGGGCGGGTAGGCGCCGGTCAGCGATGCCATCGTGTGCCCGTAGTCCACCAGGAGCGTGATCCCGTTGATGCCAAAGGCGGCGGCGCTGTTCAGGAACACCATCACGTCGCCCATCTGCTCCGGGGTGTGGACCTTGGAGCCAGTCTCGTCGCGGTAGTCCTGGGCGAAGGTGAGCCAGAGGTCGGCGTTGGCCTGGGCCAGCGGGGTGTCGGTGGGACCCGGGCAGATCGCGTTGATCCGGATGCCCTTCTTCAGCAGCGGGTAGCCCTGCGTCGCGACGTAGGCGTTGACGACCTTCTTGGAAAAGCCGTAGTGGATGATGCCTTCGGATTCGTGCGCTTTGACCCACTCTTGGGCGGCCGCGAAGTCCGGCATCGCGAGGAACTCCGTCAGCAGCTCCAGGTCGTTCTCCCAGCCCATGCCGGCGACCGATGAGATGAAGCAGATCGCCGATCCGGAGGGAAGCCGGTTCTTCTCGAGCAGGCGGTCGATGAGGTGCCGGTGACCGATGAAGTTGATCGCCATCAGGTCGGTCGTCCCGTCGGCGATGCCGGCGGCCGAGAACAGCGCGTGGACCGGGCCGTCCAGCTGCTCGATCGCGGCGTCGATCGACGCGGGGTCGCGCAGGTCCACCTGGATGGACTTGGCGACGTCGTAGTTCACCGGCGCGTAGTCCATCACGATCACTTCGGCGCCCAGCTCGGCCGCCGACTTGGCCGCCGCCGCGCCCATGCCGGTGGCGCCGCCGACGACGAGTGCCCGCTTGCCGTCGTAGCGCAACCGATCGACCACAGTCATGGAAATCTCCTTCTCGTTCACTGCCAACCCGGTTCTAATTGCCCAACTGTATGGGTAACAGTTTTCTGGCTCAATACCTAGGTCCCGCGGACCGCGACGCCACGCAAAACCGTGTCGCGGACGTGCACCAGCGCGGCGCGTTTCCCGACGGCGCCGAGGATGTTCTCCGGTATCCACTGCAGGCCGATCACGCATCGGGCCAGCATCGTGACCGACGGGGCGTCGATACCGATGTCCCCTGACCGGATCCCTTCGGAGAGTAGCGATTTCATCTGCCGAAGCCGGGTGGCGTACAGCCAACCGGGGTTGGGCGTGTCCGGCGGCGACTGCCGCATCCAGGCGAGCTGAATCCTGAACTCGTCGGAAAACCGATCGAGTGCGTTGACGTTGACCCAGCTGAGCGCGTCGAGCTTCTCGATGACCGTGGCGTCCGAGCGCAGCACGCCGACCCAACCGGCCTCGACCTTCCTCCCGAAGGATTCCATGATCGAGGCAAGGAGTTCGTCCTTAGACCCGATCACCCGATAGACCGTTCCAGTGCCGAGACCGGCCGCGGACGCGATGTCCCTGATGGTCGTGACCTCGTACCCTTTGCGGCCGAACTCCGTTCGTGCCACCGCGAGGACATGGGCCGCTTTGTCACTGGCATCCGTTTCGCCGTCCTCGGCCCACGTGTCGATGACGCCCTGGGCGGCCGCGAAGGCGCTGGACCGATCCAATGCCGCATCGGTGGGCGGCCGGGCCGCCAACCCGTCCAGGATGATTCGGCACAGCAGCCCGGCGACCTGGTCGGCCGGCGACGTGTGCCGCATGACGGCGAGCCCGACCTGCAGCATTGTCTGGCAGATCCGGTCGGCCAGGGTGGGCAGGTCGATGTCGGTTTTGATGTAGCCGCTCCACCTGCCGGCGCGCAGCGTTTGCAGCATCGCCTCCCGAACAGCGTTGGGTGCCTCCTGCGTAAGCCTCATCAGCTCCGGATCATCGTTCGGCCCCTCGTAGAACGACATCTGCAGGGCGGCGCCGTGTCGCACGGCGCAATTGGCGATCGCCTTTCCCAGCTCGACGATCTTCTCGGAAGCGGGTCGCGCATCCGGTTCGTCCAGCCTCGCCTGGGCCGTTTGCCCGATGCGGTTCAGATCCTCCTGGTAGCCGCGGATCAACTCGACGAGGATCGCTTCCTTCGACTCGAAATGGTGGTACAGGCTGCCGGGAAGAATGCCTGCCGCGTCGGCGATCTCCTGCAGGGACGTCCGCAGGCCGGAGGATGCGATCAACGACGCCGCGGTTTGCAGGATCTCGGTTCGGCGCGTCCCGGAGTCGTCGTTGCCGCTGACCCGCAATGGCTCCGTTTTCGCCATGATCAGCCGCTTGTAGATGCCGACGACTGCGGATTGGCGAACATGCGCATTCGTCCTTTCGCGACGAACCAAATGTTTGTTAAGGCTATCAGAAGAGGTGACGGCCTCATTCTAGAGCGCGGGGCCATCCCAGCCGTCGCGCGCGGCCACCTCCTCGATGGGCCGCCGACGGGCCGGCCGGAAGGTATGCCCGGCGCGGAGGCGGCCCACCGGCAGCAGGCAGCCCTGGGTGTAGGTCGGCGGAATGCCGAGCAGCCGGCCGATCTCCTCCTCGCGGTGCAGGTGCAGCGTCGTGATGCAGGTGCCGTATCCGCGGGTGTGCAGGGCGAGCTGAAAGTTCCACACCGCCGGGAATATCGAGCCGTACAGCGTCGCCTGGTGGAACGACTCGTCCCCGTCGATGCGCGGCAGGTAGGGCTCATAGCAAGGGATTACGAGCAACGGCACCCTCGCCATGTTCTCTACCAACCACTCCGTCGACGACATGAGTCGCCCCTCCGGCGTGCCGGCCGGCAGCAGGTCGGCGAGCAGCTGCCCGCCCACCCGCAGCAGATACGCCTCGCGGTAGAGCTCGGCGATCTCGGCGCGCAACGTGGGGTTGGCGACCACCAGCCACCGCCAGGACTGCTGGTTCGAGCCGTTGGCCGCCTGCAAACCGATGCGCAGGCAATCCCGGATGTCTTCGATGTCGATCGGCGCATCGAGGTCGAGCGACTTGCGCGCCGAGCGGGTGGCGGTGAGGAGGTACTCGATGTCCATCATCGATGGCCTCTCTTGGCAAGGCGCGCGCCAACTTCGGTGAGATAGCGGTCGGGCCTGCCGAGAAAACCGCTCCAGCTCAGCAGGCGCTTCAGATACAGGTGAGCATTGTGCTCCCAGGTGTAGCCGATGCCGCCGAACACCTGGATGGCGGTGTCGCCCACGGTGGCCAGTCGCCCGGCGAACGCCTTGGCCCGCAGGGCGGCAAGGTGACGTTCGTCGGGCGCGGCATTGTCGGCCGCCCAAAGCGCATGGATCACACCGCTGCGGGCCAGCTCGACGGTCTCATACATGTCGACACACAGGTGCTGGACCGCCTGAAACGAGCCGATGACCTGACCGAATTGCTTTCTGAATTTTGCGTATTCGACGGCGAGGTCCATGACCGCCCGCGCGGCGCCGAGCGCGTCGGCGGCGGTTGCGATGAGCACGTCATCGACGACGGCCGCAATGGCGTCAGGTGCGGCCGTGGCCAGCCGGTCCGCGAGCGCGCCGTCGAGGCCGACACGAAACCGCTTGCGGGTCTGGTCGATTCCCGGCTCGAGCGTGACGGAGATCCCGGCGGAGCCGGCTTTCAGCGCGAAAAGGCCTACGCCCGAGGGGTCCTCGGCGAGCACCAGCAATGTGTCGGCCGCCGCGGCGTCGGGCACGGCCGCGATCTCGCCCCGCAGGACGGTGCCGTCACCGCGGCCGGCCACCTCGACGGAGTGATGCCCGACATCCCCGATGCCCACGGTGGCGATGGTGGTCCCGTCGGCGATCCCAGCCAAAATCGTTGCGGCACTGTCACCGCCGCCGAGCCGCGTAAGCGCGCGCGCCGCGGCGACCGCGGTCGACAACCACGGGCCCGGATGCAGTGCGGCACCGAGTTCCTCGGCCACCACGCCGGCCTCGACCATCGTCATCCCGGCGCCGCCGTCTTCCTCCCGCACCAGCAGACCCGTCACCCCAAGATCGGCCAGGCCGCGCCAGACCGGCTCGTCGACGCCGGCCGGATCGTCGAGCAACTCGCGCACGTGTCCCGAAATCGGTGCTTTCTCGGCGAGAAAGCGCCGTGTGGTGTCCCGCAGCGCGACTTGTTCATCGGTGAGTTCGAGGTTCATCTGCGCGGCAATCCCAGTACGCGCTGGGCGGTGATGTTCTTGTTGATCTGCGTCGTGCCGCCGGCGATGGTCAGCGAGCGCGAGGTGAGACGGTAGTTTGCCCACGGGGCATTGGCGCCACGGGTACCGAGCACGTCGAACGCCAGGGCGGCCATGTCCTGTCCGATCTCCCCCCACACGGTCTTGGCGAGGCTGGCCGACGCGAACGGGTCGCCGCCGTGCAGCGTCGCCGAGATCGACCGCTGGCAGAGCACCTCGAGATACTTGATGCGGACGGCGATCTCGCCGAGGCGCCGCAGCGTCACGGGATCCTCGAGCGCGTCGCTTTGCGTGGCGATGTCGTCCACCAGCTCTTCCAGTCTTACCTGCATCTCGGCGTACAGCCGCGCGGCCCCGGCGCGCTCGTGGCTGAGCGTGGTGGTTGCCACCTGCCAGCCGGCGTTGAGCGGTCCGAGCAACGCATCGGCTGGCACCCGGACGTCGTGGAAAAAAATCTCGGCGAAATCGGTATCGCCGTTGAGCGTGACGAGCGGACGCACCTCGATGCCGGGCAGCGCCATGTCGACGATGAGGCAGGAGATCCCCTTGTGCTTCGGGGCATCGGGATCGGTGCGCACGTACAGCTGACACCAGTGCGCCCGATGCCCGAGCGAGGTCCAGATCTTCTGGCCGTTGACGACGAAGTCGTCCCCGTCACGCACCGCCCGGGTGCGCAGGGCGGCGAGGTCGGAGCCCGCTTCGGGTTCCGACATCCCCTGGGACCAGATGTCGTCGGCGCGCATCATGCGGGGGAGCAGCGTCGTCTTCTGGTCCTCGGTGCCGTACTGCATGATCGCGGGGGCGATGTTGTTCATCCCAATGACGTTGAGCGGCATCGGGGCCCGTGCGCGGGTGGTTTCCTCCGTGTAGACCAGTTGCTCCAGAACGGTCGCTCCTCGGCCGCCGTATTCGCGGGGCCATGAGACCGCGGCCCACCCCGCGTCGGCCATCGTCCGGCTCCAGGCGCGCAGCAGCTCGATCGCCGCGTCGTCGCGCCCGGCGGGGCGCCGGGCGGCCACCAGCTCATCGGTCAGGTTGGCGGACAGCCAGTCGCGCAGCTCGGTGCGGAACCGTTCCACTTCCGCGGGGTAGGAGAAATCCATTTTTCCGGACACTACGTTGGAGCAGATATCGGGTCAATGGCCGCGGGGTTCAGGGAAGGTGACATCCGCGTTGTCCGACATCGCGCTGATGCCGCGCCGCTCACACACTTCCAGCACCTCGTCGACGATCGACGCGGGCACGATGAACTTCTGCGTCGACGAGATGTCCTCGAGATGAGCCTCGATGTCTTCGGCCGCCAGCCGGCTCTCGGTGTCCGCCAGCCAGCCTTCGCTCAGGCCGACGAACACCCGGGCGTAGCGCCCGGCGGCGGCCGAATAGTTGCGGTGGGTGAACGTGCACGCAGTGCTGGCGAGGAAGGTCACCAGCGGCACCACGAGCTCGGGCCGGATGGCCCGCATGAAGCCGGATTCGGTGAGGAACTTCTCGTCGCCGACGGTCTCGGTGACCATGCGCGAGAACCCACTGGGCATAACGGAATTGGCGAGTATTCCGTGCGCTTCGCCCTCGATCGCGATCACGTTCGTCAACCCCACCAGGCCGGCTTTCGCCGCGGCGTAGTGGGCCTCCATCGGCTGGCCGAAGATCCCTGCGGAGGACGAGACGAACACGAACCGGCCGCCGCCGTTGTGCTTCATCACGCGATACGCGGGCTGGGACAGATAAAACCCGCCGTCGAGATGCACCCGCAACATTCGGGTCCACTCCCCGGGCGTGAGGTCCTCGAACGGCACGCTGCCGAAGATCCCCGCATTGCTGACCACCGCGTCGATCCGCCCGAACGCGCCCACGGCTGCGTCGACGATCGCCTGGCCGCCCTCGGGGCTGTCGACCGAGTCATACGAGGCGATCGCGGTCCCACCCGCGTTCGTGATCTCGTCGACCACTTCGTCGGCAACGGCCGAGTCGGCGCCCTCGCCGCGCATCGAGCCGCCGAGGTCGTTGACCACCACCGCGGCGCCCCGGCGGGCCAGATCCAGCGCGTACAGCCGCCCCAGCCCGCGACCGGCCCCCGTGACGATCGCCGCCCGGCCGGTGAAGTCGATCATGCGCACTCCTGATTGACGGCGGGTTTTACCGGACCCTACGGTGGAACAGATATTTGGTCAACAAGCGCCGCGGTTGGAAGGACGGGTGTGGCGGACGAGCGGTTGCAGGGCCTCGGCACGCTTGCCTCTGCGCTTGCGGGCCGAACGGTGGCGGTGGCCGAACTGCGGCCCGGCGAACCGTCGTGGACGGACGGCCGGACGATCTACGTCGATGTGGCCGGGCCGGGCCGCCGGGAACTCGAAGCGATCGCGGTGCAGGCATCCATGATCGCGGCCGGGGGCCTGGACCCCGGCGTGGTGAGTCACCTGATCCGACATCCCCGTCGGGCCAGGCGGTACCTGGCGATCGAGGCTCACCGCGCGCTGGTCGCCAACGGCGACGTGCTGCCGAAAGGCTTGGCATCCTTGGCCAACCGCGAGATCGCGAGCCGAAGCGACTCGTCCGCCGCTTCGCTGAGCCTCGCGAAGGGACGGCACGCGATCGACGACCCACCGCCGGAATTCGGCGTGATCCGCGCGGCGAAGATCCTGGCCGCGTGCTCCCGCGCGGCCACGCAACAAGAGGCCGACTCCCGGCATGTCCCGCGAGGCCAAGCGCAGCAACTAGAGGAGATCGACGACGGCGAGACCGACGATTCCGACGATCCGGACGTGTTCACCAGCCCGGTGGGCGGCGGAGGCTTCGTCGGCAAGTGGTTGAAGAGGCTGCTGTCTTCGGCGCGTAAGACCGGTACCGGCGGGGGACCGCCCGGCGCGGACACCCCCACGCATCGCACCAACTCGGGACTGCGCGGCTCACACGCGGTGTCGTCGCTCGCATCGACATCGGGCGAGGACGTCAACGACGGCGAAGCCGCCGGGAATGGCGTGAGGTATCCGGAATGGGATGCCGCGCGCAAGGCCTACCGGCCCGCGTGGTGCACGGTGCGGGAGCTCGAACCGGAGATCAAGTCGCACGCGACGCCTGCGATCGAAGCCGCCGTCGGCGTGCGGCGCCCATTGGCGCGACTCGGAATGGGTCTGCACCGCCGCCACCGTCAGTCGCAGGGCGATGACATCGACATCGACGCCGCTGTGGAAGCCCGCGTCGAGGTGCGGGCCGGGTCGGCCCCCGACGAAGCGGTCTACCTCGATAGCCTGCGCCGCCGCAGGGATCTGTCGGTGTTGCTCCTGCTCGACGTGTCGGGCTCGGCGGCCGAGCCCGGAACTTCTGCCCGCACGGTGCACCAGCAACAGCGTGCGGCGGTCGCGAATCTCACCGTCGCACTGCACGACCTGGGTGACCGGGTTGCGCTTTACGCCTATTACTCGCAGGGACGGCGGGCGGTCAGCATGATTCCCGTCAAGCGGTTCGACGACCACCTCGACACCCGAGTCATGCGGAGGCTGAACAGCCTGGAACCCGGCGCTTATTCGCGCCTCGGTGCGGCGATCCGCCACGGCTCGTCGGTCCTCGAAGCGCGCGGCGGCACGTCACGGCGGTTGTTGGTGGTGCTGTCCGACGGGCTCGCATACGACCACGGATACGAGCGGGCCTACGGTGCCGCGGACGCGCGCCGCGCCTTGGCCGAAGCCCGCCGCCGGGGGACGGGCTGTGTCTGCCTGACGATCGGCGCGGGCACCGACGTGCAGTCGCTTCGCCGAGTGTTCGGCGGCGCCGCGCAGGCGACGATCGCGCGCCCGGATCAACTCGCCGGTGTGATCGGCCCGCTATTCCGGTCCGCCCTGCGCTCGGCCGAGGTTCGCCGGCGAACGACGGCGCGCGCGCTTGTGGAGGTCCGCGGCCGTTGAAACAAACATCTGTTCCGGATAGGCTCCAAACACCAGGAGGGAAGCGATGGCCAATGAGCGCGGGCTTGCTCGCCGGAACGGCGTGACTCCCGAGGCGGACAGCGTGCGGCCCTACTACAAGGCGATCGGCAACGAGGAGGCCATCTTCAAAGCGGCCTACCGGCAGGGCCTGGCGCTCGTGTTGAAGGGGCCGACGGGTTGCGGCAAGACCCGCTTCGTCGAGGCGATGGCCCACGAACTCGGCCGGCCGCTGATCACCGTCGCCTGCCATGACGACCTCACCACCGCGGACCTCGTCGGCCGGTACCTGTTGCGCGGCGACGAGACCGTCTGGGTGGACGGCCCGTTGACCCGGGCGGTGCGCGAGGGCGCGATCTGCTATCTGGACGAGGTGGTGGAAGCCCGGCAGGACACCACCGTGGTGCTGCATCCGCTCGCGGACCACCGGCGGCAGCTGCCCATCGAGCGTCTCGGCGTCACGCTGGACGCCGCGCCCGGCTTCGGCCTGGTGGTGTCCTACAACCCCGGGTACCAGAGCGTGCTCAAGGACCTCAAGGATTCGACGCGTCAGCGGATGGTCGCCATCGAATTCGGTTTCCCCGCAGCAGATATCGAAGAGGGGATCGTTGCGCACGAGGCGGGCGTGGACGCCGCCACCGCGGCCGAGCTGGTGCGCTTCGGTCACGCCATCCGCCGGCTGGAAACCGGCGGTCTGCGTGAGGTCGCGTCGACCCGCGTGCTGATCGCGGCGGGCCGGCTCGTCGCTGAGGGCCTGACCATGCGTGAGGCGGCCGACGCCGCGATCGCCGGGCCGCTCACCGACGACGTGACGGTAGGCCGCGCCCTGGGCGAGATGATCGAGATCTATCTGGGCGCGGCGGGCCGGTGATTGACGCTGTCATACCGGCGCGGCTAGGGTCTGAACAAATATTAGGTTTTTGACCGGGAGGTCGGATGTCCTACGAAAGCACCGCAGAACCCATCAAGGTGGGGTACCTGATGGACTTCACGCTCCCAACGGGCTTTCCCGACGAGATGAAGGCCGACTTCACGCGGTGCTTCGACCTGGTATTCGACGACGCCGCCGAGCAGGGGGTGCTGGACCGGCCGGTGCAGATGATCTACCGCGAAGTGGAGGGGCTGCCCAAGGGATCGGTCAAGTCCGTGATCGACGCCTTCGGTGAGCTCGTCGACGAGGGCTGCCTGGCGGTCTTCGGACCCCACATCACCGACAACTGCGTGCCCACCCGCGAGGCGATCGAAGAGCGGTTCAAGGTCCCGGCAATCAGCGTCACCGGCACCGACGACTGGTTGGGCGAGTGGACGTTCGCCTTCCCGCAGGGATCCATGACCGACGAGCCGATCTTCATCGCCGACCTGGTCGCCAAACGCGGGCTCACCGAGATCGGGGTCCTCGTCGAGCAGAACCTGATCGGCGAAAGCTACCTGAAGAATTTGCGAAGCGCGTGCCGGCGCAAGGGTATTCGCATCGTCGCCGAAGCGGCGATCGCGCAGACCGCGCAGGACATCAACGAGGCCGTGCGCACCCTTCACGATGCCAAGGCGGAGGCGATCGTGCACCTGGGCTTCGGCTTCGGGATCGTTTTCATCAATCCCGCTTTGCAGGCAGTGGATTGGGACCCGCCGCGATTCACGACGACGGCCTTCCAGAATGCCTGGGTGAACCCGATCATGTGGAACGCGTTCACCGGCTGGGTCGGGGTCGACCAGTACGACGAAAAGAATCGGTTCGGCCAGGATTTCCTCGACCGATACGCCGCGCAGTACGGCGGCAGGCGCCCCGAATATTGCGTGCCGGTGGTCAACCGTGACGTCGCAGCCACACTCGTGCGTGCGTTCACCGACGCCCATCCGCTCAGCCCTCGTGGAGTCAAAGAGGCCTTGGAGCGGGTCAAGATGATGCCCGCCGCCGCGGGCGCACCCGGCACCCGGGTGTCGTTCGGCAAGTGGACGCGGCGGGCCTGGATGGGCGCCGGCTATCTGGTGGCCCGAACCCTCGATGCCGACGGCGTCAACTCGCACCTGGTCGATCGCTTCGGAGAGTGAGGCCGACGAATATGAGCACTGACCAATCCATATCTCCTGTGGCGCAGGAGGAGTCGGCGCCATCGCGGCGAAGCGAAAAACGCGGCTGGGGCGGATGGGTCGCCGGCGCCGCACTGGCGGCGTTCGCGCTCTTCTTCATCGCGAACTGCCGCGTGGCCCTCGACCCGCGCGTCGCCAACCCGAACGTGCAAGGGCGGCCCCGCCCCGTCAGGTTCCTCTTCGGGCTGAACTACATCCCGTTCCTGCAGATCTCCACCGTGATCATGCTGCTCGTCCTGCTGGTGGTGTTCATCAGGGGCTGGCGGCGCAATCCGGGCAGTCCGGTGATGCTGATGTTCCTGTGCACCACGCTGATCGTGTGGCAGGACCCGATCATGAACTGGGCGCCCTTCGCGGTCTACAACCCCGATCTGATCCACTGGCCGGAGTCGTGGCCGCTGGTGTCGTTGTCGCCGACCGTCGAACCGTTCGTGGTATTCGGTTACGTCACTTTTTATTTCGGCCCCTACTTCCCGGCGATCTGGATCCTGCGCAAATTGCAGGCGCGCAGAGGTCCCGAGGCTTTCGTGTCCCGGCACCCGTTGGTCAGCCTGGGGGTGCTGACCTGTGTCATCGGCTTCGTCTTCGATGCGTGGCTGGAGATCCAGCTGGTCCACATGGGCATGTACATCTACTCGCAGGTGATTCCATGGGGCTCGGTATTCACCGGCACGACCTTCCAGTTCCCGCTGATCTGGGAGTCGTTCTCGGTGACATTCGTGATGGTGCCCGCGGCGATACTCTGCTATCGCGACGACACCGGAAAGTCGGTGGCGGAGAAGCTTGCGGCGAAAGCCAAGGTCTTCCCGAGTCGCCCGGTGCTCGGCACGTTCCTGGTGATGTTCGCCATCATCAACGTGTCCTACTTCGCCTACGGCGCGTGGTTCGCCGTCATCAAGGCCAGTAAAGCGGCGACCTCCGTTGCCTGCCCGTGGCCGTATCCGGAAGCCAAGGTCTATGACCCGCAAGGGTTTTACGAGAAGGCCGGTGCCCAAGGACCCTACTCGGTGGGCATGTGGTCGACCTGGATGAGCGGGCAGCCCAACGGGCGGCCCCACGTCGACCCACCGCCGCCGGGCGTGGGCCCGTGCGCGAGCAACAATGGCTGAGCCGCGCACGGTGGTCATCACCGGTGCGTCCCGCGGACTGGGGTTCGCCTCGGCCGTGCGCCTGTATCGCGAAGGGTGGCGGGTGGTTGCGGCCATGCGGACACCCGACCGAGCGATGCCGGTCCTGCGGCAAGCGACGGGCGCCGGCGACGACGAGCGGCTGATCGGTGTGCAGCTCGACCTGCTGGACCCCGCGTCGATCACCGCCGCGGCCAAGGCCGTCGAAGAGGCCGTGGGCGCGCCGTATGCGCTGGTGCACAACGCGGGGATCTCCGCCGCCGGAATGGTGGAGGAGACGGATATGGCGTTGTGGCAGAGGATGTTCGGCACCGGCGTTCTGGGCCCCGTCGCGCTCACCCAGGCCCTGCTGCCGTCGATGCGGGCGGCGGGGGAGGGGCGCATCGTGCTGATATCCAGCGCGGCCGGGGTGCGCGGTCAGCCGGGCACCGCACCGTACTCGGCCGCCAAGGGCGCTTTGGAGCGGTGGGGCGAGTCGATGGCCGGCGAGATCGCGGCCTTCGGCCTCGGTGTGACCGTTCTGGTGACGGGCATGTACGACACCGACATCATCACCGACGCCGGCACCACCGACGCGCGCGATTTCGACGGGCCTTACGCGCGGCTGCACGACACCATGAACACCCGCGGGCGATTCGCGATCAGGTTCGCCCGGCCACCCGAGCGGTTCACCGACGGGCTGGTGAAGGCGCTGGAAGATCGCGCGCCGTTCCGCCGCCGTGGCGTGGGTCCCGACGCCTCGATCCTGTTGGCCCTCAACAGGATTCTACCGTCCCCGGCCATGCACCACCTGTCGCGAGTCGTACTCGGCATACCCAGGCAGGGCGCGATTCGGGGCGGCGCACGGCCGGAGCGGACTGAGGAGCAGTGATGGAACAACTATTCGACGACCTGGAAGACTTCGGCGCCTTCGACGACGCCGTCTCCGGCGACGTGCGCGACCCCTACACCGAACTGGCGCGACTGCGCCGCGAGGAGCCGATTCAGCGCCTGGATGTCTCCGGGATGCCCCACGAGGAGTCCAAGCCCGTCTTCATCGTCTACCGCCACGAGGAAGCCCAGCAGATGCTGCGCGACAACGAGACGTTCTCGTCGGCGGCCGTCA
Organism: Mycobacterium sp.; assembly: GCF_035506235.1. Lineage (GTDB taxonomy): Bacteria > Actinomycetota > Actinomycetes > Mycobacteriales > Mycobacteriaceae > Mycobacterium. The sequence continues at coordinate 20,391 of NZ_DATJPU010000081.1, forward strand.
TCGCCGCGTTCGGGCCGGTGCTGGGCGAACGGGTGATGCTGGGCATGGACGAACCGGTGCACGGCCGGCTGCGGTCCCTGGTGTCAAAAGCGTTCTCGCAGAAGGCCTTGGCGCGCTGGGAGGACCAACTGGTCGGACCGGTGGGCAATAGCCTGATCGACAAGTTCGCGGCCAACGGCAAGGCGGACCTGGTCAAGGAGTTCACCTTCGACTACCCCAGCCAGATCATCGCCGGCCTGCTGGGCCTGCCGCGGGAGGACTACCCGCAGTTTCAGCGCTGGTCCATCTCGTTGCTCAGTTGGATCCTGAATCCCGAGCGCGGCCTGGCCGCGTCGGCCGCGCTGTGCGACTACTTCGCGCCGATCCTGCAGGCTCGCCGCGCCGAGCCCCGCGACGACCTGATCAGCGCGCTGGCCCGGGCCGAGATCGACGGGGAGAAGCTCGAGGACGAGGAGATCTACTCGTTCTTGCGGCTGCTGCTGCCCGCCGGGGTGGAGACGACGTACCGGGCGCTGGGCAGCCTGCTGTTCGCGCTGCTGTCCGATCCCGCGCAGCTGGATGCCGTCCGCGCGGACCGGTCGCTGCTGCCGCAGGCCATCGAGGAGGGGGTGCGCTGGGAACCGCCGCTGCTCACCATCACCCGGGTCGCCGCCCGCGACACCGAACTCGCCGGGGTGCGGATACCGGCCGGGTCGACGGTCATGCCGATGCTGGGGGCCGCCAACCGGCAGGAGGACCGCTACCCCGACCCGGACACGTTCGACATCTTCCGCCAGGCCAGGGGACACCTCGGCTGGGGCCACGGCGTGCACGTGTGCCTCGGCATGCACCTGGCGCGCCTCGAGATGCGCACCGCGGTCAACCTTCTGCTCGACCGGCTGCCGAATCTCCGGCTGGACCCCGCCGGGGGCGACCCGCACATCCGCGGGCAGGTCTTCCGGTCGCCCACCGCGCTACCGGTGCTGTTCGATCCCCGGTAGCCAGCCCTCCCGGAGGTTGGACCTTGCCAATTGGCTAGTTTCCGGTAAGGCTCTCCGTAGCCCCTCCGCGACTCAGAAGAGAGTGACAGATATGACCGAGGCTGTAAAGGTTCGCTTCGAGCCCAAGATGATGATCGACGGCAAGCTCGTCGAGGGCCGGGCCGGCACCTTCACCAACATCAACCCCGCCACCGAGGAGCCGCTCGGCGAGGTAGCCGACGCGTCGAAGCAGGACATGCACCGGGCGATCGACGCCGCCCGGCGCGCCTTCAACGAGACCGACTGGTCGACCAACCGCGAGCTGCGCAAGCGCTGCCTGCTGCAGCTGCACGAGGCGATCGAATCGGAGAAGGAGGAACTGCGCGAGGAGCTCATCCTCGAGGTCGGCTCCCCCCGGGCGATCACCTTCGGTCCCCAGCTGGACGCCCCACTGGAAGACGGGTTGAAGTACCCCGCCAGGCTGATCGACGAGTACGCGTGGGAAACCGACCTGGGCGACAAAGTGATAAGCCTGACCGGAACGCTGACCACCCGCAAGGTTTGGCGTGAACCGGTGGGCGTGGTCGGCGCGATCGTGCCGTGGAACTTCCCGTTCGAGGTCACCATCAACAAGCTCGGCCAGGCGCTGGGCACCGGCAACACCGTGGTGCTCAAGCCGGCGCCCAACACGCCGTTCAACGCGACCCGCCTCGGCCGGCTGATCGCCGAGAAGACCGACATCCCCGCGGGCGTCGTCAACGTCGTCACGGCGTCGGATCACTTTGTCGGCGAGGAGCTCACGCTGTCGCCCAAGGTCGACCTGATCTCTTTCACCGGCTCGACCGTGGTCGGCCAGCGGATCATGGAAAAGGGCGCGGCGACGATGAAGCGGCTGTTCCTGGAACTCGGCGGCAAGTCGGCCACCATCGTGCTGGAGGACGCCGATTTCGGAGCGGCATGCGCGATCGGCATCGCGCCGTGCATGCACGCCGGGCAGGGCTGCGCGAACCCGACCCGGATGCTGTTGCCGCGGTCCCGCTACGACGAGGGTGTGGCGATCCTCAGAAGCATCTACGAGAACGTCACGTGCGGTGACCCGCAGGACCCCGGAACGCTGTGCGGCCCGGTGATCTCGGAGGTACAGCGCAACCGCGTGATGGGCTACATCCGCAAGGGCGTCGAAGAGGGCGCCACCGCCCTGGTCGGCGGGCCGGACGCGCCCACCGGCTTCGACAAGGGATTCTTCGTCAGGCCAACGCTTTTCACCGACGTCGACAACTCCATGACGATCGCCCAGGAAGAAATCTTCGGCCCGGTCCTGGCCGTCATCCCGTTCGACGACGAGGAGGACGCGATCCGGATCGCCAACGACAGCAAGTACGGGTTGGCCGGCAACGTGATGTCGGGCTCGCTGGAGCGTTCGCTGGCGGTGGCCCGCCGGATCCGGGCCGGTTTCATGGGTGTCAACGGCGGCGCCCCCTACGCCGCTGACACCCCGTTCGGCGGCTATAAGTACAGCGGGGTGGGCCGCCAGAACGGTGTGGTCGGGTTCGACCAGTACACCGAGGTCAAGTCGGTGGGGTATCCCGCCGGGTAGGTGTGCGCCGCGACCGACCAATGGGCGACTTTCGAATGCGGTAGCACATGCGCTACCGGATTCGCGGGTCGTGTAGCGGTCTGTTCTCGGTACCGGTGGGGCCCCGGCCTTCGCCCGTCCAACCCCTTGGTTGACAATCGACGGAAGACCTCTACGTCAAAGGAGAATCACCATGCCTGAAGCCGTCATCGTCGAGGCAGTCCGCTCACCGATCGGCAAGCGCAACGGCGGGCTGTCGGGGGTGCACCCGGCCGATTTGTCCGCACAGGTCCTCAACGGGCTGGTCGACAAGGCCGGCGTCGACCCCGAGATCGTCGACGACGTCATCTGGGGCTGCGTCATGCAGGCCGGCGAACAGGCCCTCGACATCGGCCGCACCGCGCTGCTGGCCGCGGGCTGGCCCGAGACGGTGCCCGGCGTGACCGTCGACCGCCAGTGCGGGTCGAGCCAGCAGTCCATCCACTTCGCCGCGGCCGGCGTGGTCGCCGGGCACTACGACGTCGTCGTCGCCGGCGGTGTCGAGTCGATGTCGCGCACGCCCATGGGCGCGTCGCTGGCCGGTGGCGGCAACCCGTACCCGCAGGGTTTCAAGGACCGATACCGCCAGACGCCCAACCAGGGGCTGGGCGCCGAGATGATCGCCGAGCAGTGGGGCCTCGACCGCACCGCGCTCGACGAGTTCTCCCTGGGATCGCACGAAAAGGCCGCCGCCGCACAGGATTCCGGCGCGTTTGACGACCAGATCGTCGGCATCAAGGATCAGGACGGGAACGTGGTTCTGAAGGACGAGGGCATCCGCCGCGGCACCCCGATGGAGAAGATGGCGTCGCTGAAACCGGCCTTCAAGGAGGACGGGGTCATCCACGCGGGCAACTCCTCCCAGATCTCGGACGGCTCGGCGGCCATCCTGTTCATGTCGGCCGAGAAGGCGAAGTCGTTGGGGCTCAAGCCGATTGCCAAGGTGCACACCGCGACGCTGGCGGGCGCCAACCCGGTGATCATGCTGACCGCGCCGATCCCGGCGACCCAGAAGGTGCTCAAGCGCTCCGGCCTCTCCATCGGCGACATCGGGGCCTACGAGGTCAACGAGGCGTTCGCGCCCGTCCCGCTGGCGTGGCTGAAAGACATTGGGGCCGACGAGAAGAAGCTCAACCCCAACGGCGGTGCCATCGCACTGGGCCACCCGCTCGGCGGTTCGGGGGCGCGGTTGATGACCACCCTGCTCTACCACATGCGGGACAAGGGGATCCGCTACGGCCTGCAGACGATGTGCGAGGGCGGCGGCCAGGCCAACGCCACCATCGTGGAACTGCTGTGACCGGTGCCGGCGAGCCGGCGGTCCTGGTCGAGCGCCGGGGCAACGTCATGGTCATCACGATCAACCGGCCCGAGGCGCGCAACGCCGTCAACAGCGCGGTGAGCATCGGTGTCGGGGACGCGCTGGAGCAAGCCCAGCACGACGCGGGAGTGCGGGCGGTGGTGATCACCGGCGCCGGCGACAAGTCGTTCTGCGCCGGGGCCGACCTCAAGGCGATCTCGCGCCGGGAGAACCTGTATCACCCCGACCACGGCGAGTGGGGCTTCGCCGGCTACGTGCACCACTTCATCGACAAGCCCACGATCGCCGCGGTCAACGGCACCGCGCTGGGCGGCGGCACCGAGCTCGCGCTGGCCAGCGACCTGGTGGTCGCCGACGAGCGGGCCAAGTTCGGGTTGCCGGAGGTCAAACGCGGACTGATCGCGGCCGCGGGCGGCGTCTTCCGGATCATGGACCAGCTGCCCCGCAAGGTGGCGATGGAGCTGCTGTTGACCGGCGAGCCGATCACCGCCCCCGACGCCCTCGACTGGGGCCTGGTCAACCAGGTCGTCACGGAGGGCTCCGAAAAAGTCTCCGTGCTCGACGCCGCCCTGGCCCTGGCCGCGCGGGTGACGGTCAACGCGCCGCTGTCGGTGCAGGCCAGCAAGCGCATCGCCTACGGGGTCGACGACGGTGTCATCACGGGCGACGAGCCGGGCTGGGAGCGCACCGTGCGCGAGATGCGCGTCCTGATCAGGTCCGAGGACGCCAAGGAGGGGCCCCTGGCGTTCGCCGAGAAGCGGGAGCCGGTCTGGCAGGCGCGCTAGAGGGGGCGAGCAGGGATCAGTGCGCCAGGACGTTCACCGCCCACCCGAACACGGCGGGCAGCGTCGCGGACGCCGGCACGATGGCACGCCGCATCACCGGCGGCGCGCTGGCCAGCACGAGCCCGCGGGTGAGCAGCCGGTAATTGCGGGTGACCCGGTGCCAGGCGGCCTCGTAGGACGACGGCGCGTCCTTGGCGATGGCGTCGACAGCCGCGGCCGCCTGCTTGACCGCGAGGCTGATGCCTTCGCCCGTCAGCGCGTCCTCGTATCCGGCCGCGTCGCCGACCAGCAGCACCCGCCCCGCGACGCGGCGGGAGACCACCTGGCGCAGCGGCCCGCAGCCGCGGGCCTGCCCGCGCCCGGCGCCCTCCAGCTGCCCGGCCAGCCACGGGAACCAACCCAGGTCGGGCCGCCCGCCGGACAGGATGGCCACGCCGACCAGGTCGGGCTCCACCGGCGTCACGTACGCCTCACCCCACCGGGACCAGTGGACCTCGACGAACTCCGACCACGCCGGCACCTTGAAGTGCCACCGCACGCCATGGCGGCGCGGTGTTCCGGCCGTGGCTTTGATGCCGACGGCGCGCCGCACGGCCGAGTGCAGCCCGTCGGCCCCCACCAACCACTTCGCGCGCACCCCCGCGGCCGTCACGCCGTACGCATCCTGCTCGACGCTCGTCACCCGCGTCCGAATCCATTCGGTGTCTTGCTCTTTGGCCCTCGCCGCCAGCGCCGCGTGCAACGTGGTGCGCCGCACGCCGCGGCCCGGCCCACCGCGAAACAGCGCCTCCGCGCGGCGATGCTCGCTCACATAGGCGATCCCGCGGAAGGGCATGCCGGCCGGGTCGACGCCGAGCGATGTCAGCTCGCCCAAACCGCCGGGCATCAGCCCCTCGCCGCACGCCTTGTCGACGGGACCCTCCCGCGGTTCGGCCACGATCACCGAAAGCCCAAGCCGCCGAGCGTGCAACGCCGTCGCGAGGCCGCCGGGACCACCGCCGACGATCAGCAGGTCGGTGTCGTAGTTCATGATGTGTAGCCCAGGGCCGAGTTCTCCACGTGCAGACGCACGCCCAGCAGCATCGCGTTGGCCAGCGTGAAGATGGCGGCGGTCAGCCACGCCGTGTGCACCAACGGCAGCGCCAACCCCTCGGCCACCACTGCAACATAGTTGGGATGGTGCAGCCATCGGTAGGGGCCCTCGCGCACCAACGGCGCATTCGGCAGCACGATCACCCGGGTGTTCCACCGTCGCCCCAGCGTCGTGATGCACCACCACCGCAGCACCTGGCTGAGCGCCGCGATGGCCAGCATCGGCCAGCCCAGCCACGGAATGAACGGCCGGTGCAGCGCCCACGGCTCGATGACGCAGCCGAGCAGCAGCGAAGTGTGCAGGACGACCATCACTGGGTAGTGCGACTGACCAAATTCCTTGGCGCCCTGGGTGAAAGACCATTGCGCGTTGCGCTTGGACACCACCAGCTCCGCCACCCGTTCGATGGCGACCGCAAGGATCAGCAGGTAATACATAGCGTTATCGAGCCCTACCAGCTCAGCAGGACGAGTTCGGCGGAGAAGCCCGGTCCCATCGCGATCATCAGCCCGATCGAACCCGGCGACGGTGGTTCGGCCATGGTGGCGTGCAGTATATCAAGTACCGACACCGACGAGAGATTTCCGTTGTTGCGCAACGAGTTTCTGGTGGCCTCGAGGGCATCCGGCGGTAGGTCCAGTACGTCTTCGACCGCGTCGATCACCTTCGGGCCGGCGGCGTGCAACAACCACGTGGAGACGTCCGTCGTGGTCAGTCCGTGATCTGCGAGGAAGGCGCGGACGTCGTCGCCCAGGAATTTCTCGACGATGGTCGAGATCTCGACGGACAGGACGATCCCGAACCCGTTGCTGCCGATGTTCCAGCCCAGCACGTCTTCGGTGTCCGGGTAGGTCCGGCTGCGGGTGGCCAGGAGCTTCGGCCCTACCGCTCCCCGGTCGGCTCCGGTCGCGATGACGACACCCGCGCCGTCACCAAACAGGCTGGAAGCCACGAGGTTTGGGATCGAAATGTCCTGCCGCTGCACCGTCAGCGAGCACAGCTCGACAGCCAGCAACGCCGCCACATCGTTGGGGAACGCGCGCAGGTAGTCGTGCACGCGGGCCATGCCGGCCGCGCCGGCGACACAACCCAGGCCGAACAACGGGATCCGTTTGACGTCCTGGCGCAGGCCGATCCGCGTCGCCAGCCGCGCCTCCAGCGACGGCACGGACAGCCCGGTCACCGTGGTCGAGAAGACGGCGTCGACCTGCGACGGCCTGACCTTCGCCTGGTCGAGCGCGGCCAGCATCGCCTGCTCGGACAGGCCGAGGGCGATTTCGATGTAGGCGTCGTTCGCCTCGGTGAAACCGCTGAGCTTGCCGTACCGCGACAGCGGCAGCGCGATGTTTCTGAACTCCACCCCGCTGCTGAGCGCGAAACGCCGGAACTCCGGACCGGCGAAGTCGGTCAGCGCGCCGATGGTTTCGTCCTGCGTGTAGCGGTTCGGTGGGAATGTGACGGCCACGCCCGCGACGGACGGGTCCGCTGTTGCTCTGTTGCTGCGCACGCGCGTAGAAGCGCCCCCGGTGATCTCCTCCATGCCGGGGTCACGGTGCCGACGCCGCATCGGTTCAAATCCGTGGCTAGTGTCGGGGTATGCGGATCTTGGTCACCGGCGCCACCGGCTATGTCGGATCGCGCCTGGTCACTGCGCTACTGGGGGATGGGCATCAGGTCATGGCCGCCACCCGAAACCCGCAGCGGCTCAAGCGTTTAGGTTGGTTCGACGACGTCACGCCTGTCACCCTCGACGCGTCGGATCCGGCGTCGGTGCGGGCGGGCCTGGCCGCCGCGGGCCCGATCGACGTGCTGTATTACCTGGTGCACGCCATCGGCCAGCCCGGCTTCCGCGACGCCGATAAGGCCGCGGCCCGCAACCTAGCGAAGGCGGCCCGGGACGCGGGTGTGCGGCGCATCGTCTACCTGGGCGGCTTCGTGCCCTCCGACGAGGCGCTGTCCGAGCACCTCGCCAGCCGGGCCGAGGTGGCCGAGGCCCTGACGGTCGAGGGCGGGCCCGAACTGGTGTGGCTGGGCGCGGCGATCATCATCGGTGCCGGCTCGACGTCGTTCGAGATGATGCGGTACGTCGGGGACCGGTTCCCGCTCATCCCGGTACCGAGCTGGATGGACAACCCGATCGACCCGATCTCCATCCGCGACGTGCTGCACTATCTCGTCGC
>NZ_DATJPU010000082.1:0-4567 GCF_035506235.1 Mycobacterium sp.
ACTACGACATCGAGATACGCCGCGTCATCTGCAGCACCAACGCCGTGGAGTCGATTAACGCCCGCTACTGGCGCGCTATCCGCGCCCGCGGGCATTTCCCGACCGAAAAAGCTGCCCTGAAGTGCCTGTACCTGGTCACCCAATCGCTGGATCCGACCGGGCGAGGTAAGGCACGATGGGCGATGAAGTGGAAGCCCGCGCTCAACGCGTTCGCGATCACCTTCAACGGCCGGATCACCCCGACCGGCAACTAACAATGCCAAGGTCGGATCCACCGTTAATGTCAGTTCACTGTGCGGATGATTAATGTCAGTTCACTGTGCGGATGAGCTCAACCGCTTCGGTCAGCTCGTATCGCTGAACCAAACGATTCAGGATGTCGTCGGTCGTTAGTGCGGGCGCAGCGTATCTGGCAGCCATGGTCTGTACGGCCCGCAGCGCCACATCTGGTGAAACCGATACGGGGTCCGCCGCGAATTCGGCTGAGGACAAGAGCTTGATATGCGGGGGAATCTTCGCAAGAGGGAAGTCCCTCAGGTTCTCGGTGACGATGGCGCCTGCTCCACCAACGACAGCGGCAGCAACAACGTGTTCGTCGTCCGGATCGGGCAACCCGAAGGTGCCTTCGACTGGCTCCCAGTTTTCGACCAGCGCGTCGTCGAACGCGGCTGTCATCTGGTCAATCAGGTGACCCGCCCGCGCGGCCGCAACATCGGGTTGTTCGCCCCGGTCCATTAGCTTGCGTGATTCGGCGTACACGAGTTCGGCCAGGATGGCGATTGACCACAACGGCCGATACATCCGTTCGATCGCCAACGAAAGTAGGAAGTCGCGCAACAAGCTCGGCCACAACACCGAAGTGTCCAGGAGAGCGGCGAACATCGGTGCCCATATTGTCAGCTCGGCCGGGCTGAGCTCCTGCGGCGCGCCGCCACAGCGCGGCGCGCTTGGCGTAATTGCTTTCGGATCGTCTCTGGATCGCCATCGCTGTCAATCTCAATTGCGGCCGCCGCCAATGCGTCGTACTGACGCTTGCGGCGCTGTTCACGATAGGCCAAAACATCGTCGAGCAGGAGTCGATGCCGGTTGCCGATTCGTTCGGCAGGCAGCTCATTGTTATTAATCAGCCGAATGACGGTCGGGCGACTCACGCCGAGAAGATCGGCCGCCTGCTGGGTGGTCAGCGTCATTGTCCGGGGTGCGATAGTCACCGCCTTGCCCGCATGAAGTGCCGTGACCACCTTTGTTAAGGCCTGGTGGACGGCTTCGGGCAACTCGATACGGTCGTGCTCGTCGGTGCCCACAAGTGCATAACTCGGCTGAGCCGCTGTACCGCGGCGACGTTCGTGGGCAGCCAGAAACCCAACCACCAGTGCGAGCTCCTCGGGATGATCGGGGAGAAGGGTCGTGGTCTCGATGGCTTCGGTGTTCACGACAACATCCTACCCATCTTCGAACGAAGTGGAATCACTTTCGGAACGTTCGAATAGGGTCTTACGCAAATGATCGATCGTCCAGCCCTGTCGGCACGCATCGATAGGGCGATCAGTCGATCATGCGGCGAACTCCGTCTTGGCTGCCTGCGTACGTTGGGGACCACTTCGGGACCACACGTTATGCCCGTCACTGAACGACCTGCGCGTCTATGCACGTCATGCATGGCCAGAAACCAGGCGCACACTGCCCACGACCTGCGGAAATGCGCCGCCGCTATTTACTGGGGGTCAAGTGGTCGCAGGTTCAAATCCTGTCAGCCCGACCAGAGAACATGCAGGTTAGATCTGGTTTTCGGACCGAGGAGAGACCGCAGCCTCTCGCCATTCGACTGCCAGTGGGCCAAGAATGTCCCAAGGCAATGTATCAAGCAATGGCTTCGTTTGCGCATTGGCAAGTTGAGTCAGCGCAGCTCGATCACTGTGAAGACAGATGGACTTCGTCCAGAAGTTTGAGGGAGACCCGCAGTTCCATAGCGTCTGAGCCACCGGGTGCACACGGTTCGCCGGCGCGGCGGCGGCTGGTCCTGCTGCGTCATCGACTGGATGAGAGCCGAACACCCGCGTGCGCGGCTATCGCGGCACCGTTGGGCCGGGTATCAAGTGAGGTCACACGCGTTCCCTTCTCGTGAGACAGCGAGGGGTGGGTTGAGGGGACTAGGAGGCCATTGGCCCCGGATCCGGCCGCGCGCACGGTCGGGCTTATGGCTCAAGCTACTGGTGGTTGTAGCTTTACGCGTGGGTAACCGGCTGTGTATTTCAGTCGCCAGAGATGGGAGATCGCAGCTCAATTTTGGTCGCGCCCAGCGGAACTGCGTTTCCAGTTATTTGCCGGGCTGGGGGTACGAACCGTCACGCAGCCTGATCGTCCATGTGAGGTCTCAAACTCCGAACTGCCCACAGCGTCGTGCGCAGCCGTACCTATAGCGCTCTTCGACCTAAGTCGTGACGGCGTTCATGGCGGTGATGGGCGTGCCAGTAGGCGCGTCGAGTCTGGCTGTTACGCGCCTCCGATCTCCCAGCCAATGGTGAAACCGTTGCGCAGCACGAGATCAGTGAGGATGTCGGTGCGATCGGCGAGTGGCCACGACTCGATGGCGAACGCGTTGTTGGCGAAGAAGGCGAAGTTGGTTGAGGTCGTGGGGGTGGTGCGTGACCGGTACACGATGGCATCGAGCTGGTCCCACCATCGCCTGGCGGCATCGGCGAGCCGGTGGCAGGTGTCCCATACCTGCGCGTGCTGGCCGGTGCTGATCTGGTCATCGACGCCGAGGACATCGAGATTCCGCTCGGTGCGCAGGTCGAGTACGCGTAGGTATCGAGCGGCGACGAGCCGGACCAGGTGGTGGGTGGCGTGGTCGGTGGGAATCACGAGTCCGGTCGCCCGGTATCGCTCGCGGAACGCGCCGACGAGCTTGCTGCCCCCGTATCGCGTCCGGAATGCGCCCGACGCGGGGTCGAAGCGGTAGCGGGGGTCGGGGAAGCCCTTCCACGTCCACACCGCGGGTTGAGTCGCGTCGACCCGCCAGATCTCGGTGCCGACGGTGACGTGTCGGCGGCGAAGGCCGACGGGGCGAGCGTCGGGTAGGGGTGTCCGGTAGCCGGCGGGAAACTCAGGCACCGACGGCGGCGAGCATCCGCCATGCGGTGTCTGCGGTCTTGGTGTGACGCAGCGCTTCGGCGATCGACAGGCCGCCCAACTCGTCGTGCGTGATGCGCATGATGCGATCGGCGGACAACGGATCGGAGGTGAACCGTGCGAGTAATTCGAGAATCTGTGGCAGGTCTGGCCGTAGCCGGTCGTCGTCGAACTGCCAAGCTGGGAACCAGGTCTGATTGCCGACGGCGGCCCCGAGGAGCTTGCCGCGCGTGCGGAGCCGGTGGACCGCCTGCGGCGACCGGAGTCCCAGCAGTGCTTGGGCTTTCGGTGTTGGCATGGCGCCCTTGACGAAGTCCCGCACGAGGGCGGCGCGGCGCTGGTCGTTTAGCGTGGAGGCGGCAAAGCGTTCCAGCGTTCCCTGCGGCACCATCGGCGCGGCAAGAAGGGCATCGAGCACCCGTGCGAATCCGGAATCGCGTTGAGCCCGTGCCTCGACTTGGCGGGCGAGCGGGGCAGCGGCGGTAGGCATAGTCGCATCCTATCACGAGTCAGTTGTGATCGAAACAATCGAAACACAGCTGCGGCCCTGGGTGACCTGCGGCTGTTTGCGATGAGTTTCAAAAAGGGATCGTCGGCTCGGTGCAGGCGAGGGGGCGCGACGCTATGGGGGAGGAGGCAAGCGCAGTGGCCCAAGAGTGTCCCAAGACAGGCGCGAACAGGGTGGACAAGACAGCACAGACCCGACCATCACATGGGTCTGACCTGGACGTATTGGACGCAGTGGAACAGTAGTTCACACTGTCGGATTGACTGGGGGTCAAGTGGGGTGGCGCGCAGTTCTATCGGATCATCTTGCGCGGATCGGGGAAGCCCATCTTGATGTAGCCGGGAGCTCGTTTCTTCAGCGATGAGGCGATAACAGGGGTGCGCTCGTCGTGGTAGTCGTGCACGGTCGCGGTTGTCTTTGAGTGGTAGGGCCGGGTGACGCGGCCGATGTATTGGACGAGCCGGTTCTTGAAGGTGATCGGCGCGGCCAAGAACAGTGTGTCAAGGGCTGGGCAGTCGAAGCCTTCCCCGATGAACGAGCTGGTGCCGACGACCAGGAGTGGATCAGAGTCGGGCGTGTGGTTGGCAAGTTGGTCGGCGATTTGGCGGCGTTCACGAGCCTTCATGCCGCCGCTGAGGACGGTGATGGTCTTTCCTGCGGTCCGTAGCCGGTCGGTGATCGCGTTGAGGTGATCGACCCATGTGGTGAGCACCAGGATGTTGGCGCCGGTTTCGGCGGCGGTCAGGACATCGGCCACGATTTGGTCGAGTCGTGCGTGATCGGCGACGAGGGCTCGATAGATTTCGGCCATTCCACCGGGTGCAGTGGGATCGGCGTCGCCGCGGTATTGGAATTCAGTCGGGTGCAGGTGCAGAACCGGATGGGGCGTCAGTAGGTCGGAGCTGTCGACCGGGAGTTGTCCGGTAC
>NZ_DATJPU010000083.1:0-23456 GCF_035506235.1 Mycobacterium sp.
AATCCCGGGTCCCGCGGACCCTGCACCAGACTTGTTTCGGACTCAGGGCGTTCCAGTATCGAGACGGCGACCGCGCCCGACGGGCCACCGACAGCATTTCATTGCTCCATGGGTGGCCCGCAGGGTCATGCCGACTTGTTAAGAGTCAAGCGGCGGCTTGTTCGGGAGGCGTGGGGGTGGTCCGTAGGCCTTGATCGAGTCGTAGGTTTGGCCGTTTGCAGGCAGTGGTAGAGCTGGCCGAGCATGCGGTTGTAGAGGTGGCGCAGTGCCGCGGGGTGGCGGTCGCCGTGGTCGCGACGGGCCAGGTAGTGAGCGCGGGTGGGTCCCTGGCAGCCGGACGCGACGAACGCCCAGACGAATCCGACTGCAGCAAGGCGGTTGTACTTCACATGGCGGTGGGTGATGCGGATGCTGCGCCCGGAGGCTTTGGTCACCGGTGCGGATCCGGCGAACACCTTCAACGCTCGCGCGTCAGCGAATCGTGTTCGGTCGTCGCCGATTTCGGCGAGCAGCCGGGCGCCGGTGAGATCGGCCAGCCCGATGAAGGAGGTGATGATCTGATGATCGGGGTCCTCGTTGCAGGCTGCGGCGGTCGCTTCGCCCAGCCGGTCCACGCTGTCGTACTCGGCGTCCAGGGTCGCCAGCACGGCGAGGGCCTGGATACCGAAGGCATCTTCGACCAGGGTGGGGTGGCGGAGCTGCGGTGTCCGTAGTCGCTGTTGGATCGTGGCGGCCAGCGAGGTCATGCCGCGATGGCGACCAGCGCGGCGCAGTGCGGCGACGATCTGCGGTTTGGTCAGCCGCGCCGCCTTGGCCGGGGTCGGGGCAATGGCCAGCACCGCTCGGGCCTCCGCGGAGCTGATTGCGCCGGGGCGATCGGCGAAGGTGTGCAGGAATCCGGGAAAGTATTCACGCAGCAGCGACCGCAGCTCGTTTGAGGCTCGGGTGCGCCGCCAGGTGGCGTCCTGATGGGCCCGGGCCAGCACCGTGATCGATTGCGCCAGTTCGGTGTCAGCCGCTAAACGGCGATGCTGGTCGGCGTCGGTACGCAAGATGTTGGCCAGCGTGACGGCATCACCGTGGTCGGATTTCTTGCCCGACATCGAAGTGCGTTCCCGATAGCGGGCCACCGACATCGGGTTGATCGGGTAGACGGGTCGACCGCTGGCCCGCAACACCGCCACCAGCAGGCCGCGCGGAGTTTCGATCGCGACCGGGATCGGATCACTGGAGTTGTCGCCGGCCTCGGCCAGCATGGCGGTCAGTTCGGTGAATCCCGCGATCGATTCGGGGATGCGCCGCTTGGCCAGCAACTGGCCGTCGGTATCGACGATCGCGACGTCGTGATGGTCTTGGGCCCAATCGATCCCACACGTAGCAATAGGCAATGCTCCTCCTCGGCTCGGCGAATACTGTTGGGTGCGTGACCCTTTGAAGAGAACGCGCGGCGCCCTAATAGCGAGGCTCTGATGGCCTGACCTCCGATTGAGCCGTTCGCGATCCCAGCAACCTGCACGACCCCGGTCTTGTCCGTTAGAGCTCAATGGCTCCCCGTCGATAAGGTGTCGATCGTGCAGGCGGGCTCGAACCACGACTCCCACCCCAACCCACTTCCGAGGAGCGGCCGGTCACGACACGCCGGCCGCGCCGTTCTCCCGGCAGGTCTGGCCGACCCTGGTATCAGTCAGGCATTCCGCCGGCAGACCACGGCCGGCCACTCACTCGAAAGGATGGCAAGACACCGGGGGCTCCAGCCTGTGGAAGGGGGTCCAGCCCCTGGTCTTGACAATGAATCGCCCGGTGTCCCACGAAACTATTAAGTCTTGACTATTGCTCGACAGTCTGGCTGCGTTGGGGCAGCAAGGTTGTGCTCTGCTGGAGATCACCTGTATCCGAGGATGGGCCTGGCGTCATGAATCGCTTTCTCGTTCATTCCGTCGATGCGCAAGGACCTGCTGTCCATGCCATGGTGATAGGCGTCTCGGCCTATCCCCACTTGATAGGGGGCAAAGGCCAAACAACCGAGAGAAATGAGGGGATGGGGCAGCTCAGTTCCCCAGCACCTTCGGCCCGAGCCGTCGCCTCCTGGCTGATCGAGGAACTGCACGATCCCAGCAAGCCCCTAGCAACGGTTGCCCTACTGCTGTCCGAACCCGATCCACAGCCCTTTCGCAACCCAAGAACCGGCGAGGATCACGCCGTCGAGGCCGCCACCATGGCTAATGCCAGGCAGGCACTTAGCGAGTGGGGAGCACGAGCCCAGAGCGCTGACGACCGCCTCCTCTTCTACTTCTGCGGGCACGGCCTTGGGAACGGGGCTAAGGCGGCGCTGCTGTTGGCGGACTTCGGGGCGAATCCCCACGACCCGTTGAATGCCGCGATTGACTTCAGCAACTTCTGGCTCGGCTTGGAGGCGGTCCCCGCGCGAGAGCAATGCTTTTTCATCGATGCGTGCCGGGCGAACTCTGAAACGGCCATCGGGGCGAACGGATACATGGGCGCGCCGATCTTCGCGCCTGACATCTTCAACCTTCCTGTTCCGGCCCCTCCTCCTCGACTGGCCCCGGTGTACTACTCCACCGTGTTGGGCCAGGACGCGTACGGTTGGCCCCATCGTCCCAGCCCATTCACCGACGCTCTCCTCCGAGGACTCAAGGGCGCCGGGAGCGACAATGACGAAGGAGACTGGCGAGTCAGCACCACCGGCCTCCAGAAAGCGATTGACTTCTTTATGGCGCGCGCCTTGGACGCGGGAGGCCGCCGAGTTCTTCAGCTACCCGCCACGAATAACATGACCACATTCTTCTTCCACCACCTCGACCGTGAGCCCGAGGCGGTCGTCTTCGTGGGGTGCCGCCCCGCAGAGGCTAACGACATCGCAGCTTTCTCCTGCGTTTCCCAGGGCGTGGTTGGAGCGAACCGGGCTCCGGCACCGGGAGATTGGGAAGTGGTCCTCTTACCGGGCGACTACGAATTCATCGCCGACTTCCCGGGCGGCAAATACTCAAGAGTCACGAAAAGATGGTATGTGTCGCCGCCCTACCGCAAGGTTCCCTTGGTACTGCGATGACCGGCCGCCTATATCTTCGCCTCGACAAATACCTGATGAGCGATTCCGTCGACCATGCTGCGGTGGCTACCATCCGTGCTCTGACTCCGGTCAGTTCTGTCGGAAAAAGCAGCAACACTCGGGAGGTGGTGATCCCCTCCGGGGCATCGCCCCCGCTAGCTGTGGACCTCGACCCGGGGCGATACCTCGTCGAGGCTAGCCTCCCGTCGGGCGATCTCGTCTCCGATGAGGTGGAGATCGCCGATAACAAGGACTCGACGCTCGAGCTTCGGGCCGACGAGTCGCCGCACGAGTGGTTGAGCTGGCAGCAGTTCATGGGCAACGTCGAACGGATCGAGCAGTATTCGCCGACAGAGGGTCCCTTCGCATGGTTGGAGCCGGACGTCCATTGGGTGGCAGATCCTGCGCCGCCGCTGCGGGGAGACGAACCGTTAGGTGGCGAATATGCGTGGAGGCTGCTCCCTCTACTGTCCGGTCTTCACGGGGAAGCGGTCCAGCAGCTGTCAATTCAGCCTCCGTTATCGATGATTCCCTTCCAGTCCGACGGACAGGCAACGCTATATCAGGCAACAGGGGACGGACCCTGGCATCTGTGGCAACTTCCCACCAGCCCTGGCGGGCCGCCGACGCCACGCCGCTATCTCATCGTGGAGGTTGCGGGAGCTATCCACCTCGTGTGCATCCCGGTTCCCTGGACCGATCTGACCACGCGAAATCAGGTCCCTGTACAGATCCTGGTCCGCAAGCGAACTGCTGCGGAGGATCCCGCGATCACCGTGACGATCCGTGACCGCCTCATCGGATCCGCGCTCGGCTACATGACGCAGGGGGCCTTACCCACAGCCGAGCGGCTGTTTGACCCGGCAAGGGTAATGCTATTCGAGAAGCTGTCGAACCCTCTGGGAGCGGCCGGGGGAGGTTACGTCCTGCTCGGCACTGAACGCAGCAGCGAAAAGAAGGAATGGCATCTCTGGATTCACAACCTCATGAAGTGGTTCGAGTGGCTCCCCGACGGCGCCATCCAGCACGGCTGGCTCAAGCTGCGGCATCGGGAAACATCCAAAGATCTGGACGAGGCACGCGACGCACTGTTCACTGCCTACCGCCGAGGTCTGCCCTTCTACTCGGTCGGCCTCCAGTGGCTCATCGATGGTCTGACCCTGTTCGCCCCCCATGACCGGGATGCAGCCACGATGCTGGAGAACGTGCATCGGGTGGCGTGGCGGACCAATCTGCAGGAGCCTTTTACTATCGTTCGACTTCCCCTCGCATGACCGACATTTTTCGTGTCGAGATGCTGCCGGCTCGGGAAGGCGATTGCATTGTTCTGACCTACGGAGACGCCGACGAACCGCGGCGAATCCTCGTAGATGGCGGAAGAGCGGCCACCTACCGGGCCGTCCGAGACCGGTTCTCGCACGTACCCGATAGCCAGCGCATCTTCGAGCTGCTGATCGTGTCGCACGTCGACCGAGACCACATTGAAGGGTCCGTGGCGATGCTGGAGGATCCCGCGTCACCACTCCAGTTCCGAGATGTTTGGTTCAACAGCTACGACCACCTCCGCGACCCCGAGACAGAGGCCTTCGGCGCAGTCCAAGGCGAGCGGCTCACGGCAGCGTTGAGACGTCGGCCGGATCTGTGGAACAAGGCTTTCCAGGGCAAGTCCGTCGAACTTCGACCCGGCAAGCCGATCACCCTTGAAGGCGGGCTAGAGATCACCCTGGTGTCGCCTGACCGGGACAAGCTCGAGGCCCTGATCCCCGTATGGGACAAGGAATGCCGGAAAGCCGGGCTCATCCAGGGCATCGCGGCGCGACGGCCGTCACCCCCCGAGGGACTCGAGCGCTTTGGCCGCGTCAACATCGACGAACTCGCCAGCCAGCCGTTCCGTCCGGATCGGGCCGAGGCCAACGGGACTAGCATCGCCTTCTTGGCCAGATACGGGGGGCGATGCATCCTGCTCGCGGCTGATGCACATACGGATCGCCTGATCGAATCGCTGCGGCCGTTAGCAGCCGCTGAGGGGGGGCGGCTGCGGGTCGACGCACTCAAACTGCCGCATCACGGGAGCGAGTACAACGTCTCCTCGGAGCTGCTCGACCTCGTTGCTTGCCCCCGGTACCTGGTTTCGACAAACGGGTCCTACTTCGGCCACCCGAATGCCACGGCGATGGCGCGCGTGATCAAGCATGGGGGCGATTCTCCTGAGATCATTTTCAACTATCGCTCGGACGAGACGCTGCTCTGGAAGAACCAAAGGTGGCAACAGCGCTTCGGCTATCGGACGACGTACCCCTCACCCTGCGAGAATGGGTTCAAGGCAGTCGACCTAACGTAACTTTCGGCCGCCCGTGAGGGCTCAAGATAACAGGCACGCGTCGTCGCGCACCGTTAGCACCTTAAGCGCATAGGTATCGCTGGTCGGTGTCGCAGCCCAATCGCCGGTAGGGCCACGGAAGTGTGGTTGGTGGCGGGGTCTGGATGGACGGCATCACGGTG
This sequence comes from Mycobacterium sp., assembly GCF_035506235.1. Lineage (GTDB taxonomy): Bacteria > Actinomycetota > Actinomycetes > Mycobacteriales > Mycobacteriaceae > Mycobacterium. Next base: position 5,573 of record NZ_DATJPU010000083.1, read on the forward strand.
TTAACACCGGGTTTAGGAACGATGCTGCCTGTGGCGGGGACAATGCATGCTGGCGCACTCGTAAGCGACCGGTCTCGATATCGGCGGGATCCGGCATGCCCGGCGCCGATCGCTCGGTGGCCGGCGCTGGCTTATCAAGGAGGGCTGAGCAGGTTCGCGGCCGAGCGAAGCAGCTCTTGGTTGCCGTTGGTGAGGTCGGCTCGGTGAGGTGCTGGACGGTGTCGGCGATGACGCCGATGTATTCCAGGGGGAGCCGGCTCGGATGCCGATGCGGTGGCAGGGCGGATCGCGACGGTGAAGGCGCACCCAGCGGTTGGGAGGATGAGCTGGTGGTCGAGGTCGCCCGAGGCGGTGGGCGATCTGGGCCACCAGCGCCACGTGTGCACACCGCCGCGTACGTAAGGCTGTATGCGTTCATGTCTCAGGTCACGCCCGAACCAGAGGTCGCTCTGGAAGAGCTCTACGTGTTCTGCCGGGCCCTTTTGCACGTTCTACCAGCAGACGCTGACGGCAGTCTGCAACTTGGCGACGAACTCGTCCTGACCCACCTACGTATCGACGAGACAAGTTCTGGGTCGATTGACATAGAGGGCGGACGGGTGAGCCCGGGTACTGCTTTTCCCGGAGGAGGGCAAGGTGGACACTCCGCCTCGGCTGTGGATCGATTGTCAGCAGTCGTCGATCAGATCAACCAGCGATTCGGGCTCGACCTCGATGACCGCGATCAGCTTGTCTTTGATCAGTTCGAGAAGACCTGGCTCGCCGACCAGGAGCTCCGCCAAGTCGCACGCAACAACGCATTTGAGGCGTTCTTGCTGGAGTTCACCCGAGGTTTCAAACAGACCGTGCTGGAAAATGAGGAACGTAACCGCGAGGTGTACGAACTGATCTACGGCAATGCTGACTGGCGGAACAGATCCTCGACTTCTACGCACGGAAGGTCTATACCGACCTGCGTTCAGACGGCTGATCCGAAAAGCGCACATACCCTGAAGGCGTACAGACAGGAAATAGCTGTTTCGGCCATGAGAACCACCCCTGCCCCGACTGGGTTCTCCCCCCTGGGGTGGTCCTGTGCTCGTGCTCATGTTGGGCGCCGGTCGGGAGTGGTTGTCAGTGTGTTGACCGGATGGACTGGCGCGCAGGGACTCCCGTGCCGGTGCGGATGCAACAGCGCCGAGTACGGGCAAGAATCACCCGCCCGCCGTCTTGGCGATCTCGAATCTGCCGGTGTCGTAATGGCGACCACAGTGCGGGTGAACCCGCGCGGTTCACGGTCTGCTACGAGGGCCGCGCCACGACGCGAAATGCGAATTGTGGGCCGCTTTGCGATGTGCGCGGCTCCCACTCGTTAGGTCGGGTGCGTGTTGCAAACCGCGAAAGCTGCGGTACGAGTTCAAAGGCTCCGCACATCCATTCAATGAAGCTGCTGTCGCCGCATGCGCAGACTTTCACCCAGTAAACATCTTGTGGCCCAAGAGTTTTGCCAAAGCGGGATGTCAGCTTCAACACTTCCAGTGCACTTCGGGGAGCCGTAAGATTTTGATGCCATTGCTCGACTATATCTGCGAGGTCTTCGGAGGGAACTGCATCACTCCCCCTGATCAGGGTGATCTCTACTTCACCGGACCCGCTCATGCGCGCCAGACGAATATCGAGCCGGTCGAGCAGAACGGCTTCGCTGACGAAGAAGGAATGGGCGATGTCATAATCGGCGGGCGGATCGCCCCACCCCGTTGCGGCTTTGCGTGAACCGCTCTCATAACAGGCATCATTCGGCCCGAAGTTATCGACCAGGATCATCAGGCCCGCCTGCCTCACGGTATTATGCTCGGCCAACTTCGCCAGTACCCAGTCGATGTAATCGAGCAGCTCTGTCGCGCTCCAACGAGACTGTGGGTCTTCGCGAACGGTATGCTTGATCAGGACTGAAAAGTATTGGCGCGCAAATTGATCCGCAAATACAAACGCCTCTTCGCCGAAATCCTCTCGTCCCATCCTCCCTCGACGGGTGGCCATCCAATGGAGAACCTTCCCGAGGCTGTAGATATCGGCAGGTGGACCAATGAGTTCCGGATTCCCTGCGTCGCATTCTGGCGCGGCGAAGTATCTGTTACCGAATCCCTCCATTGTGTCGGTCAGTCCTGCTTCATTGTCGTACATGCATATACCAAAATCGACCAGACACGGTGTGCCGTGCCTCTTACGGTCGCGTTGTTCGGCTTGATGTCGCGGTGCACGACTCCTCGGTCGTTCGCGAACTTTGCCGCATCGACCAGGCCCCGAAAACGTTGCATAATTGCCTGCGGCTCGACAAGATCGGACAGCAGCTCTAGATTCTCACCGGCGTACGGCGTTACAAAATATGATCCTTGTGGACTGACGCGCGAGTCGATCAGCGACGGAATATTCGATGACAAGTCTAGGCGATTCAAAGCGGCGATCTCACGCTCAAAGCGTTCGAGCCTCTTAGCGCGCCGATCCCGTGGCTCCCGCCTGTTGTGCCTGAGCGTCTTCAGAACATATTGGTCTTCGCCGTCGTCAGTCGTCAGATCGCGAACCAGGTACGCGGTGCCTTGACCGCCTCGGCCGAGTTGGCGAACGACTTCCCAGCGCCCCCCATAGACACGCGGTGGACGGCTCGCACCTTCGTGCCGACGATCAGCCACGCTGCGAGGATATTCGACACCGGCACGCCGGCCGCAGGTGGCGGGTTTGCTAAAGACATAGTCTCAGCGACTCATGATCCGCTCGTCACGGGTTCGACGTCTACGCGGAGTGGCGGAGTTCGTGCTCGACAGCGCGGTGAATCCAGGACGAGACGGAGCGGTAGTCTGCTGTCGGCGCGCAGTTGCATCGAGAAGCTACCGACGCCGAGTGCGGCGGCTGACCAATAGCGTCCGAGCGGCACTCGGACCGCGTCGATTAGCATTCTTCAAGGCCTGGACATCGTGGCCAGCGTGGCGCACCAGTTGGTGAGGTGAAGTGCCGGTAGCCGGCAAGGGTAAGACTGCACCCCGTGGGGGGCAAGGGAACGAGGCCGGCAGCGTCTACCGACGCGGCGTCGGCGCGATCTTGGCCACCCACGGCTTGCGGGCCAAAGCCATCGCCGCGCTCGAAATGCCCGACTCCGGACCGTATCCGGAGGCCATCGCCTTCGAGACTCTCGACGCCATCGACGACATCCGATGCGAACTGTCCGACGGAACCTGCCTGTACCTTCAAGCCAAGCGAACCTACGGCAAGGGCAAGACGTTCAAGTCTGCCGTCGAGCAATGGACGGCGATGCTCGAACGGCTCCACGACGGCGATCGGCTCGTCATCGTCAGCGCCGAGGCCAAGGGCGAGGTTGCGGCGCTCCCGTCTGCCCTGCGGAAGCGCCGCGCCGGAGGTGTGCTCACGGCGCCCGAGAAGGATGCGATCGCCGCGCTGGCCGACGCGGCGGGGTTGAGCGCTACGAGCGCACGCTTCGACGAGCTGTGTGCCGTCGGCCATGCCTGGCACGCGTCGGCCGACTCCAGGTTCGATCCGGGCTACCAACTGTGCGCGGAGATGCTCGACGGTGTCGTTGTCGAGGCGTCGTACGGTGGTGGCGCGCTCGACGTCCTGGTCGCGGGCCTCCATTCTGATGCCGGGATCGCGACGCGCAGCACCCTGCGGGACTGGTGGAAGCGACTCGACGATGCGCGAATCCCGCTCGTCGGCAGCGCCTCGGGCTCCGCGGCCCGCCGCCTGACCGCCGAACGCGACGCCGAACGCTGCTACCGGGAGGTCCTGACCCGGGGGATGAACGTCGTCGACTTTTCACTGCTCTCCGATGCGTTGGCCCCGCTGACCGTGCCCGATCTGCTGTCCACCGTCGTCGTGTCGTCCAATCCGGACGCGTCGTCTGGGCACGGGCTGCCCGACGCGGTACGCCGGTACCAAAATCTCGTCGTGGTCGGCCACCCCGGCGCGGGAAAGACGACGGCAGTGCGCCAGCTCGCCGCCCACTTCGCCAGCCGCGGCGATGCGCCCTTGCCGATCGTGGTCAGGCTTTCCCGGATACGCGGGGCGGTCGGCGACCTCAATGATGTCACACTGGACCTCCTCGTCACCGAAGCCGTCGCTCAGGTACCCGAGCAACACCGCACGGTCATGGCCGACATCGCCCGTCGCGAACTCACCTCAGGATTCGCCCTGCTGATCTGCGATGGACTCGACGAGTGTCGCACCCGCGCGAGTGCCGTGGTCGATGGACTGGTACAGCTCAAGCAGCAGTTCAGCCCGGACGTCGGAGTCTTGCTGACCACCCGCGCGAGTGCCCTGCGGTCGGCGCGCAAAGTCGAGTGCCAAGTGATGCACCTTCTGGCGCCGACCCGCGCGCACGAAGTGCAGTCCCAGGCCCTGCGCGCGGCGATGAAGCAGCTCGCGCTGAGCCCTGGTGAGCGGGCACGACGCGAGCAGCGATTGAAACGGATCCAGGCCGAACAGCCCGCGATCACCAGCGTGCCACTGCTGGGCAACCTGGTCGCCGTGTTGGTCGGACTGGGCCGAGACGCGAACCTGGACGGCTCCGTCGCCGATCTGCTGGAGCGGGTGATCAAGGAGGCCTTGTCGCGCTGGGAGGCTAACCGCGGCCTCGATTCGACGAGGATCGAACCACATCTGTTGTGGGACGGGTACGTCGCCATCGGGCACCTCGCCGCCGAAACCGGCACCGCAACGCGGAGCGAGGCGACATCACGGGTAGCGGCGAAGCTGCGCGAATCCTGGGGCAAACCCGAACGCGAGGCCAAGGCCCTCGCCGACGAGGTCGTCGACTTTTGGGACACGATCATCGCGGTGTTCATCGAGGACGGCGACGGTATCCTCACCCCTCGTAGCCGGGTGTTCGCCGACCTCGCTGACGCCGTGTGGATGATCGACGCGTCCGGTTCGGAGCAGACCTCGTGGATCGAGCAGGTACTTGCCGACGAAACGCGTTCCGACAGCTTCGTTCTCGCGGCGATCAAGGATGAGGCCGTCGCCGATCTCGCACTAGCCTTGGCGACCGACATCGACGTTCGACGTGTGCTCGTCGAGTGGCTTTGCGACGCCGCCGAGAGGATTCAGCTCGGCGAGACGTGCATCGAAGCGATGCTGAACACGCTCGTCGAGCGGGCGGACGATGCTGCGGACTGGTTTCCGCAGGGCCCGGTACCCGGTGAGTCCGAGCTGTTCTGGTCGCAGGATGCGCAGGACAAGAAGGACGGACGCGCTTGGCCGTTCGTCCGACGTGCGGCCATGCTGCCTCTGCCCCCGCGACTGCGTGCAGAACGTGACAAGCTGATCGCACGTGTCTCGCGCGATCCCGAACGTAGCGCGACGGCCGCGGTGCTGGCCGCCACCACTGATGCCACCCATGACGGCCGGCCCTTGAACGCCGAAGAACGTGATCACGTGGCGGCGCTGCTGGCATTGCCGCTGCCAAGCGACACCGATCGCCTGGTCGAGACCAAGCGCAACACGTTCAGTATCCGACCGACCGAACCGATGCTGTCCGGGCGACCAGACGCGGTACTGCGCGCCATACGGATACTCGATGAACTTCCACAAGACATCGTGGACGGCATGGCCGAGTTCACGTTGTGGATTCCGGATCGGTTCGTGAGCGCGATCGAAGAGGAAATAGTCCGGCGCGGCTTGTCGTACACATTGACCGAGAAGCTCGTCGAAAGGTGGAGGCGACCAGCCATTCTCGACAAGCCGTCCGCACTTCCGATCGCGCTGGTCGATGTTGGTGTGCCCGGACAGATCTCGGCCGGGACCGCATGGTGGTGTCGCGAGTTCTTCGCGCTCTACCAGTTGATGGACGTGGGAAAGGCGCCAGCGGTAGAACTCAGGCATCTCAGCGCGGAACCGGGCCGGTCCACGTTGGTACGACTCGCCCGACTCTACTGCGACGTGAATGATCTCGACGCGGACACTCTCGCCGCACAGGTGGCGCGTGCTGCCGACGGCGGCGAGGAAGGGCTTCGCCGCCTCCAAACCCTCGCCTATCAGAACCACTCGAACACGCCGCGGATGAAGTCGCTAGCGGTCATCGACGCCGAGCAGCGCACCACGCTGCGCGCGGCATTGACGTCACCGTGTGGGTGGCTCGGCATACTCGCCTTCTTCGTGTCGATGAAGGCGACCGACGACGAGTTGTCTGCGATGCTCATCGCCGACGTCGCAACGATGCACCCGCACTCGCAACGGTGGGCAGTCTTCGCGGCCTGCCATCTCGCAACGGATCCACTCGATGTGGCAGAGCGCCTCGCTGACGCCGACGTGGGTACGCGGGCAGCCACGGCGGAGTATCTGACCAAGTTCGGTGGCACATCAGACAAGACCGAGTCGCTCCTCCGCCGCTTCCTGAACGACGACGACCTCCGGGTACAACTCGCCGCGGGATACCAGGGCCCGGTCGATGCCACGGCGAAGGTGTGGACGTGCTGGTCGTGTTCGCAAGCAAACGACATAACAGCCGCGGACTGCGTGCACTGCGAGGACGGCTCACGCCCCGTGAAGGCAGATCTCGGCGAGCAGAAGTCACCGCGGCCATTCGCGTAGCCGCAGGCGAGATGCACGTGTCGATCATGACGAGCACACCCGCGAATGCCTCGGCGGCATGGTCGAACGCAGCATCACCGGCCGGCGCCAGCGTGCGATGCGTTCACCGCCTCAATTGCAGGATCACAACCCGTGTCGTAGGTGGGCAAGTCCCCCCTCGGACACCCCCTCGGACATGTCTGGCGACACGACTAAAGTCAGCGGTCGCCTTCACTCGCCGCTGGTGCGGCTCGTAGTCAAGACGCAGGTCGAGGCTCGGGTACACCTCGGCGCGTTCCGCCGCGGTGGCGTCGCTAAGCACGGTGGACAGCCCACCCAGCTCTTTGGCCAACTCGCTGATTTGCGCGGCGGACATGGCGCGGGGTCGCTCGACTCGCTCAAGACGGGGCCTTCAGCTCGTCGCGTTCGGCGGCGTGTCTTCGCAGTGCGGCGGTGAGGTCCGCGACGGCCACGCCAGACTCCACTGCCGCGATGAGGGCGGCAACCTTGCGGTTGGCGTCGCTGAGCTGGCGCTGCAGAGCGGCGTATCGAGCGGTGGCCGCCAGGTCCGATCCTGTTCGCGCGCCAAGTCTTCTGGGTCGGCCAGGCTGGCAATCCATTCGTCGAGTCGAAGTGTCACCGCGTCCTCGCGCAGGTAGACCGTAGGCGGGTGATCGGTCAGTTCGGCGGGCACAGAACGTGACTTGCCCAGCTCGCAGCGGTAAAGGATGCGGGTCGCGCGCTTTCCGACGCGAGGGGCGCCCTGCATCCGCCGTCCGCACGCGCCGCAGTACAACATCCCGCGCAGCGCGTACGGCGTGCTCGATTCTCTGCTGCAGACCAGATCAGGGCCACGCCGCGCTTGCATGCGAAGGGGGACCGCGTCGGCGAGATCGTCGGTGACGAGCGCTTCGTGGGTGCGGCGCGCCGGTGTGATCCACTCTGCCTGGTCGCACCACCGCATGCGCTTCTCATGCCTGGCAGCGACGTCGTCAGGGTCGACGAGGACTCGTATTTCTGCTGCCTGCCCCAGACGCGGACACCCCGATACGTCGGGTTGTCAAGGATGGCGCGGATCGCCGAGTGAGACCAGCTCGCGGGTCGCGGTGACGATTCCGCACCGGGTCGTATTCGCTCGGCGACGGTGCACCGTCGTCGGTGAGCAACTCCCAGCACACCGGCCTCTACACCACCACACGACCAAGTTGTTCAGGAGCGTCCTAGTCGCCTGTGCGCGCGTAGTTTTGGTCAAAGTCGCTGCTCGTGCAGGCACCCGTTTCTTCTTGGTGTCCGTGTCCGGTGAGCAGCGTGATGGGATCCTGGGGCGGCTGCGGAAGCGGGTATTGCGCGGTCACCTTGACATGGGACGTGCCCCCGGCGGGGCAGTCGCCGTCCCACTCCTCGTTGCGGGTCCAGCTTCCGTTCTCGAAGAGTAATGCCTCATATCCCTTATCGGGGTTGTAAAAGAAGCTCGTGCAGCGTTCCCCGTTACGAAGGCAGTCCGTTCGCACACCGAAGTCGGCCTCGTACGTAACACCGCTTACGAAGCTTTTCGTGCTGTGGTAGCGGCCGTGCAGCGCCTCTGCCGGTGACACCACCCGCGGCGGCTGGATGGCCGGGTCGGGAAGGCTATCGATGTCAGCGTCTCCGGTCCTGGTGAACGTGACGGTTCGCTTGTCGGAGCACCCAGCAGGGTCGGTCACTGTCCACTCGCCGGACAGGGTGCCGTCGGGGTGCGGTTGCAGCGTGATCACCTCCCAGCTTTCGGTTTCGCGGTCCTTGCATTTGCCCGGCGACACGGCGACCGCCAGCCAATGGCCACCGACGTCGTCGAACACCCAGTTCGTGTTATAGGTGACCTGTCCGCGGGCCGATGCCGTGGCCGCACACCCGCTGGGCCGGCACATCGAGCGCAGTTCCCAGGTCGCTGTTGCCGGCTTTGCCGGCGTAGCACCTTTCCACGGTTGTCCCGACAGCATGGTCTCGGGGCCGAAGTCGGCGGTGAACCTTCCGGTGAACGGCCCGGTGTTGGGCGTGGAGCCGGTGTTGGGCGTGGTGACCGAGCCGGTGCCGCTGTCGCGGTTGGCGAACACCAGGACCAGGATGGTTGCGATCACACCGAAGCCGACGACTACTCCCCATAGCGCCATCAGCATCGGTTTAGTCGTCTGGCTGGCCGGCGTCGGCGGTGGCTGTGCGGGTGGGGCGGCTCGTTGGGGAGCTTCTGCCTTCGCCGCCGCGAAGTAATGTTGGACTGTCGTCAGCAGCGCCGCGACGTCGCGGTAACCCGGACGCTCCTGCTCGATCGCGGCGAGCATCTCCGCTGCCTGCTGCCAGTGTTGCTGGTCAAGCTCGTTAAGTGCCTGCGCATACCGGTCAGCCAAGTCCTCTTCAGCCAAGACTCTTAACCTCTTCTACTGGCTCGTGCCCCTGAACGGCCCCTCCGACGTACGAGGCCCATTCGCTGCACAAAGGCGTCAAGCTCATCATCGGTAATCGGACGTACGAACGTGCCATGGGCTGTGCGTCCGTCGGACGTTGACGCGTGCACATGACACGAATCCTCCGCAGCCCGCTCAATGCGCCGTCCGAGGTCGTCGTAGCTCACGATTCTCTCGACCATCAGCCGCCACCGGCAATGCGGATTACTCGGGGACATTGGTCGGTGTCAGCGAACACCTGCCGTTACTGCTGCCTCTGACACGTTTGAACATTGCCACCCCCGGAAATTGTTCGTCGTTAACGCCACTGTAAGTACATCACCCTTGATCGACGGGGAGCAGGAAAAAGCTCCTCAGCCGAAAGGATGATCGCCATGACCGCTGCCTATGACGCGATCGTGATCGGGTAGGGCTGGGCAGGCGGACAGCGGCGGCGCTGTATGCCAGGGCCGGACCACCGGGCCCGTCGGTAGTGGAATCGAATTGGAAGTCCAACGCCACACCATGTTCGGAGCATCCGCGGTCACCTGCGACACGGTTGGGTCGGGACGCCAGCGCGTTGCGTGTGAGCGAGCGCGGCGCTGCAAGCCTTCCTCGCACCACAGCCATTGGGTCTTGTTCACTACCTGGTGCTCGCCATAACGCAACGCCGCCCACGCCCTTCGGAAGCCATGACAGGGGTGCGCGTGGAGTAGGAGCGCAGCCACTCGCGCAAACCGGGTGTTCGGATCGGCCGGGGTCTGTGCGAGCACGGTTCGCCCGTAGGTGCAACGAGCCAGCCAGCCGACCCAATAAGTGCATCCGTTCCTCGTCTTCGGAGCAGCACTCAAGACTTGGGCTTTCGTGATATCCCTTTTGTTGTTCGCAGCGCCGGGAAATTTCTGGTCGCCGGCTCGCTGAGTGAGTTCGGGAGCACGAATGGTGTTGTGGCCCTGGGATTCTAGACGTATCTGGCGACCACATGACGCGACAACCTCGTGCCCTATACCGCCGGCCCGGCCCCGGGCGACCATGTGTGGACTTTCTCGGAACCGGTGTGCGTGTCGGTGCAGCTGCTCGAGCAAGTCCGATGTTGCCGTGACCTGCCTGTCGAGCGCCACCCGCACGATGCCCAGGTCGTCGGGGTGATCGATGTCGAAGCTGATCCTTATTAGTCAGGCCCTTGGCTATATTGAGATTGGGTCAGTGACTAGCGCCAGTGGTGCTTTGGAGAGCCCCAGCCGATGTCTTGGGTGATGGTACGGCCGTTGTTATCGTCGGTGGCTTTGCGGGCTCCACCACAATCAGAACAACGGATCCGCCCATTCACGGCCGGGGTCAAGGAAACATACAGCGCATGCACGCCATTGCGGCCATGTTGGGAGCATAGCGAGGCGGGGATATCTGGAGGCGTGTGGCGCACTGAGAGTCTCGATCTCGATCCGAGGACATTTCACTGGCGGGCCCCGACTGCGGCTGACCGGTCACTGGTTGTAATCAGAAGTCGGTATTTCGTAGCCACTTTCAAGTAGGTGATCACGAGAGCAATCGAACGCCTCGTTTGGCGCCAACCACTCGCCTGGACCCGAGTCGCTTTTGTCTTCGTTCGCGTGCGCAGACACCGCAAGCAAATTGTCTGGGTCGTTGGCGAACGCGACGAGCTGCAGCAGCCAAGCATCCGGGCCTGTGGAACCCGGCGGCACCACCCGACACACGGCGCCGCCGCCTACCCGGCCCCCCGAAATCAAGATCAACAGCCATCAGCCACACGCCTCAGGGGACCGCTCGAACGCCCATGAAATTTCGAGGCAAGCCCGTGGGAGACATCCCGACGACAATGGCAACCTTTACGAATTCCCGGCTCCAACCAGCTGCTCTATCCTGCGCGTCAACTTGTCAAGCGCCTCGTCGAATTCCGGGTCCAAGGCATCGATCCACTGGCACGTTGCCAGCAGGTATTCCATTGAGTGTGTCGGCAGGACGTTTTCAATGCGGAGCGGAATTATGACAACGTTGCGGTGCAATGCCCGCTCAATTTCTCGGTGTACGTGTGGTGATACGTTCGACGAACCCGACACCAGAGCCACAAGCACCTTGCAGTTGTTGATTCCATTCATAATGGCGTCCGGATAAGACTCGCCGGCGCCGATGTTGCGGGGGGCAATCCAGCAACCGATGCCGCACGTTTCAAGGTGGCGTGCGGTCGCCATGGCCTGCAGGAAATCGCTGGAGCTGTAACTCAAGAAGACAGGCGGCTCCTTGGACCCGCTGTCGAGCCGCAGCGCTGGCGCTAGCGGTGTCGGCGCGGGAGAGCTTAACAGCCGCCTAACATCTTCGGTGGACCAAAGGGCAGCAGCGCGCGAAAGAAGGCCGGCACGTTCTTCAAAGGAGGAGGAATGCAGCCCGGAAAGCAATAGATCATCAAATCTACCAGTCTCCACTGGTGGGCTCGTGAATCCAAATGGTCCCATTGTTGAGCTAAAGTGCCGTTCGGCCTCGGCCATGAGAAGACCGAATGTGTCGGAATCCGGACTCGCCAAAAACTCATCCGATTCGAACCCAGGCTCGAGCAGTCGATCCGCAATCGCGGACTGCAGATCTGTCATGTGTTGGGGAAACGGCGAGTCGAGACGGAGAGCCGATTTGAACTTGCGCGCTGAGCGCCGATCGTCCGCGGTGGGCGTATACCTGCGCAGGTTGACCTGATACGTGAAATCATAAGGTCTAGAATCTAGTACGGTGATTAGGCGTTCCAGTAACGGAAGAAGCCGGAAGTCGGCGGCCACCGAATGGCCGCCAACTGAGTAGCCGTCGTGGTTGAGCCACGCCTGGTATTCCGGCGAATCGCCAACAAGTTCGTCGAAGTCCCGCGAGTTTGAGATCAACCTGATCCGATCAACCGGTCCGCCGCCACCAGCCAACGTGGTCAGCGAGGAATTGATCGCCGTAGGATGAGGTGTGTTTATGAGAAGTGTGACTTCGAGCCCATGCGGACGAAACCGCAGTCGCAGCGCGTGGTCACACTCGGCCCTCTCGATGAGTGCTGCGATCCAGCGAGGACCAAAGAGTGGAGCGTTGTGTCGCGGAGCAACCGCCGCAGCCCCCACGCTGAACACAGTGCCGCCAACATCGTACTGTGCGAAGTACATGTGCTCATGTCCTCGCGTCCGCTAGCCGATCCTTCGCAATCCGGATGTGAACCGCGACGCAGGCGACTTGGATTCGCGCGTTTCCCGATCTCCTCCGAGAGCGGCGTTTCGCGACTCACGCTGGATTGTAAAATCGATCTCTTGATCGATTTTCATCTCTTCCATTTCGAGGCGCACGGTACGAACAATCGTCGCATGAAGCCATTCAGTCAGAAAGTTCACGTCGTCCACGTCATATTCGCTCGATCGTTGAATTCCGGGTACCACCCGATTTGCCACAACATATACTCCGGTTGCGCGGTCGATGCCACGGCTCAACGTCTCCTCAACCCAAGTGCCGGAGTTGACGTATGTGTCCCATCCCACATACAGATCTTCGCCATAGCTCTCGATATGAACATATCCGATTGCTCGCCGGAATCGAACTACGATCTGTTCCCGCTCGACTTTGCCGTCGACACCGGCGTACCAGATTCGCTCCGGAGCGACGGAGATCTCCTCTTCGCTGGTTGATGACAGTCGTTTCAATAGATCCGCACGAACGTCCTCATGCCGCTGTCCCAGGCGTTCGACGTTGGCCTGCCAATAATCCAGCCGTATCCCCGCACGCGGGTCATACATCGGTTTGCCAGTACTAAGTATAAATGTCTTTCGACGAGCAAGGTACACCGCAAGGATCGCACCCGCGACGACAAGCAATGGTAGGCCGACCAGTAGGCCGACCAGTGGTTGCACAATTGTCAGAAGTAACCCGATAATGCAGGCCGCAACCAGGACGCGGAACCGCCAATCAGGACGAACCGACTTGACAGCATTGCCCGGTTGCCACACCTCGAAAGACCACCTTCGGACGCGCTTGAAAACAGATTTCGGTAGCCGTACACCCGAATAGGCCGAATCTACGAGAGATCCGATATTGCTATCGCTGAGCTCAGGGATGAGACCGCTGAGCCTTCGCGTCCGTGCGCCATGAACAATTTCGATCGAGAGAAGGAGCTCGAACTGATGGTAGTCAAAGCGCTCGATGGTAACGGCCAAACTAGATCGAAGCGACAGGTTCACGGCTGGTGACGGAAGTCGGAAGTCGAACCTGAACCAGACTTCGCCACTCTCGCGATACGACTTGTACCCGACCGCCTGCACGCCGCGCGTGGCGACAGCGGCGTCGAACCTCTCATACAGCCAGTCGCGGACCTCTTCAGCCCGAGTCAAACTGTTCGTATAATTACGCGGTATCACCAGCGAATTTGATTGCGCGCGCTTTGCTTGTCCAGATCGACCGCGCCGCGCGTTTCGGGCCCGGACGATCAAATAAGCCACGATTCCGATCACGACGAGAAGCGCGATAGAACCGCTCATGAGTGGCACGACCCCCTCGCGGTACACCCGATTTATCCAGCGGATCTTACGCTCGTTTGCTGCCCTCACTAGGTGAAACGGGCACAATTAATGCCGGTTCCTGAAGGAGCGGGGCCGGTCAAGACCAACCTGCGTGGTGTTTTGGTTCGTTTTGCGAGCTTCCTTGTCCTGGCTGGGCGCGTCGAAGTAGGCGTCGGGGTCAAGGCTCGGGCGGAGCCCGACCGCGTAGCGGCCGTAGGGCCTTGACGGCGGCGCCGTTCGGCGCATGCTGTTCAGGGCAGGGAGGTCGAAATTGCTTGTGCTGCTTTCGGCTTGGGTAACGATGCGGTCGTTGACGTCTTCAGTGCCGGTTTCCCCGTGCGGGGCAGGCGATGGGGGCTGCCGGTCATTCCTTCGCCGCGGTGTGCGGCATGAAGCGGTTCGCAGGGAAACGGGTCGGTCGGGATCAATCAAAGGGGGCGACCTCGCCGGATCCGGGGGTCATGACCTGCACGATCCGCGCCGACCGTGAACCAGGTGCTCACGCCGCGCGCGGTGCGCGGTGCAGGGCGCGCACGTGGTGGTCGCGCAGCCCGTAGAAGACCAGCTCGAGCTGTCTTCGGGCGGCGGCCACGGCGCCGATGTTGGGGTTGCCGCGGCGATGAGCGACCTGTTCGCGGATCGCGCCGATGTGACTGGTCTTGGGTAGGATTTTCACCGATTCGATGGCCGCCCAGCGCACCAGGCGCGAGCCTTGTTTGGTGATCCGGCCGCGGCGCACCGTGGTGTCGGATTCGTGGTGGGAAGGCGTTAGTCCGGCCCAACAGGTCAATTGGGCCGGGCCAGCGAAGCGGTGCACGTCTCCGATCTCGGCGACCAACACCGCGGCCAACACCGGCCCGATCCCGGGGATCTGCTGGATCGCGGTATAGCCTGGGTCGCGGGCCAGCCGACCGCCAGCGAGCCCGCCGAACAGGTCGATCTCGAAATCCAGCGCTTCGATGAGCCGGCGCAGCGAGGCGATCCGCTCCCGATACGGCGCGGGCATCATGACGTTGTCCAACAGCAGGTTTCCCTCGACGCCGAACAGGTCGGTCATCGGCACCCTGATCCCGCCCTTGGCCAGCACGGCGTGCACGTGGGCCTTGCATTGGGATCCGCATCGCGACCAGTTTGGCCCGGTGCCGCACCAGCTCCCGTAGTTCCCGCGTTGCCGGCGGCGCGATCCAGGCGTGCGGCAGCCGCCCCATCCGCAGCAAATCCGCCAGATCGAAGGCGTCGCGTTGATCGTTTTTGACCCGCCGATACGTAAACGCCTTCACCCCAGCGGGTGCGCCAGATGCACCGTCGCACCGAGTTCGGCGAGCGCATCGACGGCCCAGTACCACCCGTACGTCGCCTCGAGCACCACCTCCGGGCACTCGCCGGCACGCGAGATCACTTCGGCCAAGCGGTCACGGTCGTTGAGGATCCGCACCGTCTCCAGATGCTCGCCGTCCCGCTCATCCGCACCAACACCGAACGGCGCCGATGCAGATCCATACCGACAAACTGCCGACCTTCGTAGAATTCACTCACAAGGGGCCTCCTAATTGGTTAGTAGGGATGGGTTGGGGGTCCAGGTGACCGCAGTCCGTTCCTGACGGGAGGTCTGCCGCCCAGGTGATGCCTGGTTTCTCCAGTCGTGTGACGACTTGACGAAGAGCGGCGCGCCTGGCGGCAGATCACCTGATCTGGTGGTGGTATGCCGTTGCCGAGTCCACCGCGGGGTTGACTTCCCGATGGTTGTTCCCGAGCCTTGAGCTCTTCGAAAGAACGAGGTCCTGTGGTGGTGGAGTTCACGGACGGCTAGTGAGATGACGGACCGTCGAGTCCTGCAATTAGGGCGCCGCACGACTCCACCGGCAACAACACAATCCACCGATCAAAGGAGTGATGACACCTTGGGGTTGTATTGCGGAATCGACTGGGCCACCGACCATCACGACGTCGCGGTGGTCGATGATAACGGGCGCGTGATGGCCCGCTGCCGGGTCGGAAATGACGCGGCCGGGTTCACACAATTGTTGACGCTGTTGGCCGAGGCCGGCGACAACCCTGCGCACCCGATCCCGGTGGCGATCGAAACCGACCACGGGCTGTGGGTGGCCGCGCTGCGCGAAACCGGCCGGGTGATCTATCCGATCAACCCGCTGGCGGCCTCCCGGTATGCGGTATCGGGGGCCAAATCCGATGCCACCGACGCGGTGCTGCTGGCCAACATCGTGCGTACCGACCGCCACGCACACCGCCCGCTGCCCGCCGACACCGAGCTTGCCCAGACCATTAGGGTGCTGGCCCGAGCGCAACAAGACGCGGTGTGGGCCCGCCAGCAGATCGGCAACCAGATCCGCGACCTGCTCAACGGCTTCTACCCGGCCGCCATCGTGGCCTTCGCCGAGCTGCCCAGCGGCGGGCTGGCCCGTCCCGATGCGCGCACCATCCTGGCCGCCGCACCCACCCCCGTCCAGGCCGCCGCGCTGACCCCCGCGCGGCTGCGCCGGCTGCTGCGCAAAGCCGGGCGTGAACGCAACATCGACCGCGACATCGACCGGCTGCGCGCCATCTTCGCCGACACCTACCTGCACCAACCACCGATGGTCGAAAACGCGATGGGGATGCAGCTGACCGCACTGCTGCGCCAGTTCGACGCCGCGTGCACGGCCGCCGACGAGTTGGCCGAGGCGGCGATCGCCCATTTTGAGCAACACCCGGACGCCGCCATCATCACCAGTTTTCCCGGCCTGGGGAATCTCGCCGGTGCCCGGGTGCTGGCCGAGATCGGTGATGACCGCAGCCGGTTTGCCGATGCTCGCGGGTTGAAAGCCTTCGCCGGATCGGCCCCGATCACCCGCGCCAGCGGCAAGAAAACCATTGTGCTGCACCGGCATATCAAAAACCGGCGTCTCGCCGCGGTCGCCCCGATCTGGGCGCTGTCCGCGCTGCGCCACTCGCCGGGCGCACGCCGACACTACGATGCCCGCCGCGCCGCCGGAGACTGGAACCACCAAGCCCAACGACACCTGTTTAACAGACTCCTCGGCCAACTCCACCACTGCCTGCAGACCGGCCAGCTCTACGACGAACACCGGGCGTTTCCACCTCCTCTCCCGCGCGCGGCTTGACTCGTAACTTCGTGAGATGTCTTCGTCGTAACAACGTGATCACCCCGAGCATGCGCGCTCGGAACGGAACACGAGGAGCGGAGGCCCCGCTCCTTCATGACATCAATGAGTTTGGGAGGCCCGACCTTCCCCGAGGAGGATCGTCACGTATCCACGTGTTGATCGAAACGGCATCGACGGCTGGTAGGAAGGTACGCCGGTGCTGAACATGGAACGACGACGGGGTGTATGAGGCCATCTGGCGGGTCAATACGGTGATCGAGCCTAGACAAGCCGAGCTGGAACGCAAACTCGAAGACGGCTGCCGCCGCTGCGAAAAGTGGACGGAAGCCGAATTTCGCTAAAGGTTTCGGTGGCGTCTGCGACACAGGTCGTCCCGAAGGTCAGCACCACTGCTCAATCGGATCGAGGATATTTGGGGCTATGTCGAACTGGTGCGTAACCGCGAAGAGGGCAAGCGCGAGTTGACAGACGGTCCCCGCGACCGGAGACACCGCGAAGAAGCCCTGCAAATGATGAAGTAGAATGAAGCGCTGTTCAGGGGCCGTAGGCCGGACGGGAACCCGCGAGCTGGTTCACGCGGAGAACGGGAGTCGTTTTGGGCCGCGTGGGCACCAATCCTCGATGAAAAGCCGCTGAGCTGACTTGCTCATTCGGGCATCGAGTCGGTGTGGCCATAGCACGGCGGCCCCCACAGGCGCGTTGTACAAAGATGGCATCCTGTTGGGCGGCTTCGATCTCGGCGTAGCAGCTGGCTGGATTGCCGTGGTAGACATATGATTTGGCGGCTCCGGTGCGTGCTGCCTCGATCGAGTAGTCCCATCCGTTCTACCTTATCCAGGAAGACGAAGGTGCGACCGTAGCGGTCGTGGAGCCCTTGGGACGGATCGGTCACGAGCGCGACCCGCTGGCCGCTGAGTGTTGTCGTCGCGAACTCGGTGGCCTCCGGTCCCCAGCAACCGACTGTGTAGCCAGGCTTCTTGGTCTCCGGAGTGTCGATCCCCAAGAGTCGTACGCGCAGTCGGCCGCTCTCGACCATGAAGCCGGTAGCAAACCCGCCACCGCTCGCCATTGACCCCAGGGTAGGGCTGAGGAGGTAGCTTAAAAACTTGTTAGCAATCTGACACTTTTCTGCCGCCACCGGACATCATCGGATGGATGGGGAAACCACTACCGGCACAGTGGCCTGAGCTTATTGACAAGTCGCTAATATGCCCTCTCGGCAACGCCGCTCCCTTACCGCGCGGAGACATGCGTC
>NZ_DATJPU010000084.1:0-4692 GCF_035506235.1 Mycobacterium sp.
GGCGGCGCTGCAGGCGATCTGCGACCGGCTCGGCCCGGGCGCGATCCAGGTGTTCGCCGAACGCTGGTGGTCGAGGCTGCCGCTGCCGCTGACTGAACACGACCGCGCCGCGGGCTATTGGTGGGAGCTGTCGATGCGCCAGGTCGAGACCTCGCGCACCCTGGTGTTCGACGCGCCGCGCCGGGCCCGCGGATTCTTCGAGGCGCTGGTGGCCGACAACCTCGACATCGGCCGCCCGGAGGTGATCGAGCTCATCTTCCGGCGGGGCCAGCGGCGGGGACGCCCCGCGGGCGGGGAATACAAGACGAAGATCGTCACCTACGGCACCGAGGTCAACGTCAACGCCTTTTACCGGCACTCCCGGATCAAACAGTATCTGAAGGACGGGCGGGCGCTGCGCGTCGAAACCGTGATCAACGACCCGGGCGATCTGGGCTGCCTGCGCCGGTTGGCCCATCTCGACGAGCTGCAGACCCGCGCCCGTGCGGTCAACACCAAACTGCTCGATACTGAACGTGTCGGCCAGGGCTGCGTCCTTGCGAGTCCAGCCTTTGAGCGGATCGCGCGGCCCACCCTCACCGAGGAGGGCAGGAGGGCCCCGGCCTTACGGTTCGGCGACCCTCGGGTCCAGGCCCTGGCCGGCGCCCTGTGCACCAGCGTGCTCGCCGTCACCGGCATCACCAACAAGAGCCTGCGCGCCTTGATGACCGGACTGCTCGACGGCACCACCTACACCATGAACCGGGCCAGCTATGACCTGGCCCGCCTCGCCCGCAACGGGCTCATCACCCGAGTCCCCGGCAAGAATCTGTACCGTCTCACCGGCGACGGCCTGCGGTTCGCGATCTTCTACACCAAGCTGCACGACCGACTTTTGCGTCCGCTGCTCGCCGCCGATCAGCCGCCCGCGCCACCACCAGTACGAAAGGCCTTGCACACCATCGACATTCACATCAGTGAACGCATCGACCGGGCCCGCCTCCTGCCAAAGACAGCCTGAAAACTCAGGACAACCCTCGCAGTCCTAGCGACCGAGGTTCGCTAGAGGGACGACTGGCCACGCCAACACTGGGCGGGCTTTGCGATTCCGCTCGACAACAGCAGCCGAGCGGCTGTCATGAGGATTCCCGGCCATCGTTCTCGGTGAGCAGGGTGAGGGCTGAGGACTTGCGTCTGGCGACGCCCAGCAGACGGACGTGGCCACGTGTCTCACGTAACGGATACACGGGGCGATCGCAAAGGCTCGAGAGAGGCCGAGGTCGGGGCGGAAGTTTGGAAAACGTTGACGTAACTAGCTGTAGATAAGGGTTGACAGCGACCGGGTCCCCGCCGGTCATTCTGGGCGGGGCTGCTGAACGGCAGAGCAGGTGAGACGATGCCGAGTTGGCGACCAAGCGGACGCGCCGGCGGTCCGGCGTCACGGGTGGCAGATCGAAACTCGCTCGATACACCCTACGGTGTATGATGGTGTCATGTCGCGGACCAACATCGAGATCGACGATGAACTGGTGGCCGCCGCCCAACGCATGTACCGGCTGGATTCCAAGCGCAGCGTCGTTGATTTCGCACTGCGCAGGCTAGTTGGTGAGCCGTTGAGCCGCGATGAGGCGTTGGCGTTGCAGGGCAGCGGATTCGACTTCACTAACGAAGAGGTCGAGGCGTTTTCGGACGCGGACACACGACGTGACGACCAGTCGTAGATGATCGTCGATACCTCTGTCTGGATTGACTTTCTCTCCGGCTCACAGTCATTGGCCGCCCGCTGGCTGGCCGATCGAATCGCCGCCGATTCGGAGGTGATCGTGCCCGAGGTGGTGATGATGGAGCTCCTGATCGGCACGACCGACGAGTCCACGGCGGCACTGCGGCGGCGACTGTTGCAGCGTTTCACGATCGAGCCGCTCGCCCCGGTGCGCGACGCCGAAGATGCCGCCGCCATTCACCGGCGCTGTCGCCGCGGCGGTGACACCGTACGCAGCCTGATCGATTGCCAAGTGGCCGCGATGGCGCTGCGGATCGGGATCCCCGTCGCGCATCGTGACCGCGACTACGAGGTGATCCGCACCCATTGCGGATTGCAGACCGAGCCCTTGTTCTGACTGCGGACACCGGGCGGTCCGCTCTCGGCCTGGCCGCGACAGGGGCGCCACAGGTCGTCCGCGCACGCATGTGCCAGAACCTATCGGTGCTGGATTCGTGGATTAGTCCAGCCCTGCCCCGTGGGTACGGCTGCGTATCCGGGGAAAGCTGAGTAACCGGTGGGTCACAGAAGACCGGGATTTGCGGCCACGGCTGGGACGGGTGCAGCGCCGAGCCCGGTGGAGGGTTCTACGCCCAGAAGGGCGGCCAGGAGAACGACAACCAGAGCTGTGTGCGCTTCTCTGCCAACGGAATCAGCATGGCCGTCGCGTGGGCCCACTGGGAGGTCGACGGCGACTGGTACCCGGACTTCCCGGGGGTCATCACCCCCGCCGAGAACCACGGCGACTGGGGCGGCACAGACCTATTCCCAGCGTTCGGGATGCCGACCCTGACCTAACCTCGATTGTGGGTGCGGCCGAGCGCTCGCAGCCGGTGGGGTCGACAACCGGCGGGCTCGCAACGGGTCCAACTGGCCTGGGCATCCTTTTGCGCCAGGGCAAGCCGTGCACGGACACCTCGGGGATGACGAAGTCGGCTTGCAGCGGGTCATACGGTCGGGTCTGGGCTATTCACGGACTTGTGTCGCCGGGGGCGTGTTGGCCCTCCCAATAGGTGATCGCCGCGTCGAGCGCGCCGCTGGGGAAGTCCTCGCCGTAGCGCTCACGCAAGTGGTGCAGGAATGCCAGGATCGCGTGGGCTTCCTCGGGGGCGATACCGTCAAACCGTGCGGCGAACCGCCGGGCCAGTATTCCGGAATCGATCAATTGCAGTGCTTGTGACCGCAATATCTCCACCGTCTCCTCCGGCAGTCCTGCGCCGCTGGCCCGGTTGTTCCGGCGTAGTCGCTCGAACCGCGCCGCCACATTGTCGCGAGCGGGCGGCGTGAGTTGGCCCAAAAGCTCGGACGTGAGCACCGTGAGCGCGGGGTAATCCGCCGTGATGGCGGCCAGGAAGGCCGGCAGGAAATACAGGAAGGCCTCCGGCTTGAGCAAGCCCAGATTTCCGCCGACGATGTCGCGCAACTCTGCAACGCTGAGTTCGGACGACTGGCGCGCGGAGAGCACGTCGCGCGCCCGTTCGCGCTCCGGATGGCCGTTGACGGCGTCGAGAAGGTCGGCGGCAGCGGGCCGCGGGCGGCGTGCAAACGCGGAAAAGAACACATCCGGCCGATCCATCTGCGCGCTCCTCAGCCTTCGGATGGCCCCCCGCCGCCCAGTACGCCGCGAAGCCGCACCAGTAGCGCGATGATGACCGCGGCGGCTGTTGCCATGGCGGCGCCTTCTGCGGCCGCGGCAATCGCGGCGACGATCAGGTCGAGGAGGGCAATGATCGCGGCGATGAGCGCCACGATGAGCGCCACCACGACCGCCACCGCGACTTCGACCATGGCAAGCGCGAGCAGCGCGCGAATCTGCGCGACGACGACGGCCATGGCCGCGACCAGTTCGGGCGAGCAGTTCGAACCGTTGAAGAACGCGAAGCAATCCTCCAGCATCTCGGTCTTGTTTTTCACCTGTTCGCGGTGACCGGTATCGCCGCCGCGGAAGCACTCGATCATCAACGCGAGACGCGCAGCGATCTCGGCGGAGATCGCCGCGATCTTGAAGGCGAGGCGGTTACAGTCGTCTCCGGCGCGACACTTACCGAGCCCGTCGACAACGGCCTTCGCCGTCACGACCGAGCCTTGTAGAACGATGTACCTCGTCCAGTCGCAGTCGCCGGGGGGCCTCATGCCGTCACCGGGATAGGGCTGCCGCCGCACCGGTGCAAGCCCGTGGGATTGCCCGCCGCCCTGCAGCGTGTGGGCGAGCTCGTGCGCGAGTAAGCGTCTGCCTGCCGACGAAGACTGGTCGAATTGTCCGGAGGCGAAGACGATGTTCTGGCCTACCGTATAGGCGCGCGCGTTGACGGCTCGCGCCGACCGCGCGGCGTGCTCACTGGTGTGCACCCGCACGCGGGAGAAATCATGCCCGAAGCGTGATTCCATGAAGGCGCGCGTCGCCCCGTCCAACACTTGTCCCGGCGAGGAAACCACATCGTGCACGATGGACGGCGCTTCCATCGCGTCGGTGGGGCCGGCCGCTGTGCGCTGCAGCTTGTCCTCGTCTTCACATGCTTCGCATTTGCGTCGCAGCAGGTCGTTGCCGTCGGCCGACACGGATGCGGACGGGTCGGGCATCCGCATCACCTGCTCGGCGGCGCGGTCGGCTTCGGCTTCGGCGGGGTCGCTGGCGGCACCCACCGCGAGCTTGCGCCTCAGCGGTGCACCGTTGACCGAGAGCGATGTGAAATCGAACCGCGTATCCGGCATGTCAGCAGGTCGACGCTGGATGCTAGCGGGCCGCGGAGACGGGCGCGCCGCCGGTGCCGCGGGTCTTTTCGACAGCTGCATCGTATGCATCCTCGCCTCCTAGGAGGGCGCTGAATAATCGGCGCGCCTCCCCGGAATATCGCTCTGAACTGGGAAAATAGGCCCATGCAGGGTGTGGAGCGGGCGGATCGGGAACTGCTGGACGCAGAGGCATTGGTCGGTCATCTGGTGCCTGAGGG
>NZ_DATJPU010000085.1:0-16374 GCF_035506235.1 Mycobacterium sp.
GCGGCGCTGGTCGCCCGCAAGGTGCGCGATAAGGCGAAGATCATCGCGTCGGGCATGCTCGAGGTCTCGGTCGCGGACCTGGAGTGGGAGAAGGGCACCTTCCGAGTCAAGGGCGACCCGTCGGCGTCGGTGACGATCCAGGACATCGCGATGCGCGCGCACGGCGCAGGCGACCTGCCCGAGGGCATCGAGGGCGGGCTGGACGCCGAGGTCTGCTACAACCCGGAGAACCTGACCTACCCCTACGGCGCGTATTTCTGTGTGGTGGACGTAGATCCGGGCACCGCGGTGGTCAAGGTGCGGCGTTTTTTGGCCGTCGACGACTGCGGCACCCGCATCAACCCGATGATCATCGAGGGCCAGGTGCACGGCGGCATCGTCGACGGCATCGGCATGGCGCTGATGGAGATGATCGCCTTCGACGAGGAGGGCAACTGCCTGGGCGGCTCGCTGATGGACTACCTGATCCCGACGGCGATGGAGGTCCCGCACCTGGAGACCGGCCACACGGTGACGCCGTCGCCGCACCACCCGATCGGCGCCAAGGGCATCGGCGAATCGGCCACCGTCGGCTCTCCGCCCGCCGTGGTGAATGCGGTGGTGGATGCGTTGGCGCCGTTCGGCGTTCGGCACGCCGACATGCCACTGACGCCGTCGCGGGTCTGGGAGGCGATGCAGGGCAGAGCGAGGCCACCGATCTAGATGACCCTCATCGGCGAGCGGGCTCGGCAACTGATCGCGGCACGGACGCCGTTCGTGCACGCGACCGTGGTGCGCGCCCAGCCGCCCACCTCCTCCTATCCGGGCGACGAGGCGATCCTGTTGGCGGACGGCACCATTGAGGGCTTCGTCGGCGGCCAGTGCGCGCAGAACTCCGTCCGCAAGGCGGCGCTGGGCGCGCTGCAGGCGGGCGAGAGCGTGTTGTTGCGGGTGCTTCCCGACGGCGACGTGCACTTTCCCGAGGCCCCCGGCGCCTGCGTGGTGGTCAACCCGTGCCTGTCGGGCGGGTCGCTGGAGATCTTCCTGACCCCGCAGCTGCCGGCACCGCTGATCGAGATCCACGGGGCCACCCCGATCGCCGACGCGCTGGCCCAGCTGTGCGGGGTCCTGGGGTATGACGTCCGGCGCGGTACCGACGTGGCCGACGCGACCGCGGTGGTGATCGCCAGCCACGGTGGGCCCGAGGCCGAGATCATCCGCGCCGCACTGGACAACGGCGTCGGGTACATCGGCCTGGTGGCCAGCAAGGTACGCGGCGCATCGGTACTGGCTTCGCTCGGCCTCTCCGACGACGAGCGGGCGCGGGTGCACACCCCGGTCGGGCTGCCCATCGGCGCAAAGACCCCCGCGGAGATCGCGGTGTCGATCGCGGCCGAGCTGGTCGCCGGCCTGCGCGGCGGCGGCCTGTGCCGCGCCGCCGCGCCGCTGCGCCCGCCTTCGGAGGCGGTCGATCCGGTGTGCGGCATGACGGTGACGATCGGCCCCGCCACCGAGCACCTGCGGCTGGCCGGCGCGGACCACTGGTTCTGCGGCCCCGGCTGCCGTGCGGCGTTCGCCGCTGGGAAAACCGGGGCATGAAAGCTCCGCCCGTCACCGGTGTCGTGCTGGCGGCCGGCCGTTCGCGCAGGCTTGGCACGCCCAAACAGCTTCTGCCGTACCGGGATACGACCCTGCTCGGGTCGACCCTCGGGGTCGCCCGCGACGCCGGGTTCGACCAGCTCATCGTCACTCTCGGTGGCGCGGCGCAAGCGGTGCGTGACACCGTGCCGCTGAACGGAATCGACGTGGTGGCGGTCGCCGATCCCGGCACCGGGTGCGCGGCCTCGCTGCAAGCCGCGCTGGATCGGGTGGACCCGCGGGCCGAAGGGATCGTGCTGATGCTGGGCGATCAGCCTCGCGTCGAGCCGGCCACACTCAGGCGAATGGCCGCCCAAGGGCCCGGCGCCGAGATCGCGGTATGCCGCTACGCCGACGGCATCGGGCATCCGTTCTGGTTGGGCCGCAGCGTGTTCGGCGAACTTCGCGAACTGCACGGCGACAAGGCGGTGTGGAAGCTGGTGGAATCGGGCCGGCACCAGGTGCGCGAACTCGCGATCGACGGCCCGATCCCGCTCGACGTCGACACCTGGGACGACTACCGCCGGCTGGTGGAATCGTCATGACGTGCCCGGCCCCTTTCCAAGATGTCGACGACGTCATCGCGCGCTTCGACGCGCACGACTACCTGCTCGACGCCGGAACCGCGTCGGCGATCTACCTGGCGGTCACGCTCGGCCGCCCGCTGCTGCTGGAGGGCGAACCCGGGGTCGGCAAGACGACGGCGGCGAAAACCCTTGCGGCGGTGCTCGATACCGAGCTGATCCGGTTGCAGTGCTACGAGGGATTGACCGCCAGCGAGGCCCTTTACGACTGGAATTATCAACGCCAGCTGCTGTCCATCCGGCTGGCCGAGGCCAGCGGTAGGGGCATCGATGAGGCGGACCTCTACACCGAAACCTACCTGGTCGATCGGCCCATCCTGCGGTGCGTGCGCCATCGCGGCCCGACCCCACCGGTGCTGCTGATCGACGAAATCGACCGTGCCGACGACGAATTCGAGGCGCTGCTGCTGGAATTTCTCGGGGAGTCCGCCGTCACGGTGCCCGAGCTGGGCACCTTCGTCGCCGAGCGCCCGCCGATCGCCGTGCTGACCTCCAATCGCAGCCGTGACCTGCATGACGCGCTGCGCCGTCGCTGCCTCTATCACTGGATCGACTACCCGGAGCCGGCCCGGGCCGCCGCGATCGTCCGCCGGACGGTGCCCGGCGCGACGGTGCCGCTGATCGAGCACGCCACCCAATTCGTCGGCCGTACACGCGATCTCGACCTGGACAAGCCGCCCGGGGTGGCCGAGACGATCGACTGGGTGGCCGCGCTGGTGTCGCTCGGCGTGGCGGACCTGGTCGACCAGGCGGCGTTCACCAGCCTGGGGGCGCTGGCCAAGACCCCCGACGACCGTACTCTGATTCGCGACGCGTTTACCGAGTACAGCCGCACCTGAGAGAGGACCCACCGCATGAAGATCGCCAACCAGTTCACCGTCAGCGCTCCCATCGAACAGGCCTGGGACGTGCTGTGCGACCTGGAGCAGGTGATCCCGCTGATGCCGGGGGCGCAGCTGACCGGCCACGAAGGCGACGACTACCTCGGCAAGGTCAAGGTCAAGGTCGGCCCGGTCACCAGCGAGTTCAGTGGCAAGGTGCGCTTCGTCGAGCTGGACCGCGACCAGCATCGGGCCGTCATCGACGGCAAGGGGAAGGAATCGCGGGGCACCGGCAACGCCGCCGCCACGGTCACCGCCCAGCTGCACGAGGACGGCGACCGCACCACCGTCACGGTCGACACCGACCTGAAAATCGTCGGCAAGCTGGCCCAGTTCGGCAGCGGCATGCTGCAGCAGGTTTCCGAGAAGCTGCTGGGCCAGTTCGTCGAATCGCTGGAGGCCGAACTGGCCGCCAAAAACGCACCGACGCCCGCGGCGCCGACGACGACCGGGTCCGCACCCGAGCCGCGCCACGCCGCCCCCGCGGCCGAGCCCGAACCCATCGACCTGCTCGACCTCGCCGGCGGCGACCAGCTCAAGAAGTACGCTCCCATCGTGCTGGCGGTGCTCGCCGCGCTGGTGCTGGGTTGGGTGCTGGGCCGGAGACGCTAGCGGCTCGTGAGCACCCCACTGCTGTTGCGGGGCGTCGATCTGGCGGCGTTCGCGGCCGCCCTGGTGGCGCGCCTGCGCGGCGCGGGGGTGCCGGTATCCGCCGACGGCCAGGCCAGCTTCGTGCAGGCGCTGCGGCAGCTGGTGCCGGACACCACGTCGGCGCTCTATTGGGCTGCCCGGCTGACCCTGGTCAGCCGGGCGGAAGACCTCGGCGCCTTCGACGCCGTCTTCGAGGCGGTTTTCGGCAGCGCTTCGGCCGACGGCACCCGAGGACCCGAACCGGTCCTGCCCATCCCGGGGCCAAAGGCGCCCGGGGCCGGCACGCTGCAGCCGGCGGGAAACCGATCCACTGGCGGCCCCCACGGATTGCCCTGGGCCGCAAGGACCGTCGCCGGCGAGGACGTCGGAGAGGCCAGCGTCGTGCTGCCCGATCTGCTACCCAGCCGCATCGCCGCGCGCGCCGACGAACCGTTCGAGCGCTTCGACGCGCAAGACCTCCGCCTGCTCGGCTCCTGGCTGGAGGCCACCGTCGCGCGCTGGCCTCGCCGCCGCAGCATGCGGTCCGAGCCCAGCCCGCGCGGCAAGCGCATCGACCTGCGCACCACGATGAACGCCTCGCGCGCGACCGGCTGGGAATCGGTGATCCTGGCGCGCACGCGCCCGCGCCGGCGGCCGCGGCGGGTCGTGCTGGCCTGCGACGTCAGCCGCTCGATGCAGCCGTACGCCGGGGTCTACTTGCATCTGATGCGTGCGGCGGTATTGCGCCGGGCGGGCATGCGGCCGGAGGTGTTCGCGTTCTCGACGTCGCTGACCCGGCTCACGTCGGTGCTCTCGCACCGTTCGGCCGAGGTGGCGCTGCAGAAGGCCGACGCCAAGGTCACCGATCGCTACGGCGGCACGTTTATCGGTCGCAGCCTCGGCGATCTGCTCGCCCCACCGCACGGCAACGCGCTGCGCGGCGCGGTGGTGATCATCGCCTCCGACGGCTGGGACGCCGATCCGCCCGACGTGCTGGCCCACGCGATGGCCAGGCTTCGCCGCCGCGCCGCGATGCTGGTGTGGCTCAATCCCCGTGCGGCGCATGGCGAATTCCGGCCGCTGGCCGGCTCGATGGCCGCGGCGCTGCCCTATTGCGACCTGTTTTTGCCGGCGCACTCGCTGACCGGGCTGCGCGAACTGCTTGTGGCGCTGGCTAATCCGGCATCGCCGCGATGAGCTGTCCGGACGTCAGCGGCAGTGAGCGCACCCGCACACCCACGGCGTCGCAGACGGCGTTGGCGATCGCGGCGGCGGTCGGTCCCTGGGCGCACTCGCCGATGCCCAGCGGTGGATTGCCTTGCCCAGCAACGAATTCCACCTCGACCGCGGGCACCTCGGAGAAGAGCAGGATGGGGTAGGTCTCCCAGGTGTCGCTGGTGACGTTGAAGCGGTCGAATCGCACGCGCTCCTTGAGCGTCCAGCTGGTCGCCTGCACCGCGCCGCCCTCGATCTGATTGGCCGCGCCGTCGGGGTTGATGACCAGCCCGGCGTCCACCGCGACGACCAGCCGGCGGACCCGGACCTCGTCGATCGCCTCCACCTCGGCGACGACCGCGCAGTACGCGGCCGAATTCTTGTACCGCGCATACCCGATGCCGTGACCGACCGCCTCGCGCGATGCCCATTCCGCCCAGCCGGCCCGCTCCGCCGCCGCCCGCAACACCGCCCGGCCGCGCTCGTCCGACAGCTGCGCCAACCGGAACTCGACGGGGTCGCGGCACGCGGCCGCCGCCAGCTCATCCATGAAAGACTCCGCCGCAAAGACATTGATGAACGCGCCCAGCGAACGCAGCGCCGAGGTGCGCAGCGGCATCTCGGTCAGCAGGTGGTTGATCACCCGGTACGACGGAAAGTCGTAGCCGGGAACGGAATTGCGGCCGGTGCCGCCTCCCCATTCGACCGGCGGCTCGCCGCCGGCACGGATCGGCTCGCCCCCGGCGCGCTCGCTCGCCGCTAGGAACGCCGACGTCGGCGTCGTGCCCGGGCGGCCCATGTAGCTGCCGCTCCAGATCTCGTGGCGCCAGTCGACGACGGCACCGTCGTCGCCGCAGCCAGCGGCGATCTCGACGACGGCGGCGGGACCGAAAGGCGCCCAGGCCAATTCGTCGGCCCGCGACCAGACCAGGTGCACGGGCCGCCCGGGCATCGCCAGCGCCAGCATCGCGGCGTCCATGGCGGCGTCGTCGGCGCCGTTGTGTCCGTAGCACCCGGCGCCCTCGACGTGGCGCACCACCACCGTGTCGGCCGGCAGGCGCAGCGCCGCGGCCAATTCGCGCCGCAGCACGTGCACGCCCTGGCTGTGCGACCAGACCTCCAGGCGCCCGTCCGCGTGAAAGAGCGCCGCCGCGGCCGACGGGCCGATCGAGGCGTGCGCCAGGTACGGCCGGTGGTAGCGGGCCGAATGTGACCGCGTCGAATTGGGCGCCGCCGCATCACCTTTGGCCGCGAGCACCGAGGTGTCGGCCGCCGCCGACACCAGAAACGCGGGGAGGTCGTCCTCGTCGGGCAGGGTCGCCCGCCGCTCCCAGGCGGCGTCCGCGCGCAACCGCTCGGCGGCGCGCACCGCTGCCTCCTCGCGTTCGGCGATCACGCCGAGGAACTGGCCGTCGCGCACGACGGTGACCACGCCCGGCAGCGCCAGGGCCGGGCCGGTATCGACATCCCGCAGCCGCGCGCCGCGCGACGGGGGGCGCACCACCCTCCCGTACACCTGCCCCTCCAGCACCAGGTCGTGCAGGTAGCGCGGCCGCCCGGTCAGCTTGTCGGGCAGGTCCAGCCGCGCGACGTCGGTGCCGACGACGGTGTAGCCCGACTCCGGCTTGGGCGCCGCCTCCCCGGTGGCCGCCCGGTCCAGCAGCGCGTCGTCGGCGAGCTCCCAATAGCTCGTCGCCGATCCGTCGGGACCCGCGAATTGGCCGTCGGCGACATCCAATTCGTCGGGCGGAACGGCCAGTTTGGCCGCCGCCACGTCCAGGTAGATCGCCCGCGCCTCGGCGCACACCTGGCGCAGCGCCGCCCCCGACTGCTGGATCGAGCGGCTGCCGGCGGTGAAGCCCTCGTCGGGGCTGCGATCGGTCGCCGCGGCGATCATCCGCACGCGCGCGACGTCCACGCCGAGCTCCTCGGCGGCGATCTGCGCCAGCGCCGTCAGCACGCCCTGACCCAGCTCCACCTTGCCCGAGCGCACCTCCACGACGCCTTCGGAGCAGATCCGAACCCATTCGCCCAGAACGGGATTGGCGGCCAGCGACTCCGGCAGGTCAGGCAGCTCACGCATCCGTGGCCTCCCGCATCTCGGCCGCGGCGCTCAGCACCGCACCGACCACGCGATTGTGCGAGCCGCACCGGCACAGGTTGGGGTCCAGCGCGGCGCGGACCTCCGCCTCCGTCGGGTCGGGGTTGCCGGCCAGCAGCGCCGCGGCGGCCACCACGATGCCCGACATGCAGTACCCGCACTGCGCCGCCTGCCCGGCCACCAGGGCGCGGGCCACCGGGTGCGGCCGCCCATCGTCGCCCAGGCCCTCGATGGTGCGGATCGACTTGCCGGCCACCGACCACAGCGGGGTGTCACACGAGTACACGGGACGGCCGTCGGCGAGCACGAAACACGCGCCGCACAACCCCACCCCGCAGCCGAACCGCGTGCCCTTCAAACCCAGGTGATTGCGCAACACGTACAGCAGCGGGGTGTCGTCCTCGGCGTCCACCTCGTGGCGCCGCCCGTTGACGGTCAGATCTCTCATGCCTCCAGCATCCTCGGGCGTCGCACTAGGGCAGGATCGGCAGGTATGGATCAGCTATGGGCCAACCGGGCGGCCAGCTCCGAAGCCGCTGTCGCGCAGCGACACCTGAAGCGGCTGTGGGCCCTGCCGGGAACGCAACTGGGGGTGGTGGCCTGGCCGTCGACCCGCAAAGACCGGTCGTTCGGCACCTGGCACTACTGGTGGCAGGCGCACCTGCTGGATTGCCTGATCGACGCGCAGGTGCGCGACCCGCAACCGCACCGGCACACGATGATCACCCGGCAGGTCCGCAGCCAACGGCTGCGCAACAACCTGAAGTGGACCAACTCCTATTACGACGACATGGCGTGGCTGGCGCTGGCGCTGGAACGCGCCGACCGGCTGGCCGGCGTCGAGCGCCACCGCGCGCTGGCCAAGCTGGCCGCCCAGTTCGTCGAGGCGTGGGCGCCCGAGGACGGCGGCGGCATCCCGTGGCGCAAGCAGGACGACAAGTTCTTCAACGCCCCGGCCAACGGCCCGGCGGGGATCTTCCTCGCACGCTACGGCGACCACCTGCAGCGGGCGGACCAGATGAGCGACTGGATCGACCGCACCCTGATCGACCCGGATACGCACCTGGTGTTCGACGGCATCAAGGACGGCTCGCTGGTCCGCGCGCAGTACACCTACTGCCAGGGCGTGGTGCTGGGCCTGGAAACCGAGCTCGCCGCGCGCACCGGGGCCGAAGCCCGGGCCCGGCATCACGCCCGGGTGCATCGCCTCGTCGCGGCGGTCAGCGAGCAGATGGCGCCGTCGGGCGTGCTGCGGGGCACCGGCGGCGGGGACGGCGGCCTGTTCGGCGGCATCACCGCCCGATACCTCGCGCTGGTCGCCACCAGCCTGCCCGGCGAATCCGTCGACGACGCCGTAGCGCGCGACACCGCCCGCGCCATCGTGCTGTCGTCGGCGAAATCGGCCTGGGATTACCGGCAAACGGTGGACGGCCTACCGCTGTACGGCGCGTTCTGGGACCGCGACGCGGAGCTGCCCACCCAAAAGGCCGAGGCCGGCGAGGAGGCGCAATTCGTCGAGGGTGCGGTGAACGCCTCCCAGATGGCCGAGCGGGATCTGTCGGTCCAGCTTTCCGGCTGGATGCTGATGGAGGCCGCCTGTAACGTCACCGCGGTGACCGAGAAATGAGCGAACCCGGCGGCTGGATCCCGGACGAGGCGACGCTTGCCGGAGCCAACCTCACCCGCTTCATGGCCTGGTTGGCCGAGACCGGGCGCGGCGAGTACGGCGACTATCACGAGCCGTGGGCGAAGTCGGTGGACGACGTCGACTGGTTCTGGGACGCGGTCTGGACCTACTTCGACATCCGGGCGGACAGTCCGCCCCGTGCGGTGCTGGGCGAGCGTTCGATGCCGGGCGCCGAGTGGTTCCCCGGCGCCACGCTCAACTACGCCACCGAGATATTCCGGCACGCCACCGACGAACGCCCGGCGATGGTCGTCGTCGGCGAGGACGGATCCAGCGAGTGGTCCTGGGCGAGGCTTCAGCGCGAGACGGCCGCGTTCGCGGCCTACCTCCGCCACCTCGGCGTCCGGCCCGGCGACGCCGTCGTCGGGTATCTGCCCAACGTCGGCGAGGCCGTCGTCGCCGCCCTGGCCGCGGCCAGCGTCGGCGCGATCTGGGCGGTGTGCAACCAGGACGTGTCGGTCGACGGCGTCGTCGCCCGGCTGGGTCAGGTGGCGCCCGCCGTGCTGGTGGCCACCGACGGGTCGGTGTACGGCGGCAAGCGCATCGATCGGCGGGCGGAGCTGGCGACGATCCGGCGCGCGATGCCCACGCTGCGGGCCACCGTGGTGGTGCCGCGGCTCGGGCTCGACAGCGACGGCGACACGGTGCGCTGGGCCACGGCGGTCCGCGCGGACGCGGCCCTCGACATCACGCCGGTCCCGTTCGCCCACCCGCTGTGGGTGATGTTCTCCTCGGGAACGACCGGCAAGCCCAAAGGCATCGTGCACGGTCACGGCGGCGTCGTGCTCGAGCACCTGAAATACCTGAACCTGCAACTGGAGCTGTACCCCGGCGACCGCTTCCTGTGGTACTCGTCGACCAGCTGGATGATGTGGAACCTGTTGGTGTCCGGCCTGCTGGCCGACGCCACCATCGTGCTCTACGACGGCAGCCCAACGCATCCCGGCACCGACGGCCTGTGGCGGGTCGCCGCCGAGGCCGGCGTCACGGTGCTCGGCGCCGGCGCGGGCTACCTCTTGGCCTGTGCCAAACAGGAATTGAAGCCGGGCGCGTCGTACCCGCTGGACGAGGTGCGGGCGGTGGGATCCACCGGGTCACCGCTGCCGGCATCCGGATTCCGTTGGGTGCAAGAGGGACTCGGCCGGCCCGTTCCGGTGACCTCCATGAGCGGCGGCACCGACGTGTGCACGGCCTTCATCGGTGGTTGCTCGATCCTGCCGGTGGTGGCCGGCGAGCTGTCGTGCCGCTGCCTGGGCGCGGCCATCGAGGCCTGGAAGGGTGAGCGGCACCCCGTCATCGGGGAAGAGGGCGAGCTGGTGCTGACCAAGCCGATGCCGTCCATGCCCGTGTTCTTCTGGAACGACGACGGCAGCCGCTACCGCGCCGCCTACTTCGACAAGTACCCGGGGGTGTGGTGCCACGGCGACTGGATCACCATCACCGAGCGGGGATCGGTTGTGGTGCATGGCCGTTCGGACGCGACCCTGAACCGGATGGGCGTGCGGATGGGCAGCGCGGAGATCTACACGGCGGTCGAACGCATGCCGGAGGTGCAGGACTGCCTGGTGGTCGGCGTCGAGCAGGACGACGGCGGCTACTGGATGCCGCTGTTCGTGCACCTGGCGGACGGCGTCGACTTCGACGACGCGCTGCGGTCGAGGATCGTCGCCGAGATCCGCCGGCATGCCTCGCCGCGCCACGTGCCCGACGACATCCTCGGCGTTCCGGGCATCCCGCGGACCCTGACCGGCAAGCGGCTGGAGATCCCGATCAAGCGGATCCTGCTCGGCACCGCGCCGCACGAGGCCGTGCAGCAGAGTTCGATCGACCGGCCGGAGCTGCTAGACGCTTTCGTTGCGTACCGCAGAAGCCGGGTGTCCTGAGCCGGGCTCCCGGCCGGCCGCGCGCCGGCGGCCCCGGTAGCCGCGCCAGGCGGCGATGAACGCCGGCAGCAGCGACACGAACAGGATGCCCAGGATGATCTTTTCCAGGTTCTGGTGCACGAACGGCACGGTCCCCAGGAAGTAGCCCGCCAGCGTCGCGCCGCCGCCCCAGGCGATGCCGCCGACGATGTCGAACCCGAGGAACACCGGGTAGCGCATGTACGACACCCCGGCGACCACCGGGACGAACGTCCGCACGAACGGCGCGAACCGGGCCAGGATGACCGCCCAGGGCCCGTACTTCTCGAAGAACGCGTGGGACTCCGTCACGTAGTGCTTCTTGAAGAAGCGGGAATCTTCCTTCTTGAACAGCGCCGGCCCGATCCGCCGCCCGATGAAATAACCGCATTGGTCGCCCAGGATCGCCACCACGGCGACGGCGGGGGCCAGCACCCAGATGCTCGCCGGCGGGTTGGGGTGCGCGGCCAGCAGCCCGCCGGTGAACAGCAGCGATTCGCCGGGGAGCAGCGGAAACAGCAGCCCCGTCTCGATGAAGACGATGACCAGGATGCCGGGCAGCACCGCGGATCCGAAGACGCCATTGGCGCCCAGCCAGTACATCGGGTCGAGGATGTCCGGCAACGCCGTCACGGTGGTGCTCACGATGCTTCAACATACCGGTGTTGCGATACTTGAGGGGCCCAGCCGCCAGGAGGAGCGCTCATGCCCATCGCCACCCCCGAGGTCTACGCCGAGATGCTGGGCCGCGCCAAGGAGAACTCCTACGCCTTCCCGGCCATCAACTGCACCTCCTCGGAGACCGTCAACGCCGCGATCAAAGGCTTCGCCGACGCCGGCAGCGACGGCATCATCCAGTTCTCCACCGGTGGTGCGGAGTTCGCCTCCGGACTCGGGGTCAAGGACATGGTGACCGGTGCCGTCGCACTGGCCGAGTTCACCCGCGTCATCGCGGCCAAGTACCCCGTCAACGTGGCGCTGCACACCGACCACTGTCCCAAGGACAAGCTGGACGGCTACGTGCGCCCGCTGCTGGCGATCTCCGCCCAACGCGTGCGCGCGGGCGACCATCCCCTGTTCCAGTCCCACATGTGGGACGGCTCCGCGGTGCCCATCGACGAGAACCTGGTCATCGCTCGGGAGCTGCTCAAGGAGGCGGCGGCCGCCAAGATCGTCCTCGAGATCGAGATCGGCGTCGTGGGCGGCGAGGAGGACGGCGTCGCCAACGAGATCAACGACAAGCTCTACACCACGCCCGAGGACTTCGAGAAAACGATCGACGCGCTGGGCCACGGCGAGCACGGGAAGTACCTGCTGGCCGCGACGTTCGGCAACGTGCACGGCGTCTACAAGCCCGGCAACGTCAAGCTGCGCCCCGACATCCTGGCCCAGGGGCAAAAGGTCGCGTCGGCCAAGCTGGGTTTGCCCGAGGACGCCAAGCCGTTCGATTTCGTCTTCCACGGCGGGTCGGGCTCGCTGAAGTCGGAGATCGAGGAGGCGCTGCGCTACGGCGTGGTGAAGATGAACGTCGACACCGACACCCAGTACGCCTTCACCCGCCCGATCGCCGGTCACATGTTCACCAACTACGACGGCGTGCTCAAGGTCGACGGCGAGGTGGGCGTCAAGAAGGCCTACGACCCCCGCACCTATCTCAAGCTGGCCGAGGCGGCCATGACCGAGCGGGTCGTGGAGGCCTGCAACGACCTGCACTGCGCCGGTAAGTCGATCGGCTGAGATTGCCGGCAGTTAGCCGCTGGGGGACTGGCAGATCTTCCACCGGTCGTCGCGGTATTGCAGGTCGAGGCTGCGCGTCGAACGCAGCGACGGGTCGTAGGCCATGAACGTGGTGACGTTCGCCTCGGCGTGCTGGCCATTGACGACGACCTGGTCGATGCTGGCGATCACCGGATACTGCTTGGCCGCCGACACCCGCTGGTAGGTCTCCTGCCAGGCGTGCTCGTCGTAATCGACGTATCCGTCGCGGGAGTTCCCGCACGTGATGGTGCGCAGGGCGGTCAGGTCGCCGCGTTGCACTGCGACGTCGTACTGCTGGATGGCGTGCCGAACCTGGTCTTCCTCAGAGACTTTCGAGTGCTTGCCGCGGGTCAGCAGCACGGTGCCCAGGATCGCGATCGCCGCCAGCGCCAGCACGACCACCACCAATGCCAGCACCCAGCCCCAGTTGATTTGCCGCGTGGGCTGTAGCTTCGCCCCCAGTCGGGGCGGAATCGATTGCGGCACAGCAGCTTTCGGCGGAGCACCCATCTGCGTCGTCGCGCCTTCGGGTTCCGGCGTCGACGCGAACACCTCCGTCGCGGGTTCGGCAGAAGTCGCGATGACCTGGGTTTCCTTCGCGTCGAAGCCGGGTGCGGTGAAACGACGTTCGCGTTGCGCCCCTTCGGGATTCGCGTCAGGATCGTCGCCCTGATCGGGCTTGTTGATCACCACGGTCTCGGTCTCGGGGTCGCTGGGCACCATCGGCTGGCCCTCGGCTCCCTCCTCGCCGGGTGCTTCGCCGGTCGACTCGCCGGTCTTGAAGGCCCGTTCGCCGCGCCTCGGCGTGGCGCCGCGGTCGGGTTCGGGTGCGTTGGGCATGCAAGGAGCTTAGCGACCCGCGCCCCGGGGACGGCAAAATAGACACCATGACGTCGATGGGAGATCTCCTCGGACCCGATCCGATCCTGCTGCCCGGCGACAGCGATGCCGAGGAGCAGCTGCTTGCCAACGAAAACCCGAGCTCCGTCGCCGCCGCGCACCCGTCGGCGTCGGTGGCCTGGGCGGCGCTGGCCGAGGACGCGCTGGCCGAAGACAGGGCCGTCACCGCCTACGCCTATGCGCGCACCGGCTACCACCGCGGCCTGGACCAGCTGCGGCGAAACGGCTGGAAGGGCTTCGGGCCGGTGCCGTATGCGCACGAGCCCAACCGGGGCTTCCTGCGTTGCGTGGCGGCGCTGGCGAAGGCCGCCGACACCATCGGCGAGACCGACGAGTACCAGCGCTGCCTGGATTTGCTCGACGACTGCGACCCCGCGGCCCGCGCGGCGCTGGGGCTTCAGTAGCTCTCAGAGCAGTCGGCGCCGCCCGGGCACTCGATCTGGACGGTCGCGTGGTCCAGCCCGCGCGCCGACAGCACCGCGCGCGCGTCGCGCAACACCCGGGCCGAGTCGCCGTCGCTGGTCAGGTGCGCGGTGCACATGTCCTTGCCCGGGGAGAGCGTCCACACGTGCAGGTCGTGCACCTCGGTCACGCCGTCGACCGCACCGAGCGCGCCGCGCAGCTCCTCGACGTCGATGTGGGTCGGCGAAGACTCGGACAGGATGCGCAGCGCGTCGCGGGCCAGTGAGATGGCCCGGGGCAGCACCCACAGCGCGACCAACACCGCGACCACCACGTCGGCGTACGGCCAGTGCGTCGTGACCGTGACCACGCCGGCGATCAGCACGCCCAGGCTGCCGACGCTGTCGGCGACCACCTCCATGTAGGCGCCCTTGACCGCCAGGCTCTGACCCGAGTGTGACCGCAGCAGCAGCGCGACGACGAGGTTGGCGAGCAGTCCGGCCAGCGCGACCACGATCATCGGCACGCCGGGGATCGACGGGGTTTCCTTGAGCCGCTGGATCGCCTCCCACAAGATGAACAGGGCCACCCCGATCAGCAGCCCGGCGTTGGCGACCGCGGTGAACACCTCCGCGCGATGCCACCCGTAGGTGCGCGCGGGCGACGAGCTGCCGCGGCGGGCCAGGGTCACGGCCGCCAGCCCCATGAACACCGCGACGACGTCGGTCAGCATGTGCCCGGCATCGGCCAGCAGCGCGATCGAGTTGATCAGCAGCGAGGTGGTCAATTCGATGACGAAGAACGCCGCCAGGATCGCCGCGGCGATGACCATGCGGGGGATCAGCCGGGACGAGTCGGTCTCGGCGGGGGTGTGATTGTGGCCGGCGCCCATGCCGTGCAATATATGCGTAAAAGCGCATATATTGCAACCGCTAGATCCAGCGGCTCCAGAACCGGGTCAGCTGGTTGCCCCAAGACACCAGCACGGGCGGCACGCCGGAGAAATGGAACAACCAGAGCACCAGCCCGAAGAACCATGGGCTGGCCACAAAGAGCACAAACAGCAGGATCACGAAGCCCCATTGCTTGGCCGGCGCCAGCGCGCGCTGCGTCTCGGGACTCAGGTGCGGTTCGAGGGCGTCGTATCCGTCCAGGCCCGGAACGGGCAGCAGGTTCAGCAACACCGCGGTGAGCTGAAGGAATCCCAGGAACGCCACCCCGGCCCACAGCACCGCATGAGCCGGGTCGTAGAACAGCCGGGTCAGCGTCAGCAGCAGCACCGCGAGCACGAGGTTGGCCGCCGGACCCGCCAGGCTGACCACGGTGCGGCGGGTCGGGGTCATGAACCACGTCCGCACATACACCGCGGCGCCCGGCAGCCCGATGCCGCCCAGCAGGATGACCACCATCGGCAGCAGGAGCGAGAGCGCGGGGTGGCTGTACCGCCGCGGATCCAGCGTCAGGTAGCCGCGGACCGCGGCGTCGTGGTCGCCGAATCGCCAGGCGGTGACCGCGTGGCCGAATTCGTGCAGGCACAGCGAAACCAGCCAGCCCGCGATCACGAAGATGAACACCCCGACATAGGACAGCGGCCGCACGCTCGATCCGGCCAGCCAGGCCAGCACGCCGCCGGCGGCCGTCAACGCGACCAGGCCCAGGAAAATCGGACTGGGGCGCACCGATTCGTGTCGCCGGGTGGGGAAGCTCACCGCTGAAAAATTACCGGACCAGCAGCCAGCCTTCGACGTGGCGGTAGAACGTCGTCTCGGCGTTTGGGAGGCACGGTAAGCGACGGGAAACCCGGCCGCCCTGCGATGATGCTGATGTTGGCGTTGGGGAGCGACGGTACAGGATGAGGAAAGCTGCGGACTTTCTGCGGACTAAACCCCCGGAGCCCGGCAAACTTCGCCCCAAAACTAGGCGTCGGTGGCCCACGGGTGGCCCGGCGTGTCTCGTGGGATGTAGTGCAACCTATGCACTCGTTTCTGAACCAAGTCCGGCTGATGATTCAGGGCGTCGCCGAACCGGTCGCCACGTACAACCGTTGGCTCGAGCTCGGTCGGCAGGTCCGCAAAGGCAGTAAGGCCAAGGTCGTCTTGGCGCCCGTCAACATCAGCCGCGACGTCAAAGACGCCAACGGCGTGGTGCTCGGCGAGGACGGCAGGCCCCGCAAGCGTCAAATCCTGGTCGGGTTCCGCGACAGCCGCACCGTGTTCGGATACTCCGACACCGACGGCGACGAACTACCGCCCGTGCAGCTACCCGGTTGGGACGCCGACACGGCGCTCGCGGCGCTCGGTATCGACCGCGTCGCGTTCGACATGATCAACGGCAACGCGCAAGGGTTCTCGTTCGAGGACACCCAGGGCCGGCACGTGGCGATCAACCCGACCGCGGCATACCCGGCCAAAACGTTGCTGCATGAACTGGCCCACCTGATGCTCGGGCACTGCAAACAGGGCGACCACACCCATCGCGGTATCGCCGAGTTTGAGGCCGAGGCGACCGCGTACCTGGTCGCCAAGGAACTGGAGCTGATCGCCTGGGACCCGGGAGAATCCCGCGCCTACGTCCAAACATGGCTCGGCGGCACCGAGGTCACCGAGGACCACATTCAGCGCATGTTCGCGGCGGTCAACAAGATCCTGACGGCAGGCCGCGTCGAGGTCACCGAGGCGGTCGCAGCATGAGCGACACC
>NZ_DATJPU010000086.1:0-19681 GCF_035506235.1 Mycobacterium sp.
AGTCGAACTTCTCCATCGCGCGGATCAGGCCGAGGTTGCCCTCCTGGATGAGGTCCAGCAACGGCATACCGCGGCCCGTGTAGCGCTTGGCCAATGAAACCACCAGGCGCAGGTTCGCTTCCAGCAGGTGGCGGCGGGCCGCCTCGCCGTCGCGCACAACGGCCTCGAGATCGCGTTTGCGGTTCTCGCCGAGGCGCTTACGGGTCTCCAGCAGGTGCTCGGCGTACAGGCCGGCCTCGATGCGCTTCGCCAGCTCGACTTCGCCTGCCGCGTTGAGTAGCGCCGTCTTACCAATGCCATTGAGGTATACGCGCACCAGGTCCGCTGCGGGGCTTTGAGCATCCAGATCGCCGTCGATCCTGCTTGTGCCGGCATTCGCCATAGCGACCTCCCGTTCGGCTTTGTACTGTCATGTCGTTCAACGACAGACCCAGGCTGGGAGTTCCCGCCCCTTCGCGATCTCACACGCCTTGACGTGCAGGAATGTGCCGACGACCTGAGAATGTCCTGAGAAGTGCGGCGAGCGGCCGCTTATCGGGAACCGTGGTCGTGCTGATCCCAGGTCGGCGAGTGTGTTTGCGGCTCGGGCGCCGCCGGCGGTTCGAGCGCCCGCTGCTCGGCCCGGGGGAACAGGGGAGTCCGCCGGCGGTGCTCGTCGAAGCGCCTCGGTTCGTCGGAGCGGCGGGGGGGCCGGTCATTGGCGATCAGCACCGCCATCCAGGGCAAGGGCACCGAGACCGCGACGATCGCCAGGGAGATCAGACCGTTGTGCCAGGCGCCGTATGCGACGGCGGCCAGGATCAGCGCCGGAATCCGAAACGCCATCAGGGTCAGGTACTTACGCACCCGCGCGCGATGCTCCTCCTCGTACGAGGGGGCGGCGGTGGTGATCAGGACCGGGCGGCCGGTGTCGTCAAAGCCGTCGAAGCCTAGCTGTTCGCCGTGCTTCATACCTCCACTGTCCCACACCTGATCCATTCCGGTAATGGCGAATCAAGAGGCACAATGTGAGGCATGCGCACCCAGACGATCGAACGCACCGAGACCGACGAACGCGTCGACGACGGGACCGGCAGCGATACCCCGAAGTACTTCCATTACGTCAAGAAGGACAAGATCGCCGAGAGCGCGGTCATGGGCAACCATGTGGTGGCGCTGTGCGGCGAGGTGTTTCCCGTCACCCGCGCGGCGAAACCGGGCTCGCCGGTCTGCCCGGAGTGCAAGCGGATCTACGAGCGGCTCAAGAAGGGCTGATCAGGCCGGCGGCTCCGCCGTCGCGACGTCGGGTTGTGCGGCGTTCGGCGGCGAATACGTGGTCCTCTTGCGGCCGGACGTTCGCGCCAGCACCCAGTTGCGCAGCCGGTGGGCGTGCGTCTTCGGCGCCGGGAACTCCTCCTGGATGGCGGCGTTGAGTTCGGCGCCGATCATGATCGCGAAACCGCCGAAAAACGCGAACAACAGGAACGCGATCGGCGTGGACAGCGCGCCGTAGGTGTAGCCGGTGCTGGTGATCCATCGCAGGTAGAACCGCAGGCCCAGCGTGGCGATCAGGAAGACCGCGGTCGCCAGGATCGCGCCGAAGATCAGGCGATGCGACGGCAGCGGCACCGGCAGCGATACCCGGTACAGGATCATCACGGCGACCATCAGGCCCAGGATCAGCGCCGGGTAGTACCCGTAGCGCAGGACGTTGGCCAGCCCGACGGGGATGTGTTCGGAGACCTTGCGCGGGCCCGCCACCACCAGCGGAGCGGTCACCACGACGACCACCAGCCCCACCACGTACAGGAACAGCGCGAACAGCCGCTGCCGCACAGGATGACGCAACGGCGTCTGGTCGTGCGCCTCGACGACGGAATCGACGAACGCCGAGATCGCCGACGAACCCGCCCACAGCGAGATCAGGAAACCCAGCGAAACCACCTCACCGCGGGCGTTGTTGGCGATGTCCCGGATGCTCGGCTCGATGATCTCGTTGACCACGCTGGGGGAGAACACGCTGTGGGCCGTCGAGATCACCTGGTGTTCGATGCTGGGCAACATGTCCGGCCCGAACAGCGGCGCGACATAGGCCAAGGCCCCCAGCAGCCCGAGCAAAAGCGGCGGCAGGGACAGCGCCGACCAGAACCCGGCCTGCGCCGACTCGGAGAAAATCGAGTCGTCCCAACTCTTCTCGAGGGTCCTGAGAGTGATTCGCCAGATGTGGTGGCGGGACGGCTTTGCGACCTGATCGCTCATACCCGTCCAGCATTACCGATGACTGCCCGCACCGCCCACATTGCCGATGGGTGAGTTCGGCGAAACTAGCTCGCGCTGACCTCCAGCACGGCGTCCTGCGCGGTCAGTTTCGCCTCGTGCTGGTTCGCGTGGTGCTGGCAGAAGAGAAGCTCAAGCCCGGAAGGCAGCTTGGCGCGGACTCGAGCCGCGGCGCCGCAACGATCGCAGCGGTCCGCTCTGGTCAGCTCGGGGCTGGTCAGAGTTGCATTCATGGCTTCTCCGTTCTCGTACATTCACTCTCTCAGACGTATGGCGTTTTCGCCTTGTTCCCCGATCGTTACCGGGTGTGTCGTTTCTCACGAGCCACCGCGGTTTAGCCGACGTGCCCGTTTAGGGTGATCGCTGTGACCCTCACCCCCGGCGTCCTGCTGCACTTATGCGGCCGCCAGGAATGGTCCCGCGCCCGTGATCGCGGCGAAATCCATCCGGACGCCGGCGCCGAATTCATCCATCTGTCGACGCCCGAGCAGGTGCACCTGCCCGCCAACCGGCTCTACCGCGGCCGCGACGACCTGGTCCTGTTGCACATCGATCCGGCCCGACTGAACTCGCCCGTGCGCTGGGAGCCGGGAGTTGCAACGGATCCGGACTCGATGCTGTTCCCGCATCTGTACGGCCCACTGCCGGCCGGCGCCGTGATCAGCGTCACCGCCTATCCGCCGGGTCCCGATGGCGTGTTCCCTGCTCAGCCGGGCGCCTCCACGTAGGCGTCGACCTCGATCTCCACCAGCAGCCCGGGCGCGATCAGCGCGGAAACCTCCACCATGGTCGCCACCGGCCGGATGTCGCCGAAGACATCCGCGTGCACCGCGGCAACCTCGCGCCAGCGGGAGATGTCGGTCACGAAGATGCGGGTGCGCACCACGTCGGTGAGCGCGGCGCCGGCTTGCTGGAGCGCGATGTCGATGCGGCGCAACGCATCTCGCGCCTGCGCGGCGATGTCACCGGCCGGTCCGGCGCCGGTCGTCCCGGCCACCGCCACGTGCGGGCCGATCCGCACCGCGCGCGAATAACCGACCGCCGACTCGAAGTCGGAGCCGGAGGAGATCATTGTGCGGTTGGCTGGCATGCGGACACGCTACGACGGCAGGCCCGTCGGCGCACCCGAATTTCCCTCGACTTGGCTTGCGCACCAACGCGTTCGGTTAGCATCCTGTCGATGACCACGCCCGGCATCTCGGAAGACGCGCTCCGCGCTCAGGAGGCGTGCTTCGCGCGGGCGTTCGCCGCCGGCGACCCGGCGCTCGCGCGCGAGCTCTATGCGCCCGACGTGGTGTACATCAGCCCGACGGTCCGCCTGTTCGATTGGCCGGACCGGATCGACGGCATCGAGCGCACGCTCGAGTTCATCGCCCTGACCATCCGCGGCTGTGACGACATCGATTACGAGGCGACCGAGCTGGCCATCACCCCCGGCGCCGACGCGGCGTTCGTGCGCGTGCGATTCGACTGGACGCAGGGCGCGCAACGGGTGCGCTCGACGTACGTGGTGCTCTATCACTACCGCGACGGGCGCATCGCCCGCCAGGAGCTGTACTACGACCCGAGTGGGCGACTGGAAGCGCTCGAGCGCTGAATCTCAGTCCAGGTAGTCGCGCAACACCTGCGAACGGCTGGGGTGGCGCAGCTTTGACATCGTCTTGGACTCGATCTGGCGGATGCGCTCGCGGGTGACACCGTAAACCTGCCCGATCTCGTCGAGGGTGCGGGGCTGGCCGTCGGTGAGCCCGAAGCGCAGCCGTACGACGCCGGCTTCGCGCTCCGACAGCGTCTCCAGCACGGACTGCAGCTGGTCCTGCAGCAGGGTGAACGACACCGCGTCGACGGCCACCACCGCTTCGCTGTCTTCGATGAAGTCGCCGAGCTGGCTGTCGCCCTCGTCGCCGATGGTCTGGTCCAGGGAGATCGGCTCGCGAGCGTATTGCTGGATCTCGAGCACCTTCTCGGGCGTGATGTCCATCTCCTTGGCCAGCTCCTCGGGCGTGGGCTCGCGGCCCAAATCCTGAAGCAGCTCGCGCTGGATGCGACCCAGCTTGTTGATCACCTCGACCATGTGGACCGGGATGCGGATGGTGCGCGCCTGGTCGGCCATGGCCCGGGTGATGGCCTGGCGGATCCACCACGTGGCGTAGGTGGAGAACTTGTATCCCTTTGTGTAGTCGAACTTTTCGACCGCCCGGATCAGGCCCAGGTTGCCTTCCTGGATGAGGTCGAGGAACGCCATGCCGCGGCCCGTGTAGCGCTTGGCCAGCGAAACCACCAGCCGCAGGTTGGCTTCGAGCAGATGGTTCTTCGCGCGGTCACCGTCGCGGCAGATCCACATCATGTCGCGGCGCTGGGCGGCCGGCAGCTTGTCGCCGCGCTCGGCGTGCTCGCTCATCAGCTGCGTGGCGTACAGGCCGGCTTCGATCCGCTTCGCCAGCTCGACCTCTTCCTCGGCGTTGAGCAGCGCCACCTTGCCGATCTGCTTCAGGTAGGCGCGAACGGAATCCGCGGACGCGGTGAGCTCGGCGTCCTTGCGGGCCTGCCGCAGCGCCTCGGATTCGTCCTCGTCCCAGACGAAATCGCCGGAGGCCTTGTCCTTTTCGGACGGCTCGGCGATGTCCTCGTCCTCTTCGGGCGCCGTCGCGGTCTTTACGGCGGGCTTCGCCGCCGCGTCCTCCTCGCCGTCCTCGGCGTCGCCCGCCTCGAGCTCGGGGTCCTCGGCTTCGGCGGCGACGTCGTCCTCGAGGTCCTCGAGATTGAGGTCGTCGGCGTCGATGTCGAGATCTTCGACGGGGTCGCCGACGAGGTCGGGTTCGGCGTCGAGATCCTCGACCGCGCCGTCGGTGTCGAGGGCCTCGGGGTTGGCGCCGGCATCCTCGGGAGCGCAGTTGGCCGCCTTCGTTCCGCGGGCGGACGGCGCCTTGGCGCCGGCGGCCTTGGCCGGCGAGCGGGTCTTCTTCGTGGTCTCGCCGGCCGCCGGCGGTGGGGCCTCGTGCCCCTTGGTGGACTTGGTGGCCCGCGGCGCCGTCTTGGTGGCCCGTTTCGCAGGGGCGGCGCCGTTGGCGGCCTTCGCTGCCGATCGCTTGGCGGGGGACGACGGAGACTTCGTGGCGGTGCGTTTCACCGGCTCGTCGGTTGCCGCACTTGCCTTGCTCGCTGCCACTTACACCCCTTCGTTTGGACGCACTTTCGGTGGGTAAGGGCATGGAGAACCGAAAGTGTCTGCTATGTCGAATGTCGGCGTTGATCGGCGTGTGTGTGTTTGCACGCTTTCAGTCGGGCGGTCGCCGAGGACCATTGTAACGACAGCGGCCGCCCGTACCCGCCGACCGGCCAAAATTCAGTGGGTCACATCCGAAGTGGCCGCCATCGCCGCGCCCACGATGCCGGCGGTGTTCTGCAACGCGGCGGCCACCACCGGGGTG
Source organism: Mycobacterium sp. (assembly GCF_035506235.1). GTDB lineage: Bacteria > Actinomycetota > Actinomycetes > Mycobacteriales > Mycobacteriaceae > Mycobacterium. Next base: position 5,688 of record NZ_DATJPU010000086.1, read on the forward strand.
CGGTTTTCGAGCAGCGGCAGCCACCTGTCGGCCTTGCGGCTGATGCCGCCGCCCGCGATGAACAGGTCCGGCCAGATCGCGTTCTCGATGGCCACCAGCACCCGTGTGACCTGCGTGGCCCACTTTTCGTAGCTCCAGCTATTGCGCTCCTTGACCGACGACGCCGCCCGCTGCTCGGCCTCTTTGCCACCCACTTCGAGATGCCCGAACTCGGTGTTGGGTATCAGCTTGCCGTGGTGGATCACCGCCGAACCGATCCCGGTGCCGAACGTCAGCAGCACCACCAGGCCCGACTGCTCCCGGCCCGCGCCGTAGCGCTCCTCGGCGAGCCCCGCGGCGTCGGCATCGTTGAGGATCGTGACCTCCTGGCCGTTCAGTTCGGCGCTGATGACGTCGCGCGCGTTGGCCCCGATCCAGGCCTTGTCGACGTTGGCGGCCGTCTGCACGACGCCGTGGGTGACGACGCCGGGATAGGTCACCCCGAGGGGGCCGGTCCAGCCGAACCCGTGGACGACCTCGGCGATGGCCTTGGCGACCGCCGACGGCGTCGCCGGCTGCGGGGTCAACAGCTTGATCCGTTCCCCGATCAACAGCCCGGTGTCCATGTCGACGATGCCGCCCTTGATGCCGCTGCCCCCGACGTCGATGCCGAACCCGCGACGCTGCGGCCTGCCGGTGACCGCGCTCGGTGGCGTGTCCGTGGGCGAGTCGGTGCTGGTCATCGAAACTCCTCGGCGAGACTTGGCCTGTCCGCCCACCTTAGCCCGGCGACGATCCGCGCCGTGGAACGGCGCGAGGCGGGGGCCGGCAATTGCGCCGGGCGCGGCGGCGGCGCCGGTCGGGGCGTCGGCGTGGCCCTGGCGTCTGTGGTGCGATGGGCTACGTGACGCGCCCTTCTGATGACGAGCCCGCGCAGTTGCGTTCGGTGGCCGAAAAGCTCGCCGTCGAGGCGGCCGACTTCGTGCGGCGCCGGCGCGCCGAGGTGTTCGGCGCCCGCGCGGCGAGCTTGTCCGCGGCGGGCAGCGGCGCGGTGCGTTCGAAGACCACCCCGACCGATCCGGTGACCGTGGTCGACACCGAAACCGAGCGGCTGCTGCGGGATCGGTTGGCCCGGTTGCGGCCCGGTGACCCGATACTCGGCGAGGAGGGCGGTGGGCCCGCCGACGCCGGGTCCGCTCCCGACGGCGCGGTCACCTGGGTGCTCGATCCCATCGATGGCACAGTGAATTTCGTCTACGGCATCCCGGCCTACGCGGTGTCGGTCGGTGCGCAGATCAACGGGGTGTCGGTCGCGGGCGCCGTGGCCGACGTCGTCGCCGGACGGGTTTACTCGGCGGCGGCGGGCCTCGGTGCGCACGTCGTCGACGGGCAGGGCGCGGCCCCGTTGCGGTGCGCCGCCGTCGACGATTTGTCGATGGCGTTGCTGGGCACCGGCTTCGGTTACTCACGGCGGCGACGGGCGACCCAGGCGGCGTTGTTGGCGCAGCTGCTGCCGGTGGTGCGCGACGTGCGTCGCATCGGTGCTGCGGCGCTGGACCTGTGCATGGTCGCGGCGGGCCGGCTGGACGCCTACTACGAGCACGGGCTGCAGGTGTGGGACCGCGCGGCGGGTGCCCTGATCGCGGCCGAGGCGGGGGCCCGCGTGGTGGTGACAGAGCCGGACGGCCCGTCGGGCGGCGCCGGATTGGTGGTGGCCGCCGCCCCCGGAATCGCCGACGAACTGTTGGCGGCCCTCGACCGGTTCAACGGCCTTTCAATGGCCTAGGACCGCTGCAGGACTGAGCGGGGATCAGCAGCTGCTGGAGTGGATCTTTTGCAGCAGTGTGGGATCCACCGGCTCGGTGGCGCCGGGCTTCAGGCTGGACAGCACCGCGTCGACGTCGTCGTCGTGGGCCAGCGCGGTGAACTCCGTGCCGAGCGCCAGGTCCACCGAATCGTCGGCGCGGTTGTCGTTGAACAGCTCCGTGCACGGCGCCACCAACCAGACCGAGGCCGCGGTGGCCTGCCCGGCCGTGCCGAAGCGGATCTGGCCCTGGCAGTTCAGCCTGGTGCCGGCGTAGACGGGGTCGTTGGCGGCGGTGGGCTGCGCGAAGCCGAGGTCCTTCATGGCGCCGGCGACGTCGCCGGCCTGGCCGCCGCGGCCGCTGGCGTTGAGGACGCGGACCTTCGTGTCACCGAGCTTGGCGGGGGTGACGTCGGCCATGGCGCTGCGCGACACCTCCTCGCCGAGCTGGGGCGCCGTCGACCCGGGCGACTGCGGCGGCGGGTTGCACACCACGGCCTCGTGCACCTTGGCCGGACGCGTCAACGCCACGGTCCACACCACGCCGGTGGCCACCACCAAGACGGACAGCACCACGATCGCGGGCCGGGGATTGCGCCGCCGAAAGGGCCTACCGTGCCTGTCGAAAGCGGTACCCTCGGTAATTTGTGCGACCACATGTGCACTCTAAAGGCACCGTTTAAGACTCGAGGCAAGGGTCAATCCTGGGGTGTGACGTAAATCACATACTAATGGCGCGCTATCCGGGCACGAATCGTTTGGTGGATGCGTTCGACGCTGGTACAAAGCGTTGCTTGAGATAAATCTTGAGATAAATGAGGCCTGTTAGAGGGGATAGGGCAGGGGAAGCGATATGCCTACCGACTATGACGCTCCGCGGCGCACCGAGACCGACGATGTCTCGGAAGACTCGCTGGAGGAGCTCAAAGCACGACGCAACGAGGCGGCCTCGGCCGTGGTCGACGTCGATGAATCCGAATCCGCTGAATCCTTCGAGTTGCCGGGGGCCGACCTTTCCGGGGAAGAGCTGTCCGTACGCGTCATCCCCAAGCAGGCCGACGAGTTCACCTGCTCGAGCTGCTTTTTGGTGCAACACCGCAGCCGTCTCGCCAGCGAGAAGAACGGCGTGATGATCTGTACCGACTGCGCAGCCTGATCGCTGCACTCAGCTTGTCAGGGCCGACAGCACCCGCTCCGGGTGACGGCAGCTCACCAGCCAGTACGGCGTCGGGTCGTCTGGGTCATCGAGGACCACCAGCACCATCGGGCCGACCCAGGCCCGGTGCAGCACGTAGGCGGCCGGATCGAGCTGACGGCCCAGAGCGGCCGACTTCGCCGACGCCGCTATCTCCGCGGACCGGGCGATCACGTTGACCGGCAGGTGCGCGTCGGCGGCCCACAGTTGCACTCCGCCCGCGACGGACGAGTCCTCGGTGACGCGGATCTCGACCCGGCCCAGCCACAGCAGCGCGCCCGCGGCCACCACGAACAGCGTTGCGTACGGCAGCCAGTGGGGCAGGGTGCGAACACCGAGGTTGACTTCGAAGGCGATCAGCGCCGCCAGCCCGAAAGCCAGTGGCCACCACCACCACGGCACCCACAGTCGTTCGCGATATCGCACGCTGTGCGGCGCGACGCGCGTACTTGACACGCGGTCAAGGGTAGTCTGTGGCCCCGTGTCGACCAGTCTGGCCTTTGAAGTCAAAGTTGTCCGCCTCGACCCCGAACTTCCGCTGCCCAGTCGCGCCCACGACGGCGACGCCGGGGTCGACCTCTACAGCGCGGAAGACGTCACGTTAGACCCCGGGCGGCGCGCCCTGGTGCGCACGGGCGTCGCGGTCGCCATTCCGTTCGGGATGGTGGGCCTGGTGCACCCGCGCTCGGGATTGGCTGCGCGCGTTGGGCTTTCGATCGTCAACAGCCCGGGCACCATCGACGCCGGCTATCGCGGCGAGATCAAGGTCGCCCTGATCAACCTCGACCCGTCCGAGCCGATCGTGGTGCACCGCGGCGACCGGATCGCCCAATTGCTGGTGCAGCGGGTCGAATTGCCCGAGCTGGTCGAGGTGTCGTCGTTCGACGAGGCCGGGCTGGCCGAAACAACCCGTGGCGACGGTGGCCACGGTTCCTCCGGAGGACATGCGAGTTTGTGATGGCGGCATTCGGTAGACGCTCAGACAAAGGCGACGGCGACCCCACGGACGACGTCGACGTTCAGGCCTCCCCCGAGCAGGCCGCGGGAGAGTCTCAAGAGCCCGAAGAGCTCGAGGGCCCGTTCGACATCGACGACTTCGACGACCCCGCGGTCGCCGAGCTGGCGCGGCTCGACCTGGGTTCGGTCCTGATCCCCATGCCGGAGGCCGGCCAGCTGCAGGTCGAGCTGACCGAGACCGGTGTCCCCAGCGCGGTGTGGGTCGTCACGCCCAACGGTCGTTTCACGATCGCCGCCTACGCGGCGCCCAAGACGGGCGGCCTGTGGCGGGAGGTGGCCGGCGAGCTCGCCGAGTCGCTGCGCAAGGACTCGGCCAAGGTCAGCATCAAGGACGGCCCGTGGGGCCGGGAGGTGGTCGGCACCGCCACCGGCGTGGTGCGGTTCATCGGGGTCGACGGCTACCGGTGGATGATCCGCTGCGTCATCAACGGCGCGCACGAGACCATGGAAGCGCTGGAGCAGGAGGCCCGAGCGGCGTTGGCCGACACCGTGGTTCGCCGCGGCGACACGCCGCTGCCGGTGCGGACGCCGCTGCCCGTGCAGCTGCCCGAGCCGATGGCCGAACAGCTCCGGGCGGCCGCGGCCGCGCAGCAGGCCCAGGCACAGGGCGAAGGCGCCCAGGGACAGGAAGGGCCGCCGAACGAGCCGGCCGCGCGCCGCAGCGCCGAGGGATCGGCCATGCAGCAGCTGCGCACCACGACCGGCGGGTAGTGACGATCGCAAGCGCGGGGCAGCCGGGCGCGGCGGGTCGTCACCATCGGAGCCGGCACGGGGAAACGAGCTAGAGCTCGGCGAGGGCGGCCAGGCAGGCCGCGCCCAGCGCGGCGGGGTCGGCGCCGATCTGCTCCAGCGTCACCATCCGCAGCGCCGCGCGCGGCGCCGCGGTGACCCAGTCGACGGCCACCTGCAGCGGATGGATCGGATCATCGACGGCGGCGGCCACCGCCAGCGGCGCGGCCAGCCCGGTCAGGTCCGCGCGACTGGGCGCGACATAGGCCGCGGCCTCCTCCATGGCGTCCGGCAATTGCGGCCACTGGGCGCGCCAGGACCGGGCCAGCTCGTCGGCCAGCCACGGCGGGCTGGAGGCCCGCATCTGCGTCGTCGTCGCCGCCAGGCCGTCGGCGCGCAACTGGGACGCCGAATGCCGCGCCGCCAGCGCCGCGGGTGCGGTTCCCGGGGCGCCGGCCCAGGCCGGCAGGGCGGCCAGGACGGCGACGGTACGGTCGGGGTGGGCCAGCGCCCACGCGGCCCCCACCGCGGCGCCGATCGAGACGCCGCCGACGCCGATCGGGCCGTCGCGCGCGGCGTCGTCCAACGCCGACAGGTAGCCGTCGATCAACCGGTCCGGCCGCGGCGGCGGGGCGACCAGCGTCGCGCCGACCTCGCGCAGCGGGCCGGAAAATGCCCGGTAGACGTAGTCATCGTCGGAGCCGGTGCCCGGCAGCAGCACCGCCGCGACACCCCGCAGATCGACAGCCACCCCTCGATATTGCCCGGCCGTCATGGGCGGTCCAACATCGCGTTTGGTTCGGTTGGCACCGGGGAACCAAGAGGTCTACGGTGTCCGTTGGCATGGAGGAAGCACCGAAGCTTTATCAGCGTTGTCAGGAGTGGCCATGGGGGCCCAACGATATTTGCGCCGGCTCACCCGTCGGTTGACGGAGGACCCGGAGCAGCTCGACTCCGAAGAATTGTCCGACGAAGTCGCGAGTACCGGCGCGCAGCGTGCGATCGACTGCGAGCGTGGCCAGGAGGTCACCATGGTCGGCACGCTGCGCAGCGTGGAAACGAACGGCAAGGGCTGTTCCGGCGGGGTCCGCGCCGAACTGTTCGACGGCACCGACACCGTCACCCTGGTGTGGTTGGGCCAGCGCCGCATTCCCGGCATCGACTCGGGCCGCACGCTGCGGGTCCGCGGCCGGCTCGGCAAGCTCGACAACGGCACGAAGGCGATCTACAACCCGCACTACGAAATCCAGCGGTGACGGGCCCCACCGCATTGAGGGCACGCCCGTGACGACTAACCGCGTGACCCCGGAGGGCTTGCTGGCACAGGCGGGCGGGGTGAGCGGTGTCATCTACTCCTCGCTGCCCGTGGTGACCTTCGTGGTGGTCTCCGGCCTGTCCGGTCTGCTGCCCGCCATCGGCGCCGCGCTGGGCGCGGCCGCGCTGGTCCTGCTGTGGCGGCTGATCCGGCGGGGATCCATCCAGCCGGCCTTCTCCGGGTTCATCGGCGTGGCCGTCTGCGCGCTGATCGCCTACGTCGTGGGCCAGTCCAAGGGCTACTTCCTGCTGGGCATCTGGATGTCGTTGGCGTGGGCCGTGGTGTTCGCGGCATCGGTGCTGATCCGTCGGCCCCTCGTCGGCTACGCGTGGAGCTGGTCCACCGGGCGCGACCGCGCCTGGCGCGACGTGCCCAGGGCCGTCTACGCCTTCGACATCGCCTCGCTCTGCTGGGTGCTGGTGTTCGCTGCCCGGTTCGTGGTCCAGCGGCTCCTCTACGACGCCGACCAGACCGGCTGGCTGGGCGTGGCGCGCATCGGGATGGGCTGGCCGTTGACCCTGCTGGCCGCGTTGGCGACGTTCGCGGCGATCAAGGCCGCTCAGCGCGCGATGCCCGCCCGGGAGAAGGCCGGCGCCGACACCGTGACCGACTAGTTCCCGGGCTCGGTGGCCGGCAGCAGGAGCTTTTGCAGCTCCTCTTCCGCCTCGGCGACCGCGACGAAGAGGAGCTCGTCGCCACCTTCGAGCGGCTCGTCGGCCTCCGGCACGATGACGCGCGGGCCGCGCAGGATCGTCACCAGCGCGGCATCCCGCGGCAGCTGCAGCCGGCGCACCGGCTTGCCGCCCCACGGTGTGTCGTCGGGCAGGGTGATCTCGACCAGGTTGGCCTGACCCCGGCGAAATTCCATGAGGCGCACCAGATCACCGACGGCGACGGCCTCCTCGATCAGCGAGGCCAGCATGCGGGGCGTGGACACCGCCACGTCCACGCCCCAGGCGTCGGTGAACAGCCATTCGTTGCGGGGGTCGTTGACCCGGGCCACCACCCGCGGCACCGCGAATTCGGTTTTGGCCAACAGGCTGAGTACCACGTTGGCCTTGTCGTCGCCGGTCGCGGCGACCACCACGTCGAAGCCCTCCAGGTGCACGGACTGCAGCAGGCTCAGTTCGCAGGCATCGCCGAGGCGCCAGTGCGCGGCCGGGATGGCGTCGACGTCGACGTGTTCGGGATTGCGCTCGATCAGGGTCACGTCGTGGCCGTTGGCGACGAGCTCGCGGGTGACCGATCGGCCGACGGCGCCGGCCCCGGCGACAGCTACTTTCATTTGCGCGGTCCCGACTCGAGATCCTCGCTGGGCGGCAGCGCCGCGATGGCGACCGCCTCGGCGACGCGGCCGGATATCGCCGCGATGTAGACCTTATCGCCGGCCTGGATCACGGTCTTCGGTTCCGGCAACACACCGGTGCCGAACCGGATCAGAAAGGCCACCCGGGCGCCGGTGGCCTGCTCCAGGTCGGTGGCCCGGCGTCCCACCCAGTCCTCGTGCAGATCGACCTCGGCCACCGCGACGGTGCCCGTCGGATCGCGCCACTTGGCGGTCTCGCTCTCCCGCGTGAGCGTGTTGAGCAGACGGTCGGTGGTCCAGGGGACCGTGGCGATCGTCGGGATGCCGAGGCGCTCGTAGACCTCGGCGCGCTTGGCGTCGTAGATCCGGGCGACGACGCGCTGCACGCCGAAAGTCTCCCGGGCCAGCCGGGCCGAGATGATGTTCGAGTTGTCCCCGGATGACACCGCGGCAAACGCATCGGCCTCCTCGATGCCGGCGCTGAGCAACACGTCCCGGTCGAATCCCTGGCCCAGCACCCGCTCCCCGGAGAACTCCGGGCTCAGCCGGTTGAACGCGGTGCTGTCGCGGTCGATGACGGCCACGTCGTGGCCGATCCGGGAGAGCGCGTCGGAGAGCGAAGAGCCCACCCGGCCGCAACCCATCACAACCACGCGCACTTTGGTCCTCTCGGCTGCGTCCTGCGCTGTTCAATCGGCAACCCGGGCTGGCAAGCCGACTCGGTCCGTCCGCAACATTGTTGCCTACGAAACGCTAGCAAGCTCGGGTGGGCTTACTCTTGGCTCTCGTGTCCAAACTTTCGACCGCTGCGCGCCGGCTCCTGATCGGCCGGCCGTTTCGCAGCGACCGGCTGAGTCACACCCTGCTGCCCAAGCGGATCGCCTTGCCGGTGTTCGCCTCCGATGCGCTGTCCTCGGTGGCTTACGCACCCGAGGAAGTCTTCCTGATGCTCTCGGTGGCAGGGGTGAGCGCGTACGCGCTGACGCCGTGGATCGGTCTGGCCGTGGCCGCGGTCATGTTGGTCGTGGTGGCCAGCTACCGGCAGAACGTGCATGCCTACCCGTCGGGCGGCGGCGACTACGAGGTGGTCACCACCAATCTCGGCGACACCGCCGGCCTCGTGGTGGCCAGCGCCCTGATGGTGGATTACGTTCTCACCGTTGCCGTTTCGACGGCGTCGGCGATGTCGAACATCGGCTCCGCGATTCCGATCGTGGCCCAGCACAAGGTGTTCTTCTGCGTGGCCGCCATCGTGCTCGTGATGGCGCTGAACCTGCGCGGGGTTCGCGAGTCCGGGCTGGCTTTCGCCATCCCGACCTATGCGTTCATCATCGGCGTGCTGGTCATGATCGGCTGGGGCCTGTTCCGGATCTTCGTGCTGGGCAACCCGCTGCGGGCCGAGTCCGCCGGTTTCGAGATGCACGCCGAACACGGCCAGATCGTCGGCTTCGCTTTGGCTTTCCTGGTGGCGCGCTCGTTCTCCTCGGGGTGCGCGGCGCTGACCGGTGTCGAGGCGATCAGCAACGGCGTGCCGGCGTTTCAGAAGCCCAAGTCGCGCAACGCGGCCACGACCCTGCTGATGCTGGGCGGCATCGCGGTGACCCTGTTGATGGGCATCATCGTGCTGGCCGAGAAGATCGGGGTCAAGCTCGTCGAGGACCCCGCGAGGCAGCTGACCGGCGCCCCGCCGAACTACTACCAGAAGACCTTGGTCACCCAGTTGGCCGAGACGGTGTTCGGCAGCTTTCACATCGGGTTCCTGCTGATCGCCACGGTGACCGCGCTGATCCTGGTGCTGGCGGCCAACACCGCGTTCAACGGGTTTCCCGTGCTCGGCTCGATCCTGGCGCAGCACAGCTACCTGCCGCGCCAATTGCACACCCGGGGTGACCGATTGGCGTTCTCCAACGGAATCCTCTTCCTGTCCGGGGCGGCCCTTCTGGCGATCATCGCGTTCCGGGGCGAGGTCACCGCGCTGATCCAGCTGTACATCGTCGGTGTGTTCATCTCGTTCACCCTGAGCCAGATCGGCATGGTCCGGCACTGGACCAGGTTGCTGCGCACCGAGACCGATCCGCGGGTGCGGCGCAAGATGATGCGCTCGCGGGTGGTCAACACGGTCGGACTGCTTTCCACCGGCGCGGTGTTGCTGGTTGTCCTGGTCACCAAGTTCCTCGCCGGGGCGTGGATCGCTCTTTTCGCGATGAGCCTGCTGTTCATCATCATGAAGATGATTCACCGGCACTACCACACCGTCAGCCGGGAATTGGAGGAACAGGAGGCGGCCGAACACGACGTGGTGCTGCCCAGCCGCAATCACGCCCTGGTGTTGGTGTCCAAGCTGCACCTGCCGACCCTGCGCGCGCTGGCCTACGCGCGCGCCACCCGTCCCGACGCGCTCGAGGCGCTCACGGTCAGCGTCGACGACGCGGAAACGCGCGACCTGGTGCACCGGTGGGAGGAAAGCGATATCAGTGTGCCGCTCAAGGTCATCGCGTCGCCGTACCGTGAAATCACGCGTCCCATACTCGATTACGTCAAACGGGTCAGCAGGGAGTCGCCGCGCACGGTGGTCACGGTGTTCATTCCCGAGTATGTGGTGGGCCATTGGTGGGAGCAGGTGCTGCACAACCAGAGCGCGCTGCGGCTCAAGGGCCGGTTGTTGTTCATGCCCAACGTGATGGTGACCTCGGTTCCCTGGCAATTGAATTCGTCGGAGCGGCTCAAGGCGTTCCACCCGCACGCGGCGCCCGGCGACGCGCGTCGCGGAATCTTCGATTGAGCACCGAACTGACGCTGGTCACCGGGCCCCCGGCCAACGGGGGCAGCTGTGTGGCGCACCACGAGGGCCGCGTCGTGTTCGTCCGTTACGCGCTGCCCGGCGAGCGGGTGCGGGTGCGTGTCACCTCCGGGCGCGACTCCTATTGGCACGCAGAGGTTGTCGAGGTGATCGAGCCGTCGGACGACCGCGTCGCGTCACTATGCCCCATCGCGGGGGCCGACGGCGCCGGCTGCTGCGATTTGGCGTTTGCCACCCCCGAGGCCGCCCGCGCGGTCAAGGCCCAGGTGGTGGCCAACCAGCTGTCACGGCTGGGCGGGCACGACTGGAGCGTTCCCGAGGCGGGAGCCGAGGAATTGTCGCCGGATGCCGGGCCCACCGGCTGGCGTACCCGGGTCCGGCTGGAGGTGGGCGAGGACCGTCGGCCCGGCTTCCACCGCTACCACAGCGACGAGTTGGTGACCGACCTGCGCTGCGCGCAGCTGCCGCCGGGAATGCTGGACGGGCTTGCCGGGGGCGATTGGCCCCCGCACGCGCAGCTGCACGTCGCCGTCGACGACGACGGCGAGCGGCACGTGGTGCGCACCGTGCGGCAGGGCAGGCGGACGGAGACCGCCGTGGTCGAGGGCGGCTACGAGGCGGCGCAGCGGGTGGGCGCGCGCAGCTGGCGGGTGCCGGTCACGGCGTTCTGGCAGGCGCATCGGGACGCGGCGCGGGTCTACAGCGGTCTGGTGGTCGACTGGGCGCAACCGGGTGCCGGCATGACCGTCTGGGATCTCTACGGCGGCGCCGGGGTTTTCGCGGCCGCGCTCGGGGACGCGGTGGGCGAGTCGGGGCGGGTGTTGACCGTCGACACCTCGCGCTCCGCGACGCGGGCCGCGCGCGCCGCGCTGGCCGACCTGCCCCAGGTGGATGTCGTCACCGACTCGGTCCGGCGGGCGCTGACGGCGCAACGCGGGAGCGCCTCGATCGCGGTGCTGGATCCGCCGCGCGCCGGGGCCGGGCGCGAGATCATCGACCTGCTGGCCGCCGCACGGGTGCCGCGCGTGGTCCACATCGGTTGCGAGGCGGCGTCTTTCGCGCGCGACATCGGCCTCTACCGCGCCCACGGCTACGCCGTCGAAAGGATCAAGGTGTTCGACGCGTTCCCGCTGACCCATCACACCGAATCCGTTGCGCTGCTGACCTGTTAGGGCTCAGGCCAACACGAAATACCGCAGCCACAGATACAGCGCGGACAGCGCCGCGGAGATCGCCGTGACCAAAGCGCCCTTGCGGGTGAACTCCCAGAAGGAAGCGGGATTTTCCGCACGCGTGGCGATCCCGAGCACGATGACGTTGGCGCTGGCGCCGACGGCGGTGAGGTTGCCCCCGAAGTCGGTGCCAAGCGCAAGAGCCCACCACAAGGCGCCTGGATTGACGTGATCTCCCAGGGCGGGCACCAAACCCGCGACGATAGGCGCCATCGTCGCGGCGTATGGAACGTTATTGACGACCCCACTGATCACGAGCGATGCGGCTAGGATCACCATGGTCGCGATCAAAGTGTTGCCGCCGGTGGCGGTAATCGCGAGATGCGCCAGTTGCTTGACGACGCCCGTCTTCACCAGCGCGCCGACCATGACGAACAGGCCGGCGAAGAACAACAGAGTTTCCCACTCGACGCTGGACAGGTAATCGGAATGCTCCAACTTGGAAACGATGATGAGGATGCCGGCGCCCAATAAGGCGACGATGGATGGCTCCATATGCACCCACGAGTGGGCGATGAAAGCCGCGAACACCGCCACCAACACGACGCCGCACGCGACGAGCAGCCTGCGATCGCGGATGGTCTCCTTCTCTTCCAGCGACATGACCTCGGCGACCCGGTCAGGATCGACGGTGAACGACCCACGAAACAGGCGCGGTAGCAACGCGATCACGACCGCCATCACGATGATCACGATCGGCGCCAGGTGAATCAGGAAGTCGTTGAACGTCAGGCCCGCCTTGCTGGCGATGATGATGTTGGGCGGGTCGCCGATCAACGTCGCCGTGCCGCCGATGTTCGACGCGAACGCCTCGGCCATCAAAAACGGCGCCGCATAGATCGCCAGGCGGTCACACACCAGCAGCGTCACCGGGGCAATCAGCAACACCGTGGTCACGTTGTCCAGCAGGGCCGACGCGATCGCGGTGACCAGCACCAGCAGGATCATGACGCGCAGCGGGGAGCCGCGGGCGCGTTTGGCGGACCAGATCGCGACGTACTCGAACACACCGGTCTGGCGCAGCACGCTGACGATGATCATCATGCCCAGCAGCAAAAAGATGACGTCCCAGTCGATTCCGGTGTCGCGGGAGTAGAAGACGTCATCGGAGTTGATGATCGGCAACGCGACGACGATCGCGGCGCCGATGAGCGCCACCAGTGTCTTGTTGACGCGATCGCTGGCGATCAGCGCGTAGGCGACGACGAACACGACGACCGCCACCACGCTCATCGATTGTCCTGTGTGCTCAAGGCTTTGGGGGTATCAGTGCTTCAAGGCGGCTGCCAGTAGACGCGATGCGGTGATGACGCCGACCAACGCCTCGTCTCTGACCACCGCGATCAGGGGGCTTCGCAGCCGCGCCATGACCGCGGCCACCTCGATGATCGTGTCGTCCGCGTGCGCCCACGGAATGTTGGTCAGGTGGTCGGGCAGCATGTCCCCGACCGTTTTGCCGCCCAGCTTGTCGGCGGCGCGGTCGGCCGTGGACTCGCTGAGCACACCCGCCAGCGAGGGGTCGTCCTGCACGTATTTCGGGACGATGAAGCGGACCACCTGGGAGGCCGGCAGCACCGCGCAGGGCTTTCCGGAGCTGTCCGTGACGACTATCCCGGGCAGGCTGTGCTCGGCGAGCAGGCGGGCCGCATCGATGGCATCGGAGGCGACGGTCACGACCGGGAAGTCCTCGGCGAGTTCCGCGGCGCGCATGGTGGAAACGATACGTCGGCGTTCCGGCGAGCGCTGCGTAGACTAACGGGATGCTGGAACAGATCCGCGGGCCCGCTGATCTGCAGTACCTGTCCCAACAGCAGCTCCGCGAGCTGGCGGCCGAGATCCGCGAGTTCCTGATCCACAAGGTTGCTGCCACCGGGGGGCATCTGGGGCCCAACCTCGGCGTCGTCGAACTGACCCTGGCGCTGCACCGCGTGTTCGACTCGCCGCACGACCCGATCATCTTCGACACCGGACACCAGGCCTACGTCCACAAGATGCTGACGGGCCGCTCCCACGACTTCGAGAGCCTGCGCAAGGAGGGCGGGCTGTCGGGCTATCCGTCGCGCGCCGAGAGCGAACACGACTGGGTGGAGTCCAGCCACGCCAGCGCGGCGCTGTCCTACGCCGACGGCCTGGCCAAGGCGTTCGAGCTGAGCGGGCACCGCAACCGGCACGTGGTCGCCGTCGTCGGCGACGGCGCGCTCACCGGCGGCATGTGCTGGGAGGCGCTGAACAACATCGCGGCCTCCTGTCGGCCGGTGATCATCGTCGTCAACGACAACGGCCGCAGTTATGCGCCCACCATCGGCGGGGTCGCCGACCACCTGGCCACGCTGCGGCTGCAGCCGGCCTACGAGCACATGCTGGCAACGAGTCGCGACGCGGTGCGCTCGCTGCCCCTCGTCGGCCAGATCGCCTACCGCCTCATGCACAGCGTCAAAGCCGGGATCAAGGATTCGCTGTCGCCGCAGCTGCTGTTCACCGACCTCGGCCTGAAGTATGTCGGCCCGGTCGACGGGCACGACGAACGCGCGGTGGAGGTCGCGCTGCGCCACGCCCGCGGCTTCGGGCGCCCGGTGATCGTGCACGTCGTCACCCGCAAGGGCATGGGTTACGCGCC
>NZ_DATJPU010000087.1:0-33881 GCF_035506235.1 Mycobacterium sp.
CTTCTGGTCGATGGACACCGCCGGGGACAGACCCTCGATGAAGTCGACGTCGGGCTTGTCCATCTGCCCCAGGAACTGGCGGGCGTAGGCCGACAGCGACTCGACGTAGCGGCGCTGGCCCTCGGCGAAGATGGTGTCGAAGGCCAGCGACGACTTGCCCGATCCGGACAGCCCCGTGAACACGATCAACGCGTCGCGCGGCAGGTCGAGATCGACGCCCCGCAGGTTGTGCTCGCGGGCGCCCTTGACGATCAGGCGGTCAGCCAACGCTGCCCCTCTCAGTGAATCTTTTAAGTACTGCAGCCCTTAATGCGCACGGCGCATTCCATGCTATGTGCCCGTACCGACAAGCAACGTTTGACCAGTAACGTGGCCGCTATGACCGTCGTGGACGACAACTACACCGGACACGTCGACCCTGGTACCGCGGCCCGCCGGATCCTACCCGGCGCCACGATCCTAAAGGCGTCGGTGGGCCCGGTGGACAACAATGCCTATCTGGTGACGTGTTCGGCCACCGGTGAAAGCCTGCTGATCGACGCCGCCAACGATGCCGACGTCCTCATCGGACTGGTCCGGGAGTACGCGCCGAAGCTGTCGCTGATCGTGACCAGCCACCAGCACTTCGACCACTGGCAGGCGCTGGAGGCCGTGGCCGAGGCCACGGGCGCCCCGACCGCCGCCAACGAGATCGACGCCGGCCCGCTGCCGGTCAAACCGGACCGTTTGCTGGCCGGCGGGGACACCGTGCAGATCGGCGACCTGAAATTCGACGTCATTCACCTGCGCGGGCACACGCCCGGGTCGATCGCGCTGGCCCTGGACGGCCCCGCGACCGGCGGGGTCACGCAGCTGTTCACCGGCGACTGCCTGTTCCCGGGCGGTCTCGGGCGGACCACCAAGCCGGCGGAGTTCGACTCGCTGTACCACGACGTGAAGACCAGGGTCTTCGACCGCTTCGGCGACGACACAGTCGTCTATCCCGGCCATGGCGACGACACGACGCTGGGTGTCGAGCGCCCTCATCTCGAAGAATGGCACGACCGGCGGTGGTGAAACGCCCTGACCCGGCGTCGGGCGCTCTGCCCTGAGAACCGGGCTTCGGGGGCGATCGAGCGGTTAGCGGCGGCGTCGGCCGAGGATGATTTCGCTATGCGCGACATTTGGGGATTGGCTTGCGGGCGCATGGCTGACCGTACCGATCGCGTCAGACTGGTACGACGTCGACCAGGCCGGCCAGTCCCTCGAAATCGCCGGCGTTGCGGGTGTACAGCCGGGCCGAATGAGCGTGGGCGGTAGCCGCTATCAGCAGGTCCATCGATCGTGCTCGCCGCTGACGTCCCGCGTCGACGACCGCTGCCGCCACCTGCCCATAACTCGCCGCCACTGCGTCATCTATCGGAAGCGCGTCAAACTTGCGCTGAATGAACAGCAGGCGCCGTAGACGCTCGGAGCGCGTGCTTTGTTGCTTCGCAATCAGTACCCCGAAGTGGAGCTCCGCCAATGTGATTGCGCTTATGGCCAACTCTCCGGCCAAGGGCTCGACGTCCGTCGCGACGACCACGCTGGTGTCGAGAATCGCTCTCATCCCTGCGTCCACGGGTCGCGTATTTCGTGGGCGATCGCCTCACGGTCGGCATTCCACGCGGGATCCGCTTTCCCGGCGAAGAGTTCGGCCACGTCGTCCCACATCCTCCAGCTTCGAGGGGCTGCGGGAACGAGGCGGGCTCCCGGGCGGCCGGCCACGGTGATAATGATCTCTTCGCCATTTTCGGCGCGCCGCACGAGTTCGGAGGCGTTCTGGCGTAGCTCGCGCAGCCCAATGACTGTCATACAGCGAGCGTAGCACTTGTGATACTTGTGCTACGGGACCGAAAAAGCCGGCTAATTGGTCGTGTGCACGATCAGCACGTCGACCTTGGCCCGGCGGGAGACGTTGGCCGGCACCGATCCCAGCAGCCGGCCCGCGATCGTGCTCAGGCCGACGTTACCGACGACCAACAGGTCGGCCTTTTCGTCCTCGGCCAGCTTGACCAGCGCATCGACCGGGGCGCCGACGACCGACCGCTCTTCCACGTTCTTGGCGCCCGCTTTGTGTGCCCGTTCCTTGGCGTCCTGCAGGATCGCGTAGATCGGGGCGGTGCCCGACACCTTGTAGCTTTCGTCCCTCAGAGCGTCGGCGGCCCGGGTGTCCTCATGCTGCGGCAGGTACGCCGACGCGATGATCAGCTTGGCGTCGTCCCCGGCGATCTGCGCGGCCCTGTCCACCGCACGAAACGATGAATCCGAGCCGTCCGTCCCGACCACCACGGTCCGATAGGCACTCATTTACCCTCCCAGTTTCGGTTGGTCAGCCAACCCAAGACAGTATCGTGTTTGCCGGATAAACAGGGATTGCATTTGCCACTCAGCGTGGCGTGGCGCGGCCGGCAATTGCGCGGTCACGCTGCACGAACGAACCATTTACCCGACTACGAAACCACCGATCGACCACCGCCACGGCGGAAAGCCTTGCATTTCCGCCGTTTTTCGCGAATGACCGCGCCAGCGCGCGAATGCGCCCTTCCCGCGCCGCCGACGTCGCGCGGAACTATATGGTGAGCCGGTTCATCGGCAGCGCCCTACAGTGACAAGCATCATGGCCACGTCAACCGCTCCGCAGCACGCCTCCGACGCCTCCGGCGTCGCTGAGCGGCCGGAGCCCGCCCGCCGGCGCCACGGGTGGCTCGATCCCTGGCTGATCGCGGCGTTCGCCGCCGTGGTCAGCGGCGCCTGGGCCTGCAGGCCGTCGTTGTGGTTCGACGAGGGCGCCACGATTTCGGCTTCGGCCAACCGCACGTTGCCCGAGCTGTGGAAGCTGCTGGGCCACATCGACGCCGTTCACGGGCTGTATTACCTGCTGATGCACGGCTGGTTCGCGATATTTCCGCCGACCGAATTCTGGTCGCGGGCGCCCAGCGCCCTGGCGGTCGGGGCCGCCGCCGCCGGAGTCACGGTGTTCACCAAGCAGTTCGTCCCCGGGCGTGCCACCGCGGCGTGCGCGGGTGCGGTGTTCGCGATTTTGCCGCGAACCACCTGGGCGGGCATGGAAGCGCGCTCGTATGCCTTCGCCGCCACCGCGGCCATCTGGCTGACGGTGTTGGTGGTCACCGCCGTTCGGCGCAACAGGCCGCGCCTGTGGGTGTGCTACGCGCTGGCGTTGATGCTGTCGATTCTGCTGAACCTCAACCTCGTCATGCTGGTGCCGGTGCACGCCGTGATGCTGCCGCTGCTGGCGCCGAAGGGCTCCCGTAAGTCTCTGGTCGTCCGGTGGGCCGGCAGCTCGGCCGTCGCCGTCGCGATCATGACGCCGTTCATCGTGTTCGCCCACGGCCAGGTGTTTCAGGTCAACTGGATCTACCCGGTCAGCTGGCATTACGCCTTCGACATCATCCTGCGGCAGTACTTCGACCACAGCGTTCCGTTCGCCGTTCTCACGGGCGTCCTCATCGTCGCGGCCGTGGGGGCCAGGCTCAGAGGCGCGCGCGGCCCGGCGGGCGACGCCCGCGGCCTGTTGATCGTCTGCGCGACCTGGATCGTCCTGCCCACCGCCCTGGTGGTCGGCTACTCGGCCATCAGCGAACCGGTCTACTACCCGCGCTACCTCATCTTCACCGCCCCCGCGGCGGCCGTCGTCATGGCCGTCTGCATCGTGACGATCGCCCGCAGACCGTGGCCGATCGCGGCCGTGGTGCTGCTCTTCGCCGCGGCCGCGCTGCCGAATTACCTGTTCATCCAGCGCTGGCCGTACGCCAAGGAGGGCTGGGATTACAGCCAGGTGGCCGACCTGATCAGCTCCCACGCCGCGCCCGGGGACTGCCTGATGGTGGACAACACCGTGCCGTGGCGGCCCGGGCCGATCCGCGCCCTGCTGGCCACCCGGCCGGCGGCCTTCAAGTCGCTGGTCGACGTCGAACGCGGCGCCTACGGACCCAAGGTCGGCTGGCTGTGGGACGGCCACGTCGCGGTGTGGCTGACGACCGCCAAGATCAACAAGTGCACCACCATCTGGACCATCACCAACAGGGACACCTCGCTGCCCGATCACCAGGCCGGACAAGCACTGCCGCCGGGAACCGCCTTCGGGCGCGCCCCGGCCTATCGATTCCCCGGCTACCTGGGGTTCCGCATCGTCGAGCGTTGGCAATTCCATTACTCGCAGGTCGTCAAATCGACGCGATGACGGGGGCATAAAAGCTCCGGCTCTGGGTAGTTGACGGGCATGCAGACTTTGCTGGCCGGCCCGCTGCTGGGTGGCGACGTGCAGGGCGCGCGACACGTGGTCGAGCTGCTGGCCGCGTACGGGCTGACCGCACTGATCGGCATGGAACGCACCATCCAGGGCAAGAGCGCCAGCCTGCGCACCCAGACCATCGTCGGCACGTCGTCGGCGTTGATCATGCTGGTCAGCAAGTACGGCTTCGGCGATGTCCTGAACGCCGGGACGATCGTGCTCGACCCGTCCCGGGTCGCGGCCCAAATCGTCTCGGGCATCGGCTTTTTGGGCGCCGGGATGAGCTCAGCGCCCGCCGCGCACCGCGCGGTACGACGCCACCACACCGGCCGCGGTCAACGCGGTGAACACGGCGAACAACCAGCGGGCCGCCGTCGCGTCACCGCCCCGGGCCGTATTGACCACGACGCCGGCCACTCCGGCACCGAACGCCCCGGAGACGAGCTGCACGGTGTTGATCGCCGCGGCCGCCGCGACGCCCTCGGCCGGGTCGTTCACGGAATCCATTGCGCGCACGGATAAATGGGGCCAGGCCATCCCGATCCCGATCCCCGCCACCAGCAACGCCAGCGTCCAGGCCGCGACGATCCCGGCCGAGGCGTCGTCGCGCTGGGTGAGCGCGCCCAGCGCCAGGCCCGACGCCACCACCACCGGCGCCGCGGCGATCACCCGCCCGATCGCTCGCGGGTTCTCCAACGACGCGCTGAGGATCTCGGAGACGGTCCAGCCGACCGCCAGCGCCGCGCCCAGGAATCCGGCCGCCACCGGCGTCAGATGCGCCAACCGCTGACCGAACAGCGGCACGTACGTGTCCACCATCGCCCCGACCATCAGCAGGCCCATCGTCAGGTAGAGCCACTTCAACGGGCCGGGCCCGAAGACGCTGGGCGGCAACACCGCCGCGCGCGCTCGCCGGTCGACGACCGCGAACAATCCGGCCAGCAGGACGCCGGCGGCGAGCAGCGCGGCGGTCGCGAGGATGTCGTGCGGGATCTGGGCGACGCTGACCGCCAGCGCCGCCGCGCCGATCAGCACCAGTGACCACACCGGCACCCTCAGCACCGGTGCCTCGGCGGTCGGGCCGCCACGGCCAGCGGGCAGGGCGACCGGGACCAGCGCGGCCATCAGCGCCGTCAGGCCCGCCATCGCGACGAACGCCCACCGCCACAGGCCGAACTGCGCGAACAGGCCACCTGTCGCGGGCCCGACCACGGTCGCGACTCCCCACATCGCCGACACCAGCGCCGAGGCCCGGGTCCACAGCGAGCGGGGCAGCGCCGCGTTGATGACCGCATAGCCGAGGCCGGCGAGCAGCCCGCCGGCCAGGCCCTGCAGGGCGCGTGCCGCGATCAGCACCTCCATGCCGGGGGCCGCCCCGCACGCCAGGCTGGAGACACCGAACACCGCCAGCCCCACCAGGTACGACGGGCGCGCCCCGACCCGCACCAGCATCGGGTTGACCATGGTCGCCGCCACCACCGACCCGACCAGGTACAGGGTGGTCACCCACGCGTAGAGGCGGCTGCCGCCGATCTCGGCGACCGTGTTCGGGAGCAGGCTGATCGTGAGGAACTCGTTGGTGGCGTACAGCGCGACGCCGCCGGCCAGCACGACCGACGTGCCCAGGTACCTGGCGCCCAGCAGCTCGCGCCAGCTGCCGGTGATGTTCGCGGTGTGCGTCACTTCAGGCCGGCGGCGTCCATCCCGCGCAGTTCCTTTTTGAGGTCGGCGATCTCGTCGCGGAACCGCGCCGCCAGCTCGAACTGCAGGTCACGGGCGGCGGCCATCATCTGCGCGGTGAGGTCCTTGATCAGGTCGGCCAGCTCGGCGCGGGGCATGTTCGAGGTGTCGCGGCCCTCGAACACCCCGGCACTGACCGCGCGGCCCGGCTCGCCCTGGGCGCGACGGCCGCGCGACATGCTGCGCCCGGAGCCGATTGCGACGGTCTCGGTATCGTCGGCCTCCCGGTAGACCTGGTCGAGGATGTCGGCGATCTTCTTGCGCAGCGGCTGCGGGTCGATGCCGTTGGCCTCGTTGTAGGCGATCTGCTTGGCCCGGCGCCGCTCGGTCTCGTCGATGGCCTCCTTCATCGAGTCGGTCATCGAGTCGGCGTACATGTGCACCTCGCCGGACACGTTGCGGGCGGCGCGGCCGATGGTCTGGATCAGGCTGCGCGTCGACCGCAGGAAGCCCTCCTTGTCGGCGTCGAGGATCGCCACCAGCGACACCTCCGGCAGGTCCAGGCCCTCGCGCAGCAGGTTGATGCCGACCAGGACGTCGTATTCGCCCAGCCGCAGCTGGCGCAGCAGTTCGACCCGGCGCAGCGTGTCGACCTCGGAGTGCAGGTAACGCACCCGGATGCCCATCTCCAGCAGGTAGTCGGTGAGGTCCTCGGCCATCTTCTTGGTCAGCGTCGTCACCAGCACCCGCTCGTCGGCGTCGGCCCGCTTGCGGATCTCGCCGATCAGGTCGTCGATCTGGCCCTTGGTCGGCTTGACCACCACCTTCGGGTCCACCAGCCCGGTGGGCCGGATCACCTGCTCGACGAACTCGCCGCGGGTCTGACTGAGCTCGTAGGGGCCGGGGGTCGCCGACAGGTACACGGTCTGCCCGATCCGGTCGGCGAACTCCTCCCAGGTCAGCGGGCGGTTGTCGACCGCCGACGGCAACCGGAAGCCGTAGTCGACCAGGTTGCGCTTGCGGGACATGTCGCCCTCGTACATGCCGCCGATCTGCGGCACCGTGACGTGCGACTCGTCGATGACGAGCAGGAAGTCCTCCGGGAAGTAGTCGAGCAGCGTCGCCGGCGGCGAGCCCGGCCCGCGGCCGTCGATGTGCCGGGAGTAGTTCTCGATCCCGGAGCAGAACCCGACCTGGCGCATCATCTCGATGTCGTAGTTGGTGCGCATCCGCAGCCGCTGGGCCTCCAAAAGCTTGCCCTGGCTTTCGAATTCGGCGAGGCGCTCGGCGAGCTCCTCCTCGATGGTGGAGATCGCGTGCGCCATCCGCTCGGGACCGGCAACGTAGTGCGTGGCGGGGAAGATCCGCAGCGAGTCGACCTGGCGGATCACCTCGCCGGTCAGCGGGTGCAGGTAGTACAGCGCCTCGACCTCGTCGCCGAAGAACTCGATGCGGACCGCGAGCTCCTCGTAGGACGGGATGATCTCCACGGTGTCCCCGCGCACCCGGAACGAGCCGCGGGTGAAGGACAGGTCGTTGCGGGTGTACTGGACGTCGACCAGCAGCCGCAGCAACCCGTCCCGCGGCACCTCGCTCCCGACCCGCACTTCGACGGAGCGGTCCAGGTAGGACTGCGGGGTGCCCAGGCCATAGATGCACGACACCGAGGCCACCACCACCACGTCGCGGCGCGACAGCAACGACGACGTGGCGGAGTGCCGCAGCCGCTCCACGTCGTCGTTGATCGAGCTGTCCTTCTCGATGTAGGTGTCGGTCTGCGCGATGTACGCCTCCGGCTGGTAGTAGTCGTAGTACGACACGAAGTACTCGACCGCGTTGTGCGGCAACATCTCTCGCAGCTCGTTGGCCAACTGGGCGGCCAGCGTCTTGTTGGGCGCCATCACCAGGGTGGGGCGCTGCAGCCGCTCGATGAGCCACGCGGTGGTGGCCGACTTGCCGGTGCCGGTGGCGCCCAGGAGCACCACGTCGCGCTCCCCCGCCCGGATCCGGCGCTCCAGCTCGTCGATGGCCGCGGGCTGGTCGCCGGCCGGCGCGTGCGGGCTGACGACCTCGAAGTGGCCGCCGGCGCGCACCAACCCTTCCACCTCGTCTGCGGCTGGGCGATATTCCGAATGCGCGACTACCGGATGTTCAGTGGCGAAGGCCATGCCACCAGGGTAGAGGCGGCCACCGACAGGTGCCTGTTCGGTCGGGCCACATGGGCCACACCAGTACCAGGTGGGGACCCCCCACCCGATCCGCGAAAGCGGTAGCGCGGGCGCTACCGGATTCCGAAGTCGCCTACCGGTCCGAACTCTCCACGCGCCCCCCGGACAGCCCCGCCTACCCCGCCGGCCTGGTCCACGTGCGCGTGACCGGGTCACACTCGAGCAGGTGCCCGTCGTTGGACGTGGTCATGGCGAACACCGGCGTCCCGGGCCGGTCGCATGAACTGCCCGAGGCGTGCGTTCCGGTGGTGATCGGGGCCCTGGACCAGGTGTTGCCCTCGCAGACGACCTGCTCGTTGTTGGTCGGGTCGTAGGCGAGCTTGTCGACGTCGCTGCACAGCCCGCCGAGCACGGGCGGCGCCGGGCGGGCCGGCGTGGCCGAGGCGCTGATCACCTGAGCGGGGTCGGCCCACGGCACCCCCGCCGGGGCATCGCCGACCCGGGTGGCCACCACGGGCACCCGCACCACCGCCCCCTGTGCGCTGCACTCGTTGCTGAGCGCGGTTTCGGTCACCGTGCCGCGCAGCGTGCCGTCGGCCTGCGGCGCCAGCGACCATGCGACGGTCTCCTGTTGGGTGGCGCTGACCTGTCCGTTCGGCTGGGTGCAGCCCACCCGCTCCTGCTGTGGGGTGCCCTGCCAGTAGCCGCCGACGAAGCGCAGCGCGTCGGTGTGGCCGCCGTCGGCGGTGCTGGCCGCCTGGTGGTTGGCAGCGTCGAGCTGAGTCCCGGTGGCCGCGCACCCGTTGGCGGTGCACACCGAACGGAACGCCCACCAATCGGTGCCGGCACCGTCGTGACGGATCGGGACGTTGTTGGTGATCTGCTTGCTCCGGTCGTAGGTCAGCTGGTAGGTGCCGTTGAGCGCCGGCCCGCCGGTGGTCGCGGGCGCGGCGCCCGGCGCCGGGGCCGAGGGCCTCGAGGCCAGGGAGGGATTGCCCGGCGGATTCTCCGGCTGAAACGAGTAGAGCGCCGACCACGTCGCCGCGATAGCGATCAACACCGCGCAGACCAGCGCCGCCGTCCACCGGACCCGCGACGAAAACCTGTGGCGCAAAACGGCGATGGCGCCGCGCGGCCGCGGCGGCGTCGTCAAGGTGGTGCTTGGCGGGGCGGCGTCGGCCGCGTCGGAAACGACGTCGACCCGCTCGCTGATCGCCGCGGCGAACCCGCGGCACCGCTCGAACCGGTCCCCGGGTTGTTTGGCAAGGGCTTTGAAGAAGACGTCGTCGAGGTGCGCCAGCTCGGGGCGGTAATCGCTGAGCCGCGGCGGATCCTCGTGCAAATGCTGGCTGATCACCGCGATCGGGTTGGAGTGCTGGAAGGGCGGCGCGCCGGTCAGCAGATGAAAAGCCGTGGCGGCCAACGCGTATTGGTCGGCCCGGCCGTCGATGTTGGAACCGGTCAGCTGTTCGGGCGCGGCGTAGGCCACGGTTCCCACCGCGACATTCGTCTCCGTGATACCGCTGATGTTGGCCAGGTGGCGCGCTACACCGAAATCCGCCAACAGGATTCGGCGTTCCCCGTACTCCGGGTGGGTGAGCAGGATGTTGGCCGGTTTGACGTCGCGGTGCAGCAGGCCGCGGTCGTGCGCGTAGTCGAGCGCACCCGCGACGGCCTGCACGATGGCGCACACCTCGTCGATCGGCATCCCGTCCCGGTGGCGCTCCTTGACCAGCCGGGCGGCGTCAGTGCCCTCGACGTAGTCCATGGAAATCCACAGCTGGCCGTCGAATTCGCCGCGATCGTGGACCCCGACGATGTGCGGGTGCCACAGTGTCGCCGCCAGGTCGGCCTCCCGGTTGAACCTCTCCCGGAATTCTTGATCCGCGGTGACCGCCTCGGCGAGCACCTTGATCACGTCGCGACGCGGCAACCGCGGATGCAACGCCAGATAGACCTCGGCCATCCCGCCGGCTCCGAGCTGCCGCAGGATCGTGTAGCCGGCGAACGGCGCGCCGCTGCTCAGGGCGAGGCGTGATCCACTGACCTCGGCGGGGGAATCTGGGGCCGGCGCGGCGTTCGGGGCCGAGTCGACCGGCGGAATGCGGCGAAACAGGTGCGCGACGGTCGCCGAGGGTATCGACTCAAAGCCCGCGCGCAGCGCCTCGCGCGCCAAACGCGGGTTGCTCAGCAGCCGTCGCCCGGTCGCGATCCGCCGGGTGGTCCCCTTGTGTTCGTGCATCTACACCCCCTCGTTTTTCGGTACTACCTGCGGGTACCGACGTACTCTCGGGCCGTCGATCCGCGCCCGGACGCAACTTTGTTAACTCCCCTCACGCTGGAATCATGCCGGATCCCGGTGGGCGATGGGTCTCAGCAGGCTATGAAAGAGCTATGAGTGGCCCGAACCGAAATAAAGACAAATCACAGGCGAGTCCCATGGAGACCACTCCAGCCGCGGACCGATACTTGATTATGTGACTCGACCCGCCCCGCCTGTCCTGACAATTCGGCACGACGGGTCCCAACGCTCGTTCGCGGCTGGCCACGAGGTGGTCGTCGGACGTGACGCGAACGCCGACATGCGGATCCCGGATCCGCGGATCTCCCGCACGCACCTGATCGTGCGCTTCGACCAGGGCCGGTGGCTGGCAATCGACAACGGCTCGCTCAACGGAACCTATGTCAACGGCTACCGGATGCCGGTCATCGACATCCACGACGGCCAGAGCATCAACGTCGGCAACCCGCAGGGACCGCGGCTGACCTTTGCGATCGGGCCGCAGCAGGGCCAGACCAACCGGCCACCCCAGCCGAGGCGGGCACGGGACTCCGGGCCGCCCACCCTCGCCTGGTCCGTGCTGGCGGAGAAGACGAATCCGACGGCACCACTGCGCGGCCAGGCCGGCAGCCCGCCTCGCAGCCAACCCATGCAGCCTGCGCCACCGCGCCCGATGCCGCCCCGGGCGCCGGCCAGGCCGCCCGGCCCACCAGGCCCGCCCCCGCCGCGGCAGCCGGTATCGCAGCCGAGGCCGGCGCCGCCGCCCCCGCGGATCCAGCCGCCCGACCCGCTGACGGTCGTCCACGCGCCGACGGCCCCGCCGGAGGCGACGCCGCCCGCGGAGTCCACCGTGATCGACACCAAGACGGCCGACGTGTCGAACCTGGCCACCCGGTTTGTGAAGCTGCTCTCGCCGCGCCTTTCGGCCGCCGCGGGCACGGCCGGCGCCATGACGATCGGCCGCGCGGCCGAGAGCGACATCATCGTGTCCGACGTCCTGGCGTCGCGTCACCACGCGACGCTGGTGCACACCCCGCTCGGCACCGAGATCCGGGACAACAGCATCAACGGGACGTTCGTCAACGGCACCCGCGTCGGGTCGGCGATCCTGACCGACGATGACGTCGTCACCATCGGCAACGTCGACCTGGTGTTCCGGGACGGGACCCTGGTCAAGCGCAGCGAGGTCGCGACGCGCACCGGCGGCCTCGAGGTGCGCAACGTCAAGTACGTCGTCGACAACGGCAAGCAACTGCTCGACGACATCTCGCTGACCGCCCGCCCGGGGACGCTGACCGCCATCATCGGCGGGTCCGGCGCCGGCAAGAGCACGCTGGCCAGGCTGATCGCGGGCTATACCACCCCGACGTCGGGCTCGGTGACCTTCGAGGGCCACAACATCCATGCCGACTACGCGTCGCTGCGCAGCCGGATCGGCATGGTCCCCCAGGACGACGTGGTGCACCGCCAACTGACGGTCAACCAGGCGCTGGGCTACGCCGCCGAGTTGCGGCTGCCGCCCGACACCAGCAAGGCGGACCGCGCCAAGGTGGTCGCGCAGGTCCTCGACGAGCTGGACCTGACCAAGCACGCCGACACCCGCGTCGACAAGCTGTCGGGCGGTCAGCGCAAGCGCGCCTCGGTGGCGCTCGAGCTGCTCACCGGGCCGTCGCTGCTGATCCTCGACGAGCCCACCTCGGGCCTGGACCCGGCGCTGGACCACCAGGTGATGACGATGCTGCGCCAGTTGGCCGACGCCGGCCGCGTGGTCATCGTGGTGACGCACATGCTGTCCTACCTCGACGTCTGCGACCAGCTGCTCCTCGTGGCACCGGGCGGCAAAACCGCCTACTTCGGCCCGCCGGACCAGATCGGTGAGGCGATGGGGACCACGAACTGGGCCAAGATCTTCACCAAGGTGGGCGCCGACCCCGAGGAAGCCAACCGGCGGTTCCTGGAGCGGGCCGAGGCCCGGAAGCGGCCCCAAAAACTTTTGCCGGACAAGACCGACGAGCCGGGGGCGCTGGGAAAACCGGTGCATACCAGCGTGCGGCGCCAGATTTCGACGGTCGCCCGCCGGCAGGTCCGGTTGGTCGTCGCCGACCGCGCCTACTTCATCTTCCTGGCGCTGTTGCCGTTCATCCTGGGTTCGCTGTCGCTGACCGTTCCGGGCAGCAACGGATTCCACGCGCCGGGCCCCAATGCCGGGACACCCGACGAGGCCGCGCAGATACTCGCCCTGCTGCTGCCCGCGGCGGCGTTCATGGGCACCGCGCTGACGATCCGCGACCTGGTCGGCGAGCGCGCCATCTTTCAGCGCGAGCAGGCGGTCGGGCTGTCGACCACGGCCTACCTGCTCGCGAAGACCGCGGTGTTCTGCGGATTCGCGATTCTGCAATCGGCGATCATCACCGCGATCGTGGTGGTCGGCAAGAGCGCCCCGACCCGTGGCGGCGTCCTGCTCGGCCATTCGACCTTCGGCGCCACCGCGGAGCTGTTCTTGACCGTGGCGGCGACGTGTGTCGCCTCGGCCATCCTCGGGCTGGCCATCTCGTCGCTGGTCCGGTCCAGCGAGCAGATCATGCCGCTGTTCGTGGTGACGGTGATGGCGCAGCTGGTGCTGTGCGGCGGGATGGTCCCGGTGACCGGCCGGCTCGGGCTCGACCAGCTGTCCTTTGCGATGCCCGCGCGCTGGGGCTACGCCGCCGCGGCGTCGACGGTCGATCTACGGAACCTGGTGCCCGGCTCGCTGGTGTCCCAGGACCGGTTCTGGCAGCACGCATCGAAGATCTGGCTGCTCGACATCGGCATGCTCGCCGCGCTGTCGCTGTTCTACGCCGGCTTCGTGCGGTGGAAGATCCGGCTGAGACGTTGAGCGCCGATAGGGTGGGACCATCCATCCGCCGAAGCACGAGACGTTCGACCTGGTCGACCGCACCAATACCGATCCGAAGGGCATCGTGCGGGCCGTCGACGAGTACGTCGTGCGGCCGTGGGGCCTCTACCTGGCCCGTCTCACCCCGGGCCGCGCGCAATTCCATTACCTCGAATCGTGGCTGCTGCCGTCGCTCGGCTTGCGCGCCACCGTCTTTCATTTCAACCCGGGCCACGAACGCGACCACGACCACTACCTGGATGTGGGCGAATACACACCCGGGCCCACGGTGTGGCGTTCCGAAGACCACTACCTCGACATCGAGCTGCGCACCGGATCCGGGGCGGAGCTGGCCGATGTCGACGAGCTGCTGGACGCCGTCCGGCACGGCCTGCTGCCGCCTGACGTTGCCGAGCGGGCGGTGCGGCGCGCGGTGGCGGCCGTCGACGGCCTGGCCCGCAACGGCTACGACCTGTCCCGGTGGCTGTCCACCCGCGGCATGGAGCTCAGCTGGCATGGGACGTAGCGATTTTGCCGGCCGTACCCGCCGTGTTTCCGGACCGTTTCCGCATATTACCGACGGGTATCCCTTCGGAATGCGCTTGAGCTTGACCGACTACCGGCGCCGACGCCGGTCCGGCGGCCAGCCGTGTTTCCTCATCGAGCACGACGCGGCCGGCGGCGACCACTACGACCTTCGCCTGGAGATCGACGGCGTGCTGGTGTCCTGGACGATACCCAAGGACGGGCGGATGGCCCGCCGCATCGAAGACCATCCGCTGGACGACGCCGCGAGCGACGCCATCGTCGCCGACAGCGGCACCTACGCCAACGTGACCCGATACGAGATGGCCGATTGCCTTGACTGCGGACACCTTTCGTTCCGCCTGCGCGGGGAGAAACTGCGCTGCTGCTACTCGCTCACCCGGGTCCGGGACGGCGAGCAGGAGACCTGGCTGCTGATCAGGCGCAAGGACGACGACGACGTGTGGTCTGAACCGGCGCACCCGGAAGCCGCGCAGGACGACTGGTCATGACGGACCTCGCCGGTCTGCCCGCGTCGGTGCGCGCCGCGCTGCACGACGAGCCGGTGCCCGACTGGCGGGCCCCCATGCTGGCCACCCTGACCGACAAGCGGTTCTCCGATCCCGCCTGGATCTTCGAGCGCAAATTCGACGGGATGCGCTGCCTGGCGTTCCGCGACGGCGAGCAGGTGCGGCTGCTGTCGCGAAATCGTCAGCCGCTCAACGGCACCTACCCTGAACTCGTCGACGCCCTCGGCGCCCAGCACACGACGCGGTTCGTCGCCGACGGTGAGGTGGTGGCGTTCGAGGGGCGCCGCACCAGCTTCGCCAGGCTGCAGGGCCGACTGGGCATCACCGACCCCGAGGTGGCCCGGGCGTCGCCGGTGCGCGTCTCCTACTACCTGTTCGACCTGCTGCACATCGACGGCGAATCCACCGTCGATGTGCCGCTGCTGTGGCGTAAACGGCTGCTGCGCAAGGCTATCGAGTTCGCTGATCCGCTGCGCTTCACGGCCCACCGCGTCACCGACGGCATCGCCGCCTACCGGGCCGCGTGCGAACGCGGCGACGAAGGGGTGATCGCCAAGCGGGCCGACTCCACCTATGAGGGCCGCCGCTCGCCGAATTGGCTGAAGTTCAAGTGTGTTCGCGATCAGGAGTTCGTGGTGGGCGGCTACACCGCCCCCAAAGGCAGCCGCATCGAGTTGGGCGCGCTGCTGCTGGGCTACTACGACGGACGCGACCTGGTCTACGCCGGCAAGGTGGGGACCGGGTTCGACGAGGCCACCCTGCGCCGCCTGCACGGGCAGTTGGCGCCCCTCGAGCAGGACACCGCGCCCTTCACCCGGGGCCTGGTGCGCGAGAAGGACGCCCGCTGGGTGCGACCGGAGCTGGTGGTCCAGATCGGGTTCACCGAGTGGACGCGCGACGGCAGGCTGCGCCATCCGCGCTATCTCGGCCTGCGTACCGACAAGGAGCCCGCCGAAGTCGTGCGGGAGACACCCTGATGCCCCCCATCGCCGTCGAGGTCACCCACCCGGACCGAGTGGTGTTCCCGCCGTCGTCCGGTCGAGCCGGGATCACCAAGGGCGAGGTGGTCGACTACTACGGCGAGGTGGCCGGCACGATGCTGCCGCACCTCAAGGGCCGGGCGCTCACCGTGCAACGGTTCCCCCGGGGGATCGGCGAACAAGGCTGGGTGCAGCAGGATTTCGCCGATTCGCTGCCCGAGTGGATGGCCCGCGTGGAAGTCTCCAAAGAGGGCGGCGGCACCGTGGTGCATCCCGTGGCCGAACGCCCGGAGGCGCTGCGCTGGCTGGCCAACCAGAACTGCGTCGCGCTGCACGTGTGGCAGTCGCGGCAGGACCGGTTGTACAGCCCCGACCGGCTGGTCTTCGACCTCGACCCGTCCGACAGCGACTTCCCCGAGGTGCGGGCAACAGCCCGCGCGGTGGCCGGGGTGCTCGACGACCTCGGGCTGGCGTGTTACGTGCAGACCACCGGGTCGCGCGGGCTGCACGTGGTGGTGCCGCTGCGCGCCGACGCCGATTTCGACACCGCCCGCCAATTCGCCCGCGACGTGGCCGAGGTGGTGGCGGCCGACGACCCCGCGCATCGCACCGTGGAAGCCCGCAAGGACAAGCGGGGCAGCCGGGTGTATCTCGACATCATGCGAAACGCTTATGCGCAGACCGCGGTTGCCCCATACTCGGTCCGGGCCCGCCCGGGCGCGCCGGTGGCTACCCCGCTGGAATGGGACGAACTGGACACCCGCGGCTTGCGGGCGGACCGGTTCACGATCCGTGAGATTCCCAAACGGCTTGCCGGGCAACCCGATCCGTGGGCCGGGATGTACCGGCACGCCCGCTCGCTGGCCGGCCCAGCGCGGCGCCTGGCGAAGCTTCATGCCTGAACTGCCCGATCCCGGCGTGCTGTGCGCCGATGTTGCCGACCGGACGGCCCGACGCGCGACTCTCGCATGATCGGGCGGGCGACGATGCGGTCCGTTTGCGGACCGTTGAGGAGACGGGCAATCAACCGGGTAATCTCGGCAAGTATGAGCCTCAGCAAGCACCGGTGGTTGCCGATCGCCGCCCTGACCGTGATCGCGGCCGGCTCCCAGCTAAGCCCGGCAACCGCGCGGGCGGACCTGCATAACATCACTTACCGCGCCAGGATCGACGCGGTGACCACGGGCAGCCAGGCCACCTTCGTGATCAACGGCGGCCAGACCAACACCACCAACCTTCCGCCCATGCCCAACAACGTGTTCGAGGCCAACACGGTGTTGCCCGATCCGCAGCAAGCCGGCATGCGGATCGTGCTTCATTTCCCCTACTCTGCGAACGTGCACTGCGAGATCGACGTCGATGACAACGTTTTCACCCAGGCCGACCAAATCGTACGGCCCGCACCCGGAAATCCCGGCCCCGCCAACGGTGTGCTGCAATGCGGCGCACCATTGCCGGCCTAAAGGGCCGGCAATCACGTCCGCCACACAAATCGCCGGGCCGAACCACTACACGTTGTGTCCACCTCGCAGCACAACCGCAGGCACGCAAGGAATTTGTCGCTACAAGGCGGACACGAGGAGCACCACAACCCCCGCCGAGGCCAATGGGGCTGTCGTGAAAATCACGGTGACGGCTGCCATCCGGTTGAGTCGGCCCACTGCCACGCCCGCCGGTAGGCGCCGGGGTACCACAGCTCCTTGGCCGCGACGTAGCGCGAGGTGTCACCGCCCGCAGCCTGTTCGGCTTTGCGCTTGACGGCCAGGTAGTCGGCGCGCGCGTCGGGGTTGGCCTTCAGCCAGTCGACGAACAGCAGGGCGAACTGCTGGTTGGGCCAGCCGTCCACCCGAATGTGCACGTTGGTCGGCCGCCCAGGGTCCGCGGAGGCGTGAATTCGCTTGTGCCACAAGTCCGCATCGTCGCTGTGGTCGTAGCGGTCGACGGTGCTGCGGGCATCGGCCTTGGCGACGTCCTCGGTGAGGAGCTCGATGCGCGGGTAGCCGGCAGCCAACAGCGGTTCGGCGAGTTCGTCGGCGACCGCGAGCGATTCGACGGTGATCTGCATGTCGATGACGTCCTTGGCGGCGAAGTCGGGATAGCCGGAAAACACAGTCGAGCCGATGTGGTCCACGCGCAGCGCCCGGTGGCCGCAGGCCGTTTTCAACCGGTTGACGATGCGCCGCGCCTGCTCGGGCCAGCTCGGGTCGGCCGGCACCAGTCGCGCGGGCGCGCGGGCGATCCGCCGCGCGCTCAGGTTGTGGGCGAACGGCACGATGCGGTGGTCCCACACGTCGCGGGCCCGCTGCCCCAACTCCTCCGGGCTGCCCGAGTTGTCCAGCCAGACGTCGGCGACCGCGCGGCGCTGTTCGTCGTCGGCCTGCGCGGCGATCCTGGCGCGGGCGTCTTCCTCGGACATGCCGCGTTGCTCGACCAGCCGTCGCACTCGCACCTCGACGTCGGCGTGCACCACCACCACGAGCGGGAAAAGCGGCGCCATCCCGGATTCCACCAGCAGCGGAATGTCTTCGACGACAACCGAATCCTCAGTAACCGACGCGATGATCTCCGCGCGGCGCTTGCCCACCAGCGGGTGAACGATCCCGTTGAGCTGCCGGCGCGCCTCGTCGTCGCGAAACGCCTTTGCCGCCAACGCGGGCCGATCCAGCGACCCGTCCGGCAGCAGAATGTCGTCACCGAACGCCTCGACGAGCGCCTTGAGGCCCTCGGTGCCCGGCCGGACGACCTCGCGCGCGATGACATCGCCGTCGACGATGACCGCACCACATTCAGCGAAGGTGGCCGACAGCGCCGACTTGCCGGCGCCGATGCCACCGGTCAACCCGATGCGCAGCATCTACTGTCCGGAAACCGGAAAAAGTTACGCGTTGCCGGCGAGCTTTTCCCGCAGAGCCGCCAACTGGGCGTCGCTGGCCAGCGATCCGCCGGCCGCCTTCTCCGGGGGCGTGCCGTTGCCGGGCGACTGCTCGCCACCGCCGTGCCCGGCCGCCTCGGCCGCCGCGAACTTCTCCATCTGCGCGGTGTGCATCTTGTGCCTGCGCTCGGCCTCGGCGTAGCGGGCCTCCCATTCGGTACGCTGCTTGTCGAACCCCTCGACCCATTCGTTGGTGTCGGGGTCGAAGCCCTCGGGGAAGATGTAGTTGCCCTGCTCGTCGTAGCTGTCGGCCATGCCGTACTTCGCCGGGTCGAATTCCTCGGTGTAGTCCTCGTTGGCCTGCTTGAGCGACAACGAGATACGGCGCCGCTCCAGGTCGATGTCGATGACCTTGACCATGGCGTCGTCGCCGACCTGCACCACCTGATCCGGCACCTCGACGTGGCGCTCGGCCAGCTCGGAGATGTGCACCAGGCCCTCGATGCCCTCCTCGACACGCACGAACGCGCCGAAGGGAACCAGCTTGGTGACCTTGCCCGGCACGATCTGGCCGATGGCGTGCGTGCGGGCGAAGTGGCGCCACGGGTCTTCCTGGGTTGCCTTGAGCGACAACGACACCCGCTCGCGGTCCATGTCGACGTCGAGCACCTCGACGGTGACCTCGTCGCCGACCTGGACCACCTCGGACGGGTGATCGATGTGCTTCCAGGACAACTCGGAGACGTGCACCAGACCGTCGACTCCGCCGAGATCGACGAACGCGCCGAAGTTGACGATGGAGGAGACCACACCCTTGCGGATGCTGCCCTTCTGCAGCTGGTTGAGGAACTCGCTGCGCACCTCGGACTGGGTCTGCTCCAGCCAGGCCCGCCGCGACAGCACCACGTTGTTGCGGTTCTTGTCCAGCTCGATGATCTTGGCTTCGATCTCCTTGCCGATGTAGGGCTGCAGGTCGCGGACCCGCCGCATCTCGACGAGCGAGGCGGGCAGGAAGCCGCGCAACCCGATGTCCAGGATCAGGCCACCCTTGACCACCTCGATGACCGTGCCCTTGACGGCCTCGTCCTTCTCCTTGAGGGCCTCGATGGTGCCCCAGGCGCGCTCGTATTGCGCGCGCTTCTTGGACAGGATCAGCCGGCCCTCTTTGTCCTCCTTGGTGAGAACCAGGGCCTCGACCTCATCGCCGACGGAAACGACCTCGTTGGGGTCCACGTCGTGTTTGATGGAGAGCTCGCGGGCGGGAATGACCCCTTCGGTCTTGTAGCCGATGTCGAGGAGCACCTCGTCCCGGTCCACTTTGACGATCGTGCCCTCGACGATGTCGCCATCGTTGAAGTACTTGATCGTTTTGTCTATTGCGGCGAGAAAATCCTCGCTCGAGCCGATGTCGTTGACGGCTACTTGCGGCGAGGTGACGGTGGGACTCGGCATGTTGTTGGGTTGCTCCGGACAGGTGAGGTCGTAGGGACAAAACTGGGATTTACCCAGTCGAGGCTACTCGACAGGGCACACGCTGGACAAACCAGGCCGACGCGAGCACTGCAGCGCGACCTCGTAAATTGTCGACCCTCAGGGTAACGCCACGGCAAATTTTCGGCCGATTTTTCCTACAACTCGACGGTCAATTTGGGCGGGCCGAATGTGCCGTTAATGCGCGGCGGCGTCCCATGAGCGCCCATAACCCACCGAGACCTCGAGCGGGACGTCCAGCGGATAGGCGCCGCCCATCTTCTCGCGTGCCAGCGCCTCGACCCGCTCCCGCTCGCCGGGCGCGATTTCGAACAGCAGTTCGTCGTGCACCTGCAGGAGCATCCGCGACGCCAGCCCGGCCTCCTTGATCGCCTTGTCCATCCCGATCATCGCCACCTTGATGATGTCGGCCGCGCTGCCCTGGATGGGCGCGTTGAGCGCCGCCCGCTCGGCGGCCTCCCGCACCTGACGATTGCTGCTGTCCAGCTCGGGGAGGTAGCGGCGGCGGCCCAGCACCGTCGAGGTGTAGCCGTCCTTGCGGGCCTGCTCCACCACGTCCATCAGGTAGTCGCGCACCCCGCCGAAGCGGGCGAAGTACTGGTCCATCTGGACCTTGGCCTCCTCGGTGGAGATCTTCAGCTGCGCGGCCAGCCCGTATGCGCTCAACCCGTAGGCCAGCCCGTACGACATCGCCTTGACCCGGCGGCGCAACTCGGGGGTGACCTCCTCGATGGGCACCCCGAACGCCCGCGAGGCGACGAACGAGTGCAGGTCCTCCCCCGTGTTGAACGCCTCGATGAGGCCCTCGTCGCGGGACAGGTGCGCCATGATCCGCATCTCGATCTGGCTGTAGTCCGCGGTCATCAACTCGGCGTAACCCTTCCCTACCACGAACGCGTCCCGGATCTGCCGGCCGGCGTCGGTGCGGATCGGGATGTTCTGCAGGTTGGGCTCGGTCGACGACAGCCGGCCGGTGGCCGCGATCGTCTGGTTGAACGTGGTGTGGATGCGGCCGTCGGCGGCCACCGAGTTCAGCAGCCCGTCGACCGTGACCTTCAGCCGGGTGACGTCGCGGTGGGCCAGCAGGTGCTGCAGGAACGGGTGCCCGGTCTTGTCGAACAGCGACTGCAGGGCGTCGGCGTCGGTGGTGTAGCCGGTCTTGGTGCGCTTGGTCTTGGGCATCCCGAGCTCGTCGAACAACACCACCTGCAACTGCTTGGGCGAGCCCAGGTTGATCTGCTTGCCGATCACGGCGTAGGCCGCCTCGGCGGCGTCGCGGATCTGGTCGCCGAACTGGCTTTGCAGCTCGCCCAGCAGCTGCAGATCGACGGCGATGCCGGCGCTTTCCATGTCGGCCAGCACCTGCTGGACCGGCAGCTCCATCTCGCCCAGCAGCGCGGTGGAGTCGATGCGGTCCAGCTCGGCGTCCAGCGCGTCGGCCAGGTCCACCACGGCCCGCGCCCGCAGGATCAGCGTCTGGACGGCCTGCTCATCGGTCCCCTCGATGTCGTCGAGCAACGAAAGCTGTTGCTGCTCGGGGCTTTCCGCGCGCAGCTCGCGACGCAGGTAGCGCAGCGAGAGGTCGTCAAGGGTGAAGCTGCGCTGCCCCGGCCGCACCAGATAGGCCGCCAGCGCGGTGTCGGAGGTGACGCCGTTCAGCGTCCAGCCGCGGCCCGCCAGATCGTGGGTCGCCAGCTTGGCCTCGTGCAGCGCCTTGGGTTTCGCCGGGTCGGCCAGCCACGCCGCGAGCGCGGAGTCGTCCTCGGGCGTCAGGGTCGCGGTGTCGATGTAGCCGCCCTCGCCGTCGGCGGCGGCGATGCCCAGCCCGGTCGCGTCCCCGCCGTGCGGCAGGTGGGTGCCCGCCACGGCCAGCCCGGCCCGGCGCCCGTCGCCGGCGTGCTCGGCCAGCCACTGCCCGACCGTGCCGGGCTCCAGCGCACCGCCGCGCACGTCGAAACCCTCCTCGACCTCGGGCTCGACCGCCACCAGGGTCTCGAACAACCGGTCGCGCAACACCCGGAACTCCAGGTCGTCGAAGAGCCGGTGGATCTGGTCGCGGTCCCAGGGCTGCAGCCGCAGCGTGTCCGGGGTTTGGGCCAGCGGCACGTCTTTGACGAGGTCGGTGAGCTCGCGGTTGCGAATGACGCCGGCGAGGTTAGCCCGCAGCGCGTCGCCGACCTTCCCGCGCACCGAGTCGACGTTGTCGACCAGCCCTTGCAGCGAGCCGTATTCGGCGATCCACTTCGACGCGGTCTTCTCCCCCACGCCCGGGATGCCGGGCAGGTTGTCGCTGGGATCGCCGCGCAGCGCGGCGAAGTCGGGGTACTGCTGGGGGGTCAGCCCGTATTTTTCGACGACCGCCTCCGGAGTGAACCGGGTCAGCTCGCTGACGCCCTTGCGCGGATACAGCACCGTCACGTCATCGCTGACCAGTTGCAGGGAGTCGCGGTCACCGCTGACCACCAGCACGCGGTAGCCCTCGTTTTCGGCCTGGGTGGCCAGCGTCGCGATCAGGTCGTCGGCCTCGAAGCCCTGCTCCGAGAGCACCGTGATGCCCAGCGCGTTGAGCACTTCCTTGGTGATGTCGATCTGGCCGTGGAACTCGTCGGGGGTCGAGGACCGGTTGGCCTTGTATTCGGGGTACCGCTCGGAGCGGAAGGTCTGCCGCGACACGTCGAACGCCGCGGCGATGTGCGTCGGGGCCTCGTCGCGCAGCAGGTTGATCAGCATCGCGGTGAACCCGTACACCGCGTTGGTGGTCAGGCCGCCGCGGGTCTTGAAGTTCTCGGCGGGCAGCGCGTAGAACGCGCGGAACGCCAGCGAATTGCCGTCCAACAGCATCAGCGTCGGCTTGGTTTGTTCCTCGGTGGCGGCGGGCACGGCATTCACTCTAGGCACCCGCTACGACGGGTCGACCCCCGATCAGCCGCCGCGAAACTGCAACATGTTTCAGTTTTGTGTTCGGGCTGGGTACTCTGGCGAGGTGCCAGAGGTCACCACCCAAGAACCCGCGATCGACGGATGGTTCGCCACCGACTCGACTACTGAGGGGGCCGGTGCCCCCCATTTGATCGGCAGCAGGTGCCCCGAGTGCGGCACCTATGTCTTTCCGCCCCGGGAGAACAACTGCCCAAACCCGGCCTGCGCCAACGACTCGCTGGAGTCCGTGGCCTTGTCGACGCGGGGAACGCTGTGGAGCTACACCGAAAACCGTTACGCGCCACCGCCGCCGTACCCGTCCCCGGACCCCTTCGAGCCGTTCGCCGTCGCCGCGGTCGAACTGGCCGAGGAGGGTTTGATCGTGCTGGGCAAGGTGGTCGAGGGCACGCTCGCGGCCGACCTGAAGGTCGGCATGGAGATGGAGCTGACCACGATGCCGCTGTTCACCGACGACGACGGCGTGCAGCGCATGGTCTACGGGTGGAGGATCGCCGGCGATGATGAACAGGGCAGTGCGATCGGGGAAACCAGGGAGGAGCGGCGCAAATGACGACGAGCATGACGCCTGAACCGCTGTACATCCTTGGCGCCGGCATGCACCCATGGGGCAAGTGGGGCCGGGACTTCACCGAATACGGGGTCGTCGCCGCGCGCGCCGCGCTGGCCGAGGCCGGCCTGGACTGGCGGCAGATCCAGCTGGTCGCCGGGGCGGACACCATCCGCAACGGGTACCCGGGGTTCGTCGCCGGCGCGACGTTCGCGCAGAAGCTCGGCTGGAACGGGGTTCCGGTCAGCTCGAGCTACGCTGCGTGCGCCAGCGGCTCGCAGGCGCTGCAGAGCGCCCGGGCCCAGATCCTGGCCGGGTTCTGCGACGTCGCGCTGGTGATCGGCGCCGACACCACGCCGAAGGGCTTCTTCGCGCCCGTCGGGGGCGAACGCAAGAACGACCCCGACTGGCAGCGCTTCCACCTGATCGGCGCGACCAACACCGTGTACTTCGCGCTGCTGGCGCGCCGGCGGATGGACCTCTACGGCGCCACCCTCGATGACTTCGCCCAGGTGAAGGTCAAGAACTCCAAGCATGGGCTGAACAACCCGAATGCCCGCTACCGCAAGGAGAACTCGATCGAGGACGTGCTGGCCAGCCCCGTGGTCTCGGATCCCCTGCGGCTGCTGGACATCTGCGCCACGTCCGACGGGGCGGCTGCGCTGATCGTGGCGAGCAAATCCTTCACCGAGAAGCACCTCGGCTCGGTCGCGGGCGTGCCGTCGGTGCGCGCGGTCAGCACGGTGACCCCGCGCTACCCCCAGCACCTACCCGAATTGCCCGACATCGCAACGGATTCCACCGCGGCGGTGCCCGCGCCGGACCGGGTGTTCAAGGACCAGATCCTCGACGCGGCCTACGCCGAAGCGGGCATCGGGCCCGAGGATGTCAGCCTGGCCGAGGTCTACGACCTGTCCACCGCGCTGGAGCTCGACTGGTACGAGCACCTGGGGCTGTGCGCCAAGGGCGAGGCCGAGGGGCTGCTGCGCAACGGCGCCACCGCCCTCGGCGGCAGGATCCCCGTCAACCCGTCGGGTGGGCTGGCCTGCTTCGGGGAGGCCATCCCCGCCCAGGCCATCGCTCAGGTCTGCGAGCTGACCTGGCAACTGCGCGGTCAGGCCACCGGCCGGCAGGTGGAGAACGCCACCGTCGGTGTCACGGCCAACCAGGGCCTGTTCGGGCACGGCTCGTCGGTGATCGTGGCGCGCTAGTGTCGTTCTCGCGCTGCGGCGCGAGCGTCCCCAGACGTACGGCCGCAACGGCGTGTCGCTGTGCAGACGCGCGCGCTCGCCGGCTACTCGGCGGCCGCGTCGCCAAGGGTTTCCAGGACGACCTCGGCCACCCGCTTCATCGTGGTTCGGCGGTCCATGGCCGCACGCTGAATCCACTTGAACGCCTCGGGCTCGGTCATGCCCTGCTTGGTCTGCAGCAGACCCTTGGCGCGTTCGATGACCTTGCGGGTCTCCAGCCGGTCGGACAGCGTCGCCACTTCGCGTTCCAGCTCGGTGATCTCGGCGAACCGGCTGACGGCCAACTCGATCGCCGGGATCAGGTCGCTGATCGTGAACGGCTTGACCAGGTAGGCCATGGCGCCGGCGTCGCGCGCCCGTTCGACCAGGTCGCGCTGGCTGAACGCGGTCAGCACCACGATGGGCGCGATGCGTTTGCTGGCGATCTCCGAGGCGGCGTCGATCCCGTCGCGGCGCGGCATCTTCACATCCATGATCACCAGGTCGGGCTTGTGTCGCTCGGCTAGTTCGACGGCTTCCTGGCCGTCGCCGGCCTCGCCGACGATCTCATACCCCTCCTCTCGGAGCATCTCGGCCAGGTCCAGCCGGATGAGCGCTTCGTCTTCCGCGATCAGGACCCGGCGCCGCACGGCGGCGTCGGTGTCGGTCGTGGGGCCTGTCATGACGGACATTCTGTCGTGAACGCCCACGACCAGCGAACTCGGGGGCGGTGAGAATCGATCGGCGCAGCGATCCTCTATGGTGGGATGCTGCCCGCCCTCGTATCCCAACTGGCAGAGGAAACGGACTCAAAACCCGTCCAGTGTGGGTTCGAATCCCACCGAGGGCACCACATAATGCCAGCTCACGGCAAGCACGTTCAGTCAACGTGCGTTCCAGCGGTCGCACCGCCGCTTTGCCGCACCCCTATGCAGGTGTGCCCAAGTGATGGTCACGTTCAGGCGACAGCTGAAAGGCGCGAATTATGCTCCCTAGCAGGGATATCGGGCTAGACAATCGGGCGGTTCCGCGAGCGCACCGGGGAATTTCTCAACGGAATGATCGATGCTGCAGTTGAGGCGGCGTGGTCACGATTGCGAATTCCAACAGCCCTGTCGGGCCGCGGCACTACCAGACGTCGATGTGGATCATGTTTCCGCGCGGACGGACTGATCCAGTCGCCGATGCACATCGCATCGTGGGAGGTGCCCGGACTTATGCGCCCGAGTTCCGGACTTCGACGTGTTGGTCAGTCAGCCTTCTGCCAGGTCTGGCAGCTATGCGTCAAGAACGCCCTGTCACTCGGCTGGATCATCACTACCTGAGCACCAGTGCTGATGTTGCTATCGATGATGTGGGTTGAATTGAGACTGTTCAGCCTCGCCCAATAACAATCGGAATCTCCTTCGGGGCTAGGACCGGCCGAACGATAAGTGCCCGGCACGATGTCGGTGCCGACTCGATACGTGCCATCGGTTTCCATGATCGTCTTGGGGACGGATGGTGGCGGCGGAACGGTCACCGACACTGTTTTAGTGATTTCCAGTGTGGACGTCACCGTCGCTGCAGTCTGGCTTGACCCGCCGCAACCTGCGAGAACTATCGCCGCTCCAGCAATAGCAGTTTTCTTGCCCTGCATTGGACGAGGGTAACCGCTACTCGAGTATGCATGCCGCGAGGGAGGACGCCCTTATCGTGCAGCGCCAGAAACCTTTAGCCGATGGAAACGGGCCAGCCCGAGGAGAGCAGAGCGGCCCGATCGACGGACCCAAAACCCGTAGCGTGTGTGTTCAAATCCCACCGAGGGCAGTCCCAGTCAATGCTGTACACCATCGGCCACGGCGCGAAAACCGCCGACGAGCTCACCGCCGCGCTGCGCCGGCACGACATCCCGCTCCTCGTGGACGTGCGCAGTTTCCCCGGCTCGCGGCGCAACCCCGACGTGTCGAAGGAAGCGATGCCGGAGTGGCTCGGCGCCGCGGGAATCGCGTACCGGCACGAACCTGATCTCGGTGGGCGGCGCAAGCCGCCGACCGACCCAGTGCCTCGAGACCAGTGGTGGGAAAACCCGTCGTTCGCCAACTACGCGGCCCATACCCGCACACCCGGCTTCCAGGCGGCATACCGGCGGCTGCTGGACGACGCCGAGGCCGGCAACGTCGTCGTGATGTGCGGGGAACCGACCTGGTGGCGGTGTCACCGGCGGATGATCGCCGACCTGGCCACCCGAGACGGCCATCCGGTGCGGCACATCATGCCCAACGGCTCGCTGGCGCCGCACCACCCGTCGGACTGGCTGACCCGCGACATTGATTAGTTGCGGTCGCAAGCGCGGCGCAGCCGGGCGCCGCCAGTCGCAACCATTTGATTGGGCACCCGACACATAGCGAGGTCAACGGTTACGCTTTGATCGTGGTGGCCAAGAAGTGCGGGGCCCCACCCCGGAATGACGGCTCGTCGAATCGCCCGAACTGCGTGGCCGCGGTGCGGGCGCAGACGCGCGACCGCAATCAGCACTACGCCGCCAGCGCCGCGCGCCGGGGCCGGGTTCTTAACATCGCCGCCGGGCTGGCCGTGATGATCCTCGCGACCTTCGTGTGCGTGCAGGCTGCCACGGGGTCGTTCTCCTGGCGGATCAACTCGATCAACATCTGCGCCGCCGCCGTCTTCTCGATCATTCCGTGGCTGCGGCGCTTCGGGGAATTGGTCGCGCCGGTCACGTTCATCTGCGCGGCCTACGTCTCGATCGTCGCCAGCTGCCTGGCGGTGGGCACCGGTTCGGGCGGTCAGTTCTTCTTTCTGGTAGCCGCGTGCCTGGTGGTCCTGCTGCTGGGGATCGAACACATCCTGTTGGCGGCGGCCCTGGCGGCGGTGGCCGCCGGCCTGACCATCGCGGTGGAATTCCTCATTCCGCGCGACACGGGGGTTCAGCCGGCCTGGGCTACGTCGATGGGCTTCGTCGTCACGACCGTGTCCGCCGTCGTGATGGTGGTCGTGACGATGTGGTACGCACTGCGTGACACCGCGCGCGCCGAAGCCGTCATGGAGGCCCAGTACGAGCGCTCGGAGACGTTGCTGGAAAACATGTTGCCCGCCAGCATCGTCGAGCGGCTCAAGGAGCCGGGCCGCGGCGTCATCGCCGACAAATACGACGACGCCTCCGTGCTGTTCGCCGACATGGTCAACTTCACCGAGCGTGCCAGCAACACGCCGCCCGCCGATCTGGTGCGCTTCCTCGACCGCTTGTACGGCGCTTTCGACGCACTCGTGGACAAGCACGGGCTGGAGAAGATCAAGGTGAGCGGCGACTCGTACATGGTGGTCAGCGGCGTCCCGCGCCCGCGGCCCGACCATGCCCAGGCGCTTGCGGATCTCGCGCTCGACATGGCCAATGCCGCTGCGGCACAGACAGATCCGCACGGCGAGCCGGTGCGGCTGCGGTTGGGCATGGCGTGCGGGCCCGTCGTCGCCGGCGTGGTGGGTTCGCGCCGGTTCTTCTACGACGTCTGGGGGGACGCGGTCAACGTCGCCTCCCGGATGGAAGCCACCGACTCGGTGGGACGGATCCAGGTGCCCGAGGCGATGTACGTGCACCTCAAAGACGAGTTCGTGCTGCAGGAGCGCGGCCGCATCGACGTCAAGGGCAAAGGCCCCATGCGCACCTGGTATCTCATCGGCCGCAAGGCAACCGAAGAGGCCACCGACCTGCGTTCCGAGGTACCGCGCACGGCGCGCGTCTGAGCCGAAAGTCCCTTCCCCGGCACGGCCGTGTGTGTCAGACTGCGGCCATGCAAACCACTCCTGGAACCGCGCCGGTTCCAAGCTTGTTGCCGCACTTGTGGAAATCGACGCTTGCGTCGGGATTTCTGTCACTGATCGTTGGCGCCGTGATCCTCGCGTGGCCGGAAATTTCCATCCTGGCCGCCGCCATCGCGTTCGGCGTTTATCTGCTGATCATCGGAGTCGCGCAGGTGGTTTTCGCGTTCAGCCTGCACGTTTCGGCGGGCAGCCGGATCCTGTTGTTCATCAGCGGTGCGGCGTCACTCATCTTGGCGGTCTTGGCGTTTCGTCATTTCGGCCAGGGATACGCAGTCTTGTTGCTGGCCATCTGGATTGGCATAGGGTTCATTTTCCGCGGCG
Organism: Mycobacterium sp.; assembly: GCF_035506235.1. GTDB lineage: Bacteria > Actinomycetota > Actinomycetes > Mycobacteriales > Mycobacteriaceae > Mycobacterium. Next base: position 28,532 of record NZ_DATJPU010000087.1, read on the forward strand.
TCGCCACGACGGTCTCGGCGATCAGCGATCCGGCGCTGCCGGGGCGCGGCTGGTCGATTTTCATCGGCGTGATCAGCCTGCTCGCCGGCATCGTCGTCCTGGCGTCGCCGTTCGCATCGATCGTCACCCTGGCGGTAGTGGTCGGCGTCTGGTTCGTGGTGATCGGCGTCTTCGAGATCGTGTCGTCGTTCCGCATCCGCAAGGCGTCCAAGACGCTCGTCGGTTGAGGCGGCCACATTGCCTATAGCGCCGACCGCAACCCTTTTACTACACTTCGTCGTAGCTGTTGAATCAGCTCCGCAGTTGGGGGATGACACATGAACGTCGTCGACATTTCGCGGTGGCAGTTCGGTATCACCACCGTCTACCACTTCATTTTCGTGCCGCTCACCATCGGTTTGGCTCCCCTGCTCGCCGTCATGCAGACGGTCTGGGTGGCCACCGGCAACACCGCCTGGTATCGCCTCACCAAGTTCTTCGGCAAGTTGTTCCTGATCAACTTCGCCATCGGCGTGGCGACGGGAATCGTTCAGGAATTTCAATTCGGGATGAACTGGAGCGAATACTCCCGGTTCGTCGGCGACATCTTCGGCGCGCCGCTGGCGATGGAAGGCCTGTTCGCCTTCTTTTTCGAATCCACCTTCGTCGGACTGTGGATTTTCGGCTGGAGCAGGCTGCCGCGCTTGGTGCACCTGGCGTGCATCTGGATCGTGGCGATCGGTGTGAACGTGTCCGCGTTCTTCATCATCGTGGCGAACTCGTTCATGCAGCACCCGGTCGGCGCGCACTACAATCCGGCGACCCGACGTGCCGAGTTGAACAGCATCGGCGCCCTGCTCAGCAATAACACTGCGCTGGCCGCGTTTTCGCACACCGTGACGGGGGCGTTGCTGACGGCCGGGACGTTCGTCGCGGCCGTCAGCGCGTGGTGGCTGGTCCGTTCGCGCAATCCCGCGTCCGCCATCCCGGAATCGGATGCCCGCACCGTGTTTCGCCCCGCAGCCATCCTGGGCTGTTGGGTGGTGCTGCTCGCCGCGGTCGCCCTGTTCTTCACCGGCGACCGCCAGGGCAAGCTGATGTTCGTTCAGCAACCGATGAAGATGGCGTCGGCGGAATCGTTGTGCAACACCGAAACCGACCCGGACTTCTCGATCCTGACCGTCGGCACGCACAACAACTGCGACAGCGTCACCCGCGTGATCGAGGTGCCCTACGTGTTGCCGTTCCTGGCCGAAGGCCGCACCAGCGGCGTCACCCTGCAGGGTGTGCGCAATATCCAGCAGGACTTCGAGCACCGGTTCGGGCCGAACGACTACCGGCCCAATCTGTTCGTCACCTACTGGTCGTTCCGCGCGATGATCGGGTTCCTCGCCATTCCGGTGTTGTTCGCGCTGGCGACGCTGTGGTTCACCCGCGGTGGGCGGGCACCCGGCCAGCGCTGGTTCTCCTGGCTGGCGCTGCTCACCATTCCGACGCCGTTTCTGGCCAACATCTCCGGGTGGGTGTTCACCGAAATGGGCCGCCAGCCATGGATTGTCGTCCCGAACCCGACCGGGGACCAGCAGGTCCGGTTCACCGTTCGCGAAGCCGTTTCCAACCACGCCCCCGGCATGGTCGTCACCTCCCTGGTGACCTTCACCCTCGTCTACGCGGTGCTGGCGGTCATCTGGTTCTGGCTGCTCAAGCGCTACATCGTCGAGGGGCCGCAGGAACACGACGCGGAACCGGCGCCGCCTCGCGCACCCAGCGAGGACGAGGTGGCACCGCTTTCGTTCGCGTACTAAGGAGCTGACCGGTGGCATTGCAACAGTTGTGGTTCGGCATCATCGGGATGCTGTTCCTCGGTTTCTTCATCCTGGAGGGTTTCGACTTCGGCGTCGGCATGTTGATGGAGCCGCTGGCCCGCCTAAGTCGTTCGGGCAGCGGTGACCCGGAACTGCAGCGGCGCACCGTCCTCAACACCATCGGCCCGGTGTGGGACGGCAACGAAGTCTGGCTGATCACCGCCGGCGCGGCGATGTTCGCCGCGTTTCCCGGCTGGTATGCCACGGTATTCTCCGCGCTGTATCTCCCGCTGCTGGCAATCCTTTTCGGCATGATCCTGCGCGCCGTGTCGATCGAATGGCGGGGCAAGGTCGACGACACGAAGTGGCGCGCCTGGGCCGACTTCGGGATCGCCGCCGGATCGTGGCTGCCCGCCGTGCTGTGGGGCGTGGCGTTCGCCGTCCTGGTGCGCGGGCTCCCGGTGGATGCCGCCGGCCACGTCGACCCGTCGATCACCGACGTGCTCAACGCGTACACCCTGCTGGGCGGGCTGGCCACCGCGGGGCTGTTCTTGTTCTACGGCGCGGTGTTCGTCGCCTTGAAAACCTCGGGCACGACCCGCGATGACGCCCACCGATTCGCGGTGTGGCTGTCGCTCCCGGTGACCGTGCTGGTTGCGGCGTTCGGGCTTTGGACGCAGCTGGCGCATGGCAAGGCCTGGACCTGGCTGGTGCTCGGCGTCGCCGTCGTCGCGCAACTGGCCGCCGTGCTGTTGGTGTGGCGGCGCGTCTCGGACGGGTGGGCGTTTGCCAGCACAGCCCTGGTGGTCGCGTCCGTTGTCGTCCTGCTGTTCGGCTCGCTGTATCCGAACCTGGTGCCCTCGACGCTGAACAGCCAATGGAACGTGACGATCTACAACGCGTCGTCGACCCCGTACACGCTCAAGATCATGACGTGGGTGACCGCGATCATGGCGCCGCTGACGGTCGTCTACCAGGCGTGGACGTATTGGGTCTTCCGGCAACGGATCTCGTCCGACCGGATACCGCCGTCGAGCGGGCTCGCGAGGCGTCCGTCCTGAGCGCATCCACCTCTACGTCGCGGGCACCCCTCGACCCGCGGCTGTGGCGGGCGTCGGCCGCGTTGCGGCGTTATCTGCTGGCCGTCGTGGGCTGCGGTGTCGTGATCTCGGGCTGTGCGATCGGCTCGGCGATCGTGCTGGCGGGCACCGTCGCGCGCGTCGTCGGGGATCCCCCGGCGCGCGGCCTGCGCAGCTGGCTGGCCCCGTTGTCAACCCTGTTGGCGCTGTGGGTTGTTCGCACGGTGACGCAGTGGTTGCAGGCCCGCCTGGGTCAGCGGGGCGCCAGCGCGGTCATCGCCGACCTCAACGCCCGGGTGCTGTCGGCGGTGACCGGGCGCCAGCCACGAGAGCTCGCCGCTCAGCGCGACGCCGCCGCCGTGGTGGTGACCCGTGGCCTGGACGGGTTACGCCCCTACTTCACCGGGTACCTGCCCACCCTCCTGCTCGCCGCGATCCTGACCCCGGCGACGGTCGCCGTGATCGCGGCCTACGACCTGAGATCGACGGTGATCGTGGCGATCACGCTGCCGCTGATACCGGTCTTCATGGTGTTGATCGGGCTGGCGACGGCCGACCGCTCGGCGGCGGCGCTGGAGGCCATGACGACCCTGCAGGCCCGGCTGCTGGACCTGATCGCCGGCATCCCGACGCTGCGGGCGCTGGGACGCGGCCGGGGTCCCGAAGCCCGGATCGCCGAACTCGCTGCGGCCCATCGGCGCTCGGCGATGGCGACGCTGCGGATCGCCTTCCTGTCGGCGCTGGTGCTCGAATTGGTGGCCACGCTCGGCGTGGCGCTGATCGCGGTGGGAATCGGCCTGCGCCTGGTATTCGGCGAGATGACCCTGACCACCGGGCTGACGGTGCTGCTGCTGGCGCCGGACGTCTATTGGCCGCTGCGCCGGATCGGGGTGGAATTCCATGCCGCCCAGGACGGCAGGACCGCCGCCGACAAGGCGTTCGCCCTCATCGGCGAGCCGGCCGGCCCGACGACGCGCAGCCGGAGCGTGGACGCGCGCGGCAGCGAGATCCGCCTGGAAAACCTCGGCGTGGCGGGCCGCGACGGCCACGCACCGCGCGATCTCAGCGCGGTGATCGAGCCCGGCCGGGTCACGGTGCTGACCGGACCCAACGGCGCCGGCAAGAGCACCACACTGCAGGCCATCGCCGGGATCACCGTGCCGTCCTCGGGCCGGGTCACCGTGGCCGGGGCCGACGTCACCGGCCTGGACCCCACCGCGTGGTGGCGCCAGCTGTCCTGGCTGCCGCAGCGCCCGGTGCTGGTCCCGGGCACCGTGCGCGACAACCTGGTCCTGCTGGGTCCCGTTGGCGACCTCGAGAGGGCCTGTGCCGCATCAGGTTTCGACGCCGTGCTGGACGAGCTGCCCGACGGGATGGACACCAGGCTCGGGCGCGGCGGCGTCGGGCTGTCGCTGGGACAGCGGCAGCGCCTCGGCCTCGCGCGAGCGCTCGGATCGGCGGCCCCGGTGCTGCTCCTCGACGAGCCCACCGCGCACTTGGACGCGCGCACCGAGCAGCGGGTGCTGCGGGCCGTCGTCGAGCGGGCACGCGCCGGCGCGACGGTGGTCGTCGTCGGCCACCGCGAGCCCGTCGTCGCGATCGGTGACCGGGTGGTCGGGGTGGCCGCCGAGGCCGGGGTGGGCCATGCCGCGGTCTGATCCCCTCCTGGCAGCCGCGGGCCTGCTGCGCCCGCGGGTGCCGCGGATCCTGGCGGCCGTGGCGCTGGGCGTGCTGTCGCTGGGCAGTGCGCTGGGCCTCGCGGGTGTTTCGGCGTGGCTGATCACGCGGGCGTGGCAGATGCCACCCGTGCTGGACCTGTCCGTCGCCGTAGTCGCGGTGCGCACGTTCGCGATCTCGCGCGGCGTGCTGCACTACTGCGAGCGGCTGGCCACCCACGACTCCGCGCTGCGCGCGGCGGGCACTGCGCGGGCGCAGATCTATCACCGGCTCGCCCGCGGGCCCGCGGCGTCCGCCCTCCGGCTGCACAGCGGTGAGCTGGTGGCACGGGTGGGCGCCGACGTCGACGAGTTGGCCAACGTCCTGGTGCGCGCCGTGGTGCCGATCGCCGTCGCGGCGGTGCTCGGGCTGGCGGCCACCGCGGTCGTCGCGGCCATTTCGCCGCCGGCCGCGGCGGTGCTGGCGATCTGCCTGCTCCTCGCGGGCTTCGTCGCCCCCCGGCTCGCCGGCAGGGCCGCCGCCACGCAGGAAGAGGTTGCCCGCCAATACCATTCCGATCGCGACACGTCGGCGATGATCGCCCTCGAGCACGCGCCGGAGCTGCGCGTCGCCGGTGCCCTACCCGACGTCATCGCCGACTCTCGGCGCCGCCAGCGCGCCTGGGCCGACGCCCTGGACGCCGCCGCCAGACCGGCCGCCATCGCCGAGGCGATGCCCACCGCGGCGATCGGGGCCAGCGTGCTGGGCGCGGTGGTGGCCGGGATCGGGTTGGCGCACGCCGTCGCGCCCACCACCCTGGCCGTGCTGATG
>NZ_DATJPU010000088.1:0-22693 GCF_035506235.1 Mycobacterium sp.
GGTATACCGCCAACCGGGTTTCGTCGACGCCATGCGCGACATCATGGCGTTGCAGGATCCCGAGATCCGGGCGCGCAACCTGCTCGGGCCGGACGAATACGGCGCCATCATCGCCCCGACGCTGGTGCTGTGGACGAGCGATGACCCGACCGCCGACGTGACCGAGGGCCGCCGCATCGCCTCGATGATCCCCCACGCGCGCTTCGAGGTGATGCCCGGCTGCGGTCACTGGCCGCAGTACGAGGACGCCAAGACGTTCAATCGCCTGCATCTCGACTTCCTGCTGGGGCGGTGATGGGAAGCGACGGGCAGCACCTGCACGTCGGCGTGGACGTCGACGTGGACTTCGACGGGGACTTCGATGTCGTGGTCGTCGGCGCCGGCCCGGTCGGGTTGACTCTCGCCAACATCCTTGGCCTGCAAGGTGTCCGGACACTGGTCGTCGACGAACGCGACAGCCTCATCGACTACCCACGCGGGGTGGGGCTGGACGACGAGGCGTTGCGCACTTTTCAATCGATCGGGCTGGTCGACCGGATCCTGCCGCACACCGTGCCCAACCAGATCCTGCGCTTCTTCGACGGCAAGCGTCGCCTGCTGGCCGAAATGGCCCCGCCCGACGCGCGTTTCGGCTGGCCGAAGCGCAATGGTTTCGTGCAGCCGCTCGTCGACGCCGAATTGCTGCGCGGCCTGGACAGATTCCCCCACGTCGAGGTGCGGTGGAATCGTCCCATGACCTCGTGCGCGCAGGCGGACGACGGGGTGACCGTCGAATGCGGCACCGATGGCGGCACCGCCGGCGTGCGCGCGCGCTATGTCGTGGGATGTGACGGCGGGCGCAGCATGACGCGCCGGATGATGGGGGTGTCCTTCGACGGGACGACCTCATCGACGCGATGGCTGGTCGTCGACATCGCCAACGATCCGCTGGGCCACCCGAACAGCGAGGTCGGTGCCGACCCGGAACGCCCGTACGCCTCGATCTCGATCGCGCACGGAATTCGCCGGTTCGAGTTCATGATTCACGCCGGCGAGACCGACGAGCAGGCCGAGGACCCGGCGTTTCTGACGCGGATGCTGGCGCGGATGGTGCCACACCCCGACCGGGTCGACGTGATCCGGCGGCGCGTCTACACCCATCACTCGCGGATCGCGGGGGCTTTCCGCAGCGGCCGGCTGTTGCTGGCCGGGGACGCGGCCCACCTGATGCCGGTGTGGCAGGGGCAGGGCTACAACAGCGGCATCCGGGACGCGGCCAACCTGGGTTGGAAGCTAGCCGCGGTGGTCACCGGCCGGGCCGACGACCGGCTGTTGGACACCTACGACATCGAGCGGCGCAAGCACGCCCGGGCGATGATCGACCTCTCCACTATGGTGGGCCGGGTGATCTCGCCGACCGACCGCAGGATCGCCGCCGCGCGGGACCTGCTGGTTCGGTCGGCGTCAATTGTGCCGTCCCTCAAGCGTTATGTGCTGGAGATGCGGTTCAAGCCGATGCCGCGCTACGAGCAGGGTGCCGTCGTGCATTCCAACCCTCGCCCCGCCGAATCCCCGGTGGGCACCCTGTTCGTCCAGCCATGGGTCGACACCCGCACGCAGCAGGACGTGCTGCTGGACGACGTGCTGGGCGATTGGTTCGCCGTGCTGTGCTGGAACAACAGCCCGCGCAAGATCCTAGGCGACGAGGCGTTCGCGAAGTGGAAAGCCCTGGGTGCGCGCTTCGTGGCGCTGCGGCCCCTGACCCAGCTGCACTGGACGGGCCACGACGACCCCGACGTCGTCGTGGTCGGTGATCGTGGCGGCGCGCTGAAATCCTGGTTCGACACCCATCAGGAATCGGTGCTGTTCTTACGTCCCGATCGGTGCATCGCCGGCGCCTGTATCGCCCAGCTCGCGCCCGAGCTGGGCGCCTCGCTGCTGGCCACCCTCACCCTCACGCCGGGAGGGGGTGATCTCCACAATGACACTGGCTCTGTGCTGTATGTCGCACAGCCCGCTCCTGAATCTTCCGGGGCCATCGCGGGACCTGCTTGACGACATCGAAGGCGCGATCGCGCAAGCACGCGACTTCGTCGGAGATTACGACCCCGAACTCGTCGTCATCTTCTCACCCGACCACTACAACGGGTTCTTCTACAAGGTGATGCCGCCGTTCTGTATCGGCATGCGCGCCAACGGCGTCGGCGATTACGGCACCCACGCCGGACCGCTCGACGTTCCGGAGGACCTGGCGGCCGATTGCGCGAAGGCCATCCTGGATTGCGGCGTCGACGTCGCGGTGTCGGCCGGTATGGACGTCGACCACGGCACCGTGCAACCGCTGGAGAAGCTGTTCGGCGATGCCACGGCGCGGCCGGTGATCCCGCTCTTCGTCAACGCGATCGCGGTGCCGCTGGGGCCGTTGCATCGTTGCCGCGCGCTGGGTGCCGCCGTCGGCGCCTACCTGGCCGGGCTGGACAAACGGGTGCTGATCATAGGTTCGGGCGGGCTCTCCCACAGCCCGCCGGTCCCGACCCTGGCAACGGCGCCCCCGGCGGTGCTGGAGCGGATCGTGGACGGCCGGCCGATGACGTCCGAGCAGCGGGAGGCAAGGGAGGCGGCCGTGATCGAGGCGGCCAGAAACTTTGCCGGCGGCGACAGCGAATTGCAGCCACTCAACCCGGCGTGGGACCACCGATTCCTCGAAATCGTCGACGACGGCCGACTGGCGGATCTCGATCAGTGGTCGAACTCGTTCGTCGCGTACGAGGGCGGCAGCTCGGCGCACGAAATCAGAACGTGGGTTGCGGCTTTCGCGGCACTGGAGACCGCCGGGCCCTACCGGACCACGGTGCGCTACTACAAACCCGCCGCCGAGCTGATCGCCGGCTTCGCCATCCGAACGGCGGTGCCGAAATGAGCGCTGCCCCTTCCACGGCGGACGGCTTCGATCATGTGGTCGACGTGCTCATCGTCGGATCCGGCGGTGGTGGCATGGCGGCCGCGCTGACCGCCGAGGCCGCCGGGCTGGACGCGTTGGTGGTGGAAAAGTCGCCGTATTTCGGCGGTTCCACGGCCCTTTCGGGCGGCGGCATCTGGGTGCCCGGGGCGCCCGCGCAACGCAGGGAGGGCTACGTCCCGTCACCCGAGGCGGTCGTGCAGTACCTCCTGAAGATCACCGACGGCCTGGTCAGCGAGGCGCGGATACGGCAGTACGTCGAGTCCGCGCCGCAAATGCTCGAATTCCTCGAAAACCTCTCGGGATGGTTCGAGTTCGTCTGGAAGCCCGGCTATGCCGATTACTACCCGGAGCTGCCCGGCGGCTCGGAGTTGGGCAGCACCATCAACGTGCCGCCCATCGACCTGCGAAAGTTGGGCGTCGACGAGCCGAAGCTGCTCAAGCCCCTCGCGCTTGCCCCGAAGGGAATCTGGCTGGGGCCCAAAGAGCTTCGGACCTTCTACCGGATCCGTCAGTCGTGGGCCGGCAAAGGTGTTCTGCTGAAACTGATTTCGCGGATGGTCCGGGCCAGGGTGTTCGGCGAACGGATGGCGGCCATCGGGCAGTCACTGGCGGCCCGGCTGAGATTGGCCATGCGGGAACGCGGGATCCCGCTGTGGCTCGACTCGCCCATGGCGGAGTTGCTCACCGACGGGGACGGATCGGTGACCGGCGCGGTGGTGCAAAGGGACGGCGGGAACCAGCGGATCGGCGCACGCCTGGGGGTCATCCTGGCGTCGGGCGGGTTCGACCACGACCTCGCCTGGCGCAAAGAGCAGCTGCCCGTGGTCGACCAGGACTGGAGCTTCGGCAACCCCGGCGCGACGGGCGACGGCATCCGTGCCGGCCAAAAGGTCGGCGCCGCAACGGACCTGCTCGACGAGGCATGGTGGTTCCCGGCGATCCAGTGGCCGGACGGCCGCATGCAGTTCATGCTCAACGAACGGATGATGCCGGCGCAGTTCATCGTCAATGGTGACGGGAAGCGCTTCATCAACGAGGCGGCCCCCTACATGGACTTCGGTCACGCGATGATCGACGGCCAGAAATCCGGGGTCACCCACATCCCGTGTTGGCTCATCACCGACCACAGGTCGTGGAATCGCTATGTCATCGGCGGCCACCTGCCGATACCGAAGATCCCGGGGGCGCCGGTCCCGACCGGCCGGAAGGTCCCGCCGGCCTGGCTGGAATCGGGAGTGGTGAAGGCGGCGACGAGCTGGGACGACATGGCCGCCAAGATCGGCGTCCCGCCGCGCCGTCTTTCGGAAACCGCGGGCCGTTTCAACGAACTCGCGCGCAAGGGCCACGACGACGACTTCAACCGCGGGGACAGCGTTTACGACAACTACTACGGCGATCCGACCTTGCCGAACCCCAACCTGTATCCGCTGGGCGACCCGCCGTACTACGCGTTCCGCGTCGTCCTCGGTGATTTGGGCACCTCGGGAGGCCTGCGCACCGACGAATACGCCCGGGTGCTGCGCACCGACGACACTGTGGTGCGGGGACTGTACGCGGTGGGTAACACCGCGGCACCGGTCATGGGCCGCAGCTACGCCGGCGCCGGGGCGACCATAGGCCCGGCCATGACCTTCGGCTTCGTCGCCGCGAAACACCTTGCGAGCCAGACCCTTAGTTCTCATAGGAGGTAGCAAATGAAAATATCGCTGTTCTACGAGTTCGCCCTGCCGCGGCCCTGGGTGCCCGACGACGAACGGGTCTTGTTGCAAGACTGTCTCGATGAGGTCGAGGCGGCCGACAAGGCCGGGTTCTCCACCGTCTGGCTCACCGAGCATCACTTCCTCGAGGAGTACTGCCATTCCACCGCGCCGGAGATCTTCCTGGCCGCGGCCAGCCAGCGGACCAAGAACATTCGGCTGGGGTTCGGCATCATGCACCTCCCGCCGGCCGTCAATCACCCCGCGCGGGTGGCCGAACGCATCGCCACCCTCGACCTGCTTTCCAACGGGAGGGTCGAGTTCGGGACCGGCGAGTCGTCCTCCGTCGGGGAACTCGGCGGATTCAACATCGATCCCGCGGACAAGCGCGCGCAGTGGGAGGAGGCCCTCGAGGTCGCGGTCCGCTGCATGATCGAGGAGCCGTTCGCGGGCTTCAAGGGCGAGCACATCCAGATGCCGGCCCGCAACGTCATTCCCAAGCCGATGCAAAAGCCGCATCCCCCTGTCTGGGTGGCCTGCACGCGGCCGGCCAGCGTCGAAATGGCCGCCCAGAAGTGCATCGGTGCCCTGAGTTTCGCCTATACCGGCCCCGGACCGCTCGCCGAACGGGTCAACGGCTACTACAAGGAATTCGAAGAGAACGGTGTGCCGGTGACGCCGAAGATCAACCCGAACATCCTGGCCATCGGCGGCGACCTGTCGATGATGGTCGCCAAGACCGACGAGCGGGCGCTCGAGCGGCTCGGGCAGGGTGGTGGATTCTTCTCGTTCGGGATCATGCACTACTACATGACCGGCGTGCACACCCCGGGGCGGACCGGGGTGTGGAAGCGCTATCTCGAAGAGGTGGAGAAGGACCCGACGCTGGCCTACGGCCCGGGGCGCGGCGCCATCGGATCGCCGGCCACGGTGCGCGAATTCCTGCGTGGCTACGAGGAAAGCGGCGTCGACGAGATCATCCTGCTGCTCAATCCGCGCAGCCATGAGGGCACCATGGAATCCATCGAGCTGATGGGCAAAGAGGTGCTGCCGGAGTTCATCGAGCGCGACCAGAAGGCGGTGGCCGACAAGGCCGCGCGGCTGGCACCCGTCATCGAGAAAGTGGAGGCGCGTCGGCCGGAGTCGACGGCGCCGCAATTCGACGAGAATTACTCGTTCGGCGGTCTGCCCACCGGCCGTGGCGGTAAGTTCACCGCGAGCGAGATCCCCGAAGCGATGGCGGAGATCAACGAGGGCCGCGTCCAGGCGGCGCAGCGCCTGAAGGAGCAGCAGCGCGCCAAGGAGCAGTAGGGCGCACGTGATACCGGAAGCGGATTGAACCTTGGGACGAATCGAGGAGCTGTGGCGCTACGACGGTCGTCGTGCTGTGGTGACCGGATGCGCGTCGGGCATCGGCGAGCATGTGGTGCGGCAGCTCATCGAAGCCGGGGCCGACGTCGTCGGGCTGGATAAGCGCCGGCCGGCCTTGGAGCTCAACGGGTTTCACGAGGTCGACCTCGCCGATCCGGATTCGATCGATAGCGCTGTGGCGTCCATCGACGGGCCGGTCGACGCGCTGTTCAACGTGGCCGGCGTCTCGTCCGGGATCGGCGACCCCCCGCTGGTGGTCACCATCAATTTCCTCGGACTGCGGCACGTCACCGAGGCGCTGATCGAGAAGATGCCCGCGGGGTCGTCGATCGTCAGCGTCTCGTCGCTCGCGGCGGCGGCCTACCGCGACCATCTGCGGGCGGTCGCGCCGCTGCTCGATACCGCGACGATGCGGGAAGGCATCGACTGGTGCAACGCCCACCCCGACGCGCTGGCCGGCGGCGGCTACCAATTGTCCAAAGAGGCGATCATCCTCTACACGATGCGAAGCGCCGTGCCCCTTGGCGCGCGGGGCATCCGGATCAACTGCACCGGCCCGGGGGTTACCGAAACGCCGATCCTCGACCAGCTGCGCACCGCCTACGGGCAGGGCTTCCTCGACGATATACCCAAGCCGCTGGGACGCGTGTCCGGGCCCGCCGAACAGGCCGCTGTTTTGCTGTTCCTGAATAGCCGTGCGGCCAGCTACATTACGGGCCAGGTGTTGTGGGTCGACGGCGGAAACGTGGGCGCCGCGATCGCCCGTGAACTCGAGGAAGGACGGGCTCCGTGGCCGGCTTGACTGACTTTCGGAAGGTCGCTCGCGACGTGTCCAACTGGGGGCGGTGGGGAGACGACGACGAGCTCGGCACGCTGAACTTCATCACCGCGGACAAGGTTGCCCAAGCCGCGAGCCTCGTGCGGCACGGCAAGGTGTTTCCGCTCGGCGTCGACTTCGGCGCTTCGGGCCCGCAGGGCGCGTTCCATTTTCGGCACAACCCCATCCTGGTGATGACCGTGGATGGCGGGGATGCGAACACGCTGGCTGAGTACGGGCCCGGGTGGACGCAAAACCCGACGGCGCAGCAAATGGGTGCCTATCTCGTCGACAACCTGTTCCGCTTCAACGAGGACATGATCATCATGCCGTTGCAGGCAGCTACCCAGTGGGATGCGCTGTCGCACGTCTACTACGACGACAAGCTCTACAACGGCTTCTCGGCCGGATCGGTGACGAGCCTGGGAGCCTACCATTGCGGCATTGACAAAGTCGATGTCAAGGGCATCACCTCGCGCGGCGTGCTGCTGGACCTGGTGCGGCACCGGGACGCCGAAGTCTTCCTCGAACAAGGGAATCCGGTCACTTCTGAAGAATTGGACGACGTCGTTCGCGCGCAGGGCGTGACGATCGAACGCGGCGACATCGTGCTGATCCGCACGGGCTGGTGGACGAGGTTCCAGCAGACCGGCAACAAGACAGAACCTTTCTCCGGGCTGCACTGGCGCTGCGCCTCGTGGCTGCACGATCACGAGGTCGCGGCGGTCGCCTCCGACAACCTCCAGGTCGAGGACCTCCTACCGGATGTGGACGGCGCATTTCTGCCTTTGCACCTGCTCTGCCTGCGCGACATGGGGCTGATGCTCGGTGAGTACTGGGACCTGACCGCGTTGGCGGCCGATTGCGCCGCGGACGGTGTCTACGAGTTCCAGCTCATCGCGCCACCATTGAGATTCGTTGGCGCCGTTGGTTCACCGGTGAATCCGATCGCGATCAAGTGATGGAGGTTCGACGCAAGACCGAGCTGGTCGACGGACTGGTCACCAGCTATCTGGAGGCGGGCGAAGGCGACCCGGTGGTGCTGCTGCACGGCGGGGAGTTCGGCGGCAGCGCGGAACTCGGTTGGGAACGCAACATCGCGGCCCTCGCCGCCCAGTACCGGGTGCTGGCCCCCGACCAGCTGGGGTTCGGGCAGTCGGCCAAGGTCATCGACTTCGTCGACGGCCGCGGGATGCGAATCCGGCACGTGGCGAGGTTCTGTGAGGTGCTCGGCATCGACTCGGCGCACTTCGTCGGCAACTCGATGGGCGCCATCAACCTGCTCACCGACGCCACGTCGGACAGCCCGAGGCTGCCCATCCGCAGCCTGGTGGCGATCTGCGGAGGCGGGGAGATCCAGCAGAACCGGCATTTCGATGCGCTGCAGCAGTACGACGCGACCCCGCCGGCGATGCGGCGCATCGTCGAGGCGCTGTTCCACGATCCCGGCTACCCGGCCGACGAGGACTACGTGCGGCGCCGGTACGAGTCGAGCACCGCGCCGGGAGCCTGGGAGGCCGTAGCGGCGGCCCGATTTCGTCGCCCCCAGAACACTGCAGCCGCCCCGTCTTCGACTCCGTCGAGCACGCGCACCTACGAGCGCATCGGCGTGCCGACGCTTGTCGTGGAGGGCGGGGACGACAAGCTGCTGCCCTCGGGCTGGGCCGCGCAGATCGCCAAACAGATCGACGGTGCCCGCTCAGAGGTGGTCGGTAAGGCGGGTCACTGCCCGCAGATCGAGCAGCCGTCGACGGTGAACGGGCTGCTGCTGGAGTTCCTCGCGACCGTCGGCGGTCAGAAAACGTAGTTCATCAGGGTTTGCATCCCGGCGAACTGATGATAGTTGTTGTGGCAGTGCATGACCCATGTACCAGGGTTGTCGGCGATGAGCACGGCGTTCAAGTTCTGCCTGGGAAGCACTATCACGGTGTCCTTGCGCGCACCGGGGCTGCCGTCGGCATTGATCATCTGAAAAGTGTGCCCGTGTAAGTGAATTGGGTGATACATCATCGTGGTGTTGTTGAATGACAGAGTGAGCCGTTGGCCCTGCCGCACCTGCAGCGGTTTGGTCTTGCTATAGGGCTCGCCGTTGATCATCCAGTTGTATTGCATCATGTTGCCGCCCAGGTCGACCGGCAGGTCCAGGCCCGGCTCGGCTGGACCGAGGTTGGCGGCCGATGTGGCGGTGAACATCTCTACGGTGCCCACCCGCCCCGCCAGCTCGGCCGGTTGAAAGGCCGGGTCGGGGGGTTCGCCGGCCCCCGTGGACAGCAGCGCACGCGCCAGCGCGTTTTTGCCTTCCGCGAGCGCGACCAGCGGAAAGACACCGTCGGCGGCGGTCACGATGACGTCGTAGCGTTCGGCCATGCCGATGAGCAGGGCGTCGACCTGGGTTGGCACCACGGGGTAGCCATCGGTGTGGGTGACCGTCATCGAATGGCCGGCCAGCGCGACACGAAATGCGGTGTCCGCGCCGGTGTTGATGAAACGTATCCTGATCCGCTGGCCCGGCTTCGCGCTGAAGGATGTGGGGGCGGCCGGGATTCGGCCGTTGATCAGGTAGTACGGATAGGTGATATCGCCCGCGTCTCCGCCGAGCAGGTCGCTGGTGCCGACGCTGACTCCCGACGCGTCTGGCGTCCCGGCAGTCGACGTTGCCGTGGTCGTCGACGTCGCCGACATGCTCGGCATACTTGGCTTGTCTGAAGCAGTCAGGCCGGCATAGAGCTGTTGTGGGCTCTTGCCGACGCCGTCGGTCCAATCATCAAGGACAACAATCCATTCCGCGTCGTAGTCGCCCTCGGTCGGATCGTCGATGATGAGCGGCAGGTAGAGACCCAAGTCGTCTTGGAGGCCGACGTGTGGATGGGCCCAGTAGGTACCCGGATCCGGAACGGAGAACCGGTATGTGAAGTCCTGGCCGGCGTTGATGTTCGGAGTGGCGGGTTCGGCGCCGTCCATGTCGTTGCGCAGCCTGATGCCGTGCCAATGCACCGACGTCGGCTGGTTCATCCGGTTTGAGACGGTGACGACCAGCTCGTCACCGACCTTGGCCCGGATCAGCGGTCCCGGGATGGTGTCGCCGAAGGCCATCGTATTGGCCACGGGCCCACCGAGATCGACTTGGGCAGGCTGGGGCGCCAGGCTGGCGCTCACGGTGCACCCGCTGCGCGGCCGGGCCTTCTCGGTCGCGGCGATGGCGGCGGCCAGTTGCGCGGCCGCGCCCGATACCTGGGAATTGGATTGGCTGCAAGCCGCCAGGCCCAGTCCGCCGGCGATGCCGGCGGCCATGAAACCGCGCCTGCTCAGCAGAGCCCGCTCGAAGGGGACGCCGCTTGTGGGTGGCACGGGCATTGAGCGCTCCTGTCGTCTCGCGTCGAATCGTCCCAGGCGCCTTATACCGTGCTTGGCTGTTGGCTGGAACGCAAGTACTGGTTGGTTATCGCGCTGTCTGGTAGATGTGTTCGGCCTCCGTCGAGGCGACGCCGAGCTCGGCCGCGACCGCGTCGACCGCGCGCCGGGCGGCGTCGAGGTCCGCCCGGCCGTCGGGGGTGAAGTGGGGGCCGATGTAGCGCTCGTAGTGGCGTCGCACCTCGTCGCGCGTCAGCCGGTTGAGGAACGACGCCATGTAATCGATGGCCACGTCGGGCCGTTCGGCAAGCGTCCGCAGGGCGCGCCGGTTGGCCCGTACCACGGCTTGCACTGCGGGGCCGTCGATTTGAAGGCGGGCCGCATCGACCGCCACTCCGACGGTGGGGATCTGGAAATGATCTCCCACCCAGGCCAGGACGTGGAAGCCTTCCTCCTCGGCGACCTGCTCGGGTGCCAGGGTACTGCCGACATAGGCCGCATCGATCGAGTGATCGCGCAGCCGTCGCAGATCCATCTGGTAGTCACCCGGCGCCCGCGCCAGACACTCCAGGTCGCGGTCCGGGTCAAGGCCGTACCGGCGCAGCACAATCCGGGCGAAGCATCCCGGGGCGGTGTGGGCCGCGTGCACCGCGAGCCGGCGCCCGCGAAGCTCCGCCATGGACGTCACGCCGGCGCCGCCGAGAAACCAGAACAACGGACGGTGGGTGTTCACGCTCAGGACCGTCCACTCGATGCCGTCGGTCAGCCGTGATAACAGGGCCCGGCCGAGTCCGATCGTCGCGCAGGAGCGCAGACGCTCTGTCTGCCAAACGATCCCGTCCCGCACGGCGACGTGGACGGCCTCGTCCTCGAAGTAGCCCTCCTGATCGGCGACATAGGCGACCAGTTCTTCGTGGATGCCGCGCCCGGCATAGGCCAGGTCGATCGTGTGCATGCGGGTTCAGTCCATCGCCAGTCCGCCGTTGATCGGCAGGTAGTGCCCGGTGGTGAAACCTGACTCCCCGCTTGCCAAGAACGCGATCGTGTGGGCGACCTCGTCCGGCGTGACCAACCGTCCCATCGGCGCGGCCTCTCCGAGCTCACGCACCCGGTCGGGGGTGAGTTGCCCGGTCACCGCCGTTCCGCCGACCGTGGCCGGTGCGACGAGGTTGGCGGTGATTCCGTGCGGGGCCAGCTCGAGTGCGACGTAGCGGACGAACTGGTCCAGGGCCGCCTTCGCCGTGCCGAGCGCGATCATCCCGTCTCGCGGGCGCCTCGACAGCCCGGTGCTGAGATAGACCAGCCGGCCATAACCGCGCGAAACCATGGCCGGCACAACGGACTTCGTGAGCATATATGCAGCGTGCAGCTCCGCGTTCACCTTGGCGCCCAGCTGCTCCCAGGTCAGGTCGGCGAAGGAGGTGACCACGAACGGTATCAGCGCGTTGTGCACCAGCACGTCGACGCCGCCCCAGCGCTGAGCGATCTCGTCGGCCATGGCCGAGACGTCAGCGGGCGCGGTGACGTCGGCCTGAATCGCCACGGCCTCGCCGCCGGCCGACGTGATGCCGGCAACCACCTCCTCGGCCTGCTCGCCGCTGGCGTGATAGTTGACCACCACGCGAAATCCGCGTTCGGCGAGGACCCGCGCCGTCGCCGCGCCGATGCCCCGGCTGGCCCCGGTGATCATCGCGACGTTTGGCATCAGTGCTCTCCGGGGTTCGGCCGCGGGCGCCTAATGCGCAGCGCTGGTCGCCCGGGAGGCCACCCAATCGCTGAAGCGGGTGGGGTAGATCGTCGCGTCCTCGCTGTCGAGGGGAACGATGGTGTGCTCGTCGAGCGTGGTGCCGAAATAGCGCGCCTCGGGGTCCCCCACCACCTGACGGGGATCATTGGATGCGGCAAGCGCGGTCCGGATGAAGTCGTCCATGCCGCGCTTTTCCGGGCCGGCGATGTTGGTGATGCCGTTGGTCGGATCGCTGATCGTCGCGCCGGTGACCGCGGTGGCGACGTCCTTGGCCGCGATGGGCTGGAACGCCCCGACCGGCAGGCGGATGGTGTCGCCGTCGGTTGCCGAATCGGCAATGGCACTGACGAATTCGAAGAACTGGGTCGCGCGCACGATCGAATACGGGTTGCCCGACTCCTCGATCAACTTCTCCTGAGCGACCTTGGCGCGCATGTAGCCACTGTCCGGGGCGCGGTCGGCGCCCACGATCGAGAGCGCGACGTGGTGCCGCACTCCGGCGGCGCGCTCCGCGGCGAGAAGGTTTCTGGTCGACGTGGTGAAGAAGTGCATGACGGGATCGTCGTCAAACGACGGCGAGTTGGACACATCCACCACCGTGTGCACGCCCGCAACCGCTTCGGCGAGGCCCTCGCCCGTGACGGCGTCGACGCCCGAGCGCGGTGACGCCGAGATCGCCTCGTGTCCCAGCGCAGTCAGATTGGTGATGACCTGCGAGCCGATGAGTCCGGTGCCACCGATAACCAAGATCTTCATAATCGAGCCCTCCCGAAGTCGCCGATGAAGCAGTGAACCCAGCATTCCACTTCTGCGCGAACGCTTGAACCCCCTGACAAGTGAATTGACATACGTCGGTGAATTGACAGGCCTTGTCTGGACACCTTAAATCAATTGCTTGACTTAATGCGGCCGGCGCCGATTAACTCATCGTGTGGTCAACGATCTGGCGGGCAAAGTCGCCATAGTCACCGGCGGGGCGTCGGGCATCGGGCGCGGCACGGTGGAGAAGTTTGTGGCCGAGGGCGCGCGGGTCGTCATCGCCGACATCGCAACCGACCAGGGAGAGGCGCTGGCGGCGGCGCTGGGCCCCGACACCTTCTTCGTGCGCACCGACGTCTCCGAGCCGGAACAGGTCGGGGCGCTGGTCGCCGCGGCCGTCGAGAAGTTCGACGGCCTGCATGTCATGGTGAACAACGCCGGGATCTCGGGCACCATGCATCGCCGATTCCTCGAGGACGATCTGGCCGACTTCCACCGCATCATGGCGGTCAACGTGCTGGGGGTGATGGCCGGCACGCGAGATGCCGCGCGGCACATGGCCGCCCACGGCGGGGGGTCGATCATCAACATGACCTCCATCGGCGGGATTCAGGCCGGAGGTGGCGTCATGACGTACCGCGCATCGAAGGCGGCGGTCATCCAGTTCACCAAGTCCGCGGCGATCGAGTTGGCCTACTACGAGATTCGGGTCAACGCGATCGCGCCGGGCAACATTCCCACGCCGCTGTTGAAGACGTCGGTGATGAACATGGATGCCGAGCAACTCGAGCGGTATGAGGCCGGCATCCGCGAGACGATGCGGGCCGACCGGCCGCTGAAGCGCGAGGGCACCGCCGAGGACATCGCCGAGGCGGCGCTGTATTTCGCCGGCGACCGGTCGCGCTATGTCACGGGGACCGTGTTGCCGGTCGACGGGGGGACCTCGGCGGGCAAGGCGATTCGGTCCAAGAAGCGCGAGGGGTGACGATGCATGGCGCGAGCGTGACGCTGCGGTCACGTTCGAGCCCCAGCGCGACCGCAGCGTCACGTTCGATGACGTTTTAAATCAAGCGCTTGACTTAAAGTCACGGACGGGGTTGACTAGCGGGATGACGACGGCAGGCAGGACCGTTCGCACTGAGCGGGCCAGCTCCACCCAGGAGGCGATCCTGGCCGCGGCCGAGCGGCTGTACGCCGAACACGGCATGTTCGCGGTGTCGAACCGGCAGGTCAGCGAGGCCGCCGGGCAGGGCAACAACGCCGCGGTGGGCTACCACTTCGGCACCAAGGCCGACCTGGTGCGCGCCATCGAGCAGAAGCACCGCGGCCCCGTCGAGCAGCTTCGCGAACGCATGGTCGCCGAGCTGCTGGAAGCGGGCGGCTCGGCCGACATGCGGGGCTGGGTGGCCTGCCTGGTGCGCCCGCTCACCGACCACCTGGAGGAGCTCGGCAACCCCACCTGGTACGCGCGCTTCGCCGCGCAGGCGATGACCGACCCTGCCTACTACAACATCATCGTCAAGGGCGCGCTCAGCTCCCCGTCGCTGGTTCAGGTCGTCGACGGGATCAACGCCTGCCTGCCGGACCTGCCGGCCGAGGTGCGCTTCGAACGCAACATCATGGCCCGTAACCTGTTGATGCACACCTGCGCCGACCGGGAACGCGCGCTGGCGGTGGGTGCATCGATGCACCAATCGTCCTGGCGCGCCGCCGCGTCCGGCCTCATTGACGCGATCGTGGGCCTCTGGCTGGCGCCCGTGACGCCCGATGATCGAGGCGTCCGCGGATGAAAGTGACTGTCGACCAAGATATTTGCGCCTCCTCGGGCAACTGCGTGATGAACGCGCCCGAGGTGTTCGACCAGCGCGACGACGACGGCGTGGTCGTTTTGCTCAATCCCCATCCAACGCCCCAGCAGGCCGAGGGCGCCCGCCGCGCCGCCACGGCCTGCCCCGCACTGGCCATCCACATCGAGGAATGACATGTCAGACACACTGACGAGCACGAAAACCGAAGCGGACCGGCAGATCCCGGACTATCCGATGGCGCGGGACGCTGGTTGCCCGTTCGCCCCGCCTCCGGACGTCATGGCGCTCGCTGAAGCCAGGCCGCTCTCCCGGGTTCGGATCTGGGACAGCAGCACGCCGTGGCTGATCACGGGCTACGACCAAGTGCGGGAGCTGTTTTCCGATTCGCGGGTCAGCGTCGACGACCGCGCGCCGGGGTTTCCGCACTGGAACGCGGGAATGTTGTCCACCGTGCACAAGCGCCCGCGATCCGTCTTCACGTCCGACGGCGAGGAGCACACGCGCTTCAGGCGGATGCTGTCGAAGCCCTTCACCTTCAAGCGGGTGGAGGGCCTGCGGCCGACCATCCAGCAGATCACCGACGACCACATCGACGCCATGCTTGCCGGGCCACAGCCCGCCGATCTCGTCACCGCGCTGGCCCTCCCGGTCCCCTCGCTGGTGATCAGCCAGCTGCTCGGGGTGCCGTACGAAGACGCCGAGATGTTCCAGCACCACGCAAACGTCGGGCTGGCGCGCTACGCGACGGGGGAGGACACCGTCAAGGGGGCGATGAGCCTCAACAAGTACCTGGCCCGGCTGGTCGAGGCCAAGATGGAAAACCCGGCCTCGGATTCTGCGCCAGATGCGGTCTCCGACCTGGCCGAACGGGTCAAGGCCGGCGAACTCAGCGTCAAAGAGGCCGCACAGCTGGGCACCGGGCTGCTGATCGCGGGGCACGAGACCACATCAAACATGATCGGGCTCGGTGTGCTTGCGCTGCTGCAGAACCCGGACCAGCTGGCCGTGATCCGCGACGCCGAAGAACCCAAGATCGTCGCCAACGCCGTCGAGGAACTGTTGCGCTACCTCAGCATCATCCAGAACGGCCAGCGCCGCGTGGCCCTCGAAGACATCAGCATCGCCGGCGAGGTCATCCGCGCTGGCGATGGCATCATCATCGACCTGGCCCCGGCGAACTGGGATCCACGGGTCTTCACCGAGCCCGATCGGCTGTACCTGCACCGGTCGGGGGCGGATCGCAACGTCGCGTTCGGTTACGGCAGGCACCAGTGTGTGGGTCAGCAGCTCGCCCGCGCGGAGCTGCAGATCGTCTACCGCACGCTGTTCCGCCGCATCCCGACGCTGGCGTTGGGCATCCCATTGGAGGAGGTGCCGTTCAAGCACGACCGGCTGGCCTACGGCGTCTACGAATTGCCGGTGACCTGGTAGCCCGGGCTGATTTCAATTCCGAATGGAGGGTCAATGATGACGACTCAAGCAAGCACCGTTTCGCTCTACCCGCCGGGAGGCTTTGGCGCACCGAAGGATCGCCATGGGCACGCGAGCGGCATCAACGTCGGGCTGCCGGAAGGCACCGTGGTTTTTTCCGCCGACAACCACATCTCGTTGGCCGCCGACATCTTCTACGAGCGCTTTCCCGAGGAGCTCAAGGAGAAGGCGCCGCGGATCTGGTATGAGGACGGCGCCTACCAAGTCGGGCGCAAGGGGCAGTCGTTCCTGCCGGGTGACTTCAGCGCGGTGCTGATGCAGTACGACGACCTGCCCGGCGCCGCGAGCACCAACATCGAGGCCCGCATCCAGGAGCTGCACGACGACGGCGTCGACAAGGAACTGGCGTTCCCCAACGCGGTGCTGGCGCTCTTCCACTATCCGGACAAGAAGCTTCGCGAACTCGCTTTCCGCATCTACAACGAGTACATCGCGGAGCTGCAAGAGCGCTCGGGCGGCCACTTCTACGGCGCCGGGCTGATCAACTGGTGGGATCCGCAGGGCACGCGGCGCACACTGGACGAGCTGAAATCGTTGGGCCTCAAGACCTTCCTGATGCCCCTCAACCCGGGCAAGGACGACGACGGCAACCCGATCGACTACTCGAGCACATCCATGAGCGCGGTCTGGGACGAGATCGAAGCCTCCGGCCTGCCGATCGCTCATCACATCGGGGAGACGCCGCCGAAGAGCCCGACCGAGTTCAACAGCGTCGTCGTGGGGATGATGATCAACATCGACGGATTCCGGGAGACGTTCGCCAAGTACATCTTCGGCGGCATTCTCGACCGGCACCCGGCGCTGCGCCTCGGCTGGTTCGAGGGCGGAATCGCCTGGGTGCCCTGGGCGCTGCAGGACGCCGAGCATCTGGTGGCCTCCTATCAGCACATGTTCAATCGGCCCTTGGAGCACGACGTGCGCTACTACTGGGACAACCACATGAGCGCATCGTTCATGGTCGACCCGCTGGGGTTGCAGCTGATCGACAAGATTGGCGTGGACAAGGTGATGTGGTCCAGCGACTACCCGCACAACGAAAGCACCTACGGTTATTCGGAAAAGTCGCTCGCCGCGGTCGTCGCGGCGGTCGGGCCCGAGAATGCGGCGCGCATCGTCAGCGGCAACGTAACGAAATTCCTGGGGTTGTAGTGACAGCCTTCGCGCAAGCGGGTGGGCTGGCGATCCCAGAGACGCCCGACCTCACGCGCATGCGCCGTGAGACGGGAGCTCGCCTGAGACGGGCAATGGCCGAACGCGGTATCGACGCAATGATCCTGCTGGGCAACAGTGCGGTGGTCTACGCCACCGGGACCAGCTGGCCGCTTGGCGACGCCGGGCTGTCCTACGTCGAGCGGCCCGTGGCCGTGGTGGTCGCCGGCGATGGATGGCCGCACCTGTTCCTGCCGTTCCGCGAGGGCGTCGCGCTGGAGTCGGACCTGCCGGACGATCACCGGCACGGGCCCATCTACCTCGAATTCGACGAAGGCGTTGAGCATTTCGCGCGGGCGCTGGCCGATCTGATTCCGGCCGGAGCGGTGGTTGCGGTCGACGAATGCACCGGTGCCATGTCGCGCGCCGCGAAGCTGTTGTTCCCCAACGGCGCTCCCGTGGACGCCGCGGCCGTCGTCAGCGCAGCAAAGGTGATCAAGACTCCCGACGAGTTGTCCTGCATGCGCACCGCCATCCGGATCACCGATGAGGCGATGGTCGAGGTCCACAAGGCCCTGGCCCCGGGCATCCGCCAAATCGACCTGTCCGCAAGGTTTTTAAGGCAGGCCTTCGAACTTGGGGCGACCGCCAGCATGCTGGAACCGATCTGGCAGGTGATGCCGCCCAGCAAGGCCGAGGGAGTGTGGACGACACACGGGGACCTGGCGTTGCCGCTGCTGAGCACCGAGCGCGAGCTGGTAGACGGTGACGTGCTATGGACCGACGTCAGCATCACCTACAACGGCTACTGCTCGGACTTCGGGCGAACCTGGGTGGTGGGACGGAACCCGACCCCGCGTCAGCAGGCGCAGTTCGACAGATGGTTCGAGATCATGACGGCCGTCCTCGAAGTGGCCCGCGCCGGCATT
Source organism: Mycobacterium sp. (assembly GCF_035506235.1). Lineage (GTDB taxonomy): Bacteria > Actinomycetota > Actinomycetes > Mycobacteriales > Mycobacteriaceae > Mycobacterium. Next base: position 18,061 of record NZ_DATJPU010000088.1, read on the forward strand.
ACCGCCGGAGATCTGGCAAGGGCCGCCACCGCGGCCAACGGCGGTAGCCGACCCTGGCTGCCGCACTTCTACCTCGGCCACGGCATCGGCGTGAACGCCGCCGAAATGCCGATGATCGGAACCGATCTCGGCGCCGACTTCGACGACAACTTCGTCCTGAAGCAGGGCATGGTGCTGGTGCTGGAGCCGGTGGTCTGGGAGGACGGCACCGGCGGCTACCGCAGCGAGGAGGTCTTGGTGATCACCGAGGAGGGCTCGACCCGTTTGACCGACTACCCCTATGACCCCTATGGCTCCCATGTCCGTTGACGTTTGCCCTGACGACCGCGCCCTGCGGTCGGGGCGCCGCCAGCGGGCGCTGGAGCAGATGGCGGCCCACGATCTCGACGTCCTGGTGCTCGGTCGGCAGGCCAACGTCCGCTACGTGGCCGGCGCGCCGCAACTGTGGGTCGCCGGGACCCGGCCGTTCGGGCCGACCTGTGTGCTCGTGCGCGAAACCGGTGCGATCCACCTGCTCAGCACCTGGGACGAGGGCGTCCCCGACGACATTCCGCACGAGAACCTGTACGGCATCTCGTGGAATCCGATGAACACCATGTCCGCGTTGCAGCGCATCGACGGTGCGGCCACCGCCCGCCGCGTTGGAACCGACGCCCTATCACCGGTTTTCGCGCAACTCCTGCCGACCGCGTTTCCCAACGCCGAGCTGGTGGACGGGGAACTGGCCATGCGCGCCGCGCGGCGCATCAAGACCGCCGACGAGGTGGCCGCGCTGCGGGAGGCGCTTGCGGTGGCCGAATCGGGCCTGGCGGCCGCGGTGCCCGAGCTGCGGCCCGGGGTGAGCGAAAAGCTGCTGGCCGGGGTGCTGCTGGAAGCGCTGGCGGCGGGCGGGGTGAGCACCCCGTCGAACCAGGATGTCGCGTGGGTGACGTCGCGCGAACACCCATGGCGGCGCGCCGACGGCGAGGGCCGCGCGAAGGACGGCGACCTGGTGGCCTTCTCGGCCGGGGTCCTGGCGGGCGGCTACGTCGGCGAGGTGGGACGCACCTGGCCCGCGGGCAGCGCCGACGGCGCGGCCCTCTATCGGCGGTGGGATGGCCTGTGGGCCAAGCTGTTCGCCGCCTGCCGGCCGGGTGCGGGCGGCGGGGAACTGCTGGCGGCCTACGGGGCCGCGGGCGAGCCCGCGCCTCCCATGCCGGTGGCCCGGGGCCTGGGCATGGGCTTCGACCCGCCGGTCGTGTCCAAGCACCTGCCGCGAACCGCGGCCGAAGAACGGCTGGAACCGGGAATGGTGCTGGCCGTGACGGGCTACGTCTGGGAGCGGGGAGTCGGTGCGGTGTTCGGGCGCGAGGCGGTGCTGATCACCGCCGACGGTCCCGAAGTGCTGACGTCCAGCCCGCACTGGCAGGCATAGCGTGCGAATTCAGTGCCACCCGGGGCGCGCGCCGCGACGCGTAAACCCTTGCGACGACACGCCGAAAACCCTCGCAGCGGTTTATGTCTCGCAGCCATAACCCGGCGACGAGGTGATCCGGTAGTGGCCCAACAGCTTGCCGAGTTCCCGCTGGCCGGCTACACGGTGGTCGACCTGTCCACCGGGATTGCTGGCGCCTACTGCACGAAGTTGCTGGCCGACGGCGGCGCCGATGTCGTCAAAGTCGAGCCGCCACAGGGCGATCCGCTGCGTGCGTGGTCGGCGTCGGGCGCCGCCATCCCGCCCGGCGAGGACAGCGCGCTGTTCAGCTTCCTCGCCGGCGCGAAGCATAGCGTCGTCGCCGATCCCGGTGCGGACGCGGACGTCGACCTGGTCGACGGGCTGCTGGCCAACGCCGATGCGGTGGTGTGGTCGCGCGGTTCGAAAGTGGCCGAGAGCCCAGACTTTACGCCCGTCGCCATCCACGCCCGCCATCCGCACCTCACCGTCATGTCGATCACACCCTTCGGGCTCGAGGGCCCCTGGCGGGACCGAGCGGCCACCGAGTTCACGCTGCAGGCCTGGTCCGGGGGAATCGTCGGGCTCGGGCGTGGTGAGCCGGACCGCGCACCGGTGTTCGTCGGCGGGCAGGTCGGGGAATACCTGGCCGGGGTCTACGCCAGTGCCGCCCTGCTGGCGTCGCGGCACGGCCGAAACGGCGGGTGTCCGGGGCAACTGCTGGACCTGTCGATGCTGGAAACCCAGATCCTCTGCCTGACCTACTATCCCGTCACCTACTTCGAAATGCTCGGGCGCCCCTGGCGAGACCGGCGGCGACTGACCGTGCCGGGCGTGGCCCGCGCCAAAGACGGGCTGGTGGACCTCGGGTGCGGCACCGCACAGCAATGGTTCGACCTGTGCTCGATGGTGGGCCACCCCGAATGGATCGACGAGGAATCGCCGCTTACGATCACCGAGCAGGCCAACAGCCATGCCGATGAGATCTACGCGTGGGTCGAGAGCAACACGGTTGACGACATCCTGGAACTGGCGACGGCGTTCCGGATTCCGAACGCTCCGGTGGCCAACGGCGCCAATATCGCAACGCTGGACCACTTCCGCGAACGGGGTTCGTTCGCGCGCAACCCGCGTGACGGGTTCCGGCAGCCGGGGCATCCGTACCGCATCCGGCCGGCCCGGCTTCGTGCGCCGAGCCCCGCGCCGCGGCTGGGTGAGCACACGTCGCGCTACCGGGCCGTCGATACCACTCCGCGGCCGACACCGACGACGCCCGAAGAAGCAAACCGGTTGCCGCTGAGTGGACTTCGCGTATTGGACATGACGACGTTCTGGGCCGGCCCCTGCGGCACCCACTTCCTGGCCATGCTCGGCGCCGAGGTCATCCACCTGGAATCCGCCCGTCGCCCCGACGGCACGCGGCTGATCGCCGGCCTACCGATCACCGAACCCCAATGGTGGGAGAAGGCACCGATGTTCGCGGCGCTGAACACCAACAAGAAAGGGCTGACGCTGGACCTGCAGAGTCCGCGCGGGCGGGAGCTGCTGTGCCGGCTCATCGCGACGTGCGACGTGATCGCGGAAAACTTCACGCCCCGGGTGCTGGATCAGGTCGGGCTGGATTTCCCCGCAATTCAATCGATCAAGTCCGACGCGGTCCTGTTGCGGATGCCGGGGTTCGGCCTCGACGGCCCGTGGCGCGACAACCCGGCATTCGCCTATGTCATCGAGGCCGCGGCGGGCGTGAGCTGGCTGACCGGCTATCCCGACCGCACGCCGTACGACCCGTACTCGATCGGCGATCCCAACGCGGGCATCCATGCCCTGAATGCGTTGCTGCTGGCGCTGGAGCACCGCCGCCGCACCGGCGAGGGCGGGCTGGTGGAAGCGGCGATGGTGGACGCGGCGCTGAGCATTTCCGCCGAGCAGGTCATCGAACACTCCGCCTACGGCGCGCTGCTTCAGCGCGCCGGCAACCGCGGACCGACGGCGGCACCCCAAAACCTTTACCGCAGCGCCGATATCGACGAATTCGGACGCCTCGACAGCTGGGTCGCCATCGCGGTCGCCACCGACGAACAATGGGAACGCCTGGGCGGGGCGCTTGGATCACCTTCGTGGGCAACCGATCCCAAGCTCGCCACCGCGGCCGGCCGGGCGGCGCACCACGATCTGATCGATGAACACCTGGCTGACTGGTGTGAGCCCCGCAGCCGCGACGAGATCGTCGGCACCCTGTGGGACGCCGGCGTGCCCGCCGCCAAGGTCATGCAGCCGCATCGCCAAACGGAGCTGGAGCAGCTGGCGTTTCGCCGCTTCTTCGAAGAGGTGGACCACCCGGTGAGCGGTCCCGCGAGGCTCAGCACCGTGCCGATGAGGTTCTCGGCCGGACCGGGTACGTTTCACGCCCGGCATGCGCCGCTGCTCGGCGAGCACAACCACGAGTTGCTGTCCGAGCTGGGTTTGACCGTGTCGGAGATCGCCGACCTGGAAGCCGATGGGGTCATCGGCAGCGCACCCGCGATGCACGCCGTGAACTAGCCGGGCGGTTGGCAAGTCGCCTGTCGCCGGGCGCGATCGCTACTTCCGTAGGGTGAATTGGTTGAGGTCGGTGTAGCCCTTGCGGAAGAGATTCGCGCAGCCGGTCAGGTACTTCATGTACATCTCATAGACCTCTTCGGACTGGGTCGCGATGGCCTCGGCTTTGTGTGCCTCGAGGCCCGCGGCCCATACGTCAAGGGTCTTCGCGTAATGCCGCTGCAGCGATTGGCGGCGCTTCAGCTTGAAGCCGGCCTTCGCCGAGAACTCTTTGACCATGTCGATGGTCGGCAGGAAGCCGCCGGGGAAGATTTCGGTTTTCATGAAGTCGCTGAATTCGACTATCGCCGGAGTGAGCGGCAAGCCGGACTCGATGATCTCCTTCTCCGACAGGACGGTGATCGTGTGCAACAGCATCGTGCCGCAGCTCGGCAACAGCTCGTAGGTTCTTTCGAAGAAGGCGCCGTAGCGCTCGTAGCCGACGTGTTCGAACGGGCCGATTGCCACGATCCGGTCCACCGGCTCGTGAAACCGCTCCCAGCCCTCGAGCAACACCCGCTTGGAACGCGGGCTGTCCGATGCGGCGAACAGCTGCTCGACGTGGGCGACCTGGTTCTTGGACAGCGTGATGCCGACGACGTTGACGTCGTATTTCTCGATGGC
>NZ_DATJPU010000089.1:0-3208 GCF_035506235.1 Mycobacterium sp.
GCAGTTGGTGCTGCGGCCGGCCGACCCGCTGGACGGGGCGACGCCGTCGGGCGCGTCGTCGGTCACCGAGGCGCTGCTGACCGCGGCGCACCTCGTCGACGGTGAGCGCGCCGAGCGGTACCTGCGGGCGGCGGCCGACTCGCTGGCCGCGCACTCCGTGCTGCTGGAGCGCGCGCCGCGCTCGGCCGGGCACTGGCTGGCCGTCGCTGAATCCGCCGTGCGCGGACCGCTGCAGATCGCGGTCGCCTGCGACCCGTCGCGGTCCCCGCTGCTGTCCGAGGCGCGCCGGCTGGCCCCGGGTGGGGCGATCGTGGTGGGCGGCGAGAGGGACTCGTCGGCGCTGCTGGCCGGGCGGGACCGGGTGGCGGGCGCCGACGCCGCCTACGTGTGCCGCGGGCGGCTGTGCGATCTGCCCGTGACCGGGGCGGCCGAACTGGCCGCCGCCCTGGGTGTTTCGGGGCGGTAGCCCGGCGGCTACCCTGCCTCCCATGCCGAATGCCACGGACAGGGTCCGAGCGATCACCGAGACCGTGAACCGCTACCTCGAGCTGGTCGCCAAGGGCAGCGCCGACGACATCGTGGAGCTGTACGCCGACGACGCGACCGTCGAGGAGCCGGTCGGGGGCGAGGTGCACATCGGGCGCACGGCGATCCACGGCTTCTACGCCGCGGTCAACGACGTGCAGCGCGAATGCGAGCTGGTGTCGCTGCGCGTCGCGGGCAACGAGGCGGCCTTCCAGTTCCGGCTGACCGTGACCGCGGGGCAGCACCGGATGGTGATCGAGCCGATCGACGTGATGGTCTTCGACTCTCGCGGCAAGGTCACCGCGATGAAGGCCTACTGGTCGGCGGGCGACATGAGGCAGCTCTGACGGGCTACGCCGGGTGGCCGACGTAGAAGACCGCGAGCCACATGGCGATGTAGTGCAGGATCGCCGCGATGACGGTGAAGGCGTGGAAGAACTCGTGATAGCCGAACGTCTTCGGCCACGGGTCCGGCCAGCGCATCCCGTAGAGCAGGCCGCCGATGCTGTAGAACGCGCCGCCGACGGCGAGCAGCACCATCGCGGCCACCCCGGCGACGTGGATGATCGTCGGCGCGTACCAGACCGCCACCCAACCCAGCAGCAGATAGAGCGGCACGCCCACCCAGCGCGGCGCCGACGGCCAGCACACCTTCAACGCGATGCCCGCCAGCGCACCGCCCCACACGATCCACATCACCAAGCGCCCGTCCGCGGGCGGCATGGCCAGCATCGCGAACGGCGTGTAGCTGCCGGCGATGAACAGGAAGATCATCGAATGGTCGAGCCGCTTCATCAGGTTCCGGCTCTTCGAGGATTTCCAGTTGACGCGGTGGTAGGTGGCGCTGACGGCGAACATCGCCACCGTGGCCAGGGCGTAGGCGAACGTCGTCAGCCCGGCGCGGGTCGACGCCACCGCCCACGACACCGACACCAGGCTGGCGCCGCAGACGATCGCCAGCCACGCTGAGTAGAAGTGGATCCAGCCGCGCATGCGCGGCTTTGACGCGGCCTCGGCGGCGCCCTCGACGAGCTGTTCGACGGGATTGCCGGGCGCGAGCGTTTCGGGCTCCACGGGGGACGTGCTGGTTTTGCTGCTCATGTCTCCTGTTGCCTCGCCGTAGCTGTTAACAACCAACAGTAGTCGGGAATGGTGACAAGCCGCTGTGGACGTGCGGTGACTTGCCGAATTTCCGCCGGAAAGGCGGCCGGGAATTGACGCGGCTCACAGTAGTGTGGAGCTTCGTGGAGATTATCCCGCCGCGGCTCAAGGAGCCGTTGTACCGCGTCTACGAGCTGCGGCTGAGGCAGGGTCTGACGGCCTCCAAGTCCGAGCTTCCCCGCCACATCGCGGTGCTGTGCGACGGGAATCGGCGGTGGGCGCGCAACGCCGGTTACGACGACGTCAGCTACGGGTACCGGATGGGCGCCGCCAAGATCGCCGAGATGCTGCGGTGGTGCCAGGAGGCCGGCATCGAGATGACGACCGTGTACCTGCTGTCCACCGAAAACCTGCAACGCGATCCCGACGAGCTGGCGGGGCTCATCGAGATCATCACCGACGTGGTCGAGGAGATCTGCGCACCGGCCAACCGCTGGAGCGTGCGGACCGTCGGGGACCTCGGGCTGATCGGCGAGGAGCAGGCCCGCCGGGTGCGCGACGCGGTCGAGTCCACCCCGGCCGTGGCGCCTTTCCACGTCAACGTCGCGGTCGGCTACGGCGGCAGACGCGAGATCGTCGACGCGGTACGGGGGCTGTTGAGCAAGGAGCTCGCCAACGGCGCCACCGCCGAGGAGCTCATCGACGCGGTGACCGTCGACGGCATCTCCGAAAACCTTTACACCTCAGGGCAACCCGATCCCGACCTGGTCATCCGGACCTCGGGGGAGCAGCGGCTGTCGGGATTCTTGCTGTGGCAGAGCGCCTACTCGGAGATGTGGTTCACCGAGGCGCACTGGCCGGCGTTCCGCCGGGTGGATTTTCTGCGCGCGCTGCGCGACTACAGCCAGCGGCATCGCCGGTACGGCAAGTGACCCGTGCCGATTGCGTGACAAACTGGATGCATGGCTGCGCTGTCGGCTGTGGTGTTCACGCTGAGCGGGTGGCTGGGGTTGTACCTGCTTGCCCGGGATCCGCGGAAGCCGGTGCTGGCGTTGGCGGCAACCGGATTGTGTGGCTTCGCGCTGGTGGTGGCGCTGGACGCGGTGCGCTCCGTCGACGCAACGCCATCCTGATCATCCCGCTCGGTCTGGTGCCCAGCCGGCTGGCCCTGGCGTCGACGGGTTTCGACGTCCTGGCGCTCGGCGTGGCGGTGGCCCTGTGGGACGCCTTCGACGAGGGCCAGGTGCTGCGCGCCGACATGCTGCGCTCATTCGTCGGCTGCTCGGCGGTGGCCACGCTGTTCGGCGGCCAGGCGCTGATCGGCCTGGCGGTGACCCGGCACGAGCCCGCCACCCAGATCGCGCTGACCGTGCTGCTGTTCACCACGCCGGCGGTCGCGGTCGCGGTGCAGGTGCTGGCCGACCCGCTGGCCGGCGTGCTGGACCGGCTGGCGCTGAAGTCGCCGACGCTGCGCGCCGACCGGGCCGCGCTGCGGCATACCGGGGCGGCGCTGGCGCTGCGCTCGGACGATCCCCTGGTGGACGTCGACGACGACACGTTCGCCAGGCTGACCCGCCGGGCG
>NZ_DATJPU010000090.1:0-41256 GCF_035506235.1 Mycobacterium sp.
GCTTCCGATGTCGGACCTGATTCGCATGGCCAGCCACGCTCACCACTACCTGGCGATCTTCGACCAGGGCAAACCCCTGGCGCTACATCACACCAAGCGCCTGGCCTCCCCCGCCCAGCGGATCATGTTGTACGCCAAGGACCGCGGCTGCACCAAACCCGGCTGCGACGCCCCGGCCTACCACAGCCAAGTCCACCACGTCCGGGGCTGGGCAACCACCCGCCGCACCGACATCAACGACCTCACCCTGGCCTGCGGTCCCGACAACCGACTCGCCGAAAACGGCTGGACCACCCGCACCAACGCCCAAGGCCAAACCGAATGGATACCCCCACCCCACCTCGACCACGGCCAACCCCGAACCAATGGATTTCACCACCCCGAACGATTCCTCGGCGAGGACGAAGACGAGGACGACGAAGACGTCGACGAACCCGATTGACCCGGGACATCAAACGGGTGACGGGCTGCTGGTCAGCGCGACGGCGCCCTCGTCGGTGATGTGCACGGTGTCACGGCGCAATACCGTGCCGATGCCCTCTTGCCACACGTAGCCGCTGATCGCCAGCACCATCCCGGCCTCGAGCCGGTCGAGTTCGGCTGCTGCGGGCAGCTTTTCGGACACGACGGGCGGGTCGAAACCGAGTCCCACGCCGTGCGCGACGGGCATGGGCGGCAGCGACTCGCCCGCGGCCGCATAGGCGGCGAGCAGCGCGGTCGTGGGTTCACCGGGACGACAGGCGGCGATCATCCTGTCGTACAGCGCATCTGAGCGGTCGAAGAGCGCGCGGGCCGAGCCGTTAGTCGTCTGTCCCGCGGGCCACGTCCTGGCCACCTCGGCGACATATCCGTCGGCCAGCGCGCCGACGGCCAACGCCACCAGGTCACCGGCCCGAAACTCGGTGTGGCAGCGTCGCCACGGGTGTTCCCGCGAGGTGACCCATGCGACGTCCTGGGTGGCCGGCGTGCTCACCCCGCCGGCGGCCATGGCCTCCAGCGCGGCCCCGGCCAGCGCCTGCTCGGACGCTCCCGGCTGCAACTCCGCCAGGGCGGCGGCCAGTCCCTTTTCCGCCACGCGGAGCGCAGGGCCCATCGCCGCGATCTCGTCGGGCGTCTTGATGCGGCGCGCCGCCCGCATGGCCGGCTCGCCGTCGACGAGGTCGGCGCCGGGGAAGGCCGCAGGCAGCAATGCCGCGAAAGTTGGTGTGATGGCGTCGGTTCCGACCCGTCGCGCCGTCGCCGCGCCGTCGATGTGCTTCAAAACCTCGATGAGTGTCATCGGGTTCCAGGCCAGCCCGTACAGGTGATCGCGACCGATCTCGTCGGGGACTCCCTCGTCATCGGTGCTGTTGAGGTAGATCTCGCCGGTGGCGCGCACCACGACGCACATGGGGGCGAACGGTCGCGTCCCCGCGATCCACAGCTGGGGGGCGCCGGTGACATAACGAATGTTGGCTTGCCGCCCCAGCACCAAGATGTCGAGGTCGTGCGCTTCCATTTGGGCCAGCGCCCGATCCCGACGCCCCGTCCGCAACGGCAGGGGGTCGGGCAAAACGTCAGTCGCCATAGGGGGAGTAGGGGTAGTCGGTGATCGGCGTGTAGCCGTCTTCGGTGATCACCACGATCTCCTCACTGCGGTAGCCGCCTGTGCCGTCCTCCCACACCACAGGTTCGAGCACCAGCACCATGCCGGGCGGAAAGACGAAGTTGTCGTCGAATTCCTCGCCGAGGTCCGTGCCGATCATCGGGGCCTCGGCGGGGTAGGTGCCGATGCCGTGACCCAGATAGAAGTGCGGCAGCCACGGCTTGCGTCCGCCGTTCGCGGCGATCGCCGCCCGCGCCAGATCACCCGACGTGACACCGGCTTTGGTCACGGCGAGCACTTCGTCGAGGATGGCTCGCCACTGACGGAACTGGTCCTGTTGCCGCGGCGACGGTCGGTCGCCGACCAGCCAGGTTCGACCGAAGTCCGAGCAGTATCCCGCGTAGCTGATGCTGATGTCGGTCCACAGCACGTCCCCGGCGGCCAGTTCGCGAGCGGTGGGGAGCAGGGGCAACGCCAGGTCACCGTGGGTCGTCCACACACCGGCCTCCCGCGAGCTGGGCATCACCTGCCAGATGGCCTCGAGCATGTTGGTGGTGGCGCCCAGCTCGAAGGCGCGCCGGACCAGCTTGGCCGAAAGGTCAAGCTGCCGTACCCCCGGTGCCAATGCCTCCTGCACGTCGGCCATGGCCCGCTCGGTGATGCGACAGGCGCGGCGAAGGCAGGAAACCTCGTCGCGCGTCTTGACCAACTGCGCCGCGCCGACCACGATCGCCGCATCCGACGGCGGGCCGGACGGAAACAGGGTGCCGCCCGCCCGCCGCATCGCGCCCGTGAGCTCGTCGACGGCCACGCTCGCGCCCCGAGGGATGAGGTCGGCCAGCTCTCGGGCGAAATCGCCGACGCCCTGGTCGAATTCGAGATAGACCGGCCCGTGCAGATGATCATCGCGCACCGGCGGCCCGGACGATTCGGGGAACCCTCCGCCACGAAACGGCATGAACAGGTGTGGGTGCTCGTCGTCGGCCAGCACGACGGCCACCGGGCGCTCGACGTGCGAGAGGCCCGCATCGAGCAGCGGCCAACTGGTCCCCGTCGCGTACCCGACGTAGCCGTTCATCAGCAGGATGAGCGCGTCGACACCGTGGTCGGCCATCGCGGCGCGGAGCCGTGCGCCGGTCTCGGCGCGCATGCGCACGAAGTCCGGCTCGTCGGGAATGTCGAAGACCGAGCCGCGGGCGGTGAGTGAATTCGTCATCTGAACCCCGTCTGCGGACCGCGGTGCCGCTTGGGCGCGCCGATCACGTCCTCGGGATACAGGTTGCGGGCTTGACCTGACATCATGGTCCCTTCATCACCCCGGCATGGGGTAGCTGACGCCGGTGAGTTGTTCGGACAGCTGCCACAGGCGCTGCGTGCCGGCCTCGCTGCGCGCCAAGTTGGGCACTCCGGCGAACGTTACTCCGCCCCCGGCGGTTTCGTAGAAGCCGCGCGGTCCGTAATACGCGCCGCCGCGGGCGTCCGGAGATGCCGCCGCATAAAGCGCAGGCTTGATGCCCTCCTCGACGTCGAGCCACATGAACGGCAGCAGCCGCCAGGTCAGCCGGGTCAACCGGGCCTGCAGCGTCGGTCTGTCGCGACCGTACGACGCGCCGCTGAGCAGGTTGGTCTTGCTCAACCCGGGGTGCGCCGCGTTGGACATCACCCCCCAGCCGCCGAGGCGGCTGCGCCGATCCAATTCGATCGCGAACATCAGTTGCGCCAGCTTGGCCATTCCGTAGGAGCGCATGGGTTTGTAGCCATGTTGCGCGTTGTGATCGCTGAAGTCGAGATTGCGCTGAGTTGCGGCGATGCTGCTGACGGTCACCACGCGCGCGGATTTCGCCGCGCGCAGCAGGGGCAGCAGGTGCCCCGTCAAGGCGAAGTGACCCAGATGATTTGTGCCGAACTGCAATTCGAAGCCGTCTCGGGTTTCCTGGCGCTGTGGCGGTGTCATGACGCCGGCGTTGTTGATCAAGACGTCGATCGGGCGGCCCTCTGCGGCCAGCTCCTCACCGAGCGCCGCCACGCTTTTCAGCGATGACAGGTCCAGATGCCTGATGGCCAGCTTGGCCGCCGGTGCCCCCCGGCGGATCTCGGCGATAGCGGTTTCGCCCTTGGTCCGGCAGCGAATCGCCAGGATGATGTCGGCGCCCGCGGCGGCCAGCCTTTTCGCCAGACCGAGCCCCAGACCGCTGTTGGCTCCGGTCACGAGCGCGAACCTGCCGGATAAATCCGGCACTTCGAGGGTCAGATCGGGCTTCACCATGTCACGGGGAGCTCGTAGACGCCGTATGCCAACGAATCGTGTTTGAACGGCAGGTCCTCGAGCGGGACCGCGAGCCGCAGCGTCGGCATGCGGCGCAGCAGGGTGGGCAGCACGATCTGCAGTTCCATCCGGGCCAGTTGCTGGCCCACGCATTGGTGGCGGCCGTAGCCGAAGCCGACGTGCGGGCCGTCCTCACGCCCCAGGTCCAGCCGGTCGGGGTTGGGGAATCGGCGGGAATCCCAATTCGCCGGCGCGACGTCGAGGATGATGCCCTCGCCGGCCCGGATGGTCTCCCCACCGACCTCGATGTCCTCGATGGCGATGCGGCGCTGACCGGTCTGGATGATGCTGAGATAGCGCATCAATTCCTCGACCGCGGTGGCGACGAACTTCGGGTCGTCGGCGTCGCGCAGCACCGCGCGCTGATCGGGATGCTCCAGCAGCGCGGCGACGCTCAGGCTGAGCATGTTCGCGGTGGTTTCGTGACCGGCGATCAGCACGCCGAGGGCCAGTTGGGTGGCCTCGCGCACGCTGAGCTCTTCGGCGTTGACCCGCTCGGCCAGATCGGACACCAAATCCTCTGACGGCTCTTGCATCTTGGCGCGAATCAGCTTGGCGATGTATCGCGCCAACGAGGCGGCGCCCTGAGCCGTGTCCTCCTCGGTCGCGTAGCGCCCGGTGCCCCGCTGGGCTTGCTCCTGGAAGAAATCCGCGTCCTCGTAGGGCACGCCCAGCAGTTGGCTGATGACCAGCGAGGGGACAGGCAGCGCGACGGTGCCGACGACGTCGCCGGGATTGGGGCCGGCCAACAGGGCGTCGATGCGATCGTCGGCGATCTTCTGCACCGCCGGCCGCAGCCCTTCGACGCGTTTGAAGGTGAACGGCTTCGACAGCATCCGGCGGAACCGGGTGTGCTCTTCGCCGTCGGAAGTGAACACCGAGCGTGGCCTCTTATGGACCGTCGCCAGCATCCCTTCGTTCCAGTGCGGATAACGTGGCAGGCGGTCATCGACGCTGGTGCGCGAGTCCGTGAACAACGCTCGTATCGCGTCGTAGCCGTGGATCAGCCACGGCGTGCTGCCGTCCCAGATCCGGACCCTGCTGAGCTGCTTGTCGGCGTTGAGCGCCAACACCTTTGGCGGCGGGGCGAACGGGCAAACGGGCGCCCGCGTCATCGGAAAGTCGGGAATCTCGGTGGCGGTCGAGATCTCGGTCATCGTCCTCCTCGGTTCTCCACTGCCGCGCCCACGTGGACCGGCGCACGCCACAGACCGACGATCGCGTCGATCAGTCCCTCGCCGGCAACCGGCCAGCTCGACCGCGACCGCGGCCCGTGCTCGGCCAGCGCGCCCTCGTGCTCGGCGCAGGTGTGCATCAGGAGGTTGCGGACCATCGCGATGCGCTCGAAACGCACTCGCTTGGGCAACTCGGGAAGGCAGCGGGTGATTCCGTCGATGGTCTGCACCAGCCGCGGCGACGTGAGCGCATCCTTGGTGACGACGTGACGATAGGTGGGGTCGGCCATCGCCTGAGCGGCAAACCGTGCGTACCAGCTGGGGGCGCCGAGGGCGGCCAGGTGGTCGGTGAGGGGGCGCACCAACGTGCCAACCCAGTCCCGTAGCTCGCTCGAATCGCCGACGTCGGCCAGCATTTGCGCGCGCAGCGCCTCGATCGGCTCCCGATGCTTGCTCTCGATCGCCCGGAGCAGGTCGGTCCTCGTTCCGAAGTGGTAGCAAGCCGCGGCGTTGTTCCCTTGCCCGGCGGCCTCGCTGATCTGCCGGTTGGACACCGCGTACATGCCACGCTCTGCGAACAGCACCTCCGCGGCCGCCAAGATCGCCTCTCTGGTGCCCGTCGACCTCTCGGAGCGTGGCATCCGCTCGGAGTTCATCGCCTCAGTGAACACCCCGCACCCAGTTAAATCAAACAATTTATTTAATCTGTCCGGCGGGCACCGGCGGGTCGCGTCGTCGGGTGGCCGCAACGGCGCCTTGCGTCAACCGCGTCGGGATGCCCGACCGGACCGCCCGGAATAGAGTACGGATGTGAATCCGCTGCAGCGGGTGGCGCGAAACCCGACCGCCTATCGCTGGCTGGTGCTGCGGGGGCGACCGGTCGCGGAAGGGGTAGAGGCGTTCCTCCGGTTCGCAAGCAAAGGACGCCTCGGTGTGCTGGACCTGACCGGCCTGCCCAATGTGCAGGTCACCACCTCGGGGCGCAAAACAGGCCTGGCCCGCACGGCCACCGTGCAGTGCGTGCCCGTCGCGGACGGGCTGATAGTCGTCGGCTCCAACTGGGGTCTTCCCCGCCACCCCGCCTGGTCGGCGAATCTCACAGCGACGGAACGGGTCACAGTTCGCCGACGCGGTCAGCGGTTCACCGCGACGGTGCGGTTGCTCACCGGGGCGCAGCGCGACAAGGCCTGGGCGAAGGTGGTGCAGGATTGGCCGAATTATCAGATCGCCCAGGACCGCGCCGGGCGGCGTCGCTTTCGCCTTTTCCTTCTCACGCCGGCGCCACAGGCGTTCAGCCGGTGAGCTCCCTCTTGATCGCCGCGTCCTGCTTGAGACCGACGTCGGTGACGAAGTCCACCGGCACCAGATCATCGGGCGGGCTGTCGAATTCCAGCTCCGCGAACGCGGCGGCCTCGGTGAACAGCAGGAGCGTGACTCCCTTGGAGCCGTCGGGTGAGGGCCCCGAGATCGTCGTGCCGCCGGCTCCGACGGCGATCGGCTCGGGTATGCCGTGGACGTAACCATCCCGTGTCGCCTTCGCCGACTCCAGCGCTCGGACAGCCGTGGCCGGATCCGGCAGGATCCGGATACTGTCGAAGATGACGTGCGTGCGGTCTTGGTCGCTGAACGTCGTCGCGGCGCCCGGCTGACCGTTCGGGTTGTTGATCGGCGGCGTGGCCGTGAAGCCCCGCGGCGCGTTGAGATCGCTCGCCCGGATCAACAACCCGGTGTAATCGGACGGCTGGGCGAGCGCTCTTGTCGACGTCCCCGTCAGCGTCGTGGCGAGCGCCGCGACCAGGGCCGGAAAAACCCGGGCGGCAACGCATGCCATCAAGCTGCCGATCCGAGCGCGTCGAAGATCAGCTTGCCGTAGGTCGCCATCCGGTCCGAGCCCAGAATCCCGGGGCCCATCTTGTTCATGACGTAGGCGACGGTGGTCCGGCGTTCGGGCCACATCAACACCATCGAGCCGCCCCATCCGCCCCAGAAGCAGATTCTCTCGTCGGGGACGTAGGACAGCGCTTCCTTCTGCGGAAGCCCGTATCCGAGGCCCCAGCGCAGCGGCGCGGGCAGGACGAGATCGACGCCGCTCGCGTGCTCGTCGAAGATCAGGTCGACGGTCTCGGGCTTGAGCAATTGAACTCCGTGGGCCTTGCCGCCCAACGAAATCGCCGAGAGGATCGCCGCCAGGGAACGGGCGTTGCCGTGGCCGTTGAGGGCGCCCATGTCGGCGTCGCGCCAGGCCGGCGTGTTCGCGGCATCGGCGTTGGGTGGGGGGCCACTGAAGGTTTTGCGCATCGGGCTGTCCTCGGGGAGCTGGTCGAGCGGCAGCTCGAGGGGAGGCGGCGGGATGATCTCGGCGATGCGTTCGTAATCGGCAGGCGCCGCGCCGATTTGGAAGTCGGCGCACAGCGGGCCGGCGATTTCGTCGCGGACGAACTCCTTGAGGGAATGACCGGTGACGCGCCGGATCACCTCGCCGATCAGGTGGCCCTGGTTGTGGGCGTGATACCCCGACGCGGTGCCCGGCTCCCACCACGGCGCCTGGGCCGCCAGGGCCGTGGTGGCCTTGTCCCAGTCATACATGTCCTCGGTGGCGAAGGGTAGATCCCACCCGGACACCCCGGAAGTATGCGACAGGATGTGGCGAATCTGGATGTCCTGCTTGCCATTTGCGGCGAATTCCGGCCAGTAAGCCGCCACCGGAGCGGTCGGTTCGACCAGGCCGCGGTCGATGACCATCAGGGCGGCGAGGCTGGTGACCGTCTTGGTGGAGGACCACACGTTGACGATGGTGTCCTCGGCCCACGGCGTAGTGCGTCCGGCGTCGGAGCAGCCGCCCCAGATGTCGACGACGGTTTCGCCGCCGACGTCGACGGCGATGCACGCGCCAACCTCTTCACCGGAGGTGATGTTGTCCGCCAGCGCCGCCCGGACCTTGTCGAAACGCGCGTCGCAGTGTCCGTGAATGACGTCCATCTGATCAGCTCCGTTTCGCTTTGGGCCCGGTGTGACGCGTCACAACGAACGGAACATATTGGACGATGCGGCGGCGGGGCAAGGGAGCTAACGGGGATCGTGGGCTGCGATGTGCGTAAGCAAGTCCCGGGCGACACCCGCGGGCGGTGTGCCTCCACCCACCCAGATGGCCCGCAGTTGGCGTCGCAGGTTCAACTCGGGGATTGCCACGGTCCGCAGCCGTCCGATCGCCAGGTCGTCGGCAACGGCCAGCCGGCTCATCACGGCGGGCCCGGCGCCCGCGACGACGGCCGCGCGCACCGCGGCGGCAGACGACAGTTCGAGGACCGGGTGCGCTTGCCGGGAGGAGTCGCCGAGGGCTTGGCGCAGGGCGGCGGTCAACGAGTCGCGCGTCCCGGATCCGGGTTCCCGGGTCACCAGCGGTGTTTGACTCAGTTCCGCCGCCGTTACCGGTCGCCGGCGCTGCGCCCACTTGTGGTCGGCGGGCACAATCAGCACAAGCTCCTCGTGCGCGACCACCCTGCTGCGCAACCCCTTTGGCAGGTAAGGGGTCTCGATGAACCCGAGATCGGCTTTCCCGTCGCGCACGGCGGTGATCTGGGCTTCGATGGAGGCCAGTCGCGCCGAAACCGCCTGCCGCGTCAGCCCGAATTCCCTGCCCGCCGCGGCGAGGCTGCCGGTCCGGGCGATGGCCAAGAAGATTTCGAACGCGAACAGGTC
The DNA here is from genome assembly GCF_035506235.1 of Mycobacterium sp. Lineage (GTDB taxonomy): Bacteria > Actinomycetota > Actinomycetes > Mycobacteriales > Mycobacteriaceae > Mycobacterium. The sequence continues at coordinate 8,786 of NZ_DATJPU010000090.1, forward strand.
GGGTACGTGACTGCTTAGTGGCATGACAATCCCTTCCGGTACAAGGCAGTCTTTTGGGGCAGTCTTTTGGGGCAGTCTTTTGGGGACCCACAAGCAATGCTTGTGAGCCCACAAAACCCAGCCCTCCGGCCGTGGCCCGTCAACCGGGGAACGATTCGGTGATATCGCCGCCAGAGGAGGAAGCGTGACAATAGGCGCCATGACGCCGACCACGGCATCGTGGGGTAAGCGCGACGACATGATCGTGCGTGCCAACCAGCCCTACAACGCCGAACCGCCTCCCGCGGTGCTGGCCGACAGTGCCCTCACCCCGATCGACGCGTTCTACGCCCGCAATCATGGGAGCTTTCCCGACACCGCGCCGCAGGACTGGCAGCTGACAGTGAACGGGCAGGTGGAAAGGCCGCTCACCGTCACGTATGAGCAACTGACCACCGAGTTCGATCAACACGATGTGGTGGCGACGCTGGCATGCGCCGGCAACCGGCGCGCCGAGATGCTGCGGGTGCGGCCCATACCGGGGAAAGAACCCTGGGCGCACGGGGCGATCTCCACCGCGGAGTGGCGCGGTGCCCGGCTGACCGACGTCCTGGCGGCCGCGGGAGCGCAGCACTACGACGGGCTGCACGTCGCCTTCCAGGCATTGGACATCGCCGAGGAGGCGAAGCCCCTCCAGCCCTACGGCAGCTCCATCCCGCTGAGCAAGGCCATGTCGCCCGAAGTCCTGCTCGCGTGGCGGATGAATTCCGAACCCCTTCCGCGCACCCACGGCGGTCCGGTGCGGGTCGTGGTGCCCGGCTACATCGGTGCGCGCAGCGTCAAGTGGATCTCCGACATCACGGTGCAAAGCGGCCCTTCGGAGAATTACTTCCAGTCGCGCGACTACCGCATCCTGCCAGCGGACGCCGACCCCGAAGCCGTCGCCGCGGGGGAGGGCATTGCGCTCTCGTCCGTGGCGCTCAACTGCGACATCCTCGATCCCACCGACGACGACCGTGTGCCGCGGGGTCAGTTGACCATCCGGGGCTACGGGATCGCCGGCGACGGCCGCAGCGTCGAGCGAGTCGACGTGTCGCTCGATGAGGGCCTCACCTGGCGGCAAGCCGACCTGCACCCCGCGCCCGGTAAATGGTCGTGGCGGCCGTGGTCGCTGGTCGTCGACGTCGCGCCGGGACCGTTGCGCATCACCGCCCGCGCCTGGGACGAGACAGGTGCCGCGCAGCCGGAATGGGCGGCGTCGCTGTGGAATCCGCGGGGGTACGGCAACAACGCGTGGGCGCGCGTCGCGTTGAGCGTGATATGAGGCGGATCGCTAGGTGCCGTTCGACTTCTTGAGGCGGGCGATCTCGCCGCCCCACACCGATTGGGCGCCGGCATCACCGGTGCGGTAGATCTGGACCATCGACGAAACACTCACGGCGAGAACGATTATCGCGACGATGACCCGCGTGGCCACCCCGCGGTTGTCGGATCGTCGTTCGATGAAGCGCAGCGCAACCAGCCCGATTGCGACCACCAGCAGGGCGGCAGCGAAGTACACCATCGTGCTGCCGCGGTCGGCGTGTTCTTGCAGGATGGGAGCGGGCTTTTTCCTCAGGTCATAGAGCCATTGGCCGGCGTTGACGGTGATGGGCGTTATCACCATGGTGGCGGCGGCCATGACCAGCATGAGCCACAACAGCTGGCCCCGCCGGGCGGCCGGCCATAAGCCGCAGAGGATTTCGAGCAGCGCGGTCAGCGGCACGAGCACCACCACGAGATGCAGCCACAGGGCGTGCGCCGGCAGGCCGTTGACGACGTTCATAAATCCCCTCGGGTGATCGCGCCGGCCACGGGGCTCAGCCGCCGAGCCCCTTTTTTACGGCCGCGTCTTGTTTCTGGCCCACGTCGGTGACGAAGTCCTGCGGTGGGAGCGAGTCGACCGGGCCGTCGAACTCCAGCGTGACGAACGCCCTGCCCTCGGTGAACATCAGTATCAAGACGCCCTTGGAGTTGTCCGGCGAGTTCCCGGTCAGCGTCGTTCCGCCGGTTCCGACGTTGAACGGATCCGTTTTCGGGTTCTTGACGTTGCCGGCCTGTGCGCCCTTTGCCGCGTTCAGCGCATTCGTGGCGGCCGCCGGGTCCGGGAGCACCTGGATCGTGTCCTTGATGACGTGGCTGTTGTCGTCGGTCTTGAACGTGGTCGCGACGCCCGGCTGGCCGTTGGGGTTGTTCGTCGGCGGGCTGCCGGTGAATTGGATCGGGGCGTCGATGTCCGTCGCCTGGATCAACAGCGAGGTGTACTCGCCCGGTTGTGCCTGCGCCGAGGATTTCGCCGCCGAGCTGCTGGTATTCGTGGCCGGGCTGGACGAGCCCGACTGCGGCGTCTGTGACGTCGAGGGAGCCGGCTTGCTGCCGCAGCCAGCCACCGTCAGCGTCAGCGCCGCCGCGAGGCCCGCGATCACCGTCCGAGAAATCCTCATCACATCGCGCTCCTTCCACGCTGACTCCGGCGACACAGTCGACTCGTTTCCGAATCGCACAGTACATCGCCGGGGATCGCCGAAGGTGCCGCCGGGCCGGGCGGTGCGGAGGGCGGGTGTTGGATGGTGGCGACCCGCCGCGCCCGGCTACGCCGCGCTTGCGATCGCCACGAGACCGATGGTGGCGACCCGCAGCGCCCGGTCACGCCGCGCTTGCGATCGCCACTAGTCCAATTGGTCGCGCAGGCAGCGCAGCGTGTTGGCCAGGATGCGAGAGACTTGCATCTGCGACACGCCGATTCGCTCGGCGATCTGGCTTTGGGTCATCGATTCGAAGAACCGCATATGAAGCACCTGGCGTTCGCGCTCGGGGAGCGCGCCCACCAGGGCACGCACCGCCTCGCGGTTGGTGATGTGCTCGATTTGCGGATCGATGCCGCCCACGGCGTCGGCCACCAATCGCGATTTGCCCGAGCCGTCGGCGCCAAGGGGCGCGTCCAGAGAGTCGAGCCGATAGGCATCGCCCGCGACGAGGCATTCGACGATTTCCTCGCGTGGGACTTCGAGCACCTGGGAGAGCTCGCCGGCGGTGGGCGCGCGGCCCAGCTTTTGTGCTAAATCGCTTGTGGTTCTGCTGATTTGGACGTGCAGCTCGCGTAAACGCCGCGGCACACGCATGCCCCAGCTGTAGTCGCGGAAGTAACGCCGAACCTCGCCCATCATGGTGGGCACCGCGAAACCGATGAAGCTGGGTCCCTTGTCGGGGTCGAATCGGTTGATCGCATTCATCAGCCCCAGGCGGGCGACCTGTATCAGGTCGTCCAGACCTTCGCCGCGACGCGCGAAATGGCTGGCCACATGGTCCGCCAGGGGCAGGCATCGGGCGACGATGCGCTCGCGTTGCCGGCAGTACTCGTGGGATTCGCCCGGCAACTGGCGCAGCTCGATGAACATCTCGACAACGTCGTCGTATGAATCGTCCGTTTGCGTGTTGGCTGACCGAGTCGGGCGGGGTGGAGTCGCGACGTCGGTCATAAGCTGAATCGCGTCTTGCCGACGCAACTCGCGGTGAAAAGATTAGGGTACGAACAGGTTTGCATTCTGGCCCACTTCCTATGGGTCACGTGCGGCGAGGCATCGCAGCTATGCGCACAGTCGCCTCCGCCGCACTTCTATCCGCAGGACGAGTCGATGATCAGCACACGTTGCAACAACGGGAGGGGGTGACGGTGCTGGTATCGCCGGAGCCACGTCAAGCCCAACAGCCGTGCGGGCTGATTGACCGCTTTGAGCTAAACGGCGACATGTCCAGAACGGACTTCACCCATGACTATACGCCCCACGGCACGAGCCCGCGTTCTCTCACACAAAGCGGTACGAAGGCGGATTGTCGGGAATCGCGCGAAGTTCGCCGGCCACAGAGCCGCGAGGCCGTTGCCGCTGGCCGGCAGGCGTTTCTCATTCCTGTGCCATTCCTGTGCCGCGTGGGTACTGTTCGCCTCATGCCTGGGAACACCGCAGCTCACGCCAATGCGTAGCGCGAGCCCGCTGGCCGGCCGCGGTGTGGTGGTATCCGGCGGCAGCCGCGGTATCGGGCGCGCGGTCACCGAACTGCTGTGCAACCTCGGCGCCGGTGTCGTCGTCAACGGTCGCGACGCCGACGCCGTGGAGGAGACCGTCGCGGCGATCACGGACTCCGGCGGGCGCGTCAGCCCGGTCATCGGGGCCGCGGACGACGAACGCATAGCCGCCGCGCTCATCGACGAATGCGTGAGTTCCTACGGTCGGTTGGACGCCCTGGTCAATTGCGCCGGGATCGCCGAGCCGCCCGGTTCGTCGATCCTGAATGTATCGCCGGCGGAATTCGACCGCCTGATCGGCGCGCACCTCGGTACGGCGTTTCACACCTGCCGGGTCGCGGCCCGCGTCATGGCTGCCCAAGGGCACGGGGCGATCATCAACACCGGCTCGGTGGCCTTTCTCGGCGACTACGGCGGAACCGGCTACCCCGCGGGCAAAGGTGCCGTCAACGGACTCACGATGGCCATCGCGGCGGAACTGAAGCCCCATGGTGTCCGGGCCAACGTGGTGTGTCCCGGCGCGCGGACGCGGCTGTCCACCGGCGCGGAATACGAAAACCACATTGCCGGCCTCTACCATCGCGGGCTGCTCGACGAGGCGACGATGCGAGCCTCATTGGACAGCGCCCCGGCGGCGTTCGTGGCCCCGCTCTACGCCTATCTCGCCAGCGACTTGTCGCGCGACGTGACGGGCCAGATCTTCGTCGCCGCGGGCGGCTTCGTCGGCAGCTTCGATCGGCCGGCGCCGCGCGTGCTGGGGTACCGCGACCACCATGACGCCGAGCCGTGGTCGGTCGAGGACCTGCACAAGATGATCGGCTCGCCCGCACCCGCCTGACCCGCGCAGAAATAGCGCCCGATCCGGGCCGCCACGCGTGAACCGATCGGCGGCCGCTTACGTGTTCAATCGAGTGACGAGCGGCGGGGCCATCACGTCCAACTACGGGGGTCCGGAGCGGTTGGGGCGGGGTGCGACAGCGCCGCCGACGACCCCACTTCGGATCCTGGTCATCGGCGCCGGCGTGAGCGGCATTTCCGTTGCGCGGGGACTGCTGCGGGACGGCCATGACGTCACGGTCTTCGATCAGCGCAAGGACATCCGCCCGGGTGGCGGCGCCGTGACCATCTGGTCCAACGGCGAAGCGGTTCTGCGGCAGCTGGGCGCCAACATGGACGGGGCCGGCCAACTGCTTTCCGGCGTGCGCGTGGTGACGTCTCGGGGGCGCCGGCTCGCGACCCTGGACGTGACCGCGATGGTGAACCGGCTGGGCGCTCCCGTTCGGATGGTTCCGCGCCGCGTCCTGCTCGAACGGTTGTTGGAGGGCTTCCCGACCGATCGCATCCGGGGCCGTGCGCGTGCCGTGGGGGTCGTCGCTGCTCGCAGTGGTGCGGGAGTCGAATTCGAAGACGGCGCCGTGGCCCGGGGCGACGTGGTGATCGGTGCCGATGGTCTGCACTCGGTCCTCCGAGACGTGGTCGGCGCGCCTGCCGCCGAACCGACCGGTTGGTGCAGCTGGCAGGGACTCCTCGCCGTTCCCGAGCTCGCCGGCACGCGCGAGGCGACGATCGCCATCGGCGAGCAGGGAAACGCGGGCGTGTGGCCCGCGGGCGGTTCAGAGGTGCAGTGGTGGTTCGACTTGCCGTGGTCATACGACTTCGTCAGGCCGGAGAGCCCGCTCGACGTGATCCGGTCCAAGTTCACCGGCTGGTCTGACACCGTCGACCTCGTGCTGGGGAAACTGACCGACCAGGACCTGGTCGGTTCGCCGTATCCCCATTTTCGGCATCCCATTTCCCCCGCCCTGGCCCCTGGCCCGGTGACGTTGCTCGGCGACGCCGCCCACACCATGCCGCCCACCCTCGCCCAGGGAACCAACCAGGCGCTCCTCGACACCATGGTGTTGTGCAAGGCGCTTTCGGCGGCCCGCAACTCTCCAAACGGGATTTCGGACGCGCTGCGCCGGTATGAGAAGACTCGGCGCCGCCGTGTGGCGGCGGTGTCGCGGGTGGCATCGCTGCAGCTGGCCCACGGCGAGAACACCCTGAGGCCCGCGGCATTGATCTCGGACCGGCTACACACCTGGGTGCTGACAATGTTCCTGTACTGGACGAGTCATCGCCGGATGTCGGCGGCGATCGATCGAGACCCCGCTACCGCAACCCCTGTCGCCTCGAGCCGCCGGTGAACGCGCTCGATACCCCGGATCTGGCCACGGTGCGGAATCCCGACGGTCCCGTCCGGGTGCGCGCCGATCCCGACGCACCCTCGCGCTGGCGATGGCTCGTCAAGTGGTGCGTGCTGGCCGTTCCGCACTACCCGATACTGATACTTCTGTATGCGGTGTATCCGCTGCTGACGATCGCCGCCGGTGTCACGATCCTGTTCACCGGCCGCTATCCGCGCCCGCTGTTCGACTTCAACGTCGGCGTGCTGCGCTGGTCGTGGCGGGTGATGAATTACCGATTTCCGATGAACAGCACCGACAAGTACCCGCCGTTCGCGCTGGCGTCGCGGCCCGGTTATCCCGGTGACCTGGTGGTCGACTACCCGGGGCGACTGACCCCCTGGGCCGTGCTGGTGAAGTGGTGGCTGCTCGGGCTCCCGCAGATACTGCTGTGCTGGGCGATGGAGCCCCTGCTGCAGGTGCTTTGCGTGATCTCCGCGGCGTGGTTGCTGTGCACCGGATCCATCCACCCCGGCATGTTCGACCTCCTCATGGGAATCGTTCGATGGCGCTACCGGGTGGCGGTGTATGTATCGCTGATGTCCGACGAGTATCCCCCGTTCCGACTGGATCTAGGCGGTGGATGACGCGCGAAAACCCTCTGTTCCCCTACGTGTATCGGTTCGGCCAGCCGGTTTTCGACCGGCTCTTCTACGACCGGTATCGGCGCGCAGCGATCGCACACGCGACCGGCCGGCTACTGATGGTCGGCCTGGGGCCGGGCACCGACCTGAGGTTCGTGCCGCCGGCGGTGACGTCGGTCGCCGCCGTGGAGCCGGTGGCCGCGTTCCGGCGGATGGCGTCTCGTCTTGCCGACCGCCGTGGCATCGCCGTCGACATCGTCGACGGGACGGGCGAGTCAATCCCGTTCCCGGACAATGCTTTCGATTCTGTCCACATCGGGCTGGTGCTGTGCTCGGTCGACGATGTGGCGGCGACGCTGGGTGAGATCCGGCGGGTGCTCGTCCCCCGTGGCAGGTTGGTGGTCCTCGAGCACGTCCGCGGCGAGGGCGCCACGGGCCGGCTTCAGGACCTCGTTGCCGGGCCGTGGTCGTGGCTGGCCTCCGGCTGTCATCCGAACCGCCGCACCGTCGACGCCATCGCCGCGGCCGGCTTCGATACGTCCGAGCTGCGCCGCATCCGCACCCCGGTGCCGTTCCCGTGCAAGCCGCATCTTCAGGGTTTCGCCACCCGAACCGAGGGCAGCGCCTGAGCGCATTGAACTATCCGGGTGCCTATCTCGTGTAGGAAAGACACGTGGCGTGTCGTCGATGTTGACGCCGTCGGCACGTCGCCGCGGACCGTGACGGAATGGGCTGTGGTGATGAACTTTTCGGTGTTGGCGCCGGAGATCAACTCGGCGCGGATGTTCGCTGGTGCGGGTGCGGCCCCGATGTTGGGGGCGGCCGCCGCCTGGGACGCGCTGGCCTCCGAGTTGGGGTCCGCGGCGGCGTCGTTTTCCTCGGTCACGTCGGGCCTGACGGGTCAGGCGTGGCAGGGTCCGGCATCCGCGGCGATGGCGGCCGCGGCGGCCCCGTATGCGGGGTGGTTGAGCGCGGCGGCTAGCGGGGCGACGGGCGCTGCCGGACAGGCCCGGGTGGTGGCCGGCGCGTTCGAAGCCGCGCGGGCGGCGACGGTGCATCCGCTGCAGGTGGCGGCCAATCGAAATGGGTTGGTGCAGTTGGTGTTGTCGAATGTGCTCGGGCAGAACGCGCCGGCGATCGCGGCCGCCGAGGCCGAGTACGAGCAGATGTGGGCCCAGGACGTGGCCGCGATGGCCGGCTATCACGCCGGCGCCTCGGCCGCGGCCGCGCAGCTGCCGCAGTGGCAGCAGGCGGTGCATGGCTTGGCGGGCCGGCTCGCCGCGGCGCTGGGCCTCGGCCCGGTTACCAATCCCGTGCCCGGTGACCCCGACTTCATTAGCCAGACAAGTGGGTTCGGCGGGTTGGTGTCGAACATCTCTGTTGCCGACCCCGACGACAACAATTTCGTCGGGACAACCTTCGCCAGCCCGCTGTTCACGGCCGCGGTGACTTCGGGCGCCGAGCCCATGCTGGGCCTGGGGGCGCCCGGGCAGACGATATTGGCGTTCCGGAGCCCGGTTGCCCCGTTCTTGAATAGTTCGATAGCCCTTCCGGTTACGGACCCGCTGGCCCCGCTGTTCACCGCGCTCCTTCCGCTCGGCTTCTGAGCTTTCGGCGCGGATACCTATTCGACGCCCACGGCCTCGATGATGTTGAGGCGGGCCGAACGCCGGGCCGGCGGCAGCGAGCCGAGCAAACTGATCGCCAGGGCGCCGAGGCAGAAGCCAACCGCCGTCCAGCCCGGGCGGAACGCGACCTGAAAGTTCATCATGTCCCCGCTGACCAGGCTGAACAGCCACTGGTCCGCAAACCCGAACACCAGGCCCGTCACGCCGCCGATGACACCGATGCCCGTCGCCTCGGCCAGCACCATCTGCAACGTGAACCGGCGACTGGCGCCCATGGCCCGCAGCACACCGATTTCGCGGCGCCGTTCAAGCACGGAAAGGGTCAACGTGTTGAGCAGCGCCACCGCGGCCACGCACACGACGATGATCCATACGGCGTTCGCGATGAACATGCTCTGGCGCATCGGGGCCTGTAGGCCGGCCAGCTTGGTACGGCCGTCGTACACATAGTCTTGCGGGGGCACCACGCGGCGGACCTCCGCCCGTAGGCGATCGGCGTCCACGCCTGGGGCGGCGGCGATTTCGAGCGTGGTCGCCACCGGGCGGTCGAACCACGAGCGCAGTTGATCGAGGCCCATCCCGACCGTGCCGATGACGGTCGAGAAGTACGGAACGAGGGCCAGCACGGTTGCCTGCCGGGCGCCGTGCGGTGTCCGCATGCGCAATTGGTCGCCGACCCGGACGCGCAGGGTCGTGCCCAGATTCCGCGAGAGCACCACGCCGCGACCGGCGAGCACTTGGTCGCGAACCCGTTCGTCGAGCGCGCGGTACAGCGGGTCGGCGGTGCCCGGGGAAAAGCCGTCGAGCATGACGCGGGTGCCGCCGACCTCGGCGAAGCCGAGCGCGCCCTCGGTGACGCGCCGCACGCGCGGCAACGCCCCGACCTTCTCCGAAAGGCCTTGCGGCAGAGCGTCGGTGGGGTAGCCGTCGGGGGGGTTCGCGCTCACCCACACCGGGACCTCGGCGACCGGGGCGAAGATGCCCCGCGCGGACCGGATCATGTCGGCGTTGGTGCCGGTGATCGTGACGGTGGTGACCACGGCAATGAGCACCGTCATCACCGTCGCCCACACCCGTCGCGGCGCACGCTCGATGGTCGCGGCCGCGAGCGCCCCGACCGACCCGAACACTCGGGCCGCCGCGGCGGTGGTGTTGACGATCGGCCCGCTCAGCGCGAAGCCGAGCGCTATCTCGGCGGAGAACACCGCGGAGACCGCGACGAAGGCCGCCGCGCCCCGCTCGTTGAGCACCACTCCGATCGACACCCCGAAGACCGCGATGGCCGCAACCCCGCTGGTGATCCGCAGCCACCGCGGCACGCGGTCGGCGGCCGAAACCCCCACGGGTGCCAATGCCTCGATGGGTGCCACCTTGTACACCTGCCGCGCCGCCATCGCCGACGCCACCACGCTGGTCAGCGCCGTCACCGCGACCGCGGCTGGGATCGCGTAGCCGGGCAGCCAGTACTCGATGCGGGCTTCCAGCCCCTGGGTCATGGCCGGGGGCAGTCGGCCAATCGCACTGCGGCCCAACACTATTCCGATGGACGACCCGATGGCCCCCCCGATGATTCCGAGGATCGCCGCCTCGGCGAGCATGTCGCGGACGATGGTGGCCCGCCGGGCGCCGATCGCACGCAGCAACGAGATGACCGGGCGGCGCTGGGTGATCGCCATCGTCATCGCGGTGTAAATGAGGAACGCGCCAACCATCAACGCGACCATGGCGCCCATCAGCGCCATGTAGTTCATCAGCTTGACGCCGTCACCGGCGCGAGTGGCCCGCATGCCGGGGTCGGCCACGATGGCCCGGCCGTTGACCGCGCGGGTGACGGCGGCGCGCACCCGGGCCGGATCGGCGCCGGGTTTCGTGGTGATCAGTATCGAGTCGAGCCGGCCCTGCCGCCCGGTGATGTTCTGCGCCGGGGCAAGCGGGGCGAGGACATAGTGCCCGCCATTGAGGGCGGCGACCTGCTTGCCCGTGAGCACCTCACCGACGGTCACCGACGCCGAACCCAGTTGGAACGTCTCACCCTTGGCGCGACCGATCCCGGGCCCCACCCGGACGGCGTTGGCCGCGAGCTGCCCCGGGGGGTCGTTTTTCGCGCCATCCTTCAGGGCGTCTTTCAGGGCGTCTTTCAGGGCGCCGCCCAGCGCCCCGAGGCGGTCGTCGGCCCCGAACAGCAGGACCGGCCCCGACGACGTGGACGCCGTCGTCCGGATCATCGGCGCCGCGGTCGCGACGCCGGGAACGGCGGCCACGTCGGCGGTGATCGTGTCGGGAAACCCGGAGTCGGTGATGCCCGAGACCTCCAACGAGGCGACGCCCGCGATCCCGTCGGCGAGGCGATCGACCGATCCGGTGATCGAGCCGAAGATGCCGAAGACCGCAACCAGATACATGGCCGACACAGCCATCACGGCGATCGATGCGATCGTGCGTCGGCGGTGCACTGCGAGTTCACGGACGCTGAACAGGCGCAGCCGGCTCGCCGCGGCGCCGATCGCGGAGCCCGGTGTCACACCGGGACCGCCAACCGCTCATCGGAACTGATCCGGCCGTCCTGCAGCATGATCACCCGATCGGTCGCGTCCGCGGCCTCCGCATTGTGGGTCACCATCACCACCAGCCGGCCGCGGCCCGGCTCGTGCGCGACCTCGCCGAGCAGCGCAAGGATCGACGCTCCCGTCGCGGAGTCGAGGTTCCCGGTCGGTTCGTCGGCGAGGATCAGGGGTGGATCCATCATCAATGCGCGCGCCACTGCGACCCGCTGCATCTGGCCGCCCGACAGCTCGGCGGGCCTGTGCTCGGTCCGGTTGCCGAGCCCGACGCGGTCCAGCAGCTGGATCGCGTCCGGTTTGGCCCTGCCCAGCCGGACGCCGTCGAGCAGCTTCGGTACCGCGACGTTCTCCCAGGCCGACAGCGTCGGCAACAGGTTGAAGAACTGAAAGACGAAGCCCACCCGGCGATGGCGAAACGCCGACTGCTGCTCATCGCTGAGGCGGCCGATCTCGTCGCCGTCGAATTCGATCGACCCCGAATCGGGTGAGTCCAGTGCGCCAAGCAGATGCAGCAGGGTGCTCTTGCCCGCCCCCGACGGCCCGACGACCGACAGGATGTGTCCGCCCTCGAGATGCAGGCTGATCTCGTCGAGCGCACGCACGGATTGACCGCCGACACGGTACTCGCGCACCACGTCGCGAAGCTCGATGGTCAGCAGGCTGTGCCCCGATGTAGTGCAGGTGTCGATCCGTCTGAACATGACCCTCCCGCGCGTCCGGCTCATCAGCGCACGGATTGCCCCCGCACAGACCGTGCTCCAAGGCGCTGGTATGGGGATAACGAGGCCGCGCCGCGACCGGTTCACTCGCATGGCCTCCGGGGCGGCGGCGGCCGGGAAAGATGTTTAACTTTCCCGGCGTTCGGGGAAATCCGTCGGTCTCCAACCAGGCGCGAACCGCACCCGGGGGAGTTATTGCGTCCCGTTTCGGAGCGGGGCCGGCGATACCACGCCGCGGTCACCAACATTTAACGCGTAAAGATTTGTTAAGCAGTGGATCTCCTCATTTCCGCTACCTAAACTCTGTGGGGTTAGGCGGGGATTTAGAGGTCACCAGTCGAGCGGGGCGACTATGGAACGACTAAGCGGACTTGATGCATTCTTCCTTTATTTGGAGACTCCGACGCAGCCATTGAACGTGTGTTGCATTTTGGAGTTGGACACGTCGACGATGCCGGGCGGCTACAGCTACGGCCGCTTTCGTGCCGCAGTGGCCAAACGCGTGGCCGCGATGCCGGAATTTCGGATGAAGCTCGCCGATACGCAGCTGAACCTGGATCACCCGGTGTGGGTCGATGATGACGACTTCCGGCTGCGGCGCCACCTGCGCCGCATCGGGGTGCCGGCCCCCGGAGGCCGCCGCGAACTGGCCGACATCTGTGGCTACATCGCGGGGCTTCCGCTGGATCGCGATCACCCGCTGTGGGAGATGTGGGTGCTTGAAGGCGGTGCCCGCGCGGGCGTGGTGGCGGTGATGCTCAAGGTCCACCACGCCGTGGTCGACGGGGTGGCCGGCGCAAACCTGCTCGCCCAGCTATGCACCCTGGAGCCCGACGCGCCGCCGCCGCAGCCGGCGTGCGGCGCGGGTCGCGGTAATTCGCTGCAGATTGCCGCGAGCGGACTGATGGGTTTCGCATTGCGGCCGTTTCGGCTTGCTACCGTCGTGCCGGCGACAATGCTGACGTTGGCGCGGACGGTTCTTCGCGCGCGGGACGGCCGCACCATGGCCGCGCCGTTTACCGCGCCGCCCACCCCCTTCAACGGCGCCGTCAGCCGGCACCGCAACATCGCCTACACCCAGCTGGACATGCGCGACGTCAAGAGGGTCAAGGACCGGTTCGGGGTGACCGTCAACGACGTGGTGGTGACGCTATGCGCGGGGGTGCTGCGGCGGTTCCTGCTCGAGCGCGGCGAGCTGCCCGACCACCCGCTGGTGGCGACCGTGCCGGTGTCCGTGCACGACAAGTGCCACCGGCCCGGCCGCAACCAGACGACGTGGATGTTTTGCCGGGTGGAAAGCCAAATCGGCGATCCGGCCGAACGCATCCGCGCCACCGCGGCGGGTAATTCCGCCGCGAAAGACCACACCGCGGCGATCGGTCCGACGCTGCTGCACGACTGGACCCAGTTCGGCGGACCCACCATGTTCGGCGCGGCCATGCGGATCCTGCCGCACATTCCGATATCGCACAGCCCCGCGTACAACCTGATCCTGTCGAACGTGCCCGGCCCGCAGACCCAGTTGTATTTCCTGGGCTGCCACGTCGGCAGCATGTATCCCATGGGCCCGATCATCGGGAGCGCGGGTCTCAACATCACCGTCATGTCGCTCAACGGGGATCTCGGCATCGGCGTCATCGCCTGTCCCGACCTGGTGCCGGATTTGTGGGGCATCGCCGACGCGTTCCCCGATGCGCTCAAGGAGCTGCTGGAATGCAACGAAGATCAGCTGGTAGATAGCTCGCCGCGATAGTCATCGCTCGGCCAGCTGGTGACCGGTTACGGTCCCACGGCCATTCCCGACATCGACGCGGCCCTCGAAGTTCTCAGAGCCGGGGCCGGCCCCCGCTTCTGACTGTCACGCCGGATCACGCCGTAGCGCAGCGCTTTTCACTCGCCGCTGTCGGACTTCTGATCGAGCGCCACCACCCACCGGCTGAACCGCCAGGCGCCGTCCCCCTTGGCCGCGGTGAACTCGTAACGTCCGGTCAGGTCGGGGGTGGGCGGGCCGCCGTCTTTGATGGCGAACACCTGGACATAGCAGTGCCCGGTGGCCTTGCGGTCGCTTTGGCCGGAGAACCAGAACGAATTCAGCGCGTGGCGGCGTTGGTTGTTTTCCGCTTTGAAACCCGCCTTCCTGACCGCGAGCAGGCTCATGACCGTGTCGATATCGGCCGACAGCGGGCGGCCCTCGTGCAGCAGGACGAGCTCCGGTGAGTCGGTGAATAACGCCCGAAAGTCATCGAGCCGGTTCTCGTCGTAGGTGTAGGCGTACGCGCCGAACAGGTTGATGATGGCCAGCCTGTCGGCGACATCGAAGGCTGTGCTCCCGACATGCCCCACGTTCATCGCCATCGACCTCCTCGGTCACCATCACCGAACGTGTTCACCTGGATGGTCCCACGTCCGGGCGGTTCTACAGGCGACTCGCGGCGAAATCCGCCGCCTGATCCACCATCCCGGCGTCGACGTATTGCCGGTGCGCGGCCGGGAATCCCGAGCCCGAGCAGACCGGATCGTTGGGGACGCACAGGTCGATCGTCTTGGGCGCATACAAGGGGCCGACCGTGACCGGCGGCTCGTTGATGATGCTCATGAACTGGCTCGACGGCTTGCCGAAGAGGGCGACCGCGGCCACATGGCTGGCGACGTCGGGAGGCATTGGCTGGGGCGGTTGCGCCAGGTTTGCGCCGTCCGGCACCTTGTTCGCGGTGACGAAACCCATCACGGCCGCGCCCTGGGAATATCCGCCCAGCACCATTTTGGTCCGGGGACAGCTCGCCGCCATGGACTCGACGTGGTGGCCGGCGTCGGTGATGCCGTCGATGGCGGTGGGGAAGTCCGTGGTGGCCGGGTAGTTGACCGGATACACACCCAGCGATCTGTCGCCCACGCGGGAGCGCAGCGTGTCGACGAAATGCTGGCCGATGCCGCCGACGCCGGGAGGCTCGCTGGTGCCCCGGGCGAACACCACCTCGACGTCGGGGCACGGCTCCGCCGACGCCGACGGAACGGGCGCGATCGCCGACACCCAAATCGGCGCCGCCGCAGCACAAATGAGGTTGGGGAGGGGAGGCAACTTCACGCCGAAATTTTGGCACAAGGCGTCAGCTGATGCTCGGCGAGCATCCCGGCCCCGACGCGACCTGCGCTCCGGCAGGGGCCAAGCCCAGCTCACGGCCATGACGGCGGCTCCGCCGCCCCGGTCGGTCGACTTATTTCCCGGTGCCCGAACCGGCAGGCAGATCCGCGTGCCGCCCACGCACCAACGAACTGGCCGAACGCAGCACGCCGCGAAACGCGTAGGCGGCCGCCACCACCGACAGCAGGATCAACAGGACGAACATCGGCAACCAGTTGCCCCGGCTGTGATCGACTTCCCACCAGATGATGGTGAACAACACCACGCAGAGCAAAAGCACCACGTCGCGCCAATTGCCCCGGTACGACAGCGCCGCCTTGCGTACCGCGCGATTCCGGTCGGCGACGTCGACCAGGTCATCGATGCGGTCATCGATGGTGCGCTGCAGCTCCGCGCGTCTGCCGGTGGCCTCCGCCGGGAGACGGTCCAGCAGTTCCATGTCCTGTTTGATCAGCGCTCGATAGTCCGGGCCCCTGAATTGCCCGGCCGCAACGGCCAGCATCAGGCCACCGAATACAGGCGCACTGTTCAGCGCGATTTGTCCCAAACCCACCACGTCCGTCCTCCATCGGTCAGCTATCCGTCGTGGTCAACGCCGGTTCGTTGAGAATCGCCGAACTCGCGGAACGGATCAACCGCTCGGTTGCAGCGACCGGCGGGCGCAGTCGTCAGGACGCTTTCGACGGGCGCCCCCGAGCCGGCGTGGCGGGTGGGCCCCCGAGCGCGTCCATCGCGCGCACCAGCTGCGGGTAGGCGATCGCGGGCCCGATCCAGCGGGTGAGATACCGCCGGAGATCGTCGCCGCCGCGGGGCGGACGGCCCGGGTCCGCGAGGAACGAGTGCAGCACCCGCAGGCAGAACTCGTTCAGTTCGTCCAAGGCCGCCTCATCGAAACCGTACTGCTCCCAATCGATGTCGTAGCGATGCAGCATCGAGCGTCCGAACGCCAACGCGGTATCCGAGATGATGGAGGCGGCCCGGTCGCCGCGGTGGCGGCGATCCAGGACGAATTCGACCTGATTGTCCGACGCCAATTGTTCGATGGCGAACGCCATCCCCTCGGTCATCGCAACGACCGGGTCGGTCACACCGTGGAGATGGCTCGCCAACCGATCGAGGAAGCCGTCCGCGGACCGCATCGCGGCTGCCACCAGCAACGCCTGGGTGCCGGGGAAGTACCGGTAGACCGTCTGCCGGGTCACGCCGAGGGCCCGCGCCACGTCGGCGATCCGCGTCGTCGGGCCGCGTTCGTCGATGATCTTGTCGGCGGCGTCCAGGATGCGCTCGATCGCCTCCTCGTCGGAGGCGGGCGTGTTCCCTGCCCAACCGTGGCTGCGCATGCTTATCCGGTCGTCCCCATCGCTGGATCATAACGTCTATCGGGCGCCGCACGGGTGGGAAGGCCGTCGAAGCGGATTCCGTTGAGCGGCAACTCTTTACGCGTTGGCCGCGGCCAGGATGAGAGTGACCGCCTCGTCGAGCTGCCCGGCGATCTCCTGGTAGCTGACGAACCGTGCCGTCATCAGCGCGCCGGCGAACGTCATCTGCAGGGCCGATTTCACCGCGCGCGGCCACCCGGGACCCAACGCGGCCCCGATCCGCCTCGACACCTCTGCCCCGATCTCCTCGCGCAGCGGCTTGACCGCTGGATCGTCGGCCATCAGCGCGGCGCCGCAGGCGGTCATCAGCTCGGGCTCGTCCGCGACCATCAGCGCCATGTCGCGCAACGTCGCGCTGACCCGGGCCGGGGTGGTGTCCTGGACGTCGGTGTGCAGCGGCAGGTCGCGCAGAAAGCGGAGATATACCGCGGCCACCAGCGCGCTCTTCGACGGAAAGTAGGTGTACGCGCTGGCCGGGGACACCCCGGCGCGGGTTGCGACCGCGCGCATCGTCAGGTTCGCGTACGACGATTCGCGCAGTTCCTCCAGCCCGGCGTCGAGGACCTTGCGGATCGTCTGCGCGGGGCGACGGTCGGAGCGGCGGGGTGTGCTGGTGGCCGGAGAAACCGCTTCCCTAGACACCGGTCCAGTGTAGAAACGGCCCGGGCGGCCTAGGGTGGCGCCCATGGCCGAGGGCGACCGGCGCCGCTGGGATGAGAGGTACGCCGCGCAGGGACCGCCGCCGGCGGGCGCGATGGAGCCGCCCGACGTGCTGGCACGCCACGCGGAGGAGTTTCCGACGGCGGGACGGGCCCTCGACCTGGCCTGCGGACGGGGGTCCGGCGCGGTGTGGCTGGCCCGGCGCGGCCTGGACGTACGGGGCTTCGACGTTTCCGCGGTCGCCGTCGACCAGGCTCGTGAGGTGGCCCGGCTCGCCGGCGTCGCCGACCGCTGCCGCTTCGAGGTGGTCGACCTCGACGACGGCCTGCCGGCCGGGCCGCCCGTCGACGTCATCCTCTGCCACAGATTCCGGGACCGCCGCCTCGACCGGGCGGTCATCGAGCGCCTGGCGCCGGGCGGGCTGCTGGCCATCGCCGCGCTCAGCGAGGTGGGTGCCGCACCGGGGCCGTTCCGCGCTGCGCCCGGCGAGCTGCCCGCCGCGTTCGCCGAACTCGATCAGGTGGCAGCCGGCGAAGGCGAGGGTCAGGCGTGGCTGCTGGCCCGCCGCCGATCGCTCGAGACCCGGTAGTGTCACGCAGATGGAGCGGCGCGTGCTCGAGGCGATCATCTATGAACGCGAACCGCCGATTGCGCGGATCATCCTGAATCGGGTCGAGAAGGCCAACACCAAGGACGCCGTCTTGGTCACCGAGGTCGACAACTGCCTGCACGAGGCGGACCGCGACCACGAGATCAAGGTCGTCATCCTCAAGGCCAACGGCAAGGGCTTCTGCGGCGGGCACGTCGCGCGCTGGGGCCCCGACGAGAACCCGTACCCGGACTTCGGAAACACCTTTGAGGACCTCTACAAGGGGACCGCCGACCTGTTCCTGTGGCCCACCTTGTACCTGTGGGAATTCCCCAAGCCGACGATCTCCCAGATCCACGGCTACTGCATGGGCGGCGGCATCTATCTCGGCCTGCTGACCGACTTTTGCGTGGCATCCGACGACGCCTATTTCCAGATGCCGCTCGCCCAGAGCCTCGGGGAACCCGGCGGCCACACCATGATCGAACCCTGGCTGATGATGAACTGGCACCGCACCATGGACTGGCTGCTGCTGGCTCCGACGTTGTCCGCCAAGGAGGCGCTCGACTGGGGTCTGCTGAATAAGGTTGTGCCGCGCGAAGATCTGGAAGACACCGTCGAGGACATGGCGCGCAGGATCGCGCAGATCCCGTTGACCACGCTGATGGCGGTGAAGAACAACGTGAAGCGCGCCTGGGAGTTGATGGGCATGCGGGTGCACCTGCAGGTCAGCCACATCCTGACCAACATGGTCGGCGCCGCCACCGACGTGCAGGCGCGGCGGGCCGAACTCATGCAGTCGGGCATGAAGCCCCGCGATTTCGTCGGCCGCGACGAAAGTTCTTAGCGCGAGCGCTCGCCGGCCACTCGCCGCCCGGCGGCGTGCCGCGCGGCGACGTAGCCGAACACCATCGAGCTGGCGATGCTCGCGCCGGCGCCCGGATACGTGCGGCCCATCACCGTCGCAGTGGTGTTCCCGGTGGCGTACAGGCCGTCGATGACGAGATCTTGTTCGTCCAGAACCTGTGCGTGCTCGTTGGTGACCACGCCGCCACACGTCCCGACGTCGGCCGGGAGAACCCGCGTGGCGTAGTAGGGCGCCCGGTCGAGCGGGCCGATGGCGGCGTTCGGCCGGTAGCCGGGATCGCCGAGGCAGTCATTGTAGGCCGACTGGCCGCGCCCGAAGTCCGGGTCCAGGCCCTTCGCGGCGAACCGGTTGAACCGCTGGATCGTCCGCGTCAATTCGTCGGCGGGAAGGTCGATCTGGCGCGCGAGGCCGGCGATGGTGTCGCCGCGTTTGACCGCGCCGTTCTCGATGAGCTCCGGTGGCAAATTCTGCTTGCGTTTGAACGGGTTCGTGCTGGTGACGTACCTGCCCACATACCCCTCGTCGAAGATCATCCAGCAGGGCACCGCCTTGTTGGCGTACATCGCCTTGCCGACCTCGACGTAGGAGTTGGACTCGTTGCAGAATCGCCGGCCGGCAGAGTCGACGTAGATCGCCCCGGGGCGCTGGCGGCCCGAGCCGAGCGAGGCGGCCACCGCGCCGCCGTTGGCGATGAAAACCGAAGGCAGCCACCAGGCTTCGTCCAGCAGATCGGTCTTGGCACCCAGCCACATCGCGGCCTGCAGCACCTCGCCGGTGTCGCCGGCGTTGGCGATCGACCACTGCGCCTCGTTGGGCTGATCGCCGCTGTACCGGCGGCGCATCTCCTTGTTGTGGCCGAAACCGCCCGCCGCCAGCAGCACGCCGCGCCGGGCCTCCACGTTGAGCGTCACGCCGCCGCGCGAGACGCGCGCGCCGACGACCCGCCCGTCGTCGGCTATGAGATCCTCCACCGCCGCGTCCGTCCACAACGGCGGCTGCCCGTCGCTCAGGTCGATGAGCGCCTTGAGCATCTGGGCGATCAGCGACGCCCCGTTGGTGAGGATCTGACGGCGGCGGACCCGCGCGGACGCGGTGCGCAGGAACACGCGGGCCGCGACGGCGAACGCACGCGGCGAACGGTTGTAGTACTGGACCGAACGCAGTTCGTTGGTCAGGACCACGAACCCGTAATTCTTGGCCAGCGGCGGCTGCACTTTGTCGCTCCAGCCGCCCAACTCCGCGGCGTCGAAGGGGACGCCCTCGATGGCGCGGCCGGCTGCGTTGCCGCCCTTGTGATTGGGGTAGTAGTCGCTCCATCCGGCGCACCGCATCAACCGAACACCCTTGCGGACAAGGAAATTAACCATTTCGTAGCCCGCGGTCAGGAACATCTCGCGGCGCGCGGGCGAGGAGGGCGCGCCGATATCGCCGACCACATCGGCCAGGTAGGCCAGGCCGTCCTCGTGCGAGTCCGCGATGCCCTCGGTACGCATCAGGGGGTTGTTGGGCAGCCAGACGATGCCGCCCGACAGCCCCGTCGACCCCCCGACCAGCGCCTGCTTTTCGACGATCAACGGTTCGAGCCCGCAGTCGAGTGCGGCCAGCCCGGCCACCATGCCGCCGCCGCCACTGCCCGCGATGAGCAGGTCGACCGAGCGGTCCCAGTGGATGGTCATCGCGTCCCCGCCCCGAACCCCAGGTCGGCGACGGGCACGTCGATGGTGGTGTTGGTCTTCTGGATCGCGGGCACCAGCGCGGCGTACGGCAGGCCGGCCAGGAAGCCGTCGACGATGCGCTCGAAGTTGGAGATCAGCCCCTCGATCCGGTCCGACAGTCGCATGTATTCAAAACCCTTGGAGTGCAAGCCTTTCTGCTGCCGCGGCAGGTTGGAGAAATCCTGGGCGGGGATGGGCGGCCAGCGCGGGTCGTCGGGCGCCATGGGTACGGGTGGGGTCGGCTTCGCCGTGACCTGGTCCGGCGGGATGCGGGTGAGTGACCAGATCTCGAACAGCGTTTCCTCGGGGCCCAGCGGCCGGATCCGGTACGACGAGGCGCTGCTGTACTGGGGCAGCACGAAGTAGTGGGGAAAGCAGAAATTGATCGCCTCGACGATGCCGCGCCGCTGCAACTCGTTGAGGTCGGGGATATCGCAGCCCCGGGCTCGATGCCAGTGGACGATGGCGTCGTTGAGGGTGCTGCGCCAGACGGCCATCGCCTCGGCCGGATCGGACGGGAGCTCCATGTCTTGCAGGCCTTCCGCGATGCGGACGTCGTTCTCGTGGGTCATGCCGGCCATGCCCTCGCCCAGCGTGCGCATGAAGTACAGGTTGGTCTGGGCCAAGCCCGGCGCTTTCGACGTTGTGGGCATTGACGACGGCAAAAGTTGGGGGTGGGTCTGGGGGACGTGGTAGCCCTCCATGAACGCGGCCGTCGCCAGCTTCCAATTCACCGGAAGCCGGCACGCCTGCCACCACTCGGTGCGCAGTGAGTCGACCTTCCACGCGTCATAGATCGACGCAAAGGGTTCGATGCAGTCCCGCAGCGCGGGCGCGGCGTCATCGAGGTTGATCCACGCGCACCCGCCCCAGAGCTCGCACCTGACCGAGACGAGTTGCAGGTCGTCCGGGCACAGGTTTTCCTCGGCGAACTCTTCGGGCCGCAGCACAAACGTGTTGCGTCCGTCGACGCCCCAGCACCACCCGTGGAATGGGCAGACAAAGGTGCGCCGATTTCCGTTGCCCTCCACCAGCTTTACCCCGCGATGGCGGCATGCGTTGTGGTAGGCGCGCACGGTGTGGCCGTCGACCCGCACGACGATGATCGATTCGTCGAGGATCTCGTACTCGACAAAGTCGCCGACCTTGGGAATCTCTTCGAGGCGGCAGGCCATCTGCCACACGCGCGGCCAGAAGAGCTCCGTCTCGAGGGCGTAGAACTCCGCGTCGTAGTACCGCTGCTTGGGGATCCGGTCGGGCGTCTGAACCGCCCACGGCACCGGTAGCGGCGTCCAATCGACGTCGGTTCTCTCCGAACCCGTCTCTACAGCCATCTCACTATCCCTCGTGTCAGCTCATACGATCCGTGAGGCCCGTCCTTGCCAGTAACGCTCACGAATGCGCCGTTTGTAAAGCTTGCCGTTGGGGTCGCGGGGCAGTTCGGCATCGAATTCGACTGTGCGCGGGCACTTGTAGCCGGCCAGGTGAGCCCGGCAGTACGCGATGAGCTCGGCCTCCAGGTCTGGGCCGGGCAACACGCCGTCGGCCGGTTGCACCACGGCCTTGACCTCCTCGCCGAACTCGTCGTTGGGCACGCCGAACACGGCCGCGTCGACGAGCTTGGGGTGCATCACCAGCAGGTTCTCCGGCTCCTGCGGGTAGATGTTCACCCCGCCCGAGACGATCATGAAGGTCGATCGGTCGGTGAGGTAGAGGTATCCGTCGTCGTCGACGTAGCCCATGTCGCCCAGTGACCGCCAGCCGCGGTCGTTGGCGACCGACGCGGTCTTGGCGGGGTCCTTGAAGTACTCGAAATCGGGTCCGCCCTCGAAGAACAGCTCGCCGGACTCGCCCACCGGAAGTTCGACTCCGTCGTGCCCCAGCACGTGAACGGGGCTGAACGGCCTGCCCACCGAGCCGGGATGGGCGAGCCATTCCTCGGGCCCGATCGTGGTGCCCGCGAATCCCTCTGTGCCGCCGTAATACTCGTGGATGATGGGGCCGAACCACTGCATCATCCGGTGCTTGACGTCCACCGGACACGGGGCGGCCGCGTGGATCACGCACCGCAGGCTGGAAACGTCGTATTTCCGCCGGACCGCCTCGGGCAATTTGAGCATCCGCACGAACATCGTCGGGACGAACTGAGCGTGGGTGACCCGATGCGTCTCGATCAACCGCAGCACCGCCTCGGCGTCGAACCTGCGCATCAGGATCGACGCGGCGCCGACGCGGTGCACCGCCATCGTGTAGTTCACCCCGGCCGCGTGATAGAGCGGTGCGGGGGAGAGGTACACGCTGGAGCGGTCCATCCCGTACCTGTGGATCAGCGCCATCTCCAGGACCGCTTGGGCCCAGGACCCGTTGCCGTCGGCCGGCAGCGACCGGCGGACGGCCTTGGGCCGTCCCGTGGTGCCCGACGAATAGAGCATCTCCGAGCCGTCCGAAGGTGGCGGGGCGTCGCCCGCCGCCGCCAGGGCGTCCTCGTATGCGCCCCAGCCGGGCAGCTCGCCCCCGACGGCGACGTGGACGACGACGCCCGCGTTGGCCGCGCGGACGTGTGCGGCGAGGTCGGCCCCCCAAGCCTCCGATGCGTCGACGAACACGGCCTTGGCGTCGGAGTCGTCGATGACGTAGGCCACCTCGTCGGGAGTGAAATGGGTGTTGACGGCGGTGTAGTAGAGCCCGGAAAGCTGGCAGCCCCAAGTGATTTCGAAGAATTCGGGTCGATTGGGCAGCACCAGCGCCACGCCGTCGCCGCGCCGCAACCCGGCACCGTGCAACAGGGCGGCGACGCGCCGGCTTCTGGCATGCAGCCCGCCGAACGATATCGGGCCGCCGTCGGTGATCAAGGCAGGCGAATCCGCGGCTGTGCTCGCGTGGTCGGCGATGTTCACCCGTGCTCCCCTTTGAGCCGTAAGCGTCTGCCTGGCCGTCGGTGGACTCCACTTCGCGACGATACCGGGCGATGGCGGCCCGCCGGGTGGGTGGCTATCCGCCCAGGGGTGGTCGGGCCATCACGGTGGGCCGGAACCCGTATCGGGGTCCGGCGGCGCCGGCGTTGCCCGAGCCGGTGCCCGCCAGCGGCATGCCGCCCAGTAGGTTGCCGGGTCCACCGGCGGTCTCCGCGGTGGGGCGGATCGCGCTGATCAGCTGAGTCCCGGCATGGCCTGCCGTCGGGGCGGCCGTCGCCCACGTGGCCGGCACCGACAGCTTGCCTATCGAGGTCGCGCTGCCCAAATGCGCCGCGGGCCCGGCGCCGCCGCCGGCCAGTCCGCCCAGCCCCGGCAGGCTCTTGGGGACGGCTGCGGCCGGTGCCGCCGCCCCGCCGAGCCAGCCCAGAGTCTTGGATATCTGAACACCGAAGTTGCCCATCCCGATGCCGAAGTAGGGCAAACCCTCGGTGTTGTAGAAGAAGCTCGCGTAGGGGGAGTAGCCGTTGAGGAATGAACCGATGCTGGTGGGCAAGGTGGTCTGCCCGGTCAGCAGGAACCAGATTTCGGTGAGCACCGGCATCGATGCCGCGGTCGACGCCGCCGAGCTTGGCGACGCGAGGTTTTGCAGCTGGCCCGGCAACCCGGCAACCAGCTGTCTCAACGTGGACTGCGTGCTTCCCGACGACGTGACCGCAGTCTGTGCGGCCTGCGCCGCCGGATTGGCGACCTGTGGTGCGCCGCTGAACGGCGCAACTTCGGCGGCGCGCGCGGCGGAAGCGGCGTAGTCGTACATGGCCGCGGCGTCCTGGGCCCAGAACTCGGCGTATTGGGCTTCCAGTTGCGCGATGATCCCGTTGTTCTGACCCAGCACGTTGGTGGCCGTCGCCTGAGCCAGCTCGGCGCGGTTGGTCGTTATCACCGGCGGGGGGACCACCGATGCGAGCGCCGTCTCATAGGCGGCCGCCGCCGCTTGGGCCTGGGTCGCCGCCTGCTCGGCTTGAGCGCCCGTCCTGTTCATCCACTCCACATACGGTTGCACCGCCGCGGCCATCGACGCGGACGTCGGGCCCAGCCACTCCTCGCCGGACAATGTGGTAACGACTCGGTCATAGCCCAGGGCGGCCGAATTCAGCTCGGCCGCAATCGCATTCCACGCCGAGGCCGCCGCCATCAGCGACGCCGAGCCCGGACCCGCATATATGCGCGCCGAGGTGATTTCCGGTGGTAACGCGGCAAAATCAAGCATCTTGACTCCTTAACCCGCGGTGGCCGGGCCGGCCCTCCCGGTCGCCGCCTACGACCGCTGCCGCCGGCGCCTGTGGTTGCATGGTCACAAGTGACATCTGATCTCCCTTCTCAATAACCTTCGGGCTCAGCGACCTTCGGGATCTGGTGAATCATCGCGGTGGTCATGGCGTCATCCGGCCGATGGCGGGCGGGTGACCACGCTGTGGCGGGCCCCATAGACGTTGGTGTGTCCGTAGCCGGCGGTGCGCCGGCCTACGCCCCCGGGCGGTATTCCCCGCAGCAGGGCGTTGCCCGGTCCGCTGGTGGCAGCGGCGGTTGCCGGGGGGCTCTCGTCCGTCGCGGCGCCGGCCAAAGTTGCCTCCGCCGCCGGAGCGGACCAATTCGCCGGGACCGACAACGCTCCGATCTTGCCGGCCTGCCCCGCGCTCGCCGTCACTGCTCCGGCGGTATTGGCACCCACGCCGGCCACGCCCCCCAAGTGCAGACCGGCAAATTGTGGCGTCGGGTACCAGGCGCCGGCCGAACCGGCCGTCGTTCCGGTGCCGAATGTCAACTGCTGACCCATCGACCAGGCGAAGTTCGCGATGCCCACCCCGAAATACGCCTGCAGCGTCTGCTTGATCACCGTGGTGTAGTTGGCCGGGGTGAGCCCGGCCCAGTTGTTGGCCGGGGTGGGCAACCCGTATGTGAAGAAATCTACGATCGTGTTCCAGATAAAATAGTGCGTGGACGCGGCCACCGACGACGACATCTGTTGCAGCGCTTGAGGTATGGTGGCGGCCGAAGCCAGTTGTGCGGCCGCCGTAGTCTGCGCGGAGTTGCCGGACGGGGTGCCGACGGCGTGGGAAACCGCGGCGAACTGGCCGGTGTCCGCCTCCGCGGTGGTGGTGTTCGGTGGTGACGTCAACCGGGGCACCTGCGCCGCGACCGCCGAGGCGGCCGCGTAGCCGTACATGGCGGCGGCGTCCTGCGCCCACATCTCCATGTACTGGGCCTCGGTGGCCGCGATGGCCGGCGTGTTCTGCCCGAAGAAGTTGGTCGCGATCAGCGCCATCAGCAGCACCCGGTTGGCCGCGACCAGCGGGGGCGGCACCGTCATCGCAAACGCCGTCTCAAAGGCGGCTGCCGCCGCCCTGGCCTGACTGGCGGTTACCTCGGCCTGGCCGGCCAACAGGCTGATCCAGTTCAGGTAGGGAACCACCGCCGAGACCATCATCGCCGCCGATGGCCCCACCCACGCCGCGCTGGTCAGCTCGCCGATCACCGAGCTGTAGCCGCTCGCGGCCAGGCCCAGCTCCGCCGCCAGCGCATCCCAGGCCGTCGCGGCAACCATCATCGACTCGGAACCTGGGCCCGAATACATTCGACCGGAATTGATTTCGGGCGGTAGCACCCCGAAATCCAACACCGTACCGCCCCTTAGCCGACCGCAGCCCGGTGGTCGATCTCTCGGCGGGGGCCGGTGGACACGGCGAGATCGTTCGACTGGCGTCGATTACCTCGAATTGCGGTCGCGACGGCGCGTCGATTCGCCTCGGCCACGAACTCTTTGGCGGTCATCTGGAGCAGCGTCGCTCACCGCCGCGTGACGCAACAGTGCCGAACGTCGTCTCTCGATATGGCTAACGTCCCGTCAAGTGCGGTCCAATGGTCCCGAACCGCCGAAGGCGGTGAATGGCGACGATGCCGTCAGGCCGGCGGGGCGCCGTCGGCCGACGATGCTGCCGCGGCCGCCTGGCGCCGGGCCTGTTCGGAGGGCAGCACCTTGTCCTTGAAGACCGTCTGGATCAGCTGCTGCACGTCCTTGCTGATCGACGCGAGCGCGACCAGGTCGTTGGAGCTCTGCCAGTGCACCCGCATGCCCATCAGCTCCCAGGCGCGCTTGAGGTTGGCCTTGGTCGCCAGCAGCGTGGTCATCGGCGCCTGGGCGATGTGCCGGGCGATGGCGTCAGCGCGCGCTTCGAGCTGGTCGCGCGGAACCACCTCGTTGACCAGGCCGACGTCCAGTGCCTTCTTCGCGTCGATGACCTCGGCGAGGTAGAGGTAGTAGGCCGCCCGCCGCCAGTTCATGAAGACCCAGGGCTCGATCGAGCACTCACCCGACGGCATGCCGAATCCCTGCAGGGGAGGGTAGGAGAAATAGGCGTCCTCGGCGGCGATGACGATGTCGGTGGTCAGCCCGTAGTGGGTGCCCCCTCCGACGCAGTAGCCGTGCACGGCCGCGATGGTCGGCTTGGGGAACTCCCAGAGGTTCAGGATCGGCTTGACGAACAAGTCGGTCTGCGGCTTCCACGGAGTGCCCATCACCTTCGCGCCCTCGACGAACGCCGGATAGTCGACCGCGTTGTTGCCGATGGCATGCCCGGAGCAGAAGCCTTTGCCGTTGGCCTTGAGGATCAGCACCTTGATGTCGTAGTCGCGGTCCGCGTCCAGCAGCGCGGCGTCGACTTCTTCGGCCAGCTTCTGGTCCTGGGCGTTGGCCTTCTCGGGCCAATTGAGCGTGACGCGGGCGATCGGGCCTTCCTTCTCGTAGACGATTCTCTCGCGGGTCTCGTTGAGATCCATATGGCCCTTACCTTTCGCTTTTCCGGTTTACGAAGTGATGACGCCGATTTCGGCGCCGATGTCATAGGTTGTCCCGACCTGTCCCGTCCACTGCACGACGCCCGACGCGCCGGCTTGGATTTCCTGCTCCGCCTTCTCGGTGGCGATCACGTAGATCGGCGTGCCCTCCTCGACGCGCTCACCCGCATCCACGAGAAGTCCGGTGAGCTCGGCCTCCGACACGGCCACCGACACGCGCGGAATGCGAATAATGAAGTCAGCCATGCACTTTGGCCTTCCCGGCCCGTTCGAGAGTGCGCTGGGCGGCCGCGACGACGCGCGCCGGCGAGGGATAGACCTGCGCCTCGAGCGCGGCCGCCGCCGGGTTGGGAACGAACCTGGCGCCCACCCGCTCGACGGGTGCGGCCAGCTCGCCGAACAATTCGGATTGCAGGATCGCGGCGATCTCCGCTCCGGGGCCGGCGAATTGGACCGCGTCGTGCACGATCACGACCCTGCCGGTGCGGCGGGCGGATTCGACGAGGGCCTCGACGTCGAGCGGAACCAGCGTGCGCAAGTCGAGTACCTCGGCGCTCACGCCGCGTTCGGCCAACGCGTCCGCCGCCGCGAGCGCGTCGTGCACGGCGCGTCCGTAGGCGATCAGCGTCACGTCGGTGCCGGGCCGCTTGATGTCGGCCCGGCCCAAGGGAATTGAGAATCCGGGTTCGACGGGAACGGGCCCCTTCTTGCCCTGCAGCCGGATCGTCTCGATGAACAGGCAGGGGTCCTCGTCGAAGATCGCCGCCGTCAGAAGGCCTTTCCCGTCGCGCGGGGTGGACGGCACGATGACCTTCATGCCGGGGATGTGCATGAACCACGCCTCCAGGCTTTGCGAGTGGGTGGCGCCGGTGGCCAGCCCGGCGTAGACCTGGGTGCGGATGGTGATCGGCGCGGTCGTCCGGCCGGCGGTCATGAACCGCAACTTGGCGGCGTTGTTGATCAGCTGGTCGGCGGCGATCCCGATGAAGTCCATGATCATGATCTCCGCCACGGGCCGCATCCCGTCGATCGCCGCACCGATCGCGGCCCCCACGATCGCGGCTTCGGAGATGGGCGTATCCAGGACCCTGTCGTGGCCGTACTTCGTCGACAGCCCCGCCGTCGGCCCCGATGCGCCGGGATCGGCGATGTCCTCACCGAGCAGAAACACCCGCTCGTCGGCCCCCAGCGCCTCGTCGAGCGCGAGGTTCAGCGCCTCGCGCATCGTCATCTCTTTTTCCTGCGTCATACCGGAAACCCGATCGGGGTGGCGTACACATCGTGGTCGAGCTCGTCGATCGAGGGGGGCTCCGCGGCCATGGCCGTCGCCAGGGCGTCCTCCACCCTCGCCAGCGCGTCGCGCTCGATGCGGTCGAGCTCCTCGGGGCCGCAGATTCCGGCCTCCGCGAGGTGGTCGCGGAACCGCGGCACCGGGTCGGCCGCCATCGCGGCGGCCAGTTGCTCCTTGGGGATGTAGGGCATCCGGTCGCCGAAGTAGTGGCCGCGGAAGCGGAACGTCACGCACTCGATGAACGTTGGGCCCTGCCCGCCGCGGGCGCGGTGCAGGGCCGCGTCGAGCGCGGATTTCACCGCCAGCGGGTCATTGCCGTCGACGCGCACGCCCGGCATGCCGTAGCCGGCCGCGCGGTCGGCGACGTGCTCGAGCTTCATCGTGTCCGAGGTGGGCGTCATCTCGGCGAACAGGTTGTTCTGGCATACGAAGACCAGCGGCAGATCCCACAGCGCGGCCATGTTGGCCGCCTCGTGGAACGAGCCGGTGTTCGTCGCGCCGTCGCCGAAGCTGACCACCGTCACGCGGTCGAGGCCCTTGCGTTTGCCGCCCATCGCCAGCCCGACCGCCACCGGTGGCCCCGCCCCGACGATCCCGGTCGAGAGCATGACACCCCTCTCGGGATTGGCGATGTGCATGGCGCCGCCCTTGCCCCGGCTTGCGCCGGCGGTGCGCCCCATCATCTCGCCGTAGATCTCCTCGAGCGGGACGCCCTTGCCGATCAGATCGTGCAGGCCACGGTAGGTGGTCACCAACTGGTCGTCGGGCCGCAGCGCCACCCCCATCGCGGCGGCGATCGCCTCCTGCCCGCGCGACGGCCAGTACACGCACATGAACTCGCCGGTGCCGATGCCCTTGGACAGCCGGTCGTCGGCGGCCTTCATCAGGATCATCAACTCGTACAGGCGACGTTCAACGTCCGTTGCGGCCTGACCGTCGCTCACCGAATCCCTCCAGTGTCGTTGCCCCTCACCATGTTTGGCGGCGCCGTCCTCAGCCGCCCGACCACGGCTTGACCTTGAGGAAGCCGCCCCCGTCCACGCGGAGCTGCTGGCCGGTGATATAGCGCGCCGCGTCGGACGCCAGGAACAGCACGGCCTCGCTGATGTCCTCGGGTTCGACGTAGGGGATGGGCATCGCCTGAACCACCGGGAAGACGGGTTCGGCGTCCTCGCGTTTCGGGTCCTTCAGGTCGGGCCGGAACGCGCGGTACATCGGTGCGCTGTGCAACATGTCTGTGTTGACATTCGTCGGATGGACCGCGTTCATCCGGATGGAGAACTTGGCCAGCGCCAGCGCGAAGTCGTTGACGTAGTGGGCGGCAGCGAGTTTCGCGAACGCGTAGCCGGCTCCGCCGGGGCCGCCGTCGATGCCGGTGGTGTTCATCGACGACATGAATGCCGCGTTCGAGCCGATCACGATGATCGACGCGCCGGCCCGCAGATGCTTCAGGCTCGCGTGCACCAGGTTGAGCACGCCGACCAGATCGACGTCGACGGCGTCGGCGAACGCCTGTGGCGGAAGGCCCGCGGTGAGCGGGCAGATGCCGGCGTTGGCCACCACGATGTCGAGGTGGCCGAACTCGGCCACCCCCTGGTCGATCGCGGCGGCCAGGGCCACCCGGTCGCGCACGTCCGCGATCGCCGTGAACGCGCGCTGACCTTCCTTCTCCACCAGCCGCGCCGTCTCGTCGAGATCTTCCGGACGCGCCAGCGGGTACTCGTTCGTTTCGATATCCGCGCACAGGTCCACCGCGATGATGTCGGCGCCCTCCGCGGCCAGCAGGCGCGCATGGGATCGGCCCTGGCCGCGAGCGGCCCCGCTGATCACCGCCACCTTGCCCGTTACCCTGCCCATATGCCGTCCTTTTACCCCGCTGCCTTGATCCGCGATCCGCGTTGGGCGCCAAAGCTATTCGCTACCCAAGAGTTGGCGGATCGACTCCGGATGGGGCGAGGAGGGGGACCGCGGCGCGCGCTCGCCACATCGTGGAGGTGGAGCGAACCAATGGTCGGCTCCATCGCATCTCTGCCACGAAAACTGCGCGTGGCCACGGCCGGGCTATCGATATCCCTTAGAGTAGCTAGAATACTTAAAATAGCAAGAAATGGACGACGACCGAGGGGGTTGCCTTGTCCGGTGTGCACGACGGTGTGCTCCAAGGGGTCCGAGTCGTCGAGTTGGCGTCGTGGACCTACGTCCCGTCGGCCGGTGCCGCCCTGTCCGACTGGGGCGCCGACGTGATCAAGGTGGAAGGCGTCACCTCGGGGGATCCCGGACGCGCGTTGGTCGTCGGCGGGTTCACCCGCGAAGCGGCCCGCCCGGACGCCGACTTCATCCTCGAGCTGGGCAATCGCGGCAAGCGCAGCATCGCCATCGACATCAAGTCCGAGCCGGGGCGTGAGCTTTTCGGCCGCCTTCTGGCGAGTGCGGATGTGTTCCTGACCAATTGGCTGCCCGGCGCGCTCGAGCGGGCGCGGCTCACCGTCGACGACGTCCGCGGGTTCAACCCGAAGATCATCATCGCGCGCGGCACCGGGTTGGGGGTGCGGGGGCCGGACCGGGATCGCGGCGGGTTCGATGCCGCCACGTACCTGGCGCGCGGTGGGGTGGCGTACACGCTCACGCCGTTCGGCACCGACACGCCCGCGGTCCAGGGTCCCGCTTTCGGAGACCTGCAGGGCGGGGCGACGCTGGCCGGCGGCGTGTGCGCGGCGCTGTTCCACCGGGAACGGACCGGTGAACCGACGATCGTGGACTCGTCGCTGCTGGCGCAGGCGATGTGGGCGATCGCGCCGTCGATTTCGGCGGCCGATTTCTTCGATATCGACGGCATCCCCGGTGCGCCACCCGGCCTGGCCATCAACCCCCTGGTGAACCGGTATAAGACCAAGGACGGCAGGTGGATTCAGCTGGTGTTCTTGCAGCCCGACAAGTTCTGGGCCGGGTTCTGCGAACGCATGGGCCTGGCGGAGTTGGCCACCGACAAGCGGTTTGTGCCGTCGAGCAACCTGATAGCCAACGCGGCCGCGGCGACCGAGCTGGTGGCGAATGCCTTTGCCCGCCATGACCTTGCGCACTGGCAGCGAGTTCTCGCGGACGAACCCGGCGTGTGGGGCGCCCTCGCGACGCCGCGCGAAACCCTCAACGACCCGCAGGTCGAACCCAACGGGTATGTGGTGACAAACGTCGACGCCCACGGGCAGAAGTACCGCATCGTCGCGGCGCCCGTTCAATTCGACGAGACCCCACCGGCGCCCGCCCGCGCCCCGGAACACGGACAGCACACCGAAGAGATCCTGCTGGAGCTCGGCGTCGACTGGGACGCCATCGCCGGGGCGAAGGATCTCGGGGCCATCCTCTGAGGGGAGGGCTTACCCGGTCGCGGCGGCCCTGCGGGCGGCGATCTTGGCGCGCACGCCATCCATGTCCAGCGATTTCACCTGGGCGATCAGGTCTTCCAGCACGTCCGGGGGCATCGCACCGGGCTGGCTGTAGACCAGCACGCCGTCGCGAAACGCCATGACGGTCGGAACCGAACGGATGCCCAGCATGCCGGCCAGCTCCGGCTCGGCCTGAGTGTCGACCTTGGCATGCACGACCTCGGGGTGCGCCCGCGCCGACCGGTCGTACACGGGTGCGAACGCCTGACAGGGGCGGCAGTACTCGGCCGAAAAGTCAACAAGCACAAGCGGGTGTCGGCGATGGTCGACTCGAACGTCGCGCGGGTGAGGGAGGTCGGTCCGGCTCCTTGCCCGTGACAACCTATACCCTACGGGGTATATTCAGGGTTGGATCGGTTGATACCCGGGCGGGTACCCTGTCCGTAGCAATACGAGAGACGGAGGATCCAGTGATTGGTGATCAGGACAGCGTCGCCGCGGTGCTCAATCGGCTGCGGCGGGCCCAGGGCCAGCTAGCCGGGGTGATCTCGATGATCGAGCAGGGCCGCGACTGCAAGGACGTCGTCACCCAGCTCGCCGCGGTTTCGCGCGCCCTCGACCGCGCCGGGTTCAAGATCGTCGCGACCGGGCTGAAGGAATGCGTCACGGGTGCCACCGCGGACGGCACGACCTCGCTGAGCGAGGCCGAGCTGGAGAAGCTGTTCCTGGCGCTCGCCTGAGCGCTTAAGCGCTATCCGGAACCAAGGAAACCAAGGAAAGGAAGTCAGGATGAACATCGCCATTTCGACGCCGCTGCAGACCTCGTTCCAGGACGCGGTCGCGCGGACCCGCGAGGCGCTCGCGGATCAGGGCTTTGGTGTGCTCACCGAAATCGACGTGAAGGCGACGCTGAAAGCC
>NZ_DATJPU010000091.1:0-7444 GCF_035506235.1 Mycobacterium sp.
TTCCGTGCCGCCGCGTGCGTCAACCCGCGCGAGGTGCTCGACAGCGCGGTACCGGTTGCGGTCGCTGGCCTCGACCAACCCGTCGGGGAGACCGGCGGGTCGGTCGATCCGGTCGTCGAACGTCAGCACCGCGAAGCGGTCGCCGCTGGTGAGCGTGTCGACGATGCGCGCGGCGGCGCGGCAGGCCGTCACCATCTTCCACCCGCCCATGCTGCCGGAGCGGTCGAGCACCAACACCACGTCCCGAGGGCGCGGCGGCGCGCCGGACATCGGCGGCAGCACCGTGAGCTGATAGGTCCCCTCGTCGCCTTTCGCATCGGGCACCAGCACGAGCGAGTCGGTGACGTCGTCGGCGCCGTAGCGCAGCCGCAGCACGAAATCGCGGTTGGCCCGCTCGCCGGGTTGTACCCGGATCCGGCCGTCGGCGGTAGACACGGCGTGCAGGCTCGACCGCACCTCCGACAGCATGAGACCGGCGGGATCGATCCCGACCTCGATGGCCAGCGGAACCGGGTGCGGGAAACCGGGCAACAGCACGGGCGGGGTGATGCGCGACGCGTCGGGGACCGCGTCGGTGTCGTCGGCGTAGCCGTCGCCGACCG
Source organism: Mycobacterium sp. (assembly GCF_035506235.1). Taxonomy (GTDB): domain Bacteria; phylum Actinomycetota; class Actinomycetes; order Mycobacteriales; family Mycobacteriaceae; genus Mycobacterium. The sequence continues at coordinate 603 of NZ_DATJPU010000091.1, forward strand.
CAACATCGGCGAGGGCGCGGCCCGGAATGTACCGGGGCGCAACGACAAGCGGAAAGCGAAAGGTCGCCTCGCCGTCCTCGTAGGCCAATGGACTGACGAGCGTCAGCGCGATGCTGACCCGTTCGCCGGGCAGGATGTTGCCCACCCGCATGGTGAACACGTCGGGCCGTTCCTCCTCGGCGATGGAGGCCCGCCGGCCCGAGGCGATCGCGTCGTCGTAGGCCTGGCGGGCGGCTTCCCGCTCGCGCAACTCCGCTTCGACGACGCGGCCGTCGGCCGTCATCTGCATTCGGGTGACCGCGCCGCGATCCGGCAGCGGAAACACGTAAGTCGCTTCCAGGGGCACGTCGAAGGCGTTGACGAAGTCCTGTGTCAGCTCCACTCGGCTCGTGAGCCCGGTGATTTCCGCGCGCACGTCGAGGCGCGCGAGCGGCAGATTGCCGCGGTCGGTGCTCAGTGCACCGAGCCCGGCGCCGTCGTCCGGGGCCACGCGCGTCGTCTCCGCGTCGGTCATCGACGTGATGCGCACGGTCATGATGGGCTCCGTTCATCGAGGGACAGCAGGCCGCGTTCGGCCAGCAGTTCGAGCAGCGGCCGCGCGGCCCCGTGAATCGCGTCAATGTCGTCGACGTCGGGCTGGGCGGGCAAGACCAGCAGTGCCCCGCCGGGCAGGGTTACGGCGGCCAACTTGGTGACAGTGTCGTCGTTGCCGTCGGCCTCCGGGTGCGCGGCGGCGGGCGGGTCGGCCCAGAAGCGGCTTCGCGTCGCGGCGGGCCGGGTTGGTTCCGCCAACGGCTCCGACTCGAGGAGTTCCTCGGGAACGGCGGCGACCCCGCGTAAGGTGGCGTCCGTGGCTCCGGCGAGCTCGGCCTGGATCTCGGCGAGCGATCGGCCCTCGGCCTGGCGACGCTTGACGGCGACGACCTGCAGCAGATGCCGAGGGCTGTAGAGCGCTGTGCGGCCCTGCATGACGGGCCGGTCGACGAGTCCGGTCGTCGTGTACCAGCGCACAACCCGCCGATCGGGCAGGTCGCGCACTCGCCCGTTGGGCGCCCCCGGGTACGCCGAATCGGCGAGGCTGGCGGCGACTCGCCGCACCAGCTCGTCCAGCGGCCAAGTCGCCCCTTCGCTCACCCTGCAATGCTGACACTGTCATATAACACTGTCAAGGTTATTCGCTGCAACCGTCTGCGGATTCTGCGGTCAGAACGCCGCGAAGCGGGTACTCGCGAACAGCCGGAATAAAGACCAACCGGGGCGACGGAGGCGACAGTGACGACACAACCGAACACGACGAGCGGCGTCCAATTACCAAAGCGCGCCGCCCAGCTCCTCGTTGCCGCGGCAACCCGTCTGGGGCGCGTTGTACGTCGCACCCTCGGCCTCGGCGAGCGAGCGCTCAGCCGGATCGGCCTCGGGGACCGGCTGCCGCAACTGACGTCCGGAAGTAGGGGTAACGCCGCGGCGACGTCGAACCAGAAGGCCGTAGAGGCGCCGGCCAGGAAGGCGCCGGCCAAGGCGGTGCCACCGCAGAAGGCGGCGAAGAAAGCCCCCGCCAGAAAGGCGCCGGCCGAAAAGGCACTGGGCAAAAAGGCGCCGGCGAAAGCGCCCGTTAAAGAAGCATCGGCGAAAGCGGCACCGGCAAAGAGGGCCGTGAAGAAGTCGACGGCCAAGCCGGCCAAGAAGACTCCCGGCACGACGGCATCGGGCACGGGCATCGAATCCGCGACGCGGGCAAGCTCACCCGCCAAGAGCGAGCCCGCGCGGAAGCCGGATCCATCTGATTCAAACGATCTACGCGGTGGTGAAAGCTAGGGCGCCGTTAATCCCCTGCGCGGCCCGCCGCCGTTGTCGGGGCCATCAGCGTCACATCCGCCACATTGGTCCCTCCGGCGGGAGGCACCCTTTTTGTCCACCTCAGCGCGACAAGTTCGATTGCGGCACAGGAGTTGTCGCTCAAAGGTGGACAAAAAGCCAACCCCTCCCCAAGGCGTGACTCCTGTGAAGGGGTTTCACTTCGCCTGATGGGTGCAAACCCCGGTCAGCTCAATACCACCAGCAGATCCCCACCTTCCACCTGCGCGGCGCGGGAGACGACCACGCGCTGCACGGTGGCCTCGTGGGGCGCGGTGATCGGGGCCTCCATTTTCATCGCCTCGATGGTGGCGACGGTCTGGCCGGCGCTCACCCGGTCGCCCTCGGACACCGACACCGTGACGACGCCGGCGAACGGTGCGGCGATGTGATGCGGATTGCCACGGTCGGCCTTCTCGGCGGCCGGGACCGTGCTGGCGATGCTGCGGTCGCGCACCAGCACGGGCCGCAACTGGCCGTTGAGAATGCACATCACCGTTCGCATCCCCCGCTCGTCGGGCTCGGAGATGGCCTCCAGCCCGATCAAAAGTTCCACCCCGCGCTCGAGTTTCACCCGGTGCTCCTCGCCCTGGCGCAGCCCGTAGAAGAACTGGTTGGCCGACATTTGTGAGGTGTCGCCGTACATTTCCCGGTGCTCCTCGAATTCTGTTGTGGGGCCGGGGAATAGCAAGTGGTTCAGGGTTGCCTGGCGCTTCGGGCCGCTCAGCGACAGGGCGGCCTCGTCGTCCGGCGTCAGCTCCTCCACGGGCCGGGCGGGCGCCCGGCCGGCCAGCGCGGCGGTGCGCAGCGGCTCGGGCCACCCGCCGGGCGGGTCACCCAGCTCGCCCCGCAAGAATCCCAGCACCGACTCGGGGATGTCGAATCGTGCGGGATCAGAGGCGAATTCGTCGGCGCTCACCCTGGCGCCCACCAACGCCAAGGCCAAGTCGCCGACCACCTTCGACGACGGCGTCACCTTGATCAGCCTGCCCAGCACCCGGTCCGCGCCGGCGTAGGCCTCCTCGACCTCCTCGAACCGATCGCCCAGCCCCAGCGCGATGGCCTGCTGGCGCAGGTTCGACAGCTGGCCGCCCGGGATCTCGTGGTGATAGACCCGTCCCGTCGGGCCGGGCAACCCGGATTCGAAGGGCGAGTACACCTTTCGCAGGGCCTCCCAATACGGCTCCAAGGCGCACACGGCCGCGAGCGACAGCCCGGTGTCGTACTCGGTGTGCGCGGCCGCGGCCACGATCGAGCTGAGCGCGGGCTGGCTGGTGGTGCCTGCCATCGGCGCGGCCGCCCCGTCGACGGCGTCGGCCCCGGCGTGCCAAGCGGCCACATAGCTGGCCAGCTGACCACCGGGCGTGTCGTGGGTGTGGAAATGCACGGGCAGGTCGAAGCGCTCTCGCAGCGCACCCACCAGCCGTCGCGCGGCCTGCGGCCGCAGCAGCCCGGCCATGTCCTTGATGGCCAGCACATGTGCGCCGGCGTCGACGATCTGCTCGGCCAGCTTCAGGTAGTAATCCAGCGTGTACAGCCGCTCACCGGGATCGCTTAGGTCGCCGGTGTAGCACATCGCGACTTCTGCTATGGTAGAACCGGTTTCGCGCACCGCGTCGATGGCGGGGCGCATCGACTCCAGGTTGTTCAGCGCGTCGAAGATGCGGAAGATGTCGATGCCGGTGGCCGTCGCCTCCTGCACGAACGCCGAGGTGACGACCTCGGGGTACGGCGTGTAGCCGACCGTATTGCGACCCCGCAACAGCATCTGCAGACAGATGTTCGGCATCGCCTCGCGCAACGCCGCCAGCCGCTCCCACGGATCTTCCTTGAGGAAGCGCAGCGCCACGTCGTAGGTCGCACCGCCCCAGCACTCCACCGACAGCAGCTGCGGCATGGTCCGCGCGATGTACGGCGCCACCATCTGTAAACCGTTGGTGCGCACCCGGGTCGCCAGCAGCGATTGATGGGCGTCGCGGAACGTGGTGTCGGTAACCAGCACCGCCGCCGACTCCCGCATCCAGCGCGCGAATCCATCGGGCCCCAACTCGACGAGTCGCTGCTTGGACCCGGCCGGCGGTGCGAACCGCAGGTCGACATCGGGCAACTTATCCTGCGCGTACACCGTCGACGGCCGGGTCCCGTACGGCCTGTTGACGGTGACGTCGGCGAGGTAGTTCAGGATCTTGGTCCCGCGGTCGGCCGAGGCCCGGGCGGTCAGCAGCTGCGGCCGTTCGTCGATGAACGACGTCGTGATGCGGCCGGCGCGGAAATCCGGGTCGTCCAAAACCGCTTGCAGGAACGGGATATTCGTCGAAACCCCACGAATCCGGAATTCCGCGATGGCCCGGCGCGCCCGCGACACCGCCGCGGGAAAGTCGCGGCCCCGACAGGTCAACTTGACCAACATGGAATCGAAGTGCGCGCCGATCTCCGCGCCCAGGTTGGTGCTGCCGTCCAGGCGGATTCCCGCACCGCCGGGGGTGCGGTAGGCGCTGATCCGCCCGGTATCGGGCCTGAACCCGTTCGCCGGATCTTCCGTCGTGATGCGGCATTGCAGCGCGGCCCCGTGCGGCCGGACGCCTTCCTGCCGCAGATTCAGGTCGTCGAGCGTCTCGCCCGCGGCGATGCGCAGCTGACTGGAGACGAGGTCGATGTCCGTGATCTCCTCGGTCACGGTGTGCTCGACCTGAATTCGCGGATTCATCTCGATGAAGACGTAACGGCCGTTCTCGTCGAGCAAAAACTCCACAGTGCCGGCGCAGCTGTACCCGATGTGACGGGCGAAGGCGGCCGCGTCGGCGCAGATCCTGTCGCGCAACTCCGCATCCAAATTGGGCGCGGGCGCCAGTTCGATGACCTTCTGGTGGCGGCGCTGGACACTGCAGTCACGTTCGTAGAGGTGGATCACGTTGCCGTGGGTGTCGGCCAAGATCTGAACCTCGATGTGGCGCGGGCGCAATACCGCCTGCTCGAGGTATACCATCGGGTCGCCGAACGCCGACTCGGCCTCTCGGCTGGCGGCTGCGATCGCTTCAGGCAACGCGGCAATGTCTTCGACGCGCCGCATACCGCGCCCTCCCCCGCCGGCGACCGCCTTGACGAACAACGGGAACCGCATGCCCCCCGCCGCCGCCACGAGCGCCTCGACCGACGCCGACGGCGCCGACGACTCGAGCACCGGCAGTCCGGCTTCCCGCGCCGCCGCGATCGCGCGGGCCTTATTTCCGGTCAGCTCAAGCACTTCCGCGCCGGGCCCGACGAACGTGATACCCGCGGCCTTGCACGCCGCGGCCAAGTCGGGGTTCTCCGACAAGAACCCGTAACCCGGGTAGACCGCGTCGGCCCCCGCCCGGCGGGCCGTCGCGACGATCTCGTCGATCGACAGGTACGCCCGCACCGGATGACCGACGTCGCCGACCTGGTAGGACTCGTCGGCCTTGAGCCGATGCTGCGAATTGCGGTCTTCGTAGGCGTAGATCGCGACGGTAGCGATGCCCAATTCATAGGCGGCCCGGAAGGCGCGAATGGCGATCTCCCCGCGATTGGCGACCAGCACTTTGGAGATCATGCCGCCCCTTACCTTGTGAAATTCAGAACCCGCACCATCATCAGTCCAAACAGCCCCCTCCACAAGAACTGGGCAGATTGCCAGCGACCCTCATGTCGGCTACATCGCCGGGATGTGGGCTACCCGCGAGATCGACGGGAGCGTGCTAATCACTCGGTCGTACTTCTTCGCGCCCGCGTCAATCTCGCTGAAGCCGTTGCCGCACCAGGCTAGGAGCCTGGGTCAGTAACAGGTTCGGCGGGCCCCACCTGCGCTGCGGAGCGTGGTCGGTTTTGACTCTGCGGTCAGGGCGACGTCCGTCGGCGTGTCGCCGCCCTGGACGCAGACTCAATGCCGTGGACGCACACTCGGGCGGACAAGCCGCCCGTGGAGGCCTGGGCGGGTCAGCTGATTGCCAGGCCCGGCAGTCCGCTCACGCCGATGTGGTGCCGCAGCTCTTCGGGCAGCTCGTCGCCGCGGCGGTCCTTGCCGAATTTCTTGTCTTCGGCCTTATCGATGCGTTCGGCATCAGCCAACAACGCTGAGACCTCGTCGGCGAGGACCTTTTCCTTCTCGCTCATCCGGGAATAGCTCATGGCTTTGCGTCTGGAGGCATTGGCCCGCACCTTGGTGCCGTCGAGTGCGACCTGGCCCAAGCTGACCATGCCGGCCCGCAGCGCAGGATCTACCTCGAACAACCCACCATCATCGAGATCATCAGGCACACCCAATCATCGCGTGTATCCCGCGTTCAGCCAGATACCCCCAGACGGCGTGTTACCGACCCGGGCTCCTAATGAGGCCGCGGCCTCGAATAGCTCACGACACAGAGCTCAGCCCGGCAAACCGTTCGGCCCGTTCGGGCCGAAAAAGTAGTACCCGCCAAAGCCACCGGGGCCACCGACGCCTGGGACGACCCCGACGCCGCCGTTGCCGCCGGCGCCCCCGATGCCGAAAAGGATGCCGCCGTAGCCGCCCTGGCTGCCGTTACCGCCGAACGCCAAGCCGGCCGCGCCGTAGCCGTTGCCGCCGGCGCCGCCGAGGCCGAAGACCAGGCCGCCGAGTCCGCCGAGTCCGCCGGTGCCGCCGTGGCCGCCAGTCTGGGCGGCCCCGCCGTCGCCGCCGGCTCCGCCGATGCCGAACAAGGAACCCCCGGCATAGATATCGCCGACACCATCGCTGAACACGTAACCGTTGTCGCCGCCGTTTCCGCCGGGCCCGCCGGTGCCGCCGGCGGTCAGGGCGGTCCCGCCGGCCCCGCCGTGGCCGCCCAAGCCGAAGAGGAGGCCGCCGCCCCCACCGCCCTGGCCGCCCTGGCCGCCGATGTTGCTGGCGCCGACGGCCGCCCCGCCGGCGCCGCCGTCGGCCCCGGTGCCGATGAGGTTGAAGAGGGCGCCGCCGCTGCCGCCGTCGCCGCCGACGCCCGCGAGCCCGTTGG
>NZ_DATJPU010000092.1:0-7468 GCF_035506235.1 Mycobacterium sp.
GGCGTCCAGCGACGAGCGGGGCGGAATTCAGGCCCGGCAGAGGACCTCGCCGTGCGGCATGGACAGCCAGCCGTCCGGGGCCGCGGCCCACGCCCGCCATGCCGCCGAGATCGCCTCGAGCTGCGCGGCGGTGGCCAGGCCCAGGGCCAGCAGGTCGCGACCCACGCCGGAGTGCAGGATCCGGTCGGCCCACATCCCGCCCCACCAGTCGCGGGTCGCGGGCGTCGCGTAGCACCAGACGCTGCCCGTCGGGATGATGTCGTCGAACCCGGCCGCCAGCGCCCACGACAGCAGCCGGCGGCCCGCGTCCGGCTCGCCACCGTTAGCACGGTGCGCCTTGCCATAGAGATCGAGCCACAGGTCCAACTCCGGAATCCGCGGAAACCAGATGAAGCCGGCGTAGTCGGCGTCACGCGCCGCCACGATGCCGCCCGGCCGGCACACGCGCCGCATCTCCCCCAGCGCCCGCACCGGATCGGCCACGTGCTGCAGCACCTGGTGCGCATGCACGACATCGAAGGCGTCGTCGGGAAAATCGAGCCGGTGCACGTCGGCGGTCGCGAACGTGACATTGGCCAAATTGCGCCGCTCGACCTCGGCGCGGGCCACGTCCACGACGCCGGCGAACAGATCGACGGCCAGCACCGGTCCGGGCGCGACCCGCTCGGCCAGGTCGGCGGTGATCGTCCCCGGACCGCACCCGATGTCCAGCACCGACAACCCCGGCCTCAGGTGCGGCAACAGATAGGCCGCGGAGTCCTCCGCGGTGCGCCGCTGATGGCCGCGCAGCACCGACTCGTGATGCCCATGCGTGTACTTGGCCGGTGGCGCGTTCATGGCCCGAAGCCTACCGCCTTATTCATAATATGAAACCTTCGTCTCACTATATGAGACACATTAATCCACCGGGACGTCGAGGATCGGGCGGTCGACGGCGGCGCCCGGGCCATCGAAATGCCACCACTCCCCCGAGTACGGGGACAGCCCACCGTATTTCATGGCGTCCCGCAGCCGGGCCCGGTTCGCCTGGGCGTCGGCGCTGACACCCTGCGTGGCGTAAGCCGTTGCGCGCGAAGAGAAATCGTCGAAGTCGGTGCCCATGTCGGCCAGGCACAACCCCTCTACCTGCCGATCGGTCGGGCATTGGTCCTGCACGCTGGTGAACGTCACGTCCACCGATCGTCCGGACTCATGGCTATGCGCATACCGGCCGGGGCGGGCCACCCAGGCCGGGTTCGGCACTGCGTTGAACAACTTCACCTGAACGTCGTGCGGCCGGTAGCAGTCCCAGAACACCAGCAGGTGGCCCTGGGGGCGCAGCGCCGTCGCGGCGGTCGCCAGGCCGGGAGCCATCGACTGATGCACCAGGCATCGGGCGTCGGAGGGATACAGTTGCGCGTGGGTGAAATTGTTCGTCGTCGCATAGCGCAGGTCGATGACGGCGTCGGGGACCACCGTGCGGACGTCGACGAATCCGGCCGCGCGGGCCGCGTCGCTGACGGGCGGCACGTCCGGACCGGCCTGCGCGGTGGCGGCACCGAAGAGCGTGCCGGCGAGCAGGAGCGGACACAACAGCCGGAGGCGAGGCATTCGATCATTGTCGCGGTTCGTCGGGTGGGATCACATAAGCCACACCAGTCACGGCGAGAGTTCCCATGACTGGTTCTGCAAAGCGCTATCACCGGCGCTACCACTTTGGTGGATCACCGACGGTATCGCCGTCGACGTAGCGCTGCAGGTTGGGCCCATCGCCGCGATCGGCTCGATCTTCCCGACCTGGCCGGCGGCCCGAAGGAGGGAACACGATGGCCGGTCTCGGAGTTGGCGTCATGAGCAATTCGGCCAATCCGCGTCTGCTGCGGTCGATTCGGGTAATCCCCATGCACCTTGGGAACCCGGGAACAAGGGTCTTGGCATGCCGATGACCGATTTCGCGTTCGTGGATGGCTCCCTGGACGACGACGCGTTGAGCCGGTTGCCCGACGAGTTGGTGATCGCGCTCCTACGCGCGCCGGATACACCGTTTTCCCGGGACAACACGTGGGTGTACCTGCGTCCGGTGGAGGCGGCCGAGCTTCGGTGGGCGGCCGCGGTCCGGGCGCGTCTCGGTTCAGGGTCGACCTGACGGTATTCCAAGGAGCGCTGCGCCGCGGCGATCGAGCCCCAGGGCTCCCGCGCTTTTGATGTGTGGACGCTGATCCATGAGATCCCCGAGGGCAACTGGGCCGGCGACGGATGGGTCATCTATTACCAGCAGGTGAAAGGGCTTGTGGCCGAGGGCCTGCCCGACGAACGTCTTACCTGAACGGTCGACCGCCCGCCCGGCCCGTCGTACACCTTTATGCTGACGTGGGAGGGAGGGACGGATGGCGTATCTGCTGACGCAGCCGCAGGTGATGGTGACGGCCGCCGCGGATGTGGCCGCAATCGGCTCGACGATCGACGAGGCCGGGGCGGCCGCGGCGGGCGGGACGACCGGGGTGGTGGCCGCCGCCGCCGACGAGGTCTCCGCCGCGGCGGCGAACCTGTTCAGCGCGTACGGCCAGCAGTGGCGGGCGCTGATCGGGCGGGTGGCGGCACTGCACGGTGAGTTCGCCCGGGCACTGTCCACCGCCGGCAACGCCTACGCGAACGCTGAGGCCGCCGGCCAGGCAGCGCTCGCCGCGACGGGCGGATCCACGACCGGCGCGGCGGGTGGCACCGGCGCGCTGACCGTAATAACGAAGGCGGCCCTGGAGAACGCGGCGGACCCGGTTGTCACTTTCGTCATGGACGGCAGCGGAACACCGATACCTCCGCCAGATTTCGTGAACAATGTTGTCACCAAGTACGTCATGCCCAATTTCCCCGTTGGCCTTGTTCAAGGCCTCGCGATGCCGGCGGGAGAATATCCGGACAGCGGCATCAAAGACTTGATGCAAAACATCTCGATAGCCCGGGGCGTCACGGCGCTGAACAACGCTATCCAACAGCAACTCGCCACGCCAAACACCACAGTGAACGTTCTGGGTTACTCTCAGGGCGCCAACATCGCCGCGCTGGAAATGCAGTTGCTGGACCCCGCCGGCACACCGAGCTCGCTACCGATAAACTTTGTGCTGCTTGGCAATTCGATGAACCCCAACGGCGGCTGGGATGCGCGCTTCCCGGGTCTGAGCCTCCCGACGCTGGGCTTTTCCACCCTCGGCCCGATGCCGACCAACGATTTCGTCACCAAGGTCTACACCCTGGAATACGACGGCTGGGCCGACTTCCCGCAATACCCGATCGATGTCTTCTCCGACCTGAATGCCCTGGCGGGCATGGTGACGGTGCACACGGGCTATGACACGCTGACGTCCACGCAGATCAACTCGGCGATTGTGTTGCCGACACCGGGCCCCACCCAGACCACCTTTTACATGATTCCCAACCAGAACCTGCCGCTGTTGGATCCGGTGCGGTTTATCCCCTATGTCGGGAACCCGATCGCGGATTTGGTGCAACCGGTTTTGACGCCCCTTGTCAATTGGGGCTACGGCAACCCGGACTTCGGCTGGTCCACCGGGCCGGCCAATGTGACGACCCCGTTCGGATTCTTGCCGCCGCTCAGCGACACCGTCGCCCTCGGGCCCGCGCTGATCAACGGGATGCACCAGGGAATCGGCGCGGCGATCGGCGACTTCAACGCCGAGGGGCCACCCCAGCTACCGTCGCTGCAGGGCATAACGCAGGCGCTTACGTCGCTTTCGTCGGGGCCCGGCACGCCGGCTTTGCCCGCCGGGCCGCCCACGATCACCGACCTTCTCTCGGGCCTGGAGGCTGCGAACACCCAGATCGTCGGAGCCGGGACGACGGCGTTCTCGACGGCCTACTCGACGCTGCTTCCGACCGCAGACATCACGACGGCCGCCCTCGTCTCCCTGCCGTCGTATGACGTCAACCTGTTCCTGAACGGGATGACCCAAATGGTTAACGGCCAGCCCCTCGGCGGGCTGGTCAACGCGTTCGGCTACCCGATCGCCGCCGACGTCGGATTGCTCCCGATGCTGGGCGGTTTGGAAGTTGCAGTCCTCGGGGAGGCCGGCTATTCGATCCTGACCGGCACGCCGTACGGGAGTTTCTGATCCGTCTCGCAGTGTCAGGGGCGGGGTTGAACCGCCGACCTTCCGCTTTCAGGCGGCGAGGGTTGCCGGCAGATCGCAGCAGTTGCCAGGGCATGTGTTGGTCTGCCCCGATTTGAGCCTTTTACGCCGTCACCCTGGTCTTGTAACCAACGCTGCTGGCGACGATCTCGCCGTTGGATGCTCTGCGGTGCGCAACCGGGGTTCTTAAGCGCTTAAAGCCACGTTTGCTGGGTAAGCGAGTGTGGCGGGGGGCGAAGGTCTCTCCGGCAGGAGGACGCGATGCCCGGGCACATCACTATGCGAGACATCGACGCTGTCGACGCGGAGCTGGAATCAGTGGCGGCTCTTCGCTATGCGGCTCGACAGCAGGGCCGTCCGTTGCCATCGATAGATGCAGCGGATGCGCTGCTGGATGAACGCCTGTGGCTCACCGACCGCGCTACAAATCTTGGGCGACTATTACCTTGAGTGAATCGGCTTGGCTGCCGTCGACAGAGCACCCCGGACGCGCTTCTGGTAGCGATTGCGCGAGGACATTCCAGCTACGAGGTCGGCCGCCGCTCGTAAACTCACGGGCGAGGCAAGGTTGGCAGTTGACATCTGTGGGCGGCTGCAACGGGTCATCGGGCGCGGGCAGCTTGTTCGACGTGTGCGTTATAAGCGCGTCAGTTCAGGGAACCCCTAGTCGAGATGGAGGCCCACTCGGGGCGCCGTTATGACAGGAGTTGCAATGATCGGGTCAATAATCCTCGCCCTCGTGGTCGGCGCGGTTATCGGATTGGTGGCACGCCTCATCATGCCTGGCAAGCAAGACATCGGCATGATTATGACCGTTGTGCTCGGGGCTCTGGGTGGCTTGGTCGGCTCGTGGGTGGCCAGCTATTTCGGGTACCACAATGCAAATGGTGGAGTTGCCTGGATTCCGTTTTTCATCGGAGTCGGCGTCGCGATCGTCTTCATCGCGATCTGGGAAGCCGTGATGGGTCGCCGTACCCGGCGTAGCCGGTTGCTTCACCGGTAGCTGGATCGGCGGACGAGCTCTCCGCTCGTTCTTCAGCCCGGGCGACAGCTTTCGCGGGCCAGGCCGCATGCGCACCACTGATAAGTCGCTGACTCTTCGCCACCTGAAAGGCGCTGACGAGTCGAAGCGGGTGCAGACGGCGACCTGGAAGTCTTCATCATTGCCAGCTGTGGCTCCCCGGCAATGGCTACGGCAGGTGGCCGCCTGTTCGTAGCGGACGCAAATGCGTCCTTCGACTTGACGCGAGTGCTCGCAGTCCGCGAGGTAGGCCGACGGCCCCGGCGAATCAAATGGATAGAAGCCGGTCCGCATTGGAGCGCCACGAAAATCGACGTCAAGCATCAGGACCGCTCCGCATGCGCGGCAACCCAGGCATCGACTTGCGTCCAGGTCCGCTCGAGCCAGGGCCCCAACCGAGGCGGCGGCGGAATACGAACAGCTGGTACCACGACCGTGCGAACCAGCAGCTGCCGATGGACGGGTAGCTGCCACCACGGCCGATCCCGCCCGTCGGCGCAGAAGCCGTTATGGGTCACCACCAGCATGTTGGCGTTCGGTGCTCCCGCCACCGCGCTGGCGGCGCCGCCGCTGCGCGGGGGCAGCGTGTGGGATTGGCGGAGCGCTCGGCGAGCGGCGCGGAAGCCGCGGGTCGAGCGGAGTTGGGCAATCGCGTTGCGCCAGCGCGGCCAACTGAAATTCGCGCCCTCGGGAAACAGCAGCATCGCCTGCCCACCGGTGAGCGATTCCGCCATACGGCGGACTTGTCTGCGTGCGCGGTCGCCCCGGCTAAGGAAGCAGAGGCATCCCAGCTTGCCGGCAAAGTCAAGTACGGGTTCGCACTGCAGCACGGATTTGAGCACAATCCGCAATTGCAGCCCGTATTCGATCACGAGAAGCCATGCCACCAGGACGCTGTCTCCCGGGCCGCAATGGCGTGCCAGCACGATAACCGGCTCATTGCGTGGAATCTTGTCCGCGGTCGCCGAGGCCGGGTCGAGTACGACCTCCACATCGAGGATTCTGCGCACGGCGGCATAGACAGACGTCAGGATGTCCCGCATGAGTTGGTCGCAGTCACGATTACCGCGCAAAATCTTTGCCAGCGTGCGCAATTCGATGACTGCGTAGGCCATCACCAAAGCGACCGTGCGAGCAGGTCGACTCGACCGGGTAAGAAGTCCCGCTATACCCGCGCCAGCCAACAGCAGTGGCCCCGAAAGCAACACCGAGGCCATCAGGATGATAATTACCGGCATGGTGATAGCGCGACGCAGCATGGTCATTGCCGTGCCTTGAGGTATTTGCGAGTCGCGTCATAAGCCAGTTCGGCGCGTCCGGCGAGCCGGTTGGTGTCGCGATACCGCAGGTTCGACCACGTCGCGGACGGCCGCTGCGGCAACCCGGTCGGCAGCACGTGGACGGTCACCTCTGAGCCCACCCGCTCTAGATCGCTGAAAAATCGATGCCGCCGTGAGATCTCGAAGGCGACGAACGCGACCTCCCACAAGAACCGCGGCGCGGCGAGATTCTCCTCCAAACGCCCAACGTGCAAAACCCAGACCGTGTCGGCGCCACGCGCGACCGCCCTGTCCAGTGGGATGCTGTTCACCAGGCCGCCGTCGAAGAAGTGCTCGTCGCCGATTCGGACCGGTGGAAAGACGCCGGGCAGCGCGCAGGACGCAAGCACGGGCTCCACCAATTCCCCGCTGTCGAACCAGTGCTCACGGGCCCGCTCGATGCTCGCCGCGACGCATTCAAACGGCACAGCGAGATCCTCGAACGTCCGCGCCGGCAGGCGATCTCCCAGCATCCGACGAAGCGCGCCGTTGCCGTGCAGCGCCGTCCTGCGGCTCACCAGGCCGGCCAGCCGGCCGACCAACGAACCGCCGAGCATGTCGGTCCGGCCAAGCGCCTCCCACATCTCCAATAACCGTTGAGCGCCCTCGGGTGTGGGATCGGCGGCGATGGCCGCGCCATTGATCGCGCCGACCGAAGTGCCGCACACCAAGTCCGGCCGCACGCCCGCCTCCAGCAGTGCGCGTGCCATGCCAACTTCGGCGGCTCCAAGCATGCCGCCGCCGCCGAGCACGAAAGCATGGGACGTCACCCAGGACATATACCCGCGGTGAAGAGGTCCACCATCACTGCCCCGCATCGGCTTTTGTCCGGTACCCGATTTTGACCCGTTGTTCCGGCCGCTGCGCTTCGGCCCGCAACGCATAGGTGTAGTAGGACCTGTCGGCGTCGGTTAGCGGGGGCTGCACGATGCTACGGGGCCACAGGTGGCGGGCGCGAACGACGTCGGCCTCGATCGCGTAAACGATGACCGTCGCCTGAAGCG
>NZ_DATJPU010000093.1:0-7371 GCF_035506235.1 Mycobacterium sp.
CCGCCCGGGCATAGCGGATTCATAGACTCGGCGACAACCCGATTTTTTCGTGCACCTACCTCCATCGGCCGGATCTAGTTGCGCCCCAGCGCATTCCGCGCCAGCACCATGCTATTATCGGCTCGCGCGGCCCACCCCGGACGTGTCATCGAGTCGTAGCTGACACGTACCCAACGGTGGATAAAGGTAGCAGACCAAACGAACCCACGTGGGGCGTTTCGAAGACATTTAACGTACGCGGCCGCCGCCGATACCGCGACTTGGCGGCTGGTCACGCGCACGCCGGCTAAATCGCCCGGAAGCACAAACGCGACCTGCCCCGGTCGCGGTAGAGTCGCGCCCATGTGGGGCACGGTGCTGGCGTTAGCGCTGGTCGCCGGGGTGGACCCGGGACGTATCGGGATCGCCCTGCTGCTGTTCTCGCGGCGACGGCCCATGCTCCATCTGGTCGCGTTGTGGCTCGGCGGGATGACGGTTGGCGTCGTCCTGGCGCTGGGCGCGCTCTTCGGGCTGCACGACGTCGTGCTCGGTGTCATGGACAGGGTGCAGCTCGCCACCTCGAACTCCACGGCGGGCGGCATCCAGATCGCGATGGGCGTGTTCGCGCTGGTCGTGGCGGCGCTGATAGCGATCGGCTTTTCGGTGCGTCAACCTGTGGCAACGCCCGCCGACGGCCCGTCATCCCCGGCCGAACCGACGGCGTTCTCGCGATTGTCGGCGCGCGCCCTGGAGGCGCTGCGTGCCGGGCCGCCGTGGATCACGTTCCTGGTCGGGGTCGGGATCACGACCGACTTCCGGTACCTGGCCGCGCTCACCGTGATCCTGGCGTCGGGGGCCGCCCTGGGTACCCAGGTCAGCGCGGCCGCGGCATACACGCTGGTCGGGCTGGCGTTTGCCGAGATCCCACTGGTCTGCCATGCGGTGGCGCCGGCGCGGACCGGCGCGGCGATGTCGCGCGTGCACGACTGGGTGCAGGCCCGCAGGAGGGCCGTCCTGGGCCTGGTCGTGGCCGTATTGGGGGTTTTCCTGATGACGACCGGCATGGGCCACGTCTGAGCCTTGCGCGTTCTGCGCACGCGTTACCTTTCACGGGTGAGTCTGGTACTGGTAGAGCAACCACGGCCCGGTGTCGCGCTGATAACCCTCAATCGGCCCGAGCGGATGAATTCCATGGCGTTCGACGTCATGGTTCCCCTCAAGGAAGCCCTCGAGCAGGTCACCTACGACAACTCCGTGCGTGTCGTCGTGCTGACCGGGGCGGGTCGCGGGTTCTCCTCGGGCGCCGACCACAAGTCCGCGGGATCGGTCCCCAACGTCGACGGGTTGACCCGACCGACCTACGCGCTGCGGTCGATGGAGCTGCTCGACGACGTCATCCTGGCGCTGCGTCGGCTGCACCAGCCGGTGATCGCCGCCGTCAACGGCCCGGCCATCGGCGGCGGGTTGTGTTTGGCGCTGGCCGCGGACATCCGGGTGGCCTCGACCAGCGCTTACTTCCGGGCCGCGGGCATCAACAACGGCCTGACGGCCAGTGAGCTGGGGTTGAGCTACCTGCTGCCCAGGGCCATCGGGTCGTCGCGCGCGTTCGAGATCATGCTGACCGGTCGCGACGTCACCGCCGAGGAGGCCGAGCGCATCGGGCTGGTGTCGTGTCAGGTTCCGGAAGGGCAGCTGCTGGACACCTGCTACGCGATCGCCGCACGCATAGCGGCCTTCTCGCGGCCGGGGATCGAGTTGACCAAGCGCACACTGTGGAGTGGGCTCGAGGCCGGTAGCCTGGAAGGGCACATGCAAGCCGAAGGCCTGGGACAGCTCTTCGTCCGCCTGCTCACCGCCAACTTCGAAGAAGCGGTTGCCGCGCGCGCAGAGAAGAGGCCGCCGGTGTTCACCGACGACAAATAGCCAGCTAGGAGAGCGATCGTGATCACGGCCACGGACCTCGAGGTCCGCGCTGGTGCGCGCATTCTGCTCTCCCCGGACGGCCCGGACCTGCGCGTGCAGCCCGGTGACCGCATCGGGCTGGTCGGTCGCAACGGCGCGGGCAAGACCACGACCCTGCGCATCCTGGCGGGCGAGTCCGAGCCGTACGCCGGATCGGTGGCCCGCATCGGCGAAATCGGTTATCTGCCACAGGATTCCAAGGAGGGCGACCTCGACGTGCTGGCCCGCGACCGGGTGTTGTCGGCCCGCGGGTTGGACGTCCTGCTCACCGACCTGGAGAAGCAGCAGGCGTTGATGGCCGAGGTCGCCGACGACGACGCCCGGGACCGCGCGATCCGTCGCTACGGGCAGCTGGAGGAGCGGTTCGTGGCGTTGGGCGGCTACGGCGCCGAGAGCGAGGCGGGCCGGATCTGCGCGAGCCTCGGCCTGCCGGAACGGGTGCTGACGCAGAAGCTCCGCACGCTGTCCGGCGGGCAGCGCCGCCGGGTGGAGCTCGCGCGCATCCTGTTCGCCGCGTCCGACACCGGCGCCGGATCGTCCACCACGCTGCTGCTCGACGAGCCGACCAACCACCTCGACGCGGACTCGATCGGCTGGCTGCGGGACTTCCTGCGCGGCCACAGCGGCGGGCTGGTGATCATCAGCCACAACGTCGAACTGCTCGCCGACGTGGTCAACCGGGTGTGGTTCCTGGACGCCGTGCGGGGCGAGGTCGACGTCTACAACATGGGCTGGCAGAAGTACCTCGACGCCCGCGCCACCGACGAGCAGCGCCGCCGCCGGGAACGCGCGAACGCCGAACGCAAGGCCGCCGCGCTGCGCACGCAGGCGGCCAAGCTCGGCGCCAAGGCGACGAAAGCCGTTGCGGCCCAGAACATGTTGCGCCGTGCCGATCGGATGATGGCCTCGCTCGACGAGGAACGGGTCGCCGACAAGGTCGCCCGCATCAGGTTCCCGACGCCGGCCGCGTGCGGGCGCACACCGCTGACGGCCTCCGGGTTGAGCAAGGCGTACGGATCGCTCGAGGTCTTCGCAGGTGTCGATCTGGCCATCGACCGCGGCTCCCGCGTGGTCGTGCTGGGCCTCAACGGGGCGGGGAAGACCACTTTGCTGCGCATCCTGGCCGGCGTCGAGAACCCCGACACGGGAGCCATCGAGCCCGGACATGGTTTGCGGATCGGCTATTTCGCGCAGGAGCACGACACGCTCGACAATGACGCGACCGTGTGGGAGAACATCCGGCATGCCGCGCCCGACACCGGCGATCAGGAGCTGCGCGGCCTGCTCGGCGCGTTCATGTTCAGCGGTCCGCAGCTCGAGCAGCCGGCGGGGACGCTGTCCGGCGGCGAGAAGACCCGGCTCGCGCTGGCCGGTCTGGTGGCGTCCACCGCGAACGTTCTGCTGCTCGACGAGCCGACGAACAACCTCGATCCCGCATCGCGCGAACAGGTGCTCGATGCGCTGCGCAGCTATCAGGGCGCGGTGGTGCTGGTGACGCACGACCCGGGCGCGGCCGAGGCCCTCGACCCGCAACGCGTCGTGCTGTTGCCCGACGGCACCGAGGACTATTGGTCCGACGAGTACCGGGATCTCATCGAGCTGGCCTGACTTCTTTTCGGCCAAACCGGCCCGCGACCGCCGACGGCTTCTTACGCTATGTGCTTGGGGGTGGACCCCGAGTCGGGAGGGGAGCGGTGCGAAAGCCAAAGAAGACGCGCGAGCAGACGTTGCACGAACTACGCAACGCGTATGAGGGCGGCGCCAGCATTCGCAATCTGGCTGCCACCACCGGCAGGTCCTACGGATCGATTCACAGCATGCTGCTGGAGTCCGGCACCACGCTGCGCGGCCGCGGCGGCCCCAACCGCACTTCGGCTCGGCGCCACTCCGCGCGAGCGTAGCGTCACTGCGAAATCACGTCCCCTCATTCGCAGTAGCGTTACGCTCGCGGCCCGAGTTGCGAGAATCACTGCGCCGCACAGAGTTTTCCACCAGGTCGAGGACCGCGGCGAGTCGCCGCGGATCTTCACCGGATGCCAGCCGGGCCACCAGGCCGTCGAGAACCAGTTCCAGGTAGCACTGCAGGACGTCGCCGGGGACGTCGTCGCGCACCCGGTGTGCCTCCTTCTGGCGGCGCAGCCGATCGGTGGTCGCCGCCGCCAATTCCGCGGAACGTTCCGCCCAGCCGCGGCTGAACACGGGGTCGTTGCGCAGCTTGCGCGCGATCTCCAACCGGGTTGCCAGCCAGTCGAACTCCTCCGGCGCGGCGAGCATGTCGCGCATCACCTGGATCAGGCCCTCGCGGGACGCCACCTCGGCCATCCGCTCGGCATCCTCGTGCGCCAGCGCGAAAAATAGCGCGTCCTTGTCCCGGAAGTGATGAAAGATCGCGCCGCGCGACATGCCGACCGCCTTCTCCAGCCGGCGCACCGTGGCCTTGTCGTAGCCGAATTCGGCAAAGCAGCGACGGGCACCGTCGAGGATCTGACGGCGGCGGGCCGCCAGATGGTCCTCGCTGACCTTCGGCACAGGCGGCTTGGCTCAGTCGGACTTGAGCATGTTGCGCAGCACGTACTGCAGGATGCCGCCGTTGCGGTAGTAGTCGGCCTCACCGGGGGTGTCGATGCGCACCACCGCGTCGAATTCGACTGCATCAGAGCCCTCTTTGGCGGCCTTGACGCGCACCGTCTTCGGCGTCTTGCCGTCGTTGAGCGCCTCGATGCCGGTGATGTCGAACACCTCGGTGCCGTCCAGCCCCAAGTCCTGCGCCGTCTTGCCCTCGGGGAACTGCAGCGGGATGACGCCCATGCCGATCAGGTTGGAGCGGTGGATGCGCTCGAACGATTCGGCGATCACCGCCCGCACGCCCAGCAGCAACGTGCCCTTGGCCGCCCAGTCGCGGGATGAGCCGGACCCGTATTCCTTGCCGCCCAGCACTACCAGCGGAATGTCTTGTGCCGCATAGTTTTGCGCGGCATCGTAGATGAACGCCTGCGGGCCGCCTTCCTGGGTGAAGTCGCGGGTGTAGCCACCGGCGACGTCGTCGAGCAGCTGATTGCGCAACCGGATGTTGGCGAAGGTGCCGCGGATCATCACCTCGTGGTTGCCACGCCGCGAACCGAAGGAGTTGTAGTCCTTGCGGTCGACGCCGTGCTCGTCGAGGTACTGCGCGGCCGGGGTGCCCGGCTTGATGCTGCCGGCGGGGGAGATGTGGTCGGTGGTCACCGAGTCGCCGAGCAGCGCCAGCACCCGCGCGCCGGTGACGTCTTTGACCGGTTCCGGGTCGGCCGACATGCCCTCGAAGTACGGGGGCTTGCGCACGTACGTCGAATCCGGGTCCCACTCGAAGGTGTTGCCGCTGGGCGTGGGCAGGTTGCGCCAGCGCTCGTCGCCCTTGAACACGTCGGCGTAGTTCTTGGTGAACATCTCCTGGCTGATCGCCGAGGCGATGGTGTCCGAGACGTCCTTCTGCGACGGCCAGATGTCTTTCAAGTACACCTCGTTGCCCTCTTTGTCTCTACCCAGCGGCTCGGACTCGAAGTCGAAGTCCATGGTCCCGGCCAGGGCGTAGGCGACCACCAGCGGCGGCGAGGCCAGGTAGTTCATCTTCACGTCCGGGTTGATGCGGCCCTCGAAGTTCCGGTTGCCCGACAGCACGGCCGCCACCGAAAGGTCGTTGTCGTTGATGGCCTTGGAGATCTCGTCGGGCAGCGGGCCGGAGTTGCCGATGCACGTGGTGCAGCCGTAGCCGACCAGATAGAAGCCCAGCTTCTCCAGGTACGGCCACAGGCCGGCCTTGTCGTAGTAGTCGCTGACGACCTGGGAGCCCGGCGCCATGGACGTCTTCACCCAAGGCTTGGAGGCCAGCCCCTTCTCGACGGCGTTGCGCGCCAGCAGCGCCGCGCCCAGCATCACCTCCGGGTTGGAGGTGTTGGTGCACGACGTGACCGCGGCGATCACCACCGCGCCGTGGTCGAGCACGAACTCGCCGCGGTCGTCCGACTTCACCGTCACCGGGTTGCTCACCCGGCCGTTGGCGTGCGCGGCGGCCGACTCCACCGGCGGGGCGCCAGTGTCGTTGGCGGACAGGGACGCGGGGTCGCTGGCCGGGAAGGACTCGTCGACCGCCTCGTCCAGCTTCGAGTAGTCCTTCTTGTCGGGGTCGTCGCCGACGTAATTGGGGATCTGCTCGCGGAACGTGGATTTGGCGTCCGACAACGCGATTCGGTCCTGCGGGCGCTTGGGCCCGGCGATCGACGGCACCACGTCGGAGAGGTCGAGCTCCAGGTACTCGGAGAACTCAGGCTCGTGCTTCGGGTCGTGCCACATGCCCTGCTCCTTGGCGTAGGCCTCGACCAGGGCGAGCTGCTCGGGCTTGCGCCCGGTGAACTTCAGGTAGGAGATGGTCTCCTCGTCGATCGGGAAAATCGCTGCGGTGGAACCGAATTCGGGGCTCATGTTGCCCAGGGTGGCGCGGTTGGCCAGCGGCACCTCGGCCACGCCCTCGCCGTAGAACTCGACGAACTTGCCGACGACGCCGTGCTTGCGCAGCATCTCGGTGACGGTCAGCACGACGTCGGTGGCCGTGACGCCGGCCTGGATCTCGCCGGTCAGCTTGAACCCGACGACCCGGGGGATCAGCATCGACACCGGCTGGCCGAGCATCGCGGCCTCGGCCTCGATGCCGCCCACGCCCCAGCCGAGCACGCCGAGCCCGTTGACCATCGTGGTGTGCGAGTCGGTGCCCACGCACGTGTCGGGATAGGCCACCCCGTCGCGGTCCATCACCACGCTGGCGAGGTATTCGATGTTGACCTGGTGCACGATGCCGGTGCCCGGCGGCACCACCTTGAAGTCGTCGAATGCGCCCTGCCCCCAACGCAAGAACTGGTAGCGCTCGCCGTTGCGCTGGTATTCGATCTCGACGTTGCGCTCGAACGCGTCGGGCCGGCCGAACAGGTCGGCGATCACCGAGTGGTCGATCACCAGGTCGGCCGGCGCCAGCGGGTTGACCTTGTCCGGGTTGCCGCCGAGGTCGCCGATGGCCTCGCGCATGGTGGCCAGGTCGACGATGCAGGGCACCCCGGTGAAGTCCTGCATCACCACGCGGGCGGGCGTGTATTGGATCTCAATGCTGGGCTCCGCCTTGGGATCCCAGTTGGCGATGGCCTCGATGTGGTCCTTGGTGATGTTGCTGCCGTCCTCGTTGCGGAGCAGGTTTTCCGCGAGGACCTTGAGGCTGTAGGGGAGTTTCTCGGTGTTGGGGACGGCGTCCAGACGGTAGATCTGGTAGCTTTTGTCGCCGACGTTGAGGGTGTCGCGTGCTCCGAACGAGTTCACAGATTCCTTGCTAGTCACATCAACTCCCGGGTTTAAGTTCTTCCGCCGGCGGGCCGTGTCGGCGGATGGTGAAGACACTTTAACAGTACG
>NZ_DATJPU010000094.1:0-3411 GCF_035506235.1 Mycobacterium sp.
TGGTGCCCAGCGGAAGCGCAATTGCTAAATAGCCTCGAGCCACGTCGATTTTGGCAAGCAGGGTAGCCATCGCGATGATTCCGAACGTCCAGAATGACGCGCTGGTGAGGCGCCGATACTCATCGACTCCCGCTCCAATGAGGCGGGGTGATCTGGTGTGAAACACTGCGATAGATGACAGCCAAAGGGCCGCGAAGAGAACCGAGAACAGCGTCATCAACTGGCCCGGATAACCCGAAGTGATTGGGGACTCACCGAACCGGACGTACTGCGCGAGCATTACCGACGCGCAGACGATCACCGAATCAGTGATGCGCAGACGGTTCGAATACTGGCGCTGCCAACGCCGAGCGGTCTTTTCCGGGGGCGGCAGCACCGAGTGCGCGGTGACAAGCGCATGGCCGTTTCGGCTGGGCGTGGTGACAGGCGCATGGCCGTTTCGGCTGCGAAGCGTCGTGGTCATGCCGGCTCGCTTATGCGGTCGTTGGTTTCGACGGTCGGGATCCCCGAGAAACAGCCCACTGCTCTCGTCGGCGGGACGATCCAGGCACGACGACCGCACAAACCGAACATCCTCACAGAACAAAGTATACATACTCTTCGGATGGTATGGAAGCAAAACCCAAGCCTAGAGTATTCGCCTTCTCGCAGGTTGGCGCCGTGGAAGGTCTACGACAGGCGAGATCTTCGGGTTCAAAAAGCTGGGTCCGAAGACGGTCTCGGATCGACTCGACAACTTGCCACAGCAGCACGCGGATGCAAACGCCGATCCCCCGCAAACCTTCGGCGAGTCGAAACGCCCGAAACCCCCACGGTCGGGAGGAGGACCGCCGGTACCCGCAACCTCCGTCCGGTTCTCATGCCGTCGATTTGCACGCTCGGGACTTCCCTCGGCGACGCGCAGCCCGAAAACCATCATGGCTCTGACCGAAACGACCGCCCGACGCAACTGCCGGCCTTCGTAGTTTCTTACCCGTATCGCCGTGGCGAAGTCGGAAGCAAACTGTGATCAAACCCGCGAGGTTGTTGGACCGCAGATCCTACTTCTCCTTCAAAAGGGTTTCGATACACACCTAGCAACTGACGGGTGAAGAGGTACAGGAAGGGCGGTTGATGAACCAAGTACCGGCGCCATCTTTGCCTGGGTTGGCGCAACAACCTGTACAGCCACTCGCCGCCCGCATTTGTAACCCATGCGGGCGGCCTCTTGAGAGTCTGTGCTTCGTAGTCAATCGTTCCGCCCAGTGGCAGAAACAGCTTGACGCCCGGCAATCGACCGCGATATTGAAATATGAATTTCTCCTGACGCCCGCCGCC
Source organism: Mycobacterium sp. (assembly GCF_035506235.1). Lineage (GTDB taxonomy): Bacteria > Actinomycetota > Actinomycetes > Mycobacteriales > Mycobacteriaceae > Mycobacterium. Next base: position 1,318 of record NZ_DATJPU010000094.1, read on the forward strand.
GAGACCGACGACGAGCACTGTCGCGCCCGATGCGTTGATGTCGTCGATTAGCTTCTCGATCTCCCCCGGACGATCCTCGTAGTCCCGAGATGGAGAACTCGTCCCGACGATCATCTCGCGCCCGACCTTGCGGTTGATGTTGCGGCGGGCGATCTCCGCGACTCCGCGCGCTCCGCCGCAGATGAAGACTGTGATCGATGGATCGTTTTTGTACCTGGTGTAGAAGAGCGGAAAATAATCGGAGCCCGATACGCGCTGAGACAAAGGCGTGCGCAGCAGGCGGGCCGCAACGGTCAGGATCTGACTATCGCAGGTCACCACATCGAACTTCGGCAGCAACCCATAGAACTCTCGGTCCTTCTGCAGCTTCATGATGTGGTCCACGTGCAACGTCAGCATCACGCCTTCGCGGAACGTCTCGACCAGATAGTCCATCGTGACGTCGTCGACGTCGACGTTCAGAAGTCTCACCTTCCGACGCATACCGTCAGCTCTCTCCTGTGAAATCGCTCGCGCGCTGCGCGTGGTACCGCGGGAAGGGCGCGACGGCCGCTCGAACAGCTGGCCTGGTTTGCGCGATGTTGTGGCCGGCTGGAGGCACCGAACACGATCCAGCAACGGATATGTACCTCGACAACACATCCAAGATGTAACCCGATGAATCGCATACAGATTCGAGCTGAATATCCGGGTGAACGCTGACCATCGACTGATGCGACAGCCCCATCTTCCCGAGCCCGATGATCCCGGCCCTAATCATTGTTCACCCCCGACTCGACTCGACCGGGCACGGTAGTTGTGTGAGGTTGCCACCGATCGGGGCGACGAAACGCGTGCGCAGCTCGCTCACGAGGCACTCCTTCCATCCGAGCCTCTTTAAGGCGCTCCGCAAGCCGGACACCCAGTGCAATCCCGAGGAGCGTCGGGTTGGCCTGACTCGATGTCGGAAGGACAGACGTGCTCGCGATGTACAACCCACGCACCCCGTGGACCTGAAGCTGGGCATCCACGACGCCGCCATCCGGAGTGTCCGACATCCGGGTGGTCCCGGCCTGATGGAAGCCGGCCCTCTCCCCCAAGTACGCATGTACCGAATTCTCGACATCGTCGGTCAGCCACTCCACGTGGCCGGCGTCGTGGCGGCGAAGGTGCTCGTCAATCAGGACCATGGCCTGGCGTACACCCTCGTAATCGGCTTCCGAGAAGTGCATATGAGTGCGAAGCCTCGGCATCCCAAGGGCATCCAACTCATCGGTCAGCTCGACGCGGCTCTCCCAGTGCGGAAGATGCTCGCCGTGGTAGTGGAGTGGGTACCGGTTATCCGCGCTCTTCACGAAAAAACCGGGCGCCTTCCGGCCCTTGCGGAAGAACCGCGCATAGGAGAACCTGACCGCGAACCAAATCGACGGGAACAGGTCCCGCACGATATTGCGCAGATGCGCGAGGATCCGGGGCGAGCCGTCTGTCTTGGTGTGCGCCTCGCGGATCGCCTCCGCGAGCATGAACCGGCCGACGGGGGAGATCAGAGTGAGGTAGACGCCCGACAGAATCCCACTTCCATGAGCCGGGTCGCTGATCGGCGCATTCACCAGCCAGACGGCAGCGTTCGGCATCCGTAATTCGCGCTGTAGATCCGGATCGAAGGTAAAGCGTCGGCGCACGTACACCCCGTCGTTGTCCCGCTCGTATCCGTAGATCGCCTCGTCCGAGGCGAATTGAACGGCCGCGACGCGGGCCTCGACGTGGGACATGTACCAGCGTCCGAGGTGCCCGCCGGCATTCCCCAGCCCCGACGGATGATGGCGGTTCGACACAAGCAGCAGACGGGTCGCCTCCAAACCACCGGTCGCGATGACGTAGTCAGTCGCGACGACTCTCCCCTGCCGGCCATCGAGTGTCTTGATAACGAGGTGGTCGACCGAGTCGCCGGCTTCGGTCGTCACAATTTCTGTACAAGTCAGTCCGGTCCAAACAGTGAGACACGGGGACTCGCGTAACGCCGCCGAATACTCGCGCCCGAAGCGCGTAGGCAAGGCCCAGCGTTCGAGATCGGTCGTGCGCACCCCGTCATCGGGGAGCCCAGGGACCATGTCC
>NZ_DATJPU010000095.1:0-9879 GCF_035506235.1 Mycobacterium sp.
GCAAGCCCCGCTCCAGCAGGCCCCGGTCCAGCAGGCCCCGGTCCAGCAGGCCCCGGCGCAGCAGCTCCCGACGCAGCAGGCGCCCTTGCAGCAGCTCCCCCTGCTGCAGCCGCCGACGCAGCAGGCGCCGGTGCAGCCGGCTCCGTTCGGCATCACGCGGTAACCCCGAGAGCGCGGCACTCCCCAACGCGCCGGCACCCGCCACTCGCTCCCCTCAGGAGCGGGTGGCGGTTTTCGGTAAATTGGCGGTCGACCATGCAGAGCCTGTCACCGCCCCGCCCACCGGTTGCCACTGCGAAACCGGTGCCTGCGCGCGCCGCGGGCTTCTATCGCTACGACCTCGACGGCCTGCGCGGCATCGCGATCGCCCTCGTCGCCATGTTCCACATCTGGTTCGGCCGCGTTTCCGGCGGGGTCGACGTGTTCCTGGCGCTGTCCGGGTTCTTCTTCGGCGGAAAGATCCTGCGCGCCGCGCTCAACCCGGAGCTGTCGCTGTCGCCGGTCGCCGAGGTGGTCCGGCTGGTCCGCCGCCTGCTTCCCGCCCTCGTCGTGGTCTTGGCCGGCTGCGGGCTGCTGACCGTCCTGGTGCAACCCGAGACCCGCTGGGAGACGTTCGCCGATCAGAGCCTGGCGAGTCTGGGCTATTACCAGAACTGGGAGCTGGCCAACAGCGAGTCCGACTATCTGCGGGCCGGCGAAGCGGTCACCCCCCTGCAGCACATCTGGTCCATGTCGGTGCAAGGCCAGTTCTACATCGCCTTCCTGCTGCTGATCGCCGGCTGCGCCTACCTCTTCCGGCGCCCGCTGGGCACCCGGCTGCGGACGCTTTTCCTGGTCCTGCTCAGCGCGCTGACGGTGGCCTCGTTCGTCTACGCGATCGTCGCCCACCAGGACAATCAGGCGATCGCCTACTACGACAGCTTCGCCCGGGCCTGGGAGCTGCTGCTCGGCGCACTCGTGGGCGCCGTGGTGCCGCACGTTCGCTGGCCGATGTGGCTGCGCACCGCCGCCGCCACCGTCGCGCTGGCGGCGATCGTGTCCTGCGGGGCCCTGATCGACGGCGTCAAGGAATTCCCCGGCCCGTGGGCGCTGGTCCCCGTCGGGGCCACCATGCTGATGGTCCTCGCCGGGTCCAACCTGCCGGCCGGCGCCAGTGAGCGGATGCCGCTGCCCAATCGGGTGCTGGCGGCCGGGCCCCTGGTGGCGCTGGGCGCGATGGCCTACTCGCTGTACCTGTGGCACTGGCCGCTGCTCATCTTCTGGCTGTCCTACAGCGGACACCGGCACGCCGGCTTCGTCGACGGCACGGTGGTGCTGCTGGTGTCCGGGATGCTGGCCTACCTGACCACGCGGCTCGTCGAGGACCCGCTGCGGTACCGGGCACCCGCCCGCACGCCCTCGCCGACCTCCGTCGCGACCATCCCCTGGCGGGTTCGCCTGCGCCGCCCGACGATGGCGCTGGGATCCATGGTGGTGCTGCTCGGCGTCACGCTGACCGCAACGTCGTTCACCTGGCGTCAGCACGTCACGGTCCTGCGCGCGGCGGGCAAAGAGCTCAGCGTCCTCAACCCGCAGGACTACCCCGGCGCGCGTGCCCTGACCGAGCACGCGCGGGTGCCGGCGCTGCCGATGCGGCCCACCGTCCTCGAGGTCAAGGACGACGTTCCGGTCTCGACCCGGGACGGCTGCATCAGCGACTTCGTCAACCCGACCGTCGTCAACTGCGCCTACGGCGACGTGGCCGCGACGCGGACCATCGCCCTGGCCGGCGGGTCGCACGCGGAGCACTGGCTCCCCGCGCTGGACCTGCTGGGCCGCCTGCATCACTTCAAAGTGGTGACGTATCTCAAGATGGGCTGCCCGCTGTCCACCGAGGAAGTGCCCCTGATCATGGGCAACAACGCCCCGTACATGCAGTGCCGCGAGTGGGTGCAGCGGACGATGAACAAGCTGGTCGACGACCGGCCCGACTACGTGTTCACCACGACGACCCGGCCGTGGAACATCAAGACCGGCGACGTGATGCCCGCGACCTACATCGGCATCTGGCAAACGTTGTCCGACAACAACATTCCGATTCTCGGCATGCGCGACACCCCGTGGCTGGTCAAGAACGGCAAGCCGTTCGACCCCGCGGACTGCCTGGCCAAGAAGGGCGGCAGCCCGCAGTCCTGCGCGGTCAAGCGCTCCGACGTGCTGTCCGATCGCAATCAGACCCTCGACTTCGTCGCGCAGTTCCCGCTGCTCAAGGCCCTCGACATGTCGGACGCGATCTGCCGCGCCGACGTCTGCCGGCCGGTCGAGGGGAACATCCTGATTTACCACGGCGCTCACCACCTGTCGCCCACCTACGTGCGGACCATGACCACCGAGCTGGGCCGGCAGATCGGGGCCAGCACCGGTTGGTGGTAACGGGCCGCCGCACCGCGGGCGCGGATAAGGTCATGTGATGCCGACGAAGAATCCAGGCTCGGGAACTGGCACGGCGGCGCGTGACGCCGCCGGGACCCGGCCAAGGCTGGCCACCGTGTGGCCGGGCACCCCCTATCCGCTCGGCGCCTCCTATGACGGCGCGGGAACCAACTTTTCGCTGTTCTCCGAGATCGCCGAGCGGGTCGATTTGTGCCTGATCGACGACGACGGCAGCGAGTCACGGATCCCCCTCGATGAGGTCGACAGCTACGTCTGGCACGCGTACCTGCCGAGAATCACGCCGGGTCAGCGCTACGGATTTCGGGTCCACGGCCCCTTCGACCCCGCAGCCGGCCACCGCTGTGACCCGAGCAAGCTGCTGCTGGATCCCTACGGCAAGGCGTTCCACGGCGACTTCACCTTCGGCCAGGCGCTCTATTCCTACGACCTCAAGGCAGTCGACCCGGACGGCCCCAACGCCGACGGGGCCGACCCGGGGACTCCCCCGATGGTCGACTCGCTCGGCCACACCATGACCAGCGTGGTGAGCAACCCGTTCTTCGACTGGGGATCCGACCGCGCCCCGCTGACCCCGTACCACGAGACCGTCATCTACGAGGCCCACGTCAAGGGCATGACACAAACCCATCCCGGCATCCCCGAGGAGCTGCGGGGCACCTACGCCGGGCTGGCCCACCCGCTGATCATCGACCACCTCAAGTCGCTCAACGTCACCGCCATCGAGCTCATGCCCGTCCACCAGTTCCTGCACGACTCGCGCCTGCTGGACCTGGGGCTGCGAAACTACTGGGGCTACAACACCTTTGGCTTCTTCGCCCCGCACAACCAGTACGCGGCAAACCGCAATTCCAGCGTCGCAGAGTTCAAATGGATGGTGCGCAGCCTGCACGAGGTCGGCATCGAGGTCATCCTCGACGTGGTCTACAACCACACCGCCGAAGGCAACCACCTCGGTCCGACGATCAACTTCCGCGGCATCGACAACGCCGCCTATTACCGGCTCGTCGATGAGGACCTGCGGTTGTACAAGGACTACACGGGCACCGGCAACAGCCTCAACGCCCGCCACCCCCACGTGCTGCAGCTGATCATGGACTCGCTGCGCTACTGGGTGCTCGAGATGCACGTCGACGGATTCCGCTTCGATCTGGCCGCCACCCTGGCCCGCGAGCTGCACGACGTCGACCGGCTGAGCGCGTTCTTCGATCTGGTGCAGCAGGATCCGGTGATCAGCCAGGTCAAGTTGATCGCCGAGCCGTGGGACGTCGGCGAGGGTGGCTACCAGGTCGGAAATTTCCCGGGTTTGTGGACCGAGTGGAACGGGAAGTATCGCGATACTGTGCGCGACTACTGGCGGGGGGAACCCGCGACCCTGGGCGAGTTCGCTTCCCGGCTGACCGGGTCGTCGGACCTGTATGAGGCGACGGGCCGGCGCCCCAGCGCCAGCATCAACTTCGTCACCGCCCACGACGGGTTCACGCTCAACGACCTGGTCTCGTACAACGACAAACACAACCTGACCAACGGCGAAGACAACTACGACGGCGAGAGCCATAACCGTTCGTGGAACTGTGGCGTCGAAGGCCCCACCGACGACCCCGACATCCTGGAACTGCGCCGGCGCCAAATGCGCAACTTCTGGGCCACGCTGCTGGTCAGCCAGGGCACGCCGATGATCGCCCACGGTGACGAGTTCGGGCGCACCCAGAACGGCAACAATAATGTCTACTGCCAGGACTCCGAATTGTCCTGGATGGACTGGTCATTGGTCGACAAGAACGCAGATCTGCTGGCGTTCGCGCGCAAGGTGACCACCCTGCGCAAGAACCATCCGGTGTTTCGCCGGCGCCGGTTCTTCGACGGCGAACCGATCCGAAGCGGCGACGAGGTCCGCGACATCGCCTGGCTGAATCCAAGTAGCCGCGAGATGACGCATGAGGACTGGGGTGAAAGCATTCACAAGTGTGTGGCGGTGTTTCTCAACGGCGACGCCATCACCGCGCCGAACGCCCGCGGCGAGCGGGTGGTCGACGACTCATTCCTGTTGTGCTTCAACGCGGGCGAAGAACCGATCGAGTTCGTGATGCCCAACTGCGACTATGCCCGGGAGTGGACCGTGGAGCTGGACACCAACGACCCCGTCGGTGAAGCCGACCAGGTGGTGAACGCCGAGGAGAAGGTGTCGCTGCCCTCGCGTTCGCTGCTGGTACTTCGTAAGACCTTGTGACGCATGGCCTTACCAGTCCTCTCTACCTACCGGCTCCAGCTGCGTGGTGAGTCCAGCGGATTCGCTTTCACCTTCGCCGACGCCGAAAACCTGCTGGACTACCTCGACGACCTCGGGGTGACCCACCTGTACCTCTCGCCGGTCCTGACCGCGGCGCGCGGGTCCAATCACGGGTATGACGTCACCGACCCCACTACGGTCTCCGCAGAGCTGGGCGGGCCCGACGGTCTGGCGCGGTTGTCGGCCGCCGCACGCGAGCGCGGCATGGGCCTGATCATCGACATCGTCCCCAACCACGTCGGCATCGAGGACCCCCAGCAGAACCCGTGGTGGTGGGACGTGTTGCGGAACGGCCGGGACTCGCGGTGCGCGTCGTTCTTCGACATCGACTGGGACCTCGACGAGCGCGGCCGAATCGTGTTGCCGATCTTGGGTTCCGACGACGACGCCGCCGACCTGAAGGTCGACGGGGACCTGCTGCGGCTGGGCGACCTGGCGCTGCCCATCGCACCAGGTACCGGCGGGGGCACGGGCCCGGAAGTCCACGACCGCCAGCACTACCGGTTGGTGGGCTGGCGCAACGGAGTCTGCGGCTACCGGCGCTTCTTCGCGATCACCTCGCTGGCCGGCCTGCGGCAGGAGGATCCCGCGGTGTTCGTCGCCAGCCACGCCGAGGTCGCGCGCTGGTTCGGCGAGGGACTCGTCGACGGCGTGCGCATCGACCACCCCGACGGATTGTCCGACCCCTGCGGCTATCTGACCCGGCTGCGTGAGTTGGTCGGGCCGGACGCCTGGATCGTCATCGAGAAGATCCTGGCGGTCGACGAGGCGCTGGAGCCCACGCTGCCGGTGGGCGGCACCACCGGCTACGACGTGCTCCGTCAGGTCGGCGGGGTCTTCGTCGACCCGGCCGGCGAGGGCGCGCTGACCGCGCTAGTCGAGTCGGCCGGGGTCGACTACGGCGCGATGCCCCAGCTGCTCGCCGAGCTCAAGACCCGCACGGCCACGGTGATGTTGGCCAGCGAGCTGGCCAGGCTGCGCCGGGCCGTCGCGGCCGCCGCGGGCACCGATCATCCGCTGCTGCCCGAGGCGGTCACCGCCCTGCTCACCCACATCGGGGTCTACCGCTGCGACTACCCCGGGCTGGTCGCGCTGCTGCCCACCGCGCTGGCCGAAACCCAGGCGGCAGCACCGCAATTGGGGCCGGCGCTGCAGGTGCTTGCGGCGGCGCTGACCCGCGGCGGCGAGCCGGCCACCCGGCTGCAGCAGCTCTGCGGCGCGGTGACCGCCAAGTCCGTCGAGGACTGCCTGTTCTACCGCGACGCCCGCCTGGTGTCGCTCAACGAGGTGGGCGGCGAACCGCATCGTTTCGGCGTCGGCCTGGCCGAGTTCCACCACAGCGCCGCCACCCGCGCCCGGTTGTGGCCGCACACGATGACGACGCTGACCACCCACGACACCAAGCGCGGCGAGGACGTGCGGGCCCGCATCGGCGTGCTGTCCCAGGTGCCGTCGCTGTGGACGGAGTTCCTCGCCCGCTGGGAGGTCAAGGCCCCCTCCCCCGATCCCGCGACCGGACGGTTCCTGTGGCAGAACGTCTTTGGCGTCTGGCCGGTGAGCGGCCAGGTCACCGGCGAGCTGCGCGGCCGGCTGCACGCCTACGCCGAGAAGGCCATCCGGGAGGCGGCCTGGCACACCTCGTGGAACGACCCGGACGCCGCCTTCGAGGACGCCGTGCACCGCTGGCTGGACACCGTGCTCGACGGCCCGGTGGCCGGCCAGCTGACCGAACTGGTTACCCAACTCAATTCGCACGCGGCCAGCGACGCGCTGGGCCAGAAGCTGCTCGCGCTGACGGTGCCGGGCATACCGGACATCTACCAGGGCACCGAGCTGTGGGACGACAGCCTGGTCGACCCCGACAACCGTCGCGCCGTCGACTTTGCCGCCCGCAGGGCCGCGCTGACGGAGTTGCACCATCCCAAGATTCGCGTCGTCACCACGGCGCTTCGGGTGCGGCGCTCCCGCCCCGACACGTTCTTGCGCGGCGACCACGTTCCGGTGCTCGCCGACGGCGAGGCCAGCGACCACGTCGTGGCCTTTCGCCGCGGTGACGACGTCCTGGTCGCGGTGACCCGCTGGACCGTGCGCCTGGCCGAAAAGGGCTGGGGCAATACCGTGGTGCCGCTGCCCGAGGGCACCTGGACCGACGCGCTCAGCGGCGCCGTGGCCAGCGGGGCGACCTCGGCCGCCCAACTGTTCTCGGACCTCCCCGTGGTGCTGCTGGAGCGCCGCCATGACTGAGTTCCGGGTGTGGGCGCCCAGGCCCGCGCTGGTGCGCCTTGACGTCGACGGCGCGGTGCACCCGATGACCCGCTCCGACGACGGCTGGTGGCACGCCGACGTGGAGGCGGCCCGGGACGCCCGGTACGGATACCTGCTCGACGACGACCCCACCGTGCTGCCCGACCCCCGCTCGCCCCGCCAGCCCGACGGGGTGCACGCCCGGTCGCAGCTGTGGGACCCGGCCGGCGCGGCTTGGACCGACGGCGAGTGGCCCGGCCGGTCCATCGGAGGAGCCGTGATCTACGAGTTGCACGTCGGAACGTTCACGCCGACGGGCACTTTCGACGCCGCCATCGAAAGGCTGGACTATCTGGTCGATCTCTTGATCGACTTCGTCGAGGTGATGCCCGTCAACTCCTTCGCCGGCACCCACGGCTGGGGTTACGACGGCGTGCTGTGGTACAGCGTGCACGAACCCTACGGCGGTCCCGACGGCCTGGTCCGGTTCGTCGACGCGTGCCACGCGCGCGGCCTGGGCGTGTTGATCGACGCAGTCTTCAACCACCTCGGCCCGTCGGGCAACTACCTGCCGCGGTTCGGGCCCTACCTGTCGTCGGCGAGCAACCCGTGGGGCGAGGGCATCAACATCGCCGGCGCCGACTCCGACGAGGTGCGCCGCTACATCATCGGCTGCGCGCTGCGCTGGATGCGCGACTTCCACGCCGACGGGCTGCGCCTGGACGCCGTGCACGCGCTGGTGGACACCACGGCCATCCACATTCTCGAGGAACTCGCCACCGAAACCGACTCGCTGGCAAGCCAGCTCGGCCGCCCGCTGTCCCTGGTCGCCGAAAGCGACCTCAATGACCCGCGATTGATCACCCCGCGCGAGCGCAACGGGTACGGGCTGACCGCGCAGTGGTCCGACGACATCCACCACGCCATCCACACCGCGGTGTCCGGCGAGCGCCAGGGCTACTATGCCGACTTCGGGTCGCTGGCCACGCTGGCGGAAACGCTGCGGCACGGCTACTTTCACGCCGCCACCTATTCGTCGTTCCGGCACCGCCGCCACGGGCGGCCGCTGGACACCACGGAAAAGTCGGGCATCCCGGCCACCCGGCTGGTCGCCTACACCTGCACCCACGACCAGGTCGGCAACCGGGCGCTCGGGGATCGCCCGTCACAGAACCTGACCGGCGGCCAGCTCGCGGTCAAGGCCGCCCTCGCCCTCGGGTCGCCCTACACCGCAATGCTTTTCATGGGCGAGGAATGGGGCGCGTCGACCCCGTTCCAATTCTTCAGTTCGCACACCGAACCGGAGCTGGCCCGGGCCACCGCGGAGGGACGCAAGGCCGAGTTCGCCGAACACGGCTGGGATGCCGACGAGATTCCCGATCCCCAGGATCCGCAGACGTTTTTGCGTTCCAAATTGAAGTGGGACGAGCTCGACGCCGGCGAACACGCCCGCGTGCTGCGCGTGTACCGGGACCTGATCGCCCTGCGCCACCACGACGCGGACCTGGTCGACCCCTGGCTGGAGCACCTCGCCGTCGACTACGACGAAGAGCAACGCTGGATCACCATTCACCGCGGCGCGTTGCGCATCGCATGCAACCTGGGCGCCGAGCCGGTGACGGTGCCCATCGCCGGGGACGTGGTCCTCGCGTGGGGCGAGCCGAAGGCAGGCACCGATTCCACCGTGCTGCAAGGCCATTCGTTCGCGATTCTCTCAGTGCGCGAGCAGACGTGACGACACTCTGGCGGCGGGTCGGCTAGGGGCCGCCGCGCCAGTGCTCGATGCGGTGATGGTCCGGGGTGAAGCCGTGGTTGACGCCCCACAAGACGGCCTGGGTGCGGCTGGCGACGCCCAGCTTGCGGTAGATCGTGCGGATGTAGGACTTCACCGTGTTGGGGCTCAGGTAGGTCAGGCGCGCGACGTCGGCGTTGCTCATGCCCTGGGTGATCAGCGCCAGGATCTCCGCCTCGCGGTCGCTGAGCCCCTCGCCGCGGCCGGGCCAGTCCAGCCCGGGCGCGCTGCGGGCGCGGGGGGCCGCCTCGCTAATGACCTCCCGCCCGGAATGTACGGCCTCCAGTGCGGCGACCAGCTCGCGCGCGGGCAGTGTCTTGGACAGGTACCCGTGAGCGCCCTGCCGCCGGGCGCTGTCGACGAGGTCTGGGTGAAAGTTCCAGGTGTAGACCACAACTCGGTGCGCCCGGGGATTGGCAACCAGGACCGCGATCTCCTCGTGGTCGGATTCGGGCTGGGCGAACGAGTCGTACAGGACGATGTCGACGGTGTCCTCGACGGGCATGGTGGAGTCGAGTTCCGCGATCACGACGCGGTCGCGGTAGGGGTCGAGCATGTTGGCCACGCCCTTCACGACGACGTCGTAGTCGTCGACCAGCGCGACGGTGATCGGCGCGCGAGAAGTTGGCGGTGACATGCCGGCAACATTACCTACCTAGGGGTGTATTGCTACCCCCCTTAAGGGTGGTCGTCTTAGTAGGTCCGTCATCACCGAAGGGGAGGCTCGTCATGATCATTCTCGGCATCATCCTGCTAATCGCGGGATTCCTGCTCAAGATCTCCATCCTGTGGACCATCGGGATCATCCTGCTCGTCATCGGTGCGATCCTGTGGATCCTCGGCAGCACCGGGCGCGCTGTCGCGGGTCGCAGGCACTGGTACTGATCGCGTCCACGATCACCGATTGAGCGGATCGATCTCGGGCCCGCTCAATCGGTGGCGGTGGCGCGCATTTGCAATACTGCGCTGTGGACAACGCCGCACAGGACAAGGTCCGGTTCACCCGCGACGAATTGAAACGTTTCAGCGGTATGACCCTGCCGGACCTGATCTCCGATCGGGTTCGGCTGCTGTTCGTCGGCATCAATCCGGGCCTGAGAACCGTTGCGGTGCAGGCTCATTT
>NZ_DATJPU010000096.1:0-69929 GCF_035506235.1 Mycobacterium sp.
TCACCGACATCCGCACCGACGTCACGGGCGGCCGACAGAGGTGGCGTGCCACCAAACCGATTGACGCTTAGGCGTTTACAGTATCACGGGCCTTTTCGTGCCGGCGCTGCCGCTCCATGGTGGCGAAGTAGAAGGCGAACGCGAACGCGAAACTGGTGAACAGGCTGGACACGAAGTACAGCCACGGGCGGCGCAGCCCGCGACGGTAGCCGTCGACGATGGTGAACAGCGGCAGCAGAACCACGTTCGCGATCGTGTAATCCTGACTGGCCGAGCTGGCCGCGGGGTTGGTGAACATCAGCCGGATGTATTGCGCCCAACTGCCCGGGCCCCAGATCGGGTTGGTGGACCCCGTTGCGTACTCCTGCACGAAGTGGATGTTGAAATACCAGCCCAGCGCCACCGACGCGATGCCAACGAGGTAGTACGCGGCTTCCAACGGGGAGAACAACGGGCCGTCGCCCGGCCGCGCGAAAACCTTCGAGTTGGACGCGACGATCCAGCCGATGACAGTAAGCCCGAGAACCGCATGCACGAGAAGCGACACCATGGGCGCAGTGTCGTCCCTGGCAAGAAGTTTTGTCAATAATGACAGAAAGCAGAGGGAGTACGTTACTGGCATGGTCCGACCCGCTCAGACGGCGCGCAGCGAGCGCACCCGGGAGGCGCTGATCCAGGCCGCGATGGTGCGGTTCCTGGCCCAGGGCGTCGAGGACACGTCGGCCGAGCAGATCGCCTCGGACGCCGGGGTGTCGCTGCGGACCTTCTATCGCCACTTCCGGTCCAAGCACGACTTGCTGTTTGCCGACTACACCGGGCTGAACTGGTTTCGCGCCGCGCTCGACGCCCGGCCCGCCGAAGAGCCGATCATCGACTCCGTGCAGTCGGCCGTCTTCTCGTTTCCCTATGACGTTGAGGCAGTGACGAAAATCGCCGCGTTGCGCGGCGGCGAGCTCGACCCGGGCCGCATCGTACGCCATATTCAGGAAGTCCAGGCCGACTTCGCCGACGCCATCCAAGAGCAACTGCAACGGCGTAGCTGGGCGGCGACGCACACCCCCGACGCGCGGTTGCGCGCCGCGGTGACCGCGCGCTGCATCGCGGCCGCGGTTTTCGGCGCGATGGAACTTTGGATGCTCGGCGACGATCGATCGCTGGGCGAGCTGGCGCGGATGTGCCACATGGCGCTCGAGTCGCTGCGCGCCGGCATCACCGACGCCTGGGCGGCCGGCGCCTGAATAGCGTTTCGTCATAATTGACAAAACTTGGCGGTCGTGCCAGCCTCCATTTCTGGAGGGCAGGGACATGACTGAATACGACGCGATCGTCATCGGCGCGGGACACAACGGGCTGGCCGCGGCGGTGCTGCTGCAAAAGGCCGGGCTGAAGACGGTGTGCCTGGACGCCAAGCTGTATGCGGGCGGGATGGCTTCCACGGTCGAGCTTTTCGACGGGTACCGCTTCGAGATCGCCGGCTCGGTGCAGTTCCCGACGGCGTCGGTGGTGGTCGAGGAATTGGGCCTGGACACCCTCGAGACGATCGACCTGGAGGTGATGTCGGTCGCGGTGCGCGGCGTCGGTGACGATCCGCTGATCCAGTACAGCGACCCGATCAAGCTGTTCACCCACCTCAACGAGGTGCACGGCGCGGACGCGGTCAACGGGATGGCCGGGCTGATGGCCTGGAGCCAGGCGCCGACACGGGCGCTGGGCCGATTCGAGGCGGGGACCGCGCCCAAGACCTTCGACGAGATGTATGCCTGCGCCACCAACGAATTCGAGCGCTCGGCCATCGACGACATGCTGTTCGGTTCGGTCACCGACGTGCTGGACCGCTACCTGCCGGACCGCGAGAAACACGGCGCGCTGCGCGGGTCGATGACCGTGCTGGCCGTCAACACCCTGTACCGCGGGCCGGCCACGCCGGGCAGCGCCGCGGCACTCGCCTTCGGGCTCGGCGTCCCCGACGGGGATACCATGCAGATGAAGAAGCTGCGCGGCGGCATCGGCGCGCTCACCTCGCACCTGGCCGAACTGCTGGAAAGCCTGGGCGGCGAGATGCGGCTGCGCACCAGGGTCACCGAGATCCTGGTCGCGGGGGGCCGGGTGACCGGAGTGCGCACGGAGGGGGGCGAGACGCTGGCCGCGCCGATCGTCGTCTCCAACCTCGCGCCCGACGTCACGCTCAACGAGATGATCGATCCCGCCGCGCTCCCCGCCGACATCCGCGAGCGGTACGCGGGAATCGACCACCGCGGCAGCTACCTGCAGATGCACTTCGCGCTGGAAGAGGCGCCCAGGTTCGCCGCGCCCTACGAGGCTCTCAACGAGCCGGCCATGCAGGCGTCCATCGGCCTGTTCTGCACGCCGGAGGAAGTCCAGCAGCAGTGGGAGGACGCCCGGCGCGGGATCGTGCCGGCCGACCCGACGGTGGTGTTGCAGATCCCGTCGCAGAACGATCCGGACCTGGCGCCCGAGGGCAGGCACGCCGCATCGGCGTTCGCGCTGTGGTTCCCGATCGAGGGCGGTGCCGACTATGGGCAGACGAAGGTCGAGATGGGCCAGCGGGTGATCGACAAGATCACCCGGCTGGCGCCGAACTTCGAGGGCGGCATCATTCGGCACACCACCTTCACGCCCAGGCACATGGGTGTGATGTTCGGCGCCCCGGGCGGCGACTACTGCCACGGGTTGTTGAGCTCGGACCAGATCGGGCCGAACCGGCCCGGCCCGAAGGGCTTTCGCGGCCAGCCGATCCCGATCAGGGGGCTGTATCTCGGCGGCGCGGGGTGCCACGGCGGGCCGGGGATCACGTTCATCCCGGGCTACAACGCCGCTCGCGCGGCGCTGGACGACCTGGGGCGCTAACCGCGCTCGCTCAGCAGTTCGTCCAGCAGCGCGGTGAACTCGTCCGGGCGCGCCGGCGTCAGCGCGGGGCTGGGCCAGGTCCCCGGTACGTCCAGGGTGATCAGCCTCGACTTGAACGGCCGCTGCACGTCCAGGGGCAGCCAGCGACGGAAGTCGGAGCTGCCCCAGATGCGGAACCGCTGCATGAACATGCCCAGCGCCTCGGTCTTGTACCCGCGGATCGTGTCCAGCGCGATGACCTTCGACGTGCCGGACGGAAAGTGGTAGCGGCGCAACGTGATCGCCGCGCGGTCCAGCTGGACCAGGCCGTCATCGTAAGTCGCGTTCATTTCTTCGAGCTTCGCAGTTGGTGGCCCCGCGCGGTCAGGCAGTGGCCGTCGTCCAACCGCCACTGCCAGCCGTGCAGGTTACAGGTCAAGGTGTTGCCCTCTACCACACCGAATTTCGACAGGTCGGCCTTGAGATGGGGGCAACGGCGCTGAAGCTCCCAGCCGTCCAGCGTGATCGACGCGGAGTCGTCGTGGGTCTCGGCGAACCAGCCGTCGGCGTAGGCGATCCGCTCGTCGGTCAGACACTTGAAGAATGTGTACAGGTATTCGTTGTAGCCGCCGACGCGCCACGCGGTGAAGCGGGTGGACAAGAAGATCGTGTTGACCCAGTCGGGTTCGTGATCGCGCAGCACCGTGCGCACCAACTCCGGCGCGACGGCGAAACCGTAACGGGCCTTCTCGTCCGGAATCCGTTCGCGCACAGTCCGTTTCGGGAAGTCGAGGATCACCGTCTCGGGACCGATGACCAGCTCGACGGGATAGCCGATGCCGTCGCAGATTTCGTCGCTTTGCAGCATGATCGGCTCGAACAGCGCGCGCAGTTGGTCCAGCAGCGGCTCGCCGGTGGCGGGGGCCCAGCCGGCCCGCTCCGCGGCCACCACCGGCGCCATCCGATCGGCATAGTCGGCGATGTAGGCCGCTTTGCCCGTGGTGAAGATCGCCTCCACCTGCTCGTCCGGTAGGGGATGGCGCAGCGAGTTGAGCGTCGTGCCGGAGAAGTCCGCGGTGGAACCCGGAATCATCAGCAGGCCGCCGTCGTGCCCGTGCGCGCGCATCTGCTCCAGGAAGACGATCTGGTCGGGAAAGATGTTGGCCGGATCGCCGTGGTCGTCGTTGAGGTGACGCAACTCGGGGTCCAGAAAGCACGGCGGCCCCGCCGACGGCACCACCCAGCTGGCCCCCACCTGGGCGATGTACTGGCGGGCGCGATCCATCCCCCGCTGCCTCTTCTGGATGCCGAACGACTCCTTGGCGCGGGCGGGCATGTCGTAGACCATCGGGTACCAGATCGCCCCGGAGTACTGCAGCAGGTGCACGTCCACGCGGCCGAATGCGGTTCCCAGCACGTCCAGGTCCACCGGCCGGGCGTCGTTCATGTTGAAAGCCGTTGTGGTGCCGTCGGAAACCACCAGCGCGGAGTCACCGATCGGGCCGTCGGCCGGGGCGCGCAGGGCGATGATCATGATGTCGAGGTCGCCCTTGGGCCCGCTGACCCGGTGCCTGGTCGAGTCGGTGGTCTCGAAGAACCGATGAAACCCCAGCTTCTGCAGCTCGTTTCGCAGGTCGGGCACCGGGAAGTCGGGCAGCAGCACCACCGCGTCCTTGTTGACGTGCTCGCGCAGGTTCTTGGCGTCGAAGTGATCCTTGTGCAGGTGGGACACGTACAGGTAGTCGCAGTCGCCCAACCGGTCCCAGTCCAGTGCGCTGTTGTCCGGGAACGGAAACCAGGACGCGAAGTAGGCGGGGTTGACCCAGGGGTCGCAAAGGATGGTGCCCGCGTGGGTCTCGATCAGGAATCCGGCGTGGCCGACGCTCGTGACCTGCACTGATACCTTTCGGGGGACAAGGGGGCATGCCGACGGTTGACGGCTTGTCAGCCCCCGAGCTTAGCGCGAGGCCGCATCCTCGGCCCGCCACAGCCGCCGGTGGTAATCGATCCGCGCCGGGTCCGGCCGGACGCCGTTGGCGGCGATGAACTCCCCTTCAGCGCACCTCACCCGGCTCACAGCCGGGAGCACTAGGCTGGACTGCTGTGGAACCGGTATACGGGACAATCATTCAGCTCGCCCGCTTGATCTGGCGCATTCAGGGTCTGAAGATCACGGTCTCGGGCGTGGAGAACTTGCCCAAGAGCGGCGGTGCGGTCATCGCGATCAACCACACCGGCTACCTGGACTTCACTTTCGCGGGTTTGCCTGCGTACAAGCAGGGCCTCGGGCGCAAGGTGCGGTTCATGGCCAAGCAGGAGGTGTTCGACGACAAGATCACCGGGCCGATCATGCGCAGCCTGCGGCACATTCCCGTGGACCGGCAGGACGGGGCCGCGTCCTATGAGGCCGCCGTCAGGAACCTCAAGGACGGCGAGCTGGTCGGCGTCTACCCCGAAGCCACGATCAGCCGCAGCTTCGAAATCAAGGAGTTCAAGTCGGGGGCGGCCCGGATGGCGGTCGAGGCCGGGGTGCCGATCGTTCCGCACATCGTCTGGGGCGCGCAGCGCATCTGGACCAAGGACCATCCCAAGAAGCTGCTGCACCCCAAGGTGCCGATCGTCGTCCTGGTGGGCGAACCGATCGAACCGACGCTGGCCGTCGAGGAGTTGAAGGGGCTGTTGCATTCGCGGATGCAACATCTGCTGGAACGGGCCCAAGAAATGTATGGGCCGCACCCGGCCGGTGAGTTCTGGGTGCCGCGCCGGCTCGGCGGCAGCGCCCCTTCGCTGGCCGAGGCGGCCCGCATGGACGCCGAGGAGGCCGCCGCGCGGGCGGCCCGGCGCGCCCGAGCTGCTGGGGCGCCGGAGCAGTAGCCGATGGCGGAGCCGACCTTTCGCACCCTCGAGATCCTGGCCCGGCTCGTGGTGCTGGCCACCGGCACCCCCATCGCCTACAACGGCGAGGAGAACATCCCCGACCGGGGCGGGGCCGTGATCGCGATCAACCACACCAGCTACGTGGACTTTTTGCCCGCCGCATTGGCTGTGCATCGGCGGCGCCGTCGGCTTAGATTCATGATCAAAGCCGAGATGCAACAGGTGAAGGTGGTCAATTTCCTGATCAAGCACACCCGCACCATTCCGGTGGACCGCGGCGCCGGGGCGGACGCCTATGCGGTCGCCGTTCGGCGGCTGCGTGAGGGCGAGCTGGTCGGCGTCTATCCGGAGGCCACGATCAGCCGGAGCTTCGAGCTCAAGGAATTCAAGACGGGCGCGGCCCGGATGGCCGTCGAGGCGGACGTGCCGATCGTGCCGGTAATCGTGTGGGGGGCCCACCGCATCTGGACCAAGGACCATCCGCGGAACATCGGCCGCAAGAAGTCGCCGATCACCGTGCACGTGGGCGGCCCGCTGCGTGCGGCCGAGGACATCGCGACCACCACCGCCGCCGTGCGCGAATCGATGACCGCACTGTTGCACCAGGCGCAGCAACGGTATCCGCACCCCGCCGGCGCCTACTGGGTGCCGCGCCGGCTGGGCGGTGGCGCGCCGACTTTGGCCGAGGCGGCTCAGATAGAGGCCGACGAGGCCGCGGCACGGTCGGCCAGAAAGGCCGCCAACCGCACCCCGCATCAGTTTCGGTAGGGGGAAGGAGAGGGAGATGGCAGAGCCGTTTTACCGGTTTGGGGAGTGGATCGTTCCGCCGGCCGTCGCCATGCAGGGAACGAAATTCACCTACCAAGGCCTGGAGAACATTCCCGCTCGGGGCGGTGGTCTGCTTGCCCAGAACCACACCAGCTACCTCGACTGGCTGCCGACGATGCTGGCCGTCAAGGAGCGCGGCCGGCGCATGTACTTCATGATCAAGTCCGAAATGGCCGACGTGAAGGCGGTCAACTACGTGATCAAGCACGCGCGGCTCATCCCGGTGGATCGCCGGGCGGGACACGGCGCGCTCGAGGTGGCCGTGCGGCGCATGCGCGAGGGCCAGCTCATCGGGATGCACCCCGAGGCGACGATCAGCCGCAGTTTCGAGCTCAGGGAATTCAAAACCGGGGCGGCGAGGATGGCCTTGGAGGCGCAGGTGCCGCTGATCCCGGTGGTCGTCTGGGGCGCTCACCGGATTTGGCCGAAGGACCACCCGAAGAAGGTGTTCCGCAACAAGGTTCCGATCACCGTGGCCGCCGGCCGCCCGCTGCAGCCCCAGGGCACCGCCGAGCAGCTCAACGCCGCGCTGCGGCAGGCGATGAACGCGTTGCTGTACCGGGTGCAGGACGAGTATCCGCATCCCGAAGGACAGTATTGGGTGCCGCGGCGGCTGGGTGGCAGCGCGCCGAGCCAAGACGACTCCCGGGCGATCCGGTTGGCCGAATTGCAGGAGCGGACGCAAAGGTACGGTAGCGACGGCGTGACCCGACCGGGACAGAGCCAAAGCGGATTGCACTGACGACTGCAAAGGGCGGACCGCCTCCATGACCTTGCCGGCGCTGATCGCCTGTGACGTCGACGGCACCTTGTTCGACGAAAACGAGGCCATCGGCCCGCGCACGCGCGACGCGGTGCGCGCGGCCGTCGCCGCCGGTGCGCAGTTCGTGGTGGCAACCGGCCGCCCGCCGCGCTGGATTCGTCCCGTCGTGGAGGCGCTCGGCTTCGCACCGATCGCGGTGTGCGCCAACGGCGCCGTCCTCTACGACCCCGCGAACGACCGGGTGGTGTCGTCGCGAACGCTGCCCGTCGACACCCTGGCCGAATTGGCCGAGCTCGCGACCCGCGTCATCCCGGGGGCGGGCCTGGCCGTCGAGCGGATCGGCGAACGCGCCCATGACACGGCCACCCCCCAATTCATCAGCTCGCCGGGTTACGAGCACGCGTGGCTCAATCCGGACAACACCGAGGTGTCGATCCAGGATCTGCTGAGCGCCCCGGCGATCAAGCTGCTGATCCGCAAGACCGGTGCCCGCAGCGCGGACATGGCAGCCGCACTGGCCGAACATGTCGGCATCGAGGGCGATATCACCTACTCCACCAACAACGGGCTGGTGGAGATCGTGCCGCTGGGGATCAGCAAGGCCAGCGGCGTCGAGGAGATCGCCAAACCGCAGGGGATCACCAGCGAAGAGGTGGTGGCGTTCGGCGACATGCCCAACGATCTCCCGATGCTGCGCTGGGCCGGTCACGGCGTGGCGATGGGTAACGCGCATCCCGACGTGCTGGCCGCCGCCGACGAGGTTACCGCGCCCAACACCGACGACGGGGTGGGGCGGGTGCTGGAACGCTGGTGGCTTTAGGCGGGCAATCGGGCTTCAGCGCGCTAACCCGTCGGCGTGATGGACGCCGCGAGCTGCTGGGGCAGGTAGTTGACCATCAGGGGAACGATTCCCATGAACGGCGTCCCGAAGATGGTCACGGGAAGTTGCCCGAAGATGCCCAAGTCGATCGTCGCCGTCAGCGGGTGGGGCGGAACGAGAATCCCATCGAACGGCAAGTGCAGAACGATCGGTATGGAGGCCGGTAACGGCGATGGCAGGCCCGTCGGCACCGGGATCGTCATATCCACGATCGTTTCGCCATTGAGGAAGGCGTTCGCCACGACGGCCGGGCTGTTGACGAGCGCACCGAGCGCCGCCGCGCCGTTGCCGGCCAACAGAGCCTGCTGAACGGCCGTCGCGGAGGTTGCCAGCCCGCCCAGGGTGGCGAGCGGCGCGCCCGCGGCGGCGTAGGTGATCACCAACGGCAATCCGAAGAAGACGCTCAGCGACCCGGTTTCCGGGTTTCCCAGCGGCAACGTCGCGGTCGCCGAAATCGTCGGGATCGTAAGCACATTGAGCGCGTTGGTGAGATTCTGCGATATCTGCCGGAGGATGGACGGTGGCATCAGGTTGGTGAAGTACTGCGCCTCTTGTCCGGGGATGTTTGCGAGGGCGAACAGATTCCCCAGCGGGCCAAGCAGGGTCGGATTCACCGTGGCGGTGACCGTGGGAGGGAACGGGGGAATCGGAGCGCTGATCATCACGGTGCCCGGATTGAATCCTGTGACAAAGAGATTGGCGAAGGCCTGCCCGACGTCCTGCACCGCCCCGAAGTAATCGCCGGCCAGGACGGCTTGAAGGGCCACCTGCAGCTGCGCGCCGAAAGCGGGCAGGCCGGCCACGATCCCGGTCGCCGCGGCGTAGAGGTTGGTGGCGAATGCCTGGGCGAAGCCGATCTGCGTGGTGATGAACTGCTGGACGTAATACGCGGGGTTGAACGCGAGGAGTTGCTGGATGCCGGCCTGGATGGCCGCCGGCAGGTTGGCCAGGAACGCGGGGAAGTTCTCGATGGTGGTGGTGAGCGCCGCCGCGATCTGCTGCCAGTAACCCTGCTGGTTGACGAGAACCTGGCGCAGGAACGGGAAGGGGTCGGCGGACCAGGTGTTGAAGAGGGTTTGCAGGTTCGCCGACGTGTTGGCAATCAACTGCCCGTACGCGCCGCCCGGGGCTGCGGCCGCCAGGCCGGACGCGGCGGTCGCGGCGGGGAGGCCGGTCATCAGGCTCTGCTCGGCGTTGGCGAGCTCAGTGCCGAGGTAGGCCGCCGCGCCACCGTTCAGCAGGCTGACAAACTCGTCCTGAAACGCCGCGGCCTGGGTGCTGAGGACTTGAAATTCCCGGCCGAATCTGCCGAATACCTCGGAGATCGCGATCGACACCTCGTCGGAGGCCGCCGCCGCGACCCCGGTCGTCGGCCCCGCCGCCGCCGCGGTTGCCTCACCCAGGTTCGAGCCGATGCCGGCCAGGCGCTCGGCCGCGGCCGTCACCATCTCCGGTTCGGTAACCACGAATGACACGACCGTCTCCCCTCGCCTCGATCCCAACCCCGTTGCCAGGCGGGTCGAGCCTACTGTGACGGCGGACACATCGAGCGTGAAACGACCGGAGGCTCGCTAAGTTGCGGTGGGGTGGCTCGGCAGCGAGAAGTGTTCCGGCGGCACCTCGGGACCGCTCGGGGATTGCGTCGACAACGGCGTCGCGATGCCGTCGACGACCGACGTGACGTTCCCGGTGAGCCGGTCGTAGTTCAGGGTTCCGTGCTGAAAGTTCTGCGTAATCTGCAGCGGCTCTTGTATTTCCGCGCTGGTCGGCAACCCCAGCGGACCCCGCTCGTAACTGAGTGACGCCCACGCGTCGTAGATGGCGCCGGTCACCGGCTCCGGGCCGATCTCGGGCGACCAGTACATCGCGCCCTTGGCGAAGGTGACGAAGCGGGCGTCACCCTCCCCGCTGTCTTCCGGAGCGGTGGGTGCCCCCAGGACGCTGTTCATCCCTCCCGTCGCGAGCCAGTGGTCGTAGATGGCCCCGCCCTTCAGCGCGTTGATCAGCTCCTCGGGCGGATCGTTGAAATGCGCTGCGATATCGCGGACTTCGTCCATCAGCGCGTAGGCGGCGTTGCCGGGGCAATCGGTGTTGCCGACGTCGCGGTGGGTGAAGATGGTGGGCAGGTTCGCGATGGTGCCTGCCGCGAACGTGGTGTAGTGGCTACCGGCCGACTCCAGCGCCACCTTGCCCTTGGGGTCGACGCCGTCCAGGCCCAGCCGCCAGCCGAGCAGCCTGCCCACGGTTCGCAGCTGGATCGGGGTGGGCGGTACGTCGTCGAAGTTGCCGATCATCGCCACGCCCCAGGTGTTGCGGTTGAATCCGCCGGTGTGGAAGGCCTCGACGGCCTTGGTGAGGCCCCCGGCGCTGCCCTCGAACACCTGGCCGTACTTGTCGACCAGCGCGTTGTAGGCGATGTCGCACCAGCCCAGGGTCTTGCTGTGGTAGGTGTAGATCGCCTTGACGATCCCGGCCGACTCCAGCGGCGAATAGTCGTTGCTGCCCGCGGTGTGGTGGACGACCGCGGCGCGAATCCCGTTGTCGTACTGCGGACTACCGCAGCGCAGCGACTCGTCGGCGCCCCACTCCGCCCGGCTGATGATGGTGGGTGGCTGCCCGGGCATCATGACCCCGGTCGGCGGCGTCCAGTGCGTCCTGGCCGGCGTTTGCGGCGGCGAGATGAGGATCGCGGAGATGTTCTGCCCGTAGGGCTGTTCCCTGCTTACCGGCTTGTACCCCAGGCCGTCGTGGGCCGTCCCGACGCCGCCCAGGGTCACCGGCGCGTCGATCGGGCGGGTGACCGCGATCTGGACCGTCGTGGTGGTGCCGACGAACACCGGGTCGGTGCTGCGCGGCCCCTCGGCCGGCGCGGCCGGGCGGGCCGGCCCCGCCGGCTCGTCGTCGCCCGCCGGGCCGGCGTCGGGAGCCGCCGTCTCATACTCGGTCTGATACCAGGGCCCCCACGAACCGGCGGGGCGTTTCGCGCGGACCCGGGTGGACGTGCCGGCGAGGTCGCCGGTGAGCGCGACCATCGAAAACGGCGTGCCCTGGGTGAGTTCGCGAACCGTGACCCCGCCCCCCAGCCCGACCAGCGGCTGCTCGGCGAGCTGGGTGTCCTGGGCCCGCGGCGGCTCCGGCGCGCCGCGGTCGTGTGTTGCGTCGCCCACCCACGAGACGATGACGACGGTCGCCGCGATGGCGGTGAGCAACATCGTTGGTGCGCGACTGCGGGACGACACCAGCTGATGTTACTTTTGTTTCTGGTGTTATTTATGAGGCGACACGATACTGGCGCCGACAAGTCCCCGAAAACCTGTTCGACGGCACCGCAGAGGTTGGGTCGCCGGCCGGATTGCACGTTCCGGCCCATGCGGGCTCTGCGGTGCCGTCAGGGGACAGGTTCCTCCCGGTCCTAGTGGGGCAAAGCCGGCGCGGCGGCACCGGTCAGGGCGCCGGTTGCGCCCGGCACGGCACCCGCGGCGGCAGGCAGGGCACCCGCGGCGGCCGGCAGCGCGCCCGCGGCGGCCGGCAGCGCGCCGGCGGCGGCACCGGGCAGGGCACCCGCGGCGCCCGGAAGGGCACCCGCGGCGCCGGGCAGCGCACCCGCGGCGCCCGGCAGCGCGCCCGCGGCGGCACCGGGCAGGGCGGCCGCGGCACCCGGCAAGGCCTTGGCGGCACCCGGCAGCGCACCGGCGGCGGCCGGCAACGCGGCACCCGGCGCACCACCCGCGGCGCCCTGCTGGACACTCTGCATGATGGCCGGCATCACCAGGCCCTTGAGCAGGTCGATGGCCTGGCTGGCGCCCAGCTGGTTGGCGGCCTGCATCAGGTCGTTGACCAGCCCGCCCCCACCGCCCGAGCCGCCGCCCCCGGTGCCGCCCGACGCGATCGGCGAGGTGCCGCCGAGCGTCGACGGGTCACCGAGGATCGGGTAGGTGCCGCCGGCGCCCGGGTCCAACCCGGTCGTCGAGTCGATCGGTACCTCGCTGGGCGACAGGGTAGGACTGCCGATCCCGGGTGTGACGCCAGCGGGGCTGGTCAGCGCCGGGTTGAGTCCGGCGGCCGGGGTCGTGGGCACCGCGCCGGGAGTGGTCACCCCGGGCGTGGTGGGCGGCAATCCCGGGTTCGCCAGGGCCGGGCTCGTCAGGCCCGGGCTGGTCAGCGCCGGGCTCGTCAACCCCGGGCTGGTGAGACCCGGGCTGGTGAGACTCGGGCTGGTGAGACCCGGGCTGGTGAGACCCGGGCTGGTGAGGCCCGGGCTGGTCAAGCCCGGGCTGGTAAGCCCCGGACTGCCCAGCCCGGGGCTGGCCAGGCCCGGTGTGCCGGTCCCGGTCCCGCTCAAGGCGGGCACGGGCGGCAGGTTGATCCCGAACTGCGACAGGCCCTGCGACAGCGCACCCATCAGCTCGCCGGGCAGGTCGGACATCACCGCGGCCTTCTTGAACTCGTGGTGCTCGGCCGGCTTGCTGTCGGCGGTCGATTCGTAGACAAGGAAGTATGCGCAAGGACTCGCCACTGCCACGGCGGCGACCGCGCTCATGGCTGTCGAAAGCTTGCGTCGGCGTCGGTTCGGCACGGAAGTCTCCTCAAATCTGGACAACTATTGGAACTGTGTTGTGTCGGCGTCTCCTGCCTGTCCTATCCGGCATGAAGCACACAGAGTCGATGGTACGAGTGGGATTGGTGTGACTAGAGTGCTGATATTGAATCGTGAGGTAATTGCGACTCCGACTGTGACCGGCGATCCGGGTCTTCCAAAGCCCTCGTCTTTTGCCTTTAACCCGGACTCCCTGGCCTCGCCAAATGGGTTAGGCCCGTGCGGTCGGATACCCTAAGCAACCGATGACCGCTCGTTTCGATCTTCTTGTCGTCGGTTCCGGATTCTTCGGCCTGACCATCGCCGAGCGCGTGGCTACCCAACTCGGAAAGTGCGTGCTCGTCGTCGACCGGCGCCCGCACATCGGGGGCAACGCGTATTCCGAGGCCGAGCCCCGGACCGGCATCGAGGTGCACAAGTACGGCGCCCACCTGTTCCACACCTCGAACAAGAGGGTCTGGGATTACGTGCGCCAGTTCACCGAGTTCACCGACTACCGGCACCGGGTGTTCGCGATGCACAACGGCCAGGCCTACCAGTTCCCGATGGGACTGGGCCTGGTGTCGCAGTTCTTCGGCAGGTACTTCACTCCGGATGAAGCGCGGCAGCTGATCGCCGAGCAGGCCGCCGAGATCAACACCGCAGACGCGCAGAACTTCGAGGAGAAGGCCATCTCGCTGGTCGGCCGGCCGCTCTACGAGGCGTTCATCAAGAACTACACCGCCAAGCAGTGGCAGACCGACCCCAAGGAACTGCCCGCGTCCAACATCACCCGTCTTCCGGTGCGCTACACGTTCGACAACCGCTACTTCAGCGACACCTACGAGGGCCTGCCGGTCCACGGCTACACCGCGTGGCTGGAGAACATGGCCGCCGACAACCGCATCGAGGTCAGGCTGGACACCGACTGGTTCGACGTGCGCGACCAACTGCGCGCGGACAGCCCGCAGGCCCCCGTGGTGTACACCGGTCCGCTGGACCGCTACTTCGACTACGCCGAAGGCCGGCTGGGCTGGCGCACCCTGGACTTCGAGGTGGAAGTGCTGCCGATCGGTGATTTCCAGGGCACCCCGGTGATGAACTACAACGACCCGGACCCGCCATACACACGCATCCACGAATTCCGGCACTTCCACACCGAGCGTGACTACCCGACCGACAAGACCGTCATCATGCGCGAGTACTCCCGGTTCGCCGAGGACGACGACGAGCCCTACTACCCGATCAACACCGAGGCCGACCGCGCCCTGTTGGCCGCCTACCGAGCCAGGGCGAAGTCCGAGACCGCGTCATCGAAGGTGCTCTTCGGTGGCCGGCTGGGCACCTACCGATACCTGGATATGCACATGGCCATTGCCAGCGCGCTGAACATGTACGACAACACCCTGGCGCCGCACCTGCGCGACGGCGCCGCCCTCGTCGAGGACGAGGGGGCGCGGATATGAGCGCCGTCAGCCTGCTGTCCCGCATCATCCTGCCGCGTCCCGGTGAACCGCTCGACGTGCGCAAGCTGTACCTCGACGAGTCGACGACCAACGCCCGGCGCGCGCACGCGACGTCACGCACGTCGCTGCAGATCGGCGCGGAGTCCGAGGTGTCGTTCGCCACGTACTTCAACGCATTCCCCGCCAGCTACTGGCGCCGCTGGTCGATCTGCCAGTCGGTGGTGCTGCGCGTCGAGCTGACCGGGTCCGGTCGCGTCGACGTCTACCGGACCAAGGCCACCGGGGCGCGCATCTTCGTCGAGGGCCGCCAATTCGCCGGCGGCGAGGACGAACCCGCGGTCGCCGAGATCGAGGTTGCGCTGAAGCCGTTCGAGGACGGCGGCTGGATCTGGTTCGACATCACCACCGACAGCAAGGTCACCCTGCTCAGCGGCGGTTGGTATGCGACCGAGCCCGCCCCGGGCACGGCCAACATCGCCGTCGGCATTCCCACGTTCAACCGCCCGGCCGACTGCGCCAACGCGCTGAGCACGCTGACCGCGGACCCGTTGGTGGACGCGGTGATCGGGGCCGTGATCGTGCCCGACCAAGGGGTCCGCAAGGTGCGCGATCACCCCGACTTTCCCGCCGCGGCCGCCCGGCTGGGCAATCGGCTGTCCATCCACGACCAGCCCAACCTCGGCGGTTCCGGCGGCTACAGCCGGGTGATGTACGAAGCGCTGAAAAACACCGACTGCCAACAGATCCTGTTCATGGACGACGACATCCGCATCGAGCCGGACTCGATCCTGCGGGTCCTGGCGATGCACCGCTTCGCCAAGAGCCCCATGCTGGTGGGCGGTCAGATGCTCAACCTGCAGGAGCCGTCACACCTGCACATCATGGGCGAGGTGGTGGACCGGTCGAACTTCATGTGGACCTCCGCGCCGCACGCCGAGTACGACCATGACTTCGCCGAATATCCGTTGAACGACAACAACGACCGAAGCAAGCTGCTGCACCGCCGCATCGACGTCGACTACAACGGCTGGTGGACGTGCATGATCCCGCGGCAGGTCGCCGAGGAGCTCGGGCAGCCGTTGCCGCTGTTCATCAAATGGGACGACGCCGACTACGGGCTGCGGGCCGCCGAGCGCGGGTACCCGACCGTCACCCTGCCCGGCGCGGCGATCTGGCACATGGCCTGGAGCGACAAGGACGACGCCATCGACTGGCAGGCCTACTTTCACCTGCGCAACCGGCTGGTGGTGGCGGCGATGCACTGGGACGGTGATGTCACCGGCCTGGTCCGCAGCCACCTCAAGGCGACGCTGAAACACCTTGCCTGCCTTGAATATTCGACGGTAGCGATCCAGAACAAGGCCATTGACGACTTCCTGGCCGGCCCCGAGCACATCTTTTCGATCCTGGAGAGCGCGCTGCCGGAAGTGCACCGGATGCGCAAGGAGTACCCGGACGCGGTCGTGCTGCCCGCGGCGAGCGAGCTGCCGCAACCACTGCACCGGAGCAAGGCGATGAAGCCACCGGTCAACCCCGTCTCCATCGGCTACCGCCTGTCCCGCGGGGTATTGCACAACATGACCAAGGCCGACCCGGCGGCTCACCTGCGGCCGGAGTACAACGTGCCCACGCAGGACGCGCGGTGGTTCCGGCTGTGCACCGTCGACGGCGTGACCGTGACGACCGCCGACGGATGCGGGGTCGTCTACCGGCAGCGCGACCGCCGCAAGATGGTCTCGCTGCTGCTCAAGTCGCTGCGGCGCCAGCGTCTGTTGCTGGGCCGGTTCGACGAGATGCGTCGGGTGTACCGGGAGGCGCTGCCCGTGCTGTCCAGCAAGCAGAAGTGGGAGACGGCGTTGTTGCCGGCGCACGATGAGCCCGACAAAAGACCCGAGCATGGCTGAATCGGCCGCTCCGCGCGGCGAAGTGGCCGCGCTGGTGGCCGTTCAGTCGGCGCTGGCGGACCGCCCCGGCGTGCTGACCGTGGCGCGGGGGCTGTCCTACTTCGGGGAGCACAGCATCGGCTGGGTGGCCGTCGCGTTGCTCGGTGCGGCGCTGATGCCGAGACGTCGCCGCGACTGGCTGATGGTGGGGGCCGGGGCGTTCGCCGCGCACGCCGCCGCCGTGCTGATCAAGCGGTTGGTGCGGCGCCCACGGCCGCATGATCCGTCCGTCGCGGTCAACGTAGGCACACCCAGCCAGTTGAGCTTTCCCTCCGCGCACGCCACCTCCACCACGGCCGCGGCCATCCTGATGGGGCGGGTCACCGGGTTGCCCAGAGGAATGTGCGCCGCGGTCCTGATACCGCCGATGGCGCTGTCGCGGATGCTCCTGGGGGTGCACTACCCCAGCGACGTGGCCTTCGGCGTCGCCCTTGGCGCCGCGGTCGCCCGGATCACGGGCCGGATCGGCGAGAGGTCCCGAAAGAGGTGCGTCGAATGAGCGAAGACGTGGTGACCGGGCCCCCGGGCAATGTGATCACCGGGGTCGTCAAGGCGATCCGCCCGCGGCAGTGGGTGAAGAACGTGTTGGTGCTGGCCGCGCCGCTGAGCGCGGCGGGCCGCGGCCACCGCTACGACTACGGCCAACTGGCGATGCAGGTGTCGGTGGCCTTCGTTGTGTTCAGCCTGGCGGCCTCGTCGATATACCTGATCAACGACGTCCGCGACGTCGAGGCCGACCGCGAACACCCGACCAAAAGGTTCCGCCCGATCGCCGCCGGCGTGGTGCCCGAGTGGCTGGCCTACGCCCTGGCCGTCGCGCTCGGGGTGGTGTCACTCGGCCTGGCCTGGTGGCTGACGCCGAACCTGGCGCTGGTGATGGTGGTCTACCTCGCCATGCAGCTGGCGTACTGCTTCGGCCTCAAGCACCAGGCGGTGATGGACATCTGCATCGTGTCGTCGGCGTATCTGCTGCGGGCCATCGCCGGGGGTGCGGCCACCGACACCCGGCTCTCGCAGTGGTTTTTGCTGATGGCCGCGTTCGCGTCGCTGTTCATGGTGGCCGGCAAGCGCTACGCCGAGCTGCAACTTGCCGAGCGCACCGGCGCGGCGATCCGCAAGGCGCTGGAGAGCTACACCAGCACCTATCTGCGATTCGTCTGGACGATGTCGGCCACCGCGGTGGTGCTGTGCTATGGGCTGTGGGCGTTCGAGCGCGAACACGGCGAGGCGGGCTGGTTCGTGGTGTCGATGGTCCCCTTCACCATCGCGGTCCTGCGCTACGCGGTCGACGTCGACGGCGGGCTGGCCGGGGAGCCCGAGGACATAGCGTTGCGCGACCGGGTGCTGCAGTTCTTGGCGCTGGCCTGGATCGCGACAGTTGGGGCCGCCGTTGCCTTCGGCTAGTCCCCAGGTGCAGGCGGTGGGGGCGGGGGTGAGGCGCCGGCCGGTGATCAGGCGGGCCGGACGGCCGCTGTTCCCTTACGTCACCATGGTGCGGGCCACGCTGTGGGTCAGCGTGGCGGTGGTCGCCGTCCTGTTCGCGTGGGGCGCCTGGCAGCGGCGCTGGATCGCCGACGACGGGCTCATCGTGCTGCGGACGGTGCGCAATCTGCTGGCGGGGAACGGGCCGGTCTTCAATCAGGGCGAGCGGGTCGAGGCGAACACCTCCACGGCGTGGACCTATCTGATGTACGCGGGCAGCTGGGTCGGGGGGCCGATGCGCATGGAGTACGTGGCTCTGGCGCTGGCCCTGACCCTTTCGGTGCTGGGCGTGGCGTTCTTGATGCTGGGCGCCGGCCGGCTGTACGCGCCCAGCCTGCGGGGCCGCAGGGCGATCATGCTGCCGGCCGGGGCCCTGGTCTACATCGCGTTGCCGCCGGCGCGTGACTTCGCCACCTCCGGCCTGGAGAGCGGCCTGACGCTGGCCTATCTCGGGCTGCTGTGGTGGATGATGGTGTGCTGGGCGCAAGCCGTGCGCGGGCGTCCGGACGGCCCGGCGTTCATCGGCACGCTGGCGTTCGTCGCCGGGTTCAGCGTTCTGGTCCGGCCCGACCTGGCGTTGATGGGCGGGCTGGCGCTGATCATGATGCTGATCGCGGGGCGCACCTGGCGCCGCCGCGCGCTGGTCGTGGTGGCCGGCGGATTCCTGCCGGTGGCCTACGAGGTCTTCCGGATGGGCTACTACGGCCTGTTGGTGCCGGGGACGGCCCTGGCCAAGGATGCGGCCGGGGACAAGTGGTCGCAGGGGATGATCTATCTCTCGAACTTCAACGCGCCCTACGCGGTGTGGGTGCCGGTGGTGTTGCTGGTGGCGCTCGGGGCGCTCCTGGTGGTTGCGCGTCGCCGCGCGTCGTTCCTGCGCCCGGTGCTCGCGCCCGACTACGGCCGGGTGGCGCGGGGGGTGCAGAGCCCGCCGGCGGTGGTTGCCTTCGTCGTCGTCAGCGGCCTGCTGCAGGGCTTCTATTGGATCCGCCAGGGCGGCGATTTCATGCACGCGCGGGTCCTGCTGGCGCCGCTGTTTTGTTTGCTGGCGCCGGTGGCCGTCATTCCGGTGGTGATTCCCGACGGCGCTGATTATTCGCGGGAGACGGGCTATTGGGTGGCCGGCGCCGCCGGCGCACTGTGGCTGGGAACCGCCGGCTGGGCGCTGTGGGCAGCAAACTCACCCGGGATGGGCGACGACGCCACCCACGTCACGTACTCGGGAATCGTCGACGAGAGGCGCTTCTACGCGCAGGCCACCGGGCACGCGCATCCGCTGACGGCCGCCGACTACCTGGACTACCCGAGGATGGCCGCCGTCCTGACGGCCCTCGACAACACCCCGGAGGGCGCGCTGCTGCTACCGTCCGGCAACTACACCCAGTGGGACCTGGTGCCCCAGGAGCAGCCGGCGCCCGGGGGCGACAAAGGGCCGCAGAAGCCGCAGCACACGGTGTTTTTCACCAACCTGGGCATGGTCGGCATGAACGTAGGGCTCGATGTCAGGGTGATCGACCAGATCGGTCTGGCAAATCCGCTGGCTCAGCACACCGAGCGGTTGAAGCACGGCCGGATCGGGCACGACAAGAACCTGTTCCCGGACTGGGTGATCGCCGACGGCCCGTGGGTGAAGTTACCTCCCGGGATCCCGGGCTATCTGGACGTGAACTGGGTTGCCCAGGCGGTGGAGGCCCTGAAATGTCCGGAGACCCAAGCGGTGCTCAGCTCGGTGCGAGCCCCAATGACCTTGCACCGCTTCGTCTCCAACGTCGTGCACTCTTTCGGGTTCACCACGTACCGCATCGATAGAGTTCCGCTCTACGAGCTCGCGAGGTGCGGGCTGCCCGTTCCGGAGGCGATCCCGCCGCCTCCCCGCGAGTAAAGGCGCCGGGCCGAAATTTTTTTCGGCGGGTGCCGAATTCGGCTTCGGCCGAGGGTGCTCCGATATTCCCAGCAACCTCACATCTGTGCTCTCACCAGTGCTCACTGAGGGGCAGGCACATGCGGAAACGCGATTCTCGGGGCCTTTCCAAGTCGGTGGTCGGCTCGAAAATCAAGGGGTGGGAGCCCGAAATGGCGGTTTGCCCGACCGGCTCGATGAGAGGGGACGCCCGCAGGTGTGGTTGACTACACGGGCACTGCTGCGCCGGACACATAAGCTGTCCGACCCAATTCGGGGATGCGTCCAATCGGAGAAATGCGCCGAAAGGCCGAAAGAAGGATGAGGAAGCAAGGATGACGCTTGTCGACAGGTTTCGCGGCGCCGTGGCTCGCATGCCACGACGGCTCGTGGTGGGGTCCGTTGGCGTGGCTCTGCTCTCGGGTCTGATTGGCGCCGTGGGGGGCTCGGCGACCGCCGGGGCGTTCTCGCGCCCGGGTCTGCCGGTGGAGTACCTGCAGGTTCCCTCGGCCGCCATGGGCCGCGACATCAAGATTCAGTTCCAAAGCGGTGGCGCCAACGCGCCCGCGCTCTACCTGCTCGACGGCATGCGCGCGCAGGACGACTACAACGGCTGGGACATCAACACCCCCGCTTTCGAGTGGTACAACCAGTCGGGCCTCGCCGTGGTCATGCCGGTCGGCGGGCAGTCCAGCTTCTACTCCGACTGGTACAAGCCCGCCTGCGGCAAGGCCGGCTGCACCACCTACAAGTGGGAAACCTTCCTGACCAGCGAGCTGCCCGCCTACCTGGCGTCCAACAAGCAGGTCAAGCCGACCGGCAGCGCCGCCGTCGGCCTGTCGATGGCCGGCTCGTCGGCGCTGATCCTCGCCGCCTACCACCCCAACCAGTTCATCTACGCCGGCTCGCTGTCGGCGCTGCTGGACCCGTCGCAGGGCATGGGGCCGTCGCTGATCGGCCTGGCCATGGGCGACGCCGGTGGCTACAAGAAGGACGACATGTGGGGGCCGTCGAGCGACCCCGCCTGGCAGCGCAACGACCCGTCGCTGCAGGTCGGCAAGCTCGTCGCCAACAACACCCGCATCTGGATCTACTGCGGTAACGGCAAGCCGTCCGACCTCGGTGGCGACAACCTGCCCGCCAAGTTCCTCGAGGGCTTCGTGCGGACCAGCAACTTGAAGTTCCAGGACGCCTACAACCAGGCCGGTGGCCACAACGCGGTGTTCAACTTCGACGCCAACGGCACACACGACTGGCCGTACTGGGGCGCGCAGCTGCACGCGATGCTGCCCGACCTGCAGTCCACGTTGGGCGCCACGCCCGGTGTCGGTCCGGCTACCGCCGCCGCCGCCGGCAACCAGGGCACCGGCACCTAAACCCACCAGCGACGCGACCAGCGGCGGGCACCTTCCGGGGTTCCCGCCGCTGCTCGTTCGCGGCCTGTGTGATTTGTTTCACTACCCGGCGGTCGGGGGAACAACGGCGCTGGCTAATCTGCACACAGCGACTAGACGATGGAGGGTGGACATGAGGGTCGTGCGGGGTCTGTCAACGTTGCTGTTGGGCGTTGCTCTGGCGTTAGGGACGACGGGTCCCACCGGGACCGCCCGCGCCGCGGGTTACGAGAGCCTGATGGTTCCGTCGGCGGCGATGGGCCGTGACATCCCGGTGGCCTTCCTGGCCGGCGGTCCGCACGCGGTCTATCTGTTGGACCCCTTCGACGCCGCCCCGGATGTCAGCAACTGGGTCACCGCCGGCAACGCGATGAACACGCTGGCCGGCAAGGGCATCTCGGTGGTGGCCCCCGCCGGGGGCGCCTACAGCATGTACACCAACTGGGAGAACGACGGCAGCAAGCAGTGGGACACCTTCCTGTCCAGCGAGCTGCCCGACTGGCTGGCCGCCAACAAGGGCCTGGCGCCCGGCGGTCACGCGGCCGTCGGCGCCTCCCAGGGCGGCTACGCCGCCATGGCGCTGGCCGCCTTCCACCCCGACCGCTTCGGCTTCGCCGGCTCGCTGTCCGGGTTCCTGTACCCGTCGAACACCACCACCAACGGGTCGATCCTCGCCGGCCTGCAGCAATTCGGCGGGATTGACGGCAATGGCATGTGGGGAGCCCCGCAGCTGGGCCGGTGGAAGTGGCACGACCCGTACGTGCACGCCTCGCTGCTGGCGCAGAACAACACGCGCGTGTGGGTCTTCAGCCCGACCACCGACGCGGCAAGCGATCCCGCCGCCATGATCGGCCAGGCCGGTGAGGCGATGGGCAACAGCCGGATGTTCTACCAGCAGTACCGCAGCGTGGGCGGCCACAACGGGCACTTCGACTTCCCGGGCGGCGGTGACAACGGCTGGGGCTCGTGGTCTGGGCAGCTGGGAGCCATGTCGGGCGACATCGTGGGGGCAATCCGCTAGTCAGGCGCCGCGCCGAACGCCGGTACCGTTGTAGGGAGCGCAGCAGAGGGCGGGGCGGCCGCTTCCCCCGGAATCGAGCTGCGATCGACCGACTCTGCCAGCAGGAGAAGATGACCACGAGCGCGCGGCGTAAGCGCCACCGAACCCTCGCCTGGATAGCCGCCCTCGCGGTGGCCGGCGTCGTGTTGCTGGTCATCGTGGCCGTGGTGATGCTGCTGCGCGGCCCCAAAACACCTCCCAGCGCGGTACCGCCCGGCATCCTGCCGCCGCCCTCCACGACCACCCACCCGCACAAGCCGCGGCCCGCTTCCCAGGACGCGTCGTGCCCCGACGTGCAGGTGATCAACGTCCCCGGGACCTGGGAGTCCGCCCCGCAGGACGACCCGCTCAACCCGACGCAATTCCCGAATGCGTTGCTGCACAAGGTGACCGCGGAGATCTCCCAGCAGTTCCCCTCGTCCCGGGTGCAGACGTACACGACGCCCTACACGGCGCAGTTTCACAATCCGCTGACCGGCGACACCCAGATGTCCTACAACGAAAGCCGGGCCGAAGGGACCCGCGCGACCGTCCAGGCGATGACCGACATGAACACAAAGTGCCCGCTGACCAGCTACGTGCTGATGGGGTTTTCCCAGGGCGCGGTGATCGTGGGTGACATCGCCAGCGACATCGGCAACGGCCGTGGACCCGTGGACGACGACCTGGTGCTCGGTGTGACGTTGATCGCCGACGGTCGCCGCCAGGACGGGGTCGGCAACGACGTCGGGCCCAACCCGCCCGGCGAGGGCGCCGAGATCACCCTGCACGAGGTGCCGGTGCTGTCCGGGCTCGGCCTGACCATGAGCGGCGCCCGGCCGGGCGGCTTCGGCGCGCTGAGCAGCAAGACGAACGAGATCTGCGCGCCCGGCGACCTGATCTGCGCCGCGCCGAACGAGGCGTTCAGCGTCGCCAAGCTGCCCGACACCTTGAACACTCTCGCCGGCGGCGCCGGCCAACCGGTCCACGCACTGTACGCCACGACCCAGTTCTGGAACCTGGACGGGGCGGCGGCGACCGATTGGACGCTGAATTGGGCGCGCAGGCTGATCGAAAACGCGCCGCACCCCAAACACGGGTGACACAACCGCCACGTAGGCGAATCCGTGACGCGATCGGCGGTACCTTGTGATTTGGTCTGCTGCGAGGCGCCCCTTAACATTAAGAGGAAATTAAGAGCAATCAGAGCTTCGTTGCGGCCCAGATTGGGGTTGAGGCCGGCTGGGTCTGGCAGGGACGGCGCTCCCGAGCGCGGGTCGTTCAAAGCCGGCTCGTGTATAGAGGACCCGTCGGCGCAGCCGACACGGAGGCATTAAGTCGGCGAAGCCGACCGAGATGGTTGTGACAGGAGAGGGCGGCATGGCGTACCACAACCCATTCATCGTGAATGGAAAGATCAGGTTCCCGGATAACACGAACCTGGTTCGTCACGTTGAAAAGTGGGCGAAGGTTCGCGGCGACAGGCTGGCGTATCGATTCCTGGACTTCTCCACCGAACGCGACGGTGTGGCACGCGACCTCTCGTGGGCGGACTTCGGTGCTCGCAATCGAGCCGTCGGCGCCCGGCTGCAGCAGGTCACCCAGCCCGGTGACCGCATCGCCATCCTGTGCCCGCAGAACCTGGACTACCTCGTCTCATTCTTTGGCACGCTCTACTCGGGCAGGATCGCGGTGCCGCTGTTCGACCCGGCCGAGCCGGGCCACGTCGGTCGTTTGCACGCCGTGCTCGACGACTGCACCCCGGCGACGATCCTGACCACCACCGACGCCGCCGAAGGCGTCCGCAAGTTCATCCGCGCCCGTTCGGCCCAGGAACGGCCGCGCGTCATCGCCGTCGACGCGGTGCCCAACGAGGTCGCCTCCACCTGGCAGGAGCCCGACGCCGACGAGAACACCATTGCCTACCTGCAGTACACCTCCGGCTCCACCCGCATTCCGAGCGGCGTGCAGATCACCCACCTGAGCCTGCCCACCAACGTGCTGCAGGTGCTGAACGCGCTGGAGGGCACCGAGGGCGACCGTGGGTGCATGTGGCTGCCCTTCTTCCACGACATGGGCCTGATCACGGCGCTGTTGTCGTCGGTGCTCGGCCAGGACTTCACCTTCATGACACCGGCCGCGTTCGTGCGCCGGCCCGGCCGTTGGATCCGCGAACTCGCGCGCAAGCCAGGAGAGACCGGCGGGGTCTTCTCGGCCGCGCCGAACTTCGCGTTCGAACACGCCGCGGTGCGCGGCCTGCCCCGCGACGACGAGCCGCCGCTGGACCTGAGCAACGTCAAGGGGATCCTCAACGGGAGCGAGCCGGTGAGCCCCGCGTCGATGCGCAAGTTCTACGAGGCCTTTGCGCCCTATGGCCTCAAGGAGGAGGCGATCAAGCCGTCCTATGGCCTGGCCGAGGCGACGCTGTTCGTTTCGACCACGCCTATGGACGAGAAGCCGAGGGTCATTTACGTCGACCGGGACGAGCTGAACAATCAGCGCTTCGTGGAGGTACCCGCCGACGCGCCGAAAGCCGTCGCGCAGGTTTCCGCCGGCAAGGTGGGTGTCGACGAGTGGGCGGTCATCGTCGAGCCCGACACGGCCAGCGAGCTGCCGGATGGGCAAATCGGCGAGATCTGGTTGCACGGCAAGAACCTGGGAGTCGGCTACTGGGGCAAGGAAGAAGAGACTTCCGAAGTCTTCAAAAACATCCTCAAGTCGCGGATCCCCGAGTCGCACGCCGAGGGGGCCGCCGATGATGGGCTGTGGGTGCGTACCGGCGACTACGGCACCTACTACAAGGGCCACCTCTATATAGCGGGCCGGATCAAGGACCTGGTCATCATCGACGGCCGTAACCACTACCCGCAAGACCTGGAGTACACGGCGCAGGAATCCACCAAGGCGTTGCGGGTCGGCTACGTGGCCGCCTTCTCCGTTCCGGCCAACCAGCTGCCGCAGGTGGTGTTCGACTACCCGCACGTCGGCCTCAAATTCGATCCGGAGGACTCCTCCGAGCAGCTGGTGATCGTCGGGGAACGCGCCGCCGGTGCGCACAAGCTCGACTACCAGCCCATCACCGACGACATCCGGGCGGCCATCGCCGTGGGGCACGGGGTGACCGTGCGCGACGTTCTGCTGGTGCAGGCCGGGACGATTCCGCGTACTTCGAGCGGGAAGATCGGGCGCCGCGCGTGCCGCGCCGCCTACCTCGACGGAAGCCTGCGCAGCGGCGTCGGTTCGCCGACCGCCTTCGCCGGCGCCAACGACTGAACCCGGGAACCATGACTGACACAGAACCTGACAACAACTCCACCTCAGCGGCGGAGGGGAACCTCCCCGCCAAGAAGAACGACATGACGGTCCCCGAGATGCGCCAGTGGCTGCGTAACTATGTGGCCCAGGCAACCGGGCAGTCGCCCGATTCGATCGACGAGTCGGTGCCGATGGTCGAGCTGGGGCTGTCTTCGCGCGACGCCGTGGCGATGGCCGCCGACATCGAGGATATGACCGGTGTCACCCTGTCGGTCGCGGTGGCTTTCCAGCATCCGACCATCGAATCGCTGGCGACCCGGATCATCGAGGGCGAACCCGAAAGGGCCGACGACGACGTCGACATCGTCGACTGGTCGCGCAACGGGCCCGCGGAGCGCGTCGACATCGCGATCGTGGGCCTGTCCACCCGGCTGCCCGGCGACATGAACAGCCCCGACGAAACCTGGCAGGCGCTGCTGGAGGGCCGCGACGCCATCACCGACCTGCCCGAGGGCCGCTGGTCGGAATTCCTGGAAGAGCCGCGGCTGGCCGAGCGGGTCGCGAAGGCCCGCACCCGCGGCGGCTATCTGAAGGACATCAAGGGCTTCGACTCCGAGTTCTTCGCCGTCGCGAAGACCGAGGCCGACAACATCGACCCACAGCAGCGGATGGCGCTGGAGTTGACCTGGGAGGCGCTCGAGCACGCCCGCATCCCGGCGTCCAGCCTGCGCGGCGAGTCCGTCGGCGTTTACGTCGGTGTCTCGAACCACGACTACGGATTCCTGGCGATCTCGGACCCGACCGTCGCGCACCCCTATGCGATCACCGGCAACGCGATGTCGGTCATCGCCAACCGGGTGTCGTACTTCTACGACTTCCGCGGTCCCTCGGTCGCGGTCGACACCGCGTGCTCGAGTTCGCTGGTGGCGGTCCATCAGGCGGTGCAGGCGCTGCGTAACGGCGAAGCCGACGTCGCCGTCGCCGGCGGCGTCAACGCGCTGCTCACGCCCGCGGTGACCCTCGGTTTCGACGAGATCGGCGCGGTGCTGGCCCCCGACGGCCGGATCAAGTCGTTCTCCTCGGACGCCGACGGCTACACCCGCTCCGAGGGCGGCGGCATGGTGGTGCTCAAGCGGGTCGACGACGCCCGCCGCGACGGGGACCAGATCCTCGCCGTGATCGCCGGCACCGCGGTCAATCACGACGGCCGGTCCAACGGCCTGATCGCGCCCAACCAGGACGCGCAGGCCGACGTGCTGCGCCGGGCCTACAAGGACGCCGGGATCGATCCGCGCACCGTCGACTACATCGAGGCGCACGGCACCGGGACCGTCCTGGGCGACCCGATCGAGGCCGAGGCGCTGGGCCGCGTGGTCGGCAGGGGACGTCCCGCCGATCGGCCGGCGCTGCTGGGCGCGGTGAAAACCAATGTGGGCCACATGGAGTCGGCGGCCGGCGCGGCCAGCTTGGCCAAGGTGGTGCTGGCGTTGCAGCACGACAAGCTGCCGCCGTCGATCAACTTCGCCGGACCGAGCCCGTACATCGACTTCGACGGGATGCGGTTGAAGGTCGCCGACCAGGCGACCGACTGGCCGCGCTACGGCGGCTACGCCCTCGCCGGGGTGTCGAGCTTCGGTTTCGGCGGCGCCAACGCGCACGTGGTGGTCCGCGAGGTCCTGCCGCGTGACGTCGTCGAAAAAGAGCCCGAGGCCAAACCCGAGGTGAAGGCCGCCGCCGAAGCGGCCGAGGCGCCCACCCTCGAAGGCCACTCGCTGCGGTTCGACGACTTCGGCAACATCCTCACCGACACGCCCGTGGCGGACGAGGAAGAGCCCGACCTGCCGGGCGTGACGGAAGAGGCGCTGAGCCTCAAAGAGGCCGCGATGGAAGAGCTTGCGGTGCAAGAGCTTCCGCCGCCGGTGATCCCGCTGGCCGTGTCGGCGTTCCTGACGTCACGCAAGAAGGCCGCAGCCGCCGAGCTCGCGGACTGGATGGAAAGCCCCGAGGGGCAGGCGGCGTCGCTGGAATCGATCGGCCGGTCGCTGTCGCGCCGCAACCACGGCCGCTCGCGCGCGGTGGTGCTGGCGCACGACCACGACGAGGCGGTCAAAGGCCTGCGGGCCATCGCCGAGGGCAAGCAGCGGCCGAATGTCTTCAGCGCCGACGGGCCGGTGACCAACGGCCCGGTGTGGGTGCTGGCCGGATTCGGCGCGCAGCACCGCAAGATGGGCAAGAGCCTGTACCTGCGCGACGCGGTCTTCGCCCAGTGGATCGAGAAGGTCGACGCGCTGGTCCAGGACGAGCTGGGCTACTCGGTGCTCGAGCTGATCCTCGACGACTCGCAGGACTACGGCATCGAGACCACCCAGGTCACCATCTTCGCGATCCAGATCGCGCTGGGTGAGCTGCTCAAGCACCACGGCGCCAAGCCCGCCGCGGTGGTCGGCCAGTCGCTGGGCGAGGCCGCGTCGGCCTACTTCGCCGGCGGGCTGTCGCTGCGCGACGCCACCCGGGCCATCTGCTCCCGTTCGCATCTCATGGGCGAGGGCGAGGCGATGCTGTTCGGCGAGTACATCCGGCTGATGGCGCTGGTGGAGTACTCCGCCGACGAGATCAAGACGGTGTTCTCCGACTTCCCCGACCTGGAGGTGTGCGTCTACGCCGCCCCCACCCAGACGGTCATCGGGGGCCCGCCCGAGCAGGTGGACGCGATCATCGCCCGCGCGGAATCGGAGGGCAAGTTCGCCCGCAAGTTCCAGACCAAGGGCGCCAGCCACACCTCGCAGATGGACCCGCTGCTCGGCGAGCTCGCCGCGGAGCTGCAGGGCATCAAGCCGATGAGCCCCACGTGCGGGATCTACTCGACCGTGCACGAGGGCAGCTACATCAAGCCCGGCGGCGACCCGATCCACGACGTCGACTACTGGAAGAAGGGCCTGCGTCACAGCGTCTACTTCACCCATGGGATCCGCAACGCCGTCGACAGCGGGCACACCACGTTCCTGGAGCTGGCGCCCAATCCCGTCGCGCTGATGCAGGTGGGTCTGACCACGGCCTCGGCGGGTCTGCACGACGCCCAGCTGATCCCGACGCTGGCGCGCAAGCAGGACGAGGTCGAGTCGATGGTCTCGACCATGGCGCAGCTGTACGTCTACGGCCACGACCTGGACGTGCGGACCCTGTTTACCCGCGCCAAGGGGCCCCAGGATTACGCGAACATCCCGCCGACCCGCTTCAAGCGCAAGGAGCACTGGCTGGACGTGCACTTCTCGCACGGCACCAGCTCGGTGCTCATGCCGGGCAACCACGTCGCGCTGCCGGATGGCCGCCACGTCTGGGAGTACTTACCGCGAGGCCTGACGGACCTGGCGGCGCTGGTGAAAACCGCCGCGGCCGAGGTGCTTCCGGACGCGCAGCTGACGGCGGCCGAGGAGCGCGCGAAGCCGAGCGAGGGCGCACGGCTGGTGACGACCCTGACCCGGCACCCCGGCGGGGCGTCGGTCCAGGTGCACGCGCGCATCGACGAGTCCTTCACGCTGGTGTACGACGCGCTGGTGACCCGGGGCGGCTCCGAATCGGTGCTGCCGGCGGCGGTCGGCGCGGGCACGGCGATCGCGGCCCCGGTCAACGGCGCCGCGTCGGCCGCGGACGCTCCCGGCGAGGACGCGGACACGGAGACGCTGGCCGACAGCCTGACCAACCGGTACATGCCTGCCGGGTTCACCAAGTGGTCGCCGGACTCGGGCGAGACCATCGCCGAGCGGCTCGGCGCCATCGTCGGCGCGGCCATGGGCTACGAGCCCGAGGACCTGCCGTGGGAGGTGCCGCTGATCGAGCTGGGCCTCGACTCGC
The DNA here is from genome assembly GCF_035506235.1 of Mycobacterium sp. Taxonomy (GTDB): domain Bacteria; phylum Actinomycetota; class Actinomycetes; order Mycobacteriales; family Mycobacteriaceae; genus Mycobacterium. Next base: position 29,103 of record NZ_DATJPU010000096.1, read on the forward strand.
TGATGGCGGTGCGGATCAAGAACCGCGTCGAATACGACTTCGACCTGCCGCCCATCCAGTTGACGGCGGTGCGCGACGCCAACCTCTACGCCGTCGAGAAGCTGATCGAGTACGCGGTGGAGCACCGCGACGAGGTCCAGCAGCTGCACGAGCACCAGAAGACACAGACGGCCGAGGAAATCGCCCGGGCGCAGGCCGAATTGCTCAGCGGCGCGTCGGCCGCCTCGGTGGTGGCGCCGGCCCCCGACCCGCAGGGGGAGCCGGCGACGCAAGCGCCGCCGGCCTCGGACGTCCCCGTCCCGCCGCCGCCGACGAACCCGTCGGGGCCGACCTCGAACGGCAAGCGGCCCGACCTCGCGGCCGCGGTCGACGTGCCGCCGCGCGACGCCGCCGAGCGCGTCGCCTTCGCCACCTGGGCGATCGTGACCGGCAAGTCGCCGGGTGGCATCTTCAATCCGCTGCCCACGCTCGACGGCGACGCCGCCGCCAAGATGGCGCAGCGCCTCTCGGAGCGCGCCGTGGGGGCACCTCCCGCTTGCGGGGGAGGTCCGATCACCGCCGAGGACGTGCTGGCGTCGGAGAACATCGAGGCGCTGGCCGAGAAGGTGCGCGAGTACCTGGAGGCGGGGCAGGTCGACGGGTTCGTCCGCACGCTGCGGGCCCGGCCGGAGGGCAGCACCAAGCCGCCGGTGTTCGTGTTCCACCCGGCCGGCGGCTCGACGGTGGTCTACGAGCCACTGCTCAACCGGCTGCCGTCCGACACCCCGATGTACGGCCTCGAACGTGTCGAGGGCACCATCGCCGAGCGCGCGGCGCAATACGTGCCGAAGCTGATCGAGATGCAGGGCGACGGGCCGTACATCCTGGCCGGCTGGTCGCTGGGCGGCGCGCTGGCCTACGCCTGCGCGATCGGGCTCAGGCAGATGGGCAAGGACGTCGAATGGGTGGGGCTCATCGACGCGGTGCGTCCGGGCGAGGAGATCCCGCAGACCAAGGAGGAGATCCGCAAGCGCTGGGATCGCTACGCCCGGTTCGCCGAGAAGACCTTCAACGTCACCATCGACGAGATCCCCTACGAACAGCTCGAGGAACTCGACGACGCGGGCCAGGTCCAGCTCGTGCTCGAGGCGGTCAGAGCGAGCGGTGTGCAGATCCCGGCCGGGATCATCGAACACCAGCGCACGTCGTACCTGGACCAGCGGGCAATCGACACCGCCGAAATCCAGCCCTACGACGGGCACGTCACGCTCTACATGGCCGATCGCTACCATGACGACGCGATCATGTTCGAGCCGCGCTACGCCACCCGCAAGCCGGACGGCGGCTGGGGCGAGCACGTGTCCGACCTCGAGGTCGTACCGGTCGGGGGCGAGCACATCCAGGTCATCGACGAGCCGATCATCGCCAAGGTGGGGGCGCACATGACCCAGGCCCTGAACGGGATCGCGGCAAAGCACCAGCCGGACACGTCCGAAAAAGTGAGGTAGGCGAGTAGTGACGGAGACCGTGCCAGCCCCCGTTCAGCACACCACGGCGGAGAAGCTGGCCGAGCTGCACGCTCGCCTCGAACTGGCCAAGGAGCCCGGCGGCGAGAAGGCCTCCGCCAAGCGCGACAAGAAGGGCATCCCGAGCGCCCGCGCCCGCGTGCACGCGCTGGTCGATCCGGGCACCTTCTTCGAGATCGGGGCGCTGGCCAAGACGCCGAACGACCCGAACGCGCTCTACGGGGACGGGTGCGTCACGGGGCACGCCATGATCGACGGCCGGCCGGTCGGGGTGTTCTCCCACGACCAGACGGTGTTCCAGGGCACCGTCGGCGAGATGTTCGGCCGCAAGGTCGCGCGGTTGATGGAGTGGTGCGCGATGGTCGGCTGCCCGATCATCGGCATCCAGGACTCGGGCGGGGCCCGCATCCAGGACGCCGTCACCTCGCTGGCCTGGTACGCCGAGCTGGGCCGTCGTCACGAGGCGCTGTCCGGGCTGGTGCCGCAGATCTCGCTGATCTTCGGCAAATGCGCTGGGGGAGCGGTCTATTCGCCGATCCAGGACGATCTGCTCGTCTCGGTGCGCGACCAGGGCTACTTCTTCGTCACCGGGCCCGACGTGATTCGGGAAGTCACCGGCGAGGAGGTCACCCTCGACGAACTCGGTGGCTCCGACGCCCAGGCCCGCTACGGCAACATCCACCAGGTGGTCGACTCGGAGGCCGAGGCGTTCCAATACGTCCGCGACTACCTGTCGTTCCTGCCGTCGAACTGCTTCGATAAGCCGCCGATCGTCAACCCCGGTCTGGAGCCGGAGATCACCCCGACCGACCTGGAGCTCGACGCGATCGTGCCGGACTCCGACAACGCGGCCTACGACATGCACGAGATCCTGCTGCGCATCTTCGACGACGGCGACTTCCTCGACGTCGCCGCGCAGCACGGGCCCGCCATCATCACCGGATACGCGCGCGTCGACGGCCACCCCGTGGGGGTGATCGCCAACCAGCCCATGCACATGTCGGGGGCGATCGACAACGAGGCGTCCGACAAGGCGGCGCGGTTCATCCGGTTCTGCGACGCGTTCAATATCCCGCTGGTCTTCGTCGTGGACACCCCCGGGTTCCTGCCGGGCGCCGAGGAGGAGAAGAGGGGCATCATCAAGCGCGGCGGGCGGTTCCTCTACTCCGTCGTAGAGGCCGACGTGCCCAAGGTGACCATCACGGTCCGCAAGTCCTACGGCGGCGCGTACGCCGTGATGGGGTCGCGGCAGCTGACCGCCGACTTCAACTTCGCCTGGCCGACGGCGCGGATCGCGGTGATCGGCGCCGAGGGAGCCGCGCAGTTGCTGATGAAGCGGTTCCCCGACCCGACGACCCCCGAGGCGCAGCAGATCAAGAAGGACTTCATCGAGGGCTACAACCTCAACATGGCGATCCCGTGGACCGCCGCCGAGCGCGGCTTCATCGACGCGGTCATCGACCCGCACGAGACGCGGCTGCTGCTCCGCAAGTCGATGCACCTGTTGCGGGACAAGCAGCTGTGGTTCCGCGTCGCCCGCAAGCACGGCTTGATCCCGGTTTAGTTCCCAACGCGAGCAGACGCAAAAGCCCCCAATTCTTAGGCGTGTCGCGGGCTTTTATGTCTGCTCGCCGGCAAAGGCGCCGTCAGCCAACTCGTCGAAACGGTCGAGCGCCTCGTCGGATTCGGCGTCGATCCCCCGCAGCGGCCCCCGATCCGCGAGATGGCGGTGCGCGTACAGCCGCGCGACGAGCGCCTTGCGCTCGCTGCCGCGGGTTTCCCGCTCCCACGCGGCCTGCTCGGTGAGCAGCGCGCCCGCATAGACGTCGCCCATGAACTGCGCCAGCGGGAACAGCCGCGCCTCGGCGACACCGCCATCGAGCTTGCCCCACGCGGTGATGGCCGCGTCGAGGTCCTCGACGCGGCTCGCGATCAGGCGAGTGGTTTCGTCGTCGTCGGAGACTGACACGGCGTCGCCCAGCCGCGCCAGCAGCGCCTCGTGGGCGCCGGCCCGCTCGATGCCGCGCTGCACGTCGAGGCACAGGATGTTGTCCGGGCCCTCCCAGATGGTGTTCACCTGGGCGTCCCGCAGCAGCCGGGCCACCGGCCACGTCTCGACATAGCCGTTGCCGCCGTGGATTTCGATCGCGTCCGACGCGGCGGTGATCCCCAGCCGGCACACCTTGAGCTTGGTGACGGGCACCGCGATGCGCTGCCGCACGCTGCGGGGCTGGCGGTGGTTGACCGCGCCCGTCCCGTCGAAGACCAGCGCGAGCGCCGCCTCGACGTCGACGATCATCTCGGCGAGCTTGCGCCGCATCAGCGGCTTGTCGATGAGCGCCCCGCCGAACGCGTGCCGCTGCCGGGCGTAGCACAGCGATTCGACCAGCGCGCGGCGGGCGTTGCCGAGCGCGAACTGGGCGATGCCGAGGCGCGCGGCGTTGGTGAGTTCCATCATGCGGCCCAGCCCCTTGCCATCGGACGGGCCGCCGTCGGACGTCGGCTCGCCGGACAGCAGAAAGGCCTCGGCGTCGACGAACTCGACCTCGCCGGAGGCCACGGAACGAGTGCCGAGCTTGTCCTTGAGGCGGCGCACCCGCACCCCGTTGCGCGAACCGTCGCGCCGGTTGCGCAGCACGAGGAAGTTGGCGACGCCGCGGGTCGAGTCGAGCGCGCCCTCCGGCTTGGCCAGGACGACGAACGCCTCCCCCGCGCAGTTGGAGGCGAACCACTTGAAGCCGTTCAGCAGCCACGCATCGCCGGACCGTCTCGCGGTGGTCTCCAGCGCGCCCAGGTCGGAGCCCCCGGTGCGTTCCGTCAGCAGCTGCGCGGTCTCGCCTGCCCACTCGCCGGAGGCGAACTTGGCCAGCACGTGCTCGGCCACGTCGCGCGGCGCGTAGGCGGCCACCAGCGACTGCACCATGCCGCCGCCGGTGCCCAGCGCGCAGCCCATCCCGATATCGGCCTGGTTGAGCAGATAGTTGGACGCGAACAGCGCCAGGCCCGAGCTCACCTCGGCGCCCCGGGCCGCGTCCCGGAGCGCCTGTTGGGCGTCGAGCACCGCGCGCTTGGACTGGGTGAACGACGTCGGCATGACGACCCGGCTGACGTCGTGTCCCCATCGGTCGTATCGCTCCAGCCGGGGTGGGTTGCGGTCGGTCTCCTCGGCCCAGCGCGCCACCGGGCCGCCCATCAGGTCCCCGATTCGGGTCAGATGGGGCTCCAGCACCGCCAATTCGCCGGGCTGCAGATAGTAGGCCATGGTGAGCTGCAGGGTGGGGTCGGTGAGGTACCAGTTGAGCCCCACAGCTCCGCGGTAGCTGTCCGTCCGATAGCGCTGCGACTTTTCTTCAGTCGAGAACGGCAGCCTGTCCACCGCTTCCGGGGCGTAGTCGCTCATGCCGCGACGGTATTACAGGCGCGACGCCGAGTGAAGGACGCTCGAGCCAATTCTCATGCGGTGGCGCGCAGCGGGCGCCGCCGACAGACGCCCGGGGCGGCGCCCGCCGCGGCACGGCCGGCGAGCGCGTCGGCGTCGGTTATCAGAACGCCCTTGCTTTGCAACGTGATCCAGCCCCGGGAAGCGAATTCGCCCAGTGCTTTGTTGACCGAGACCCGGTCGGCGCCGACGAGTTGGGCCATCTCGTCCTGGCTGAGCTCGTGCGCGACCCGCAGCGCATCACGCTCGCGGGTTCCAAAGCGCCGGGCCAACAGCAACAGCTGGCTCGCCACGCGGGTGGCCACATCGCTGGAGATCAGCTCGATGAGTTGGTCCTCGGTATGTTGTAGCCGCTGGTTCAGTGCCCGCAGGAGTTGCTCGGCGATCACCGGCCGGTGGGCTATCCAGGCGCGCAACGTGGCACGGTTCACCCACACCGCGCGCACGTCGGTGATTGCCGTCGCGGTGCAGGACCGGGGGCCGGGATCGAACACCGCCAGCTCGCCGAAGACGTCCGCCGGGCCCATGATCGCCCGGAGATTCTCGCGGTCACCGGGACCCGTCATGCTGATCTTGACCTTGCCCGTGACGATGATGTACACGCGATCACCCGGGTCCCCCTGAGCGAAAATTCGCTGCCCCGCCCTGAATTCGCACGTATGCAGCTGGTCGACCATCGCCGACGCCGTCTCGGGTTCGACGTGACGCAATATCCCGGCCTCGCTGAGGAGCCGGGTCAGGATCAGGTCCACGTCGCCTTGCTCGACGCCGGGTGCAGCGCTCACGAAAGCTCTCCTCGTCGGCGTATCAACCGGTCACCGGCCCGGTGAGAAAAACCAGGCGGAAATTGCCGATCTGGATCTCGTCACCGTTGGCCAGCACCGCCGAGTCGACGGCTTCGCGGTTGACATAGGTACTGTTCAGGCTGCCGAGGTCAACGACGCGGAAATGGCCGTTCTCCCTTCGGAACTCGGCATGCCTGCGGCTGACTGTGATGTCGTCGAGGAAGATGTCGCTGGCGGGATGCCGACCCGCCGACATGATGGGCTGCTGCAGGAGAAACTGCGACCCGGCATTGGGACCCCGCTTCACGACGAGCGTGCCCGAGCCCCGTCCCATTGTTGCCATGTCCTCGACCGCTGCGTCGGCGACGGCCATCGACGTGTCCAACTCGTCGCGCATATTAGCGCGCAAGGCGGGCCCGATGTCGGCGGTGCTTTCGTCGGGTGCTTGACCCGATTCGCGGGCGCGGGTTGGCCGCTGTGACGTTGACACCGTCGTGGTCATGCTGCCCGGGGAAGATCCGGGGTTGTGGTTGCCGCGTGCGATGCCGGTTGGCGCGGTGCCGGGGCCCAGCCGACGTAGGTGAGGTAAAGCCCGACGACCGCGAAGATCAGGCAGGCCGCAATCCACCAGGCTTGGGCGCCGATCATGCTGTTGGCCAGCGAAACGAAAGCCTGGGGAAAGGCGAAAAGGAGCAGCCCGCGCAGCACGATGAGCCAGCCCAGCAGCGACACGGTGATCGCCGCGGCGCCACGCCAGTATGGGTGCGCGGCGACGACGAAGAGGCCGAACAGCAGAATGAAGGCCCCGGTCACCCAGGTCCACAACGAATTCGCTTCAAACTGGGACAGCAGTGTCCGCATGTCCGAAGCGCGCGCCAGCGCAGTGACGTCGACAATGACGAGGAATGGACCGAGCACGCGCGCGAAAAAACGCGTCCTTGCCTGCGGCTCTGATGAAGCGTTCATTGGCGTGCCTTTCATCCGACGCCCGTTACTGGACACCTGTATCGGACCATTTCACCGAAGCGTGGAAATAGGGACCGAAGTCCCGTTCGTCCGGGGCGTTCGTCCTCGCACGTCAGCGGTGACCTATGGCCCTCCCTCGGCAGGTCCGCCGCGGTGCATGATCGGCTCGGAAGTCAACGATCAGAGGAGTCGATGATGAAGGCCAACGTGGGTGACTGGCTCGTGGTCAAGGGGACGACGACGGAGCTGGCGGATCAGCGTGGCGTGATCACGGAGGTGCACGGGGCCGACGGGGCACCGCCGTACGTGGTGCGCTGGCTTTCCAACGGCCATGTGGCCACGGTGTTTCCGGGTTCAGACGCCATCGTCGTCACGGCCGCCGAACAACAACGGGCCGACGAACGGGCGCGGCACGGGGCCGCGCACTGACTTTGCTGACGGCTTATACGGGCACCAGGAATTCGGACGTATAGAACTCGGCGGGGTTCTGGGAGTTTGGGTTTGCGCGCTCGATAATCACCCAGATCCCCGTCGTGTCCTGCCGAATGCTGTCTTGAACAGTCACCGTCGCGTTGCCGGCCCCGTCGGTGTCCATTCCGGTAAAGGCGGTGCCCGGTGCCCCGGGTCCGCAGGTGGCCGATGAGGGGCGAGGTTCCTGGATAAGGCCGACGTCGTAATGGGTGCCCGGCTCGTTGGGGACCGCCATGTGCACCTGCGCGACGGCTCTCGATCCGGAGGCGCTGATGAGGGCCGAACCGGTGCCTTCGGGTGGCTGCGGGACCCACGCCGCCTCGGTCACCTTGCTGAAATCACAGCGTCGCTCATAACTGTCCAGAACCACCGTGGTGCCGCCCTCGGCGGCCGCGTCGGCGATTTCGAAGGTCGCCGCCGGGGAGATCACCACGTCGATCGCCGCGGCGCCAGTGCCTAAGCGTGTGAGCGTGTGCATCGGGTCACCTTTTGACGCGAGTGTTAGTTACCCCACCGGGGAAATAGGTATTAACCCGCAGTTCACAAAGCTAAACATTCGGACCGCAATTACCCGGACGTTAATTTCGACCGATTATTCGACGAGTGACCAATTAATGGCGCCCAACTCTAAGAATCCGTTGCAATACAACCGATTCCGTGTTAGCTAGGGCTTGATTCGGATCTCTCCGGGTGACCACCACCCGCTACGCGTCGCGGTGCCCAGATCGAGCTGGGCGGGCCGGGCGTCGGCGATGGTGTCGAATTTGCGCAGTGAGCCCCAGTCGCGGCCCCAGTCGCGGGACAGGTAGGTGGACATCACGTGCGCGCGCAGCAGCAGGTCGGTGATGCCCAGCAGCCCGCCGTTGACGCCGTCCTCCCAGGTGTCGGTGTCCTGCTTCTTGGCGTTGTAGTCGGGAGTGATCCGGAACTTCGGGATCTCGGTGACACCGTTGACGTGCAGCATCGGCTGCTGGCAGGGGAAGGCCAGCCCGACCGCCCAGTCCAGCAACACCGGCTGCGACGAGCCGACGTACTCCTGCAGCGAGCGCAGTTCGGGCACCCGCGGCGGGGTCACCGCGATCCAGTCGTCCGGCGTCAGGGACAGGTCCTCGGCCACCACCCGCACCGCGACGGCGTCTGCGGGCATCTGGGAGCGTGGGAAGCGCAGGTTGCGCCACACCTTCGGCTGCTCGCCGTACAGGTCATAGGGCACCAGCCGCCCGGCCGGCTGCACGGAGCCGCCGGGACCGGGCCTGCCGAATTCCAATTCCACGGTCTGCCCGCTGGTGTGGTGGTGCAGGATGCTGTTGCCGGCGATCGTGCCCGCGGCGGTCACCACCAGCAGGGGATGCCCGGCGTCGGGCTTCGGCAGCTGGTACCACGCCGAGGTCAATCTGCTCTGCTGCTGCGCGCCGCTGGTATAGCTGCCGGCCAGCGGAACCTGATCGGGGTTGAGGCCGTAGGGCAGCGGCACCGTCGACCCGTTGATGCCCGGCGCCGTCAGCTTGAGCGGCGCATCCCAGTCGTAGTCGGTACCGGGCTGCGGCACCGCAGTCTCCTTGATCGACTCGGCCAGTGTGCGGTCCGGCACGCCGTTGGGGGTGAATCCTGTGGGGTTGACACCACCCAGCGGTCCCAGCGGGCCCCAGGAACCCGAGTTGGCGGGCAGGGGCGCCATGAAGCCCGCGTTGCTGTCCGGCTCGACGAGCACGTCGTCGGCCAGGCCGCAACCTCCGCTGAACTCGCGCAGGTTGTCCCAGGCGTTGGAGTACGTGGGGTACTGGCGGACGATGCCGGCCACCATCGACGCCACGAACACCAGCGTCATGAAGCCGGCGGCGATGGGGATGGGCGCCGCCGTCAGCGCCCGCGCCAGGCGGCCCTCGCCGTGCTCCGGGGACGCGAAGTGCAACCAGACCGTATACACCGCGGCGATCGCGAACAATGCGAAAAAGATTGTGCTGATTGTGGTTCCGGCGATTTTAGGCATGCTGCTGTTGAACGGCACACCGTAACTGGAGACGTACCACCAGCCGTTCGTGGTGGCGAAGCACAGCGCCAACACGAACAGCACCGCCGCCAGGAACGCCATCCGGTTGCGCGACCAGCGCAGCACCTTCGGCGACACCAGCACGGTGGTCAGCGCGGCCATCGCCGCGCCTACCGCGGCGAACAACCCGAAGTGATGCACCCATTTGGTGGGGGTGAACATCAGGAAGAACATGGTGCCGAAGATGACGCCCATCAGACGCCACGCCGGCCCGCGCGCCACGCCGGGGATTCGCTTGCGCCGCAACATGATGAACATCGCGGTGAACAAGCACAGCGCGGTGATCAAGAATCCGAACCGGCGCGACAGGGAGCCGTCGACGGTGGGCAGGATGAGGTAGTAGTAGCGCAGGTTCTCGGTGTACCACGCCTGGCTGGGGCCGATCGCGGTGCGAATCCTGGTGGCTTCCAACACCGTCGACAGCGTCTGGTCGGCGAACACCACGGTGAGGATGACGAATCCGGCCGCGAGCATCGGGGCCACCAGCGGCCACGTTCCCACCAGGCGGTGGCGTCGCACCAGGATGCGCAGGATCGGTCGACCGCCGGCAACCAGCGCGGCGACCGCGATCAGGCCGGTTGGCTGGATACCGAGCGTGAACGCGGCGGCGATCACCGCCAGCGCCGCCGGCGTCAGGCGGCTGTAGCGCATGGAACGCTCGATCAGCACGTAGGTGATCAGCGAGCCGACGGCGATCTGGCCCTCGGGGCGCAGGCCGTTGTCGAACGGCATCCAGGCGGCCAGCAGCACCATGCCCGCCGCCCAGTTCGCGGCCTTGCTTCCGGCCACCGCGGGCCCCAACCGGGGGAGCACCTCGCGCGATAGGAGCAGCCAGCACACCAGCCCGGCGACCAGGTCCGGCAACCGCATCCACAAGCTGGCGTCGCTGACCTTGGTCATCAGCGCCAGCAGGTTGTAGTACCAGCCGAAAGGGTCCTCGGGGCTGCCGAACCAGCGGAAGTAGTTGGACATGTAGCCGGCGGGACCCGCGACCCGCGCCATGCCCAGGATGTAGCCGTCGTCGGAGGAGTTTGCGCCGATCACATGCCACAGCAAGAAGCCGAATATGACCGTGGCGTCGGCCAGGGTAAAGGTGCGCCAGTTCGCGGGAATGAGCCGGCGCATCCGGTGCCCGTCCAACTGGTCGAGGCGCCACAGCGCGACCAGCGAGACGATGGTGGACACGATCGCCAGCACCATCGCGACAAGTTTCAGCGTCGTCGGTGTGGTCGAGAACCGGGTGTCGATGGTCGCCGAGAACCGCAGCCCGGGCGGAGCGGGACCCGTCAGATCCGTGAACACCCCGACGATCTGGGGGCGCAGGTTGGGATCGGGGAAACCACCGCCCAGCGGCTTGCCCGCCGGATCGGTCAACCCGACGAAGGTGGCGTAGGCGCCGGCCTTTGTGGAGGTGATCTCGATGCGCTGGCATTGTGGGGATTTCGCCTGATCCCGGGGGACGCTGGCGATCACCACGTTGCGATCGGTGACGTCGACGCGCTTGGCGTTGGCGACGACGAACAACCCGTTCAGCGCGGCATCCTTGCCCTTCTTGGGCGCCGTACTCAGCACCACCCCGCCATCGGGTGGCAGCGCGCGCACCACCGAGCACGGCACGGTCACCGTCACGTCGACCGGTGTGAGCGAGATCAGCGGTGCGGTAACGCTGTTCAACTGGCCATTTTGCGGCCAGTTCAGCGTCGCCGTGGTCTGCACGACGGGAAGCAGCGGCGTCGCGACCGACAGGACGAAGCCGATCAGCCCGGCGATCGTCGCGACCCAGCGCGTCACGCGCACGTCTTGACGCGGGGCCGCCGTGTTCTCTCGGGTCCTGACGGTGGTGACGCTCATGGCAGAGCTCGAATCGGTCCCTGCCGGGTCCAGCCGCGCACTGTGATCACACCCTGTTCTATAGCGGCGACCGGGGCCTGATCTGCCGGCACCAACGGGTAATACTGCTCGACCGACCCCCAGTCGCGATACCAGTCACCGCGCAGGTATGTCGAGACCGTCGAGGTGCGCAGCATCGCCTGCGTGACCAGGAACGGGCCGCCGGCCTCGCTGGCCTCCCACCCGTTCGACGATGCCGCCGTCTGTTTGTGGTCGGGCAGGATGCGGTATTGCGGGAGTTCGGCAACGCCGAGGTGTTCGGAGAACGGCCGCTGGCAGGGGAAGTTCGCCGCGGTCGCGATGTCCATCAGCACGGGTGTATGCGATCCGATCAGTTGCTGCAAGGTCTGCAGCACCGGGACCCGCGGCGGCGTGAACGCGAACCACTGCTCGGAGCTCAGGTTCGGGTCGTAAGCGACGATGCGTGCGACGTTGGCCTCCGGGGGCGCCCAGGTGAGCGGGAACCGCAGGTTGCGCCAGGCGGGCTCCGGCCCGATGTCGATCGGGTACACCTCCGCCAGCGGCCGGGTGCTGCCGTCGGGGCGAGCGACGCCCCACTGCAATTTCAGCTGCTGCCCGTAGGTGAAGGTGCCGTCCTCTTTGTACGACCAGATGGCGCCGGTGGCGGAGACCACGACGATCGGCCGGTCCGGGCTGCGGGGTGGCAACTGGTACCATTCCGAGGTCGCCGTGGCGGCTAGCGAGTTTTCCCCGTAGCTGCCCATCACCGGTGTGCGGGCGGGGTCGAGGCCGAACGGCAACGCCGCGTGCGATCCGTTCACGCCGACGGAACCCTTCCCGCCGGCAGTGCCCGCGGAGTCACTCATCGAGGCGTTGGGCTTGTTGGGTGACGCGTCGGAATTCACCACCCCCGGCTTGGTCACCACCGGGTAGGACCTCAGGTCATCGCCCACCCCGTCGGGCTTGAACCCGACCGGGTTGTTCCCGCCGAGCGGGCCGTCAGCGCCGAAGGTCTGCCCCGGCGCCGGCTGCAACATGCCGGCATTGGGGTCGGGCTCGGTCAGCACGTCGTCGGCCATCGCACAGCTGGTGGGCGACAGCCCGGAACTGAGTGCGGCCAGGTTGGCCTTCGCGGTGGTGTAGAGCGGATAGCGGCCCACGGCGCCCTTGGCCAGCGACCCGACTTCGCCCAGCACCATGATCGTCGCGACCACCAGCAGTGGGGTCGATGCCAGGACGCGGTTGCGCCGGTTGTCCTTGACTTCGGTGTGGCCGGCGTAGTCCATGCGGAAGTGCTGCCAGGCGGCCAGCAGGCCGGTGATGATCGACAACGTCAGGAACATGGACGTCACCGGATGGCTGGCGATGACCGGCTGGATGTCCCACCACGGCACCCCATAGTTGCCGACGTAGAACCAACCGTTGATGCCCGAGGTGGCCCACGCCAGCACGAACAGCAACGCCGTCACGTACAGCGTCAGGTTGCGGCGGTTGTGCAGGCCGATCCGCGCGCAGGCGAATGCGGTCACCGCACCCAGCGCCCCGGCCAACCCGGCGAACGCGCCGAACTGTACGGCCCACTTCGTCGGGGTGAACGTCAGGAGCAGCAGGCCGAGCGCGGTGGTGCCGATCAACCGCCAGGCCGGGCCGCTGGCCAATCCGGGTACCCGGCCGCGGCGCAGCAGGATGACCAGCATCCCGAACAGGCACAGCAGCAGCACCAGCACCGCGAACCGCCGCGCCATCGAGCCGTCGGGGTTGGACTCGACCGTGAGGAAGTAGTAGCGAAGCCAATCCTGGTACCAGGCGATTGTCGGGCCGACCTTGTACTTGATGCGCGCCGACTCGGCGACGGTGGCCAGCGTCTGGCTGCGGAACACCACCACGAGGATCAGCGACAGCGAGGCGGCCAGCACGAGCAGCGGCGCCAACAATCCGTCGGTCTCCCGGCGCCGCCGGATCGCTCGGGCGATGGCCCGGGCGCCCGTCAGCAGCGCGGCGACGGCGATCAAGCCTTGCGGTGCCAGCGTCGCGGTCAGCATCGCGACGATGATGGCGACCGCCGCGGGGGCCAGCCCCCCGAGCGCGATCGCGCGTTCCACCAGCATCCAGGTCAGCACGACGCCCAGCGCGATCAGCGGCTCGGGCCGCAGGCCGTTGTTGAACGGCAGCCAGGCGGCCAGGAAGACCGCGGCCGCCGTGAACACCGCGACCCGGTTTGCCCCCAGGCCGCCCCGCCCGGGCCCCAACCGCCGCAGCATCCAGTGGCCGATGATCAGCCAGCAGGCGATCCCGGCGAGCGTCGCCGGCAGCCGCATCCACACCCCGGCCGTGCTCACCGACGCGAGCTTGGCCAGCACCCCGAGGTACCAGTCGAACGGCGCGTCCGTCGTCCCGAAGTAGCGGTAGTAATCGGCCACGTACCCGGCCTGTGGGGCGACGCGGGCGATGGTCAGGTTGTAGCCGTCGTCCGACGAGGTGGCGCCGATGACGTGCCAGACCAGCAGCGTCCCGATGACCGCGATGTCGGCGAGCCACGTCGCGGCGCCGACGCGCAACCACGAGGGCCGATGCATGCGCCAGGAGCGCCAGTTGATCCGGGTGTCGCCGCCGCGGCTGCGCCGATCCAGCGCCGCCATCGCGGCGATGGCCGCCAGGACCGCCAGGGTGCCGATGGCCATCACGATCGCCTTCAGCGCGGTGGGCGCCGTGATGAACCGGGTGTCGATGTCGACGCGGGCCGAAAGTCCCGGCTGCGCCGGCACCTTCAGGTCGGTGAAGATGCCGCCGACCTGAGGCTTCTTCTCCGACGGCAGGATGCCGGAGGCGCCGGGGATGCCGGCGAAGTCCGCGCCCGCCGCACCGGCGTCGGCCCACACGTGCAGGACGCTGCAGGCGCCGGCCGCCACCGCCGAGCGCTGCGCCACGGCGGCCACGGTGTCACGGAACGCGACGACGATCACGTCTTTGTCGGCCCGCACGAAGAGCCCGTTTTTGCCGGTGTCCACCCCGCCGGCGGGCAGGGTCGAGACGACCAGCCCGCCTGCCGGGGGCAAGGTGGCCATCGCCCGGCACGGGATGGAGATGTCCAGAGCGCGGGGTGCCCCGGACACCAGCGGGGCGGTGATCTGGGTGACGTGCCCGTCCGTGGTGCCCTGAGGCCACAGGACCGTCGCGGTCGTCTGCTTCACCGGAAGCAATGGAACGCTGACGCACAGCAGCAGGCCGACAAGCCCCGCGACGACGGCGATCGACCGTGGTATGCGCAGCGATCGCTCATTACGGTCGTGGGGCACGAGGCTCGATGGTAGGGGACGCGGCTGAGTGCGGTGAGGACGCGGGGCCGCGCTCGGCCCGAGGACGAGCCGCACAGTTGGGTTGAGTGCGGTGAGGACGCGGGGCCGCGCCGGCGGCCCGGTGATTTGCCGCGCCCCCGGCACGAAATAAACTCAACACCCGGAACGGCCCCGATGACCCAGGAGGCTGGCGGCGCGATGACGAATGCAGGCCTCGGGTTCGGCGTCTTGGGACCGTTGCTGATGACCAGCCACGGGGTGCGGGTCCCGGTGGGCGCTCCGAAGCAGCGCGCGGTGCTGGCCATGCTCCTGATCAACCGCAACCGGCCGGTGTCGGTCGACTCGTTGATCAACGCGGTGTGGGACGAGGATCCGGTGCCCGCCGCGCGCACCAGCATCCAGGCCCATGTGTCGAACCTGCGCCGGCTGCTGCGCAGCGCCGGCGTCGACCCCTACCAGGTGCTGGCGAGCGCACCGCCCGGGTATCAGCTCAGCGTCGCCGACGCCGACTGCGACCTGGGGCGCTTCACCGCCGCGAAGGTCGCGGCAAACCAGGCCGCCGCGGCCGGACGCTTCGACGAGGCCAGCCGGCATTTCTCGTTGGCGCTGGGCGAATGGCGCGGGCCGGTGCTCGACGACCTGCGCGACTTCGCCTTCGTCGACGCCTTCGCCACCGCGTTGATGGAAGAAAAGGTGGCCGCCCATACCGCGCGCGCCGAGGCCGAGATCGCGTGCGGGCGCGCCGGGGAGGTCATCGGTGAGCTCGAGACGCTCACCGCCGAACACCCCTACCGCGAACCGCTGTGGGCGCAACTGATCACCGCCTACTACGTCACCGAGCGGCAGTCCGATGCGCTCGGCGCCTACCGGCGGCTCAAGACGGCCCTGGCCGAGGGGCTCGGCATCGACCCGGGCCGTACCGTCAGCGCGCTGCACGAGCGGATCCTGCGCCAGGAACCGTTGGGCTTGAAGCGGGCCGACCTGACCACCCACAAGCGCGGCGTCTACCACCAGGAGCCGACGACCGCGTCGATACAGCTGGCGGAGTCCACGCCCGCCCGGCTGCGCGACCACACGGGACGCTTCCATCCGCTCACGGGTGCGATCACCCGGATCGGGCGCTTCACCGACAACGACATCGTCCTCGACGACACCGACGTCAGCCGCCACCACGCCGTCATCACCGACACCGGAACGGGCTTCATGATGACCGATTTGCGCTCCACCAACGGGGTGGAGGTGCGGGGTCAGCGCATCCGCGGCAGCGCCAGCCTGGCCGACGGCGACCACATCCGCGTCGGCGGCCACGAGTTCACCTTCGAAATCGGCCCGCGCTGAGGCTATTTCGTCAGCCGCTTGGCCAGTATGTCCCGGCCGGCGCCGTCGAGGTCGGCGAGCGCCGCGGGGCGCCCCGCCATCGCCATCAGCAGGGCCTCGCCCGGGCCGGTGACCTCGGGTCCGCGGCCGTGCGACCAGTCGACGTCGGTGGCGCGCAGGCGAAGGCCCCGGATCCGGCGTCCGGCGCCGAGCCTGGGGTTGCCGGGCACCAGGCCGAGCACCCGCCGCAGCCGGTCCTCGGGGACGGTGCGGGGCCGGCCCAGCGAGCGCCGGATGTCCTGGTGGTGGATGGTGCCGTCGACGAGCGCGATCATGCCGCCGAAACCCGCGGTCAGCCCCTTCGGTGTGAGGTGGTTGCGCAGAAATTCGAGCAGCTGTTCCGGGCTCAGCGCGGCGAACTCGTCGACACCCACCTGGTTGGCCCGCACGACCCAGCCCTTCGCGAACCGCTTCACCAGCCCCGCGGCGCCCAGTTCCTCGTAGCTGATCACATGTGCCACAACGTCTTTGACGCTCCACTTCGAGCACAGGGTGGGCGCCTCCCAGTCCTGCGGCGTGCACGTGGCGAGGAAGTCGGCGAAGTCGGCCCGTTCGGCGCGGGCCAGGCTCATCAGATTCGCAGGTGTTCGCGTCATCACGTCTCTTTCTTGATCCTGCCGATGGTCGCCCTTTCCCATCAAGGGCCCGGCCGTCCCGCGCCCGTCAGGCTACCCTGACGGGGTGAGCCTCGCCGAGGCCTGGCAGCAGGCGCAAGAGGCGTGGCGCCGGCTCGCCACGCGGAGCGGACGCCCCAACGAGGATGGGCTCGAGGCACTGTCCGACATCGGTGTGGTGCGCCGGATGCTGGACCAAGCCGAGTTGGCGGCGGTCCGGACCGCCCGGCGGCACGGAAAGTCCTGGGCCGAGATCGCCACGGAGCTGGGCGTCACGCGCCAATCCGCGTGGGAACGCTGGCGAGACCTCGACGACTCCCCGCGCGGTGCCCGGTCGACGGCGGTTGGCGGCGCGGCCGCCGAGGCGGTGGAGGTGCGCGTCAGGAAGGCGCCCTGGAGCGCGAAGGTGATGGTGCCCAATGTCGTAAGCCTCGAATGGGTCGCGGCCCGCGAGGCGCTCAACGACAAGGGACTGGTCGCGATGAACGCCCGGCCGGACTTTCCGGCCGAGCCCGGGGAACGAGGCTGGATCGTCACCGACCAGAGCCCCGAGTCCGGCGCGCGGGTCAAGCCGGGATCAGCGGTCCGGCTATGGCTCAACGGTGACGGCGGAGCGGGAGTCCGCGAACCGCGCCGTCCGCCACCGACCCCCCTATCGGTCCGCGAGATGCGGCCCGAACCCCGCGACCAGGCCGTCGGATAAGCCAGCGAGCACGTCGCAAGGATTTCGCAAGCATCTCGCAAAGACTCTGCAAGCGGCCCGCGTCACGCTGCCGGCTATGAGTGCCAACACAAAACTTTCCAAGTTGCGGATGGCGGCCGGCGTGGCCGTGGCTACCGTCGGTCTGTCACTGGCCGGGTCTCTGATGCCGGCCGTCGCGTCGGCTGACCCCTGGGTCCCCTACAGCGGACCGCTGCACCCGGTCCGCCATTACGCCGCGGACGTCCTGCACCCGGTGTGGACCCTCACGCACCCCCTGCGCGCGCTGATTCCGTAGGGCGCGCGCTCGCTAATGGCGAAGCGGGGCGGGGTTCCACAGGCCGCTGCGCGTCGCGGTCCCCAGCTGCAGGCGGGCGGGCTGGGCGCCGGGGTAATACGGCGTCAGGCGTTGCAGCGAGCCCCAATCGCGGGACCAGTCGTCCTTCAGGTACGTGGCCATGGTGGTCGCCTTCACCAGTAGCTCCGTGACGCCCAACGGGCCGCCGCCGTTGTTGTCCATCACCGGCGAGTTGGCCTCCGCGCCGAATCGATCCGGCAGGATGCGCCATTTGGGTGTCTCGTCGACGCCGTTTTGGTGGCCGAACGGTCGCTGGCAGGGGAACGCCAGCCCGACCAGCCAGTCCAGGAATACCGGGTCCTGGGAGCCCACCACGTCTTGCAGGGTGCGCAACTGCGGAATCCGTGGAGGTGTCAGCGCGATCCAGTGCTGCGGCGCCAGGTCTTCGTCGTCGGCGACCAGGCGGATCTGGGTGGCGGCGGTCGGGATGGCGGACATCGCCAGCCGCAGGTTGCGCCAGGCCGGGGACGCCCCGACGTCGGCCAGCTGGAACGACCCGCCGGGGTGCCCGCTGGCCGCCTGGTCGTCGGTGGCCCACTGCACCTGGACCTCGCGGGGGTCGAAGCGGCCGGCGGCGGTGACCACCAGCAGCGGCCCCGCCTTGTCGCGGGCGGGCACTCGATACCAGCCCGAGCGCAGGTGGGCGGGCAATTGGATGCCGGAGCGCCAGCTGCCGAGCACGGGTGTGCGCGCCGGATCGAGGTTGTAGGGCAGCTGGGCCGCCGAGCCGTTGATTCCCGGTGCGGGGGTGGTGCCTCCCTCGGTGCCGGCCTCCGCGCCGGTGGTCAGCCTGTCGTCGCTGACGAAACTGCGGTCGCCGGGACGTTCCATCACCGGGTCGGCGCGGACGTCGGCGGGAATGCCGTTGGGCGTGAACGCTTCCGACAGGCCCGCGCCCAGGGCGTCGGCCACCGGGGCGCTCACGGGCGCAAGCATGCCCGCGTTCGGGTCCTGCTCCACCAGCACGTCCTCGGCCAGCCCGCAGGACTTGCCGGTCAGCGCCTCGAGGTTGGAGCGGCCCACCGTCCACGCGGGGTACTGGTCGATCATCGCCAGGGTCAGCGACGCCACCTCGAAAATGACCAGCAGCCACGTCGCAATTGCCAACGGGGACTGGACAATTCCAGCGAATCGCGCGCCGTAGCGGGTTTTGGATGCGCCGTTGTCGGGATCGACGAAGTGGAACCACGCGGCCAGCAGCAGCATCAGCAGGGTCAGCCCGAGCAGCATGGTGGCGAAGGCGTAGTGCCAGGCCGGGAACGAATTCGACCACGGCACACCAAAATTGGATACATACCACCAGCCGTTCACGCTGGCGAACGACAACGCCACCAGGAACAGCACCACGGCGGCGAACACGGTGCGGTTGCGGCGGGACCGCATCGCCGCGGCCATCACCGCGACTGCGGCGAGCGCGCCCAGCGGTCCGGCCAGCCCGGCGAACACCCCGAAGTGGTGGGTCCATTTGGTCGGCGTGAACATCATCGCGATGAACGAGATGATGGTGATCCCGACGATGCGCCGGCTCGGCCCGGCGGCCGTGCCCGGAATTCGGCCCTTGCGCAACGACATTGCGACGGTAATCCCCAGCGCCAGCACCAGCGCCAGCACGGCGAACCGGCGGGCGACCGAACCGTCCGGGCTCGCCATGAACAGCCGCTCGTAGCGGATGTGTTCGTCGAACCAGCTCAGGCTGGGCCCGACGGCCCGTTTGAGGGCGGTGGCCTTCATCTCGCCGGCAAGTGTCTGGTCGCGGAAGATCAGGATCGTGGTGACGGTGACCGCGGCGAGCAAGGGTGCCACCAGTGGCAGCGCGCCGAACAGTTTGGACCTGCGGTGCAGGATGGTCCGCAGCGGCCCGATCGCGACCAGCAACGCCCCGATCGAGGCGATGCCCGTGGGCCCGGAGAACAGCGTGAGCGCGCCGACGATGCAGGCGATCGCCACCGGCAGCAGCCGGCTGGTGGCCACCGCGCGTTCCACCGAACACCAGGTGAGCAGGATGCCCAGGGCGATGATCGGCTCGGGCCGCAGGCCGTTGTCGAGCGGGAGCCACACCGCCAGGAACATGCCCGCCGCCGTCCACGCCGCCGCCCGATTCGTCTTGACGGCGTGCCCCAGTCGCGGGATGACCTCGCGGCTGATGACCCACCAGCAGGTCAGCGCCATGACCAGGGTGGGCAGCCGCATCCAGATGCTGGTGGTGCTGACGTGGGCCCACAACGCCAGCAGGTCGTAGTACCAGCCGAACGGGGCCTCCGGCGTGCCGAACCAACGGTAGTAGTTGGCCATGTAGCCGGCGTGCTCGGAGACCCGGGCCATGGTCAGGATGTAGCCGTCGTCGGAGGTGTTGGCGCCGACGAAATGCCACCACGTCAACACCGCGATGACGAGGGCGTCGAGACCGCCGATGGACCACCAGCGGGCGGGCAGGAAGCGGCGGTGCCGGGTCCCGTCGGCGGTGTCGAGCACGTGCAGGGCGACCAGGGCGACGCCCGTCAGCACCACCCCGAGGATCATCGCCGCCATCTTCAGCGTGGTGGGGCTGCTGCTGTAGCGGGTGTCGACGGTCGCCGAAAAGCTCAGGCCCGGCGGCGCCGGCCCGCTCAGGTCGGTGAAGACGCCGACGATCTGCGGCCGGAAGTCGTAACCGCTTTTCTCGCCGCGCAGCGGCGAGCCGGGATGCTCGGCGTTGGGCCCCTGCGTCAGGCCGACGAACTCGGCGGTGACCCGGTCGGCGTGCGCGGTGAAGGTCAGCCGCTGGCAGGCCGGGCTGAGCACCTCGCTCAGCGGGGCGGTGACCACCGCGACGTTGCGCACCACCAGTACCAGGTAGTCGTTGGCGCGCTGGATGAGCAGCCCGCGGTCGACGGCCTTGGGGGCCTGCTTGGGCACGGTGGACAACAGCACCGTCTTGCCGGCGTTCTGCGGTCCCGCCAGCCCGGCGGCGGCCTGACACGGCACGGTGACGTTCAAATCGGTGGCGACGTACCCGATCAGCGGGGCGTCGACGCTGTTGAACGTGCCGTTTTGCGGCCAGTTCAGTTGGGCGGTGGTCTGGCTGACGGGCAGCAACGGGGTGGCGATCGCCAGCAGGGCGCCGAGCAGACCGGCGACGATAGCAACCACCCGAGCGATCCGGTGGTTACCTCCCGCGTCGTCCACGGGGGTTGATGGTAGTTGTTCGGCCAAGTCAGCCGGGGTTTCGGTGGCCATCAGCGGTTACACCGCCGGCTTGCGGATGGCCAGCACGAACGGGCCGACGTCGTCGACGGCGAAGCGCGGGTCGGCGAACAGGGCCGCCGGCAGGTCGACGGTGTACCGGCGAACGTTGGGCTGGTTAGGGTACACGTCCTGCGCCAGCCGCAACGTGTAGTTGCTGTTGGCTCCGCGGCGCATGAGGAAAACCGTCGGCGGGGGCCACGGCGACGTGTCCAGCGCGTGGATCAACTCGTCGGCGCTCTTCAGCTTGGACCACTTCCCGATCTGGGCGGCCCGCAGGTCGAACTGGGCCAGCGGGTTGGCGTAGTGGGACGTCAGGCCCTGGAATCCCCAGTAGGGGTAGTACGACAGGAAGCTGTAGTCGGCGGTCATCACCACGATCTGGTCGCGCGGCTTGCCGGTCACCTTGAGGATGGCGGCGTCGATGGCCGGGTAGAACTTCTCGGAGCTCGGCGGTCGCCGGTCGCCGCGCTGGCCGTGGCCGTCGGTGTCCGTGTAGGCGATGGTCAGATCGGGCCGCAGCACGTCGGGGATGTCCTGGCTGAACGCGATCGCCGCGGCCAGGCCGATCGCCCCGGCCACCGGGAATATCGATTTCTGGAGGGCCGGGCGCCGTGCGGCCAACGCCTGGGTGAGCTCCACGAAGCCGAACGCACCGGCGGCGACCAGCAGCACGGACAGCGTGGGCTGCAGCCGGAACGACAGCAGCGTGGTGCGCGCCAGCGTGGTCAGCATCGACAACAGCGACCACAGGTACACGGCGAGCACGCCGATCGCGAGGGCGCCGGCCCGCACCGAGGTGCGGGCGCGCACCACCAGCCACAGCGTGCCCAGCATGCAGACCGCCCCCAGCAGCGAGAACTGCAGCATCGGGAAGGTCAGTTCGGCGCCGTCGGCCGGCAGGTAGTGAAAGGCGCTGCCGCTGTCGCTGACCGGGCTGCGCGCCGCGCGCATCGCGAACGGCAGCCAGGTGGTGCTCGCGATCGCCGCCGCGATGACGGCGATGACGGCCAGCCGGCGCAGCGGGTCGAGCGCGGCACGGAAGCCGTCCTGCCGCCAGCGCGCACCGGCCAGCAGCAGCGCCATCAGCAACGCCGTGAACGCGGTGAACCCGAACAGCAGCGTGTACCAGGTGGCCGTCCAGCCGAGGAAGAGCCCGGCGCCGATCACCGCTGCCCAACCGCCGCGGTCGCCGGCACGCAGGCCCGACCACATCAGCACCAGCACCGGCGGCAACAACACCGTGATCATCGCGGCGTAGGGCTCCGGCGAGCTGTAGGCCAGGGTCACCGCGGCGGTCGCGGCGGTGACGATCAGCGCGTATTGGAAGCGAATCATCCGCCCCCACAGCACCAGCGCGACGGCGACCGCGATGGCGATCGAGGTGATCGCCCACGGCTTGTACATCTCCCAGGCCGGCGTTCCCGTCAGGGCCGCGACGCGACCGCCGATCCAGAACCAGCCCGGCGGGTAGAACGTCGGCAGCCCGAGGTAGGTCATGTCGTTCAGGGCCGGGCTGTCCGCGAGGCGGGTCAGGTATTCGGTGCGGAACTGCTGATCGACGGAGATGCCGAACAGGTACAGCTTCGTGGCGCCCAGCGGCATGCCCAGCGTCACGACGGTGAACGCGGACAGGAACACCAGCCCGCCCAGCCGGGCCAGGACCCGATGACGCCTCCCGCGCCCCAGCCAGCCGACGGCCACGAGCCCGGCCAGGCAGCCGACCTGCCCTACGGTCGTCAGCGCGTGCAGCTGGTTCGACGACGGGAAGGCCGGCCATTGCACGCCGGCGATCGCGATCAGCGATGGCACCGCGACGACGACGGCGACCGCCACCGCCGCGGCCATCTGGCCCGCGGTGGCCAGCGCGTTGCGCACGCTCAGATTGGCAGCTTGCGGAAGACGCTCCGCGGGATGTGTCGCAACACCATCATCACGTAACGGAATGCTGCTGGTGCCCAAACCAATTCCTTACCTTTGGCCGCCGCGGTCACCGCGAGGTTGGCGACGTACTCCTTGTCGACGGTGAGCGGGGCTTCCTTGACGTGCGCGCTCATCCGGGTACGCACCTGACCCGGCCGGATCACCAGGACGCGAACGCCGAACTCGCGCAAGGCGTCTCCGAGCCCCAGGTAGAAACCGTCCAGCCCCGCCTTGGTGGAGCCGTAGACAAAGTTGGACCGGCGCACCCGCTCGCCGGCCACCGTGCTCATCGCGATGATCTGCCCGAAGCCCTGGGCGCGCATCTTCTCGCCGAGCAGCACACCGACCGAAACGGCCGCGGTGTAATTGATCTCGGCGATCTGCACGGCCTTGCGCTGGTCTTGCCACAACTCTTCGGCATCCCCCAAGATGCCGAACGCCACGATGACCACGTCAATGTCTTTGCCGGCACCGCCGGCATTGAAGGCCTGGTCGATCATCTTCGGGTGGCTTTCGGGGTCGGTGGCCTCGAAGTCGATCAGCTCCACCGACCGCGCGCCGGCTGCCTTCATCTGGGCCACCGCGTCGTCCCGGCTCGGGTCATTAGGCATGGCCGCCAGGATGATTCGGGCGTGCGCGTTCTGCAGGTAACGCTCACAGATGGCCAGCCCGATCTCGGAGGTACCCCCGAGCAGCAGGATGGCCTGCGGGTTTCCCACGGCGTCAAGCACCATTTAGAGCAGCTCCAAGCGTCGGGCCATGTCGGAGGCGAATACCCGCAGGGGATCGACCTTGCGGCGCAAGGCGATCCACTCGTCGATGCGCGGATACATGGCGTGGAAGATTTCGGCGGTGGTGCGCGAATCCTTGGCGGTATAGACGCGCCCACCGAATTCCAGCACGCGGCGGTCGAGTTCGTTGAGGAACTCGTTGAGCCCGGGCTTGATGGGAAAGTCGACGCACACGTTCCAGCCCGGGATGGGGAAGCTCAGCGGAGCCTGGTTGCCGGGGCCGAACAGTTTGAACACGTTGAGAAACGAGTAGTGCCCGGACTTTTGGATGTCGCGGATGATGCCCTTGAACTCCTCGACGGCGGTGGTGGGCACGACGAACTGGTACTGGCTGAAACCGGCCGGGCCGTAGGCTCGGTTCCACTCGCCGAACATGTCCAGCGGGTGGTAGAACTGCGTCAGGTTCTGGATCTTGCCGCGGTAGGTTCCGGATTTCCGGTACCACAATTCGCCGATCGACCCGAAAGTGTATTTGTTAGCCAGTCCGTTCGGGACCATGTCGGGAATCGTAAGTAGTTGCGGCGCATCGAATTTCAGCGGATCGCGGCGCAGCTTCGGGGGCAACTGATCAAGCGTGGCGAGCGAGCCGCGCGAAATCGCCGCGCGGCCGAGTTTCGGCGGCGCGCTGATCGCGTCAAACCAGGCGCTGGAATAGGTGTAGTCGGCTTCGCTGCCGTCGCTGTGAAATGCGATGGTTTCGTCCAGGCCGGCGGTGACGTCGCCGTCGGCGATGAAATACGCGGTCTCCGTCGGCGTCATCTCGACGGTGGCCCGCAGGATGATTCCGGTCAGGCCGTTGCCTCCGACCGTGGCCCAGAACAGCTCAGAATCCTCACCGGTCGGGGTGAGGCGGCGTACCTGTCCGTCGGCGGTCAGCAGGTCCATGCTGCGCACGTGGCTGCCGAAGCTGCCCGCGCTGTGATGGTTCTTGCCGTGGATGTCGCAGGCGATCGCGCCGCCGATGGTGACTTGGCGGGTGCCCGGCAGCACCGGCACCCACAGGCCGAACGGCAGCGCCGCCTTCATCAGCTGGTCGAGGTTGACTCCCGCGTCGAGGTCGGCCAGGTTGCTGTCGGCGCTGATCGAGTGGATGGTGTTCAGCCCGGTCATGTCGATGACCAGGCCGCCGCCATTCTGCGCGTTGTCGCCGTAGGAGCGGCCCAGCCCGCGCGCAACCACCCCCCGGCCGCCGGCGTCGGCCATGTTGGCCACGGCTTTGGCGATCTCCTCCGGGTCCGGCGTGGAAAGCACCGTCGCCAGGGAGGGCGCGGTACGGCCCCAGCCCGTCAGGCGCTTGGTGGTGAACATCGTCAAAGAGGCTACCGCCTGGGCGGCAGGGCTCAGCGGATGCGGAAGATTATCGCCCGCTGGACGACGAAGTTGATCACCGTCGCGGTGCCCTGCGCGATCACGAACGCCACCGGTATCGCCCACGAGCGGAAGTGCAAAAGCGCCAGGCAGAGGTGGTTGAGGCCGACCTGCACCGAGAAAGTGATGGCGTAGAGGACCATGACCGCGAGGAATCGCCTGGTGCTCGGCGCCGCCTGAAACGTCCATCGACGGTTGATCAGGTAGGCGGTGATGGTGCCGACGATGAAACTCGTTGCTTTGGAAAGGTCGACCTGCAGGCCCACCAGTTTGTAGAGCACCAGGTAGAGGCTGAAGTCGACGATCCCGGCCAGACCACCGGTGACGACGAACCGCATTACCTGTGTCGTCAGACCCAGGTGTGGGCGCGCGGGAATGGCGCCAGGCTCTGGGGGGATCATTGCGGCGAGTCTATCGGGGCTGGAAGCCGGTGGCCGGCCGAGTTAGCGGGGCAGCTTCACCGAGATGAGCTCGACCTGGTTCTCGCCTTGCGGCGTCGTGTAGGTCACCGTGTCGCCCGCCTTGTGCCCGGCGAGCGCCTGCGCCAGCGGGCTGCGGGCGGTCAACGTCTCGGCCTCGCGGCCGATGGGAGTCTCCTCGACGATGGAAATCACGTGCATGGTGACGACCTCGCCGTCGGGGAACCGCAGGGTCACCTCGGTACCGCCGGGCAGCGCTTCCGAGTCGTCCGCCGGCGACGGCCCGCTCCGCAATCGGCGGTCCAGCTCGTTGATCCGGTCGGCCAGGACGACGAGCTCGTCCGCGCGTTGTATCGCCTCGGCCGCGTCTCCGTGGTCACCGATCATGCCGCGGTCGTTTTTGACCTCGACCTCGAGGCGATCGCGCCGCTGCTTTAGCCGGTCCAGCTCCGCGGCGAGGTTTTCCCGCGCCGCATCCGCCGCCGATTTGGCATTTTTGCTCACGTCAGTTGACCCGATTCCTGTCTGCCGTCCCTTGCTGACCTGTAGCGCTACAGTGTGGCACCACCGCCAGGCAGCCGCCACCTTTCGCGCACGCAAACTTGGTTGTTCTACACATACCCAGTAGGGCGGCGAATATATCCCCGTTTGCTAGTGGGCGCGCGCCTCGGGTCCTCTGGAGGTTTGCGCGCTACACCCAGCCCACGCGGGTCACCGGTCCCGCGGTGAGGGTGACCACGTTGTTGCGGCTTTCCCTCGCCTCGATCCGAGAAACCCACACCCGGCCGCCGGTGGCCAGCTCGACGATGCGCTCGGCCGTCGCGAACGCCCAGGCCGCCGAGCCCTCGATGCCGGTGTTCGCCATGATCCGCAGGGCGACGACGCCCCGCTCCGCCAGCAGTTCGAACAGGTCGCGTTGCGGGTCGTCCTCTGCGATCAGCGTGGTGTGGTCGAACTGGTAGCGCAGTGCCGACCGGACCTCGCTGACGGCGCCGCCGTCCACCACCAGGCCGGTCCCGGGCTCGGCCTCGGCGCAAGCGAACTCGACTTCGAATGCGCGCTCGTAGCCGTGCAGGAAGAAGCGCTTTCCCCGATTGGCCCACGAGCGATGGCAGCACGGGAGTTCGCCGAAAAGCTTGCGTGTGTGGAAGCGCGCCGCCCGGCCGTTCGGTGTGTCGGCGCGGTGCATGGTGGCGACCCACACGCCGTCGTCGAAAGCCGTGTCAGTCATGAGTGCAGCGTCGGCGCAGCGCCTTGAGGGATCCTTGGAGAATTCTTGGCGTGCGCTAAAAAGGTGGTGGCTCGTAGCTGGCCGCGATGCGCTCGGCGCGTCGTGCCGCCTCCGCGGCGAGCCGGGCCTCGTTGACGCCGCGCTCCCAGCTGACGCGGGCGGCGCGTTCCTGAGCCCGGGTTTGTCGCCGGGTGGGCATCATCAGTCCGCGGAATTCTCCCGGCGTCGGCGTGTTCTTCGGCAGCACCAGCGCTCCCGTCGGCACGGCCAGGGCCGGAAACAACAGCGTCCCAAGGGGTTTCGTGACATACTCATGGCCCGACGGTGACGTCCACACCACCGTCCCATCCGGCTCCGGACGATCCCGCCACCCATCCACACCGGCGTAGAAGGTCTTGAGCGGGTGGTGGGTGCGACTGGCCGAATTACTCTCTGACCCAGCTCGTTGCATGAGTCGAAACTCGCCCCGCTCCTCGGCTTACACTTCCGCAATGTTCTCGGAGACCCGCTATGCGATGAACGGGGACTTGCGCGTCGCATACCGCGCGTCGGGTGAAGGTCCTCGCGACATTGTGTTCGTTTCGAACTGGTTCACCACCTGTGAGCTTTTTCCGGAGCTGCCGTCTGTTCAGGGGTGGGTCGAGGCGATGACATCGCTCGGTCGGCTGATCTTTTTCGACCAGCCGGGCACGGGAGGGTCCGATCCCGTCACTCCGGGCGCGCTGCCGACCTTGGAGCTGGGCCGACAGCATCACTGCGGTGCTTGACGATCTCGCAGTTAGCGAAGCGGTCCTCGTCACCATTATCGGGTCCCTCGCCACGGGGGCCCTGTTCGCGGCGACACATCCGTCCCGCACGACAGCATTGGTGGTGCTTGAGGGCTACGCAGACCCGTCGGCCATCGCCGATATCGAGGGAGCCCTCGCCACGGTAGTCGCCATGTGGGGCACCGGGAAGTTCCAGCCCGTTTTTAGTCCGGACATGCCGTGGAACGAGGAGATCCGGACAATGTGGGCCCGAGAAGAACGCATGGCGGCCAGCCCGGCGACGGTAGGTCTCATGATGCCGCTCATAGCCGAGGTGGACGTGCGGACGCTGCTTCCCACGGTCCGCGTACCAACCCTCGTCCTCCACCACACCGACGACGAGTGGCTCCCGCCCGCGCACGGCAAGTACGTCGCTGATCACATACCGGGCGCGAAATACGTCGAGCTCCCAGGCCGCAACATATACCACTTCGTCGAACCTTGGAGACCGTCGTTCCAGGAGATCGCCGAGTTCCTCACCGGCCAGCAGGCTGATGTGGCCGATGATCGGGTTCTCGCCACGGTGCTGTTCACCGACATCGTGGATTCGACGCGGCGCGCGGCGGAGATGGGTGACCGTGACTGGCGTGCCTTGCTTGATGCGCATGACGCCGTCATCCGGTCTCAGCTTGCCCGGTTTCGGGGCCGCGAGGTGAACACATCCGGCGACGGCTTCCTCGCGATGTTCGACGGCCCGCAGCGAGCGATCCGCTGCGCCATGGCAATTCGTGACGCGGTGCAGGCGCTCGGCATCCAGGTGCGTGCCGGGCTGCACACCGGCGAATGCGAACTGCGAGGCGATGACATCAGCGGGATCGGCGTGCACATCGGCGCTCGCGTGAGCGCGCTGGCCGGGCCGAACGACGTGCTCGTGTCAAGCACGCTGCGCGACCTCGTGATCGGGTCAGGGCTGGAATTCGAAGACCGGGGCACGCACCAACTGAAGGGCGTACCCGGTGAATGGCGCGTCTTCGCCGTCACGTAGCTTGTGCACCCGGTGGTAGCGGCAGAGCCGGGTGGTATTGCCGGAATCGGGGCGACACCACACAGACGGGCCAGTGATGCTTCGGATTTGAGCCGGTCAATGTTTTGCCCGGCCGTGGTCAACATTTGTCCGGTCGCTTCGGTGCCCACGCCGGTCACGGCCAACAGGTTGGGCGCATGCTGGGTCAAAATGGCGTCGAGTTCCTCGTTGACTTAGGCGATCTCCTCGTCGAGCATCTGGATGCGTTTGGCCAGCCGCCGGCCGCAACATGCGTCGGGCACCGGCCACTGGGTCGTCGAGGGCAGCGGCCTTGGGAACGCGCAGCTGGGCGCAGCGCGCCACCAAGGCGGCGCGGTCATAGCTGGACAACTTCTCGCGCAGCGGCTCGCGCGCACACCACAGCAGGCCGTGGATTTGGTGAAGTGACGCTCTACGGGCTTTGACAGCGCTGCGCCGGGTCGCTCGGATCAGACGCACGGCCTCAACGTAACCGTCGCGGCATTCGGCGTCGTGGCCGCCGAGTCGATCAAGACCGCTCGCGCGGCATTGATCGCATCAATTGGATCGGATTTACCTTGCCGGCGCCGATCCTGCCGGTGGGTCCACTGACACGACGATCTCGCCGGCGGGCTACACCCAGTACGGCACCCGCGCGCGGTATTGCCGCATCGCGAAGGCGGCCAGCGCCCAGCCGATGGCCGTGAGGGCCAAGACCACCACCCAGTGCCGCAACTCCTGATGGGCGCCCAGCAGGGGGGATCGAACGATGTCGAGATAGTGCAGCAGCGGGTTGAGCTCGACGATGCTCGACCAGCGTCCGGCGCCCTGCTGCCGCAGCGTGTCGTCGTTCCAGATGATCGGCGTCATGAAGAACAGCAACTGCACGACGGAAAACAGCAGCGGGCCGATGTCGCGGTAGCGGGTCGCCAGGATGCCGAAACACAGTGCCACCCAGATGGAATTCAGCACGATCAGCGCCAGGGCCGGGATCACCGAGAGATCGGCCCACGACCACGGCTTGGGGAAGATGATCGCCACGACGAGGTAGATGGCGATGTTGTGGGCGAAGAGGATGATCTGCCGCCACACCAGCCGGTAGACGTGCACGGACAGCGGCGTCGGCAACTGCTTGATCAGGCCCTCGTTGGCGACGAACACGTCGGCGCCCTCCAGGATGGAGGCGTTGATCAGGTTCCAGATGATCAGCCCGAGCGTCACATACGGCAGATGCACGGCCAGCTCGAGGTGGAACAGCTTGGAGTACAAGCCGCCCATCGCCACGGCCGTGGTCCCGGTCGCGATGGTGATCCAGAACGGTCCCAGCACCGAGCGGCGGTAGCGCTGCTTGATGTCCTGCCAGCCCAGGTGCAGCCAAAGCTCGTGACGGCGGAAGCCGTCGAGCAGATCACTGCGGGCGCGGGCAAAGGTCCGCGACTGTGCCGCCGCGTCGACGAACGTCATGTGCGCCGCTCCTCTCCCCCGCAAGCGGGGCGTGCCCCCACGGCATCGTCGCCGGCGCGCGTCATGTGGCTCCTCCGGGCTTGCCGAAGCGCTCGCGGCGCCCCAGGCGGCGCAACCGAATCCACTCGAGCAGTCCCCGGGGGTCGCGGCGGGTCACCAGGAAGAACCAGCCGAACCGCACCCACTCCTGGAACAGCAGCTTGCGCAGGCCCGGCTGCGCCAGCACGTAGCCGCGGTTGCGGTAGGTGAAGAACCGCTTGGTGGCGTCGTCGGGGTACTGGGTGTGCATCCGGCCGCCCAGAATGGGCTTGAATTCGTCGGATCCGCACGGGTGCAGGTAGACCGCGTGCAGGCAGGTGCCGAACGGCAGGCCGGACCGAACCAGCCGGCGGTGCATCTCCACCTCGTCGCCGCGGATGAACAGCCGCAGGTCCGGGACTCCGATCGATTCCAGCGTCGACGCCCGGAACAGCGCGCCGTTGAACAACGACGCGATACCGCGCAGCAGATCCTGCCCCTCCTCAGTGCGCAATTCGCTTGTGCGCCTGCGCCATACGAGACCGCGTCGCAACGGAAACGCCAGCCGCTGCGGGTCGTCCATGTTACATACCATCGGCGATACCTCGGCCAGGCCGTATTTCTCGGCGCAGGCAAGCAATGTCGCCAGCACGCGAGAGTCCTGCGGGCGACCGTCGTCGTCGGCGAGCCACACCCAATCGGCCCCCTGCGCCAGCGCGTGCAAGATGCCGAGCGCGAAACCTCCTGCGCCTCCGAGGTTTCGGCGCGAGCCCAGGTAGGTAGTCGAAACAGGTTGGCCGGCAACCAGATCGCGGACGCGGCCATCAGCGGGGCCGTCATTGTCGACCACGATCAGGTGATCGGGCAGCCGGGTTTGCGAGCTGAGCACGTCCAGCGACTTGGCCAGCTCGTCGGGACGCCGGTGGGTGACCACGACGGCGAAGACCGTCTCACTCATGGCTGTCCGGCGGTCTCGGCCAGCACCTCGCGCACGTGCCGGGCCGCGTCCTCGCCCTCGTAGGCGCGCACCACGTCCTCGATGCCGCCGGACATGCGGATGACGCCGTGGTCGATCCACATCGCGGTCTTGCACAGCCGGGCCAGGAATTCGTTGGAATGGCTGGCGAACACCAGGATTCCGGATCGCTCCACCAGCCTCTGCAGCCGGGACTGGGCCTTCTTCAGGAAGTCGGCGTCCACCGCGCCGATGCCCTCGTCGAGCAGCAGGATCTCGGGGTCGATGCTGGTGACCACGCCCATCGCCAGCCGGACCCGCATCCCGGTGGAGTAGGTGCGCAGCGGCATCGACAGGTAGTCACCCAGCTCGGTGAACTCGGCGATCTCGTCGACCTTGGACATCATCTGCTTTCGGGTCTGCCCCAGGAACAGCCCGCGGATGATGATGTTCTCGTAGCCGGAGATCTCGGGGTCCATGCCCACCCCGAGGTCGAAGACAGGCGCGACCCGGCCGGTGACCTTCGCCCAGCCGCGGGTGGGTTCGTAGATGCCCGAAAGTAGGCGCAGCAGGGTCGATTTCCCGGCCCCGTTGTGGCCGACGAGTCCGACCCGGTCACCCAACTCCAGCGTCATGGTGATGTCTCGCAGCGCCTCGATGACGACGACGTTGGCGTTGTTGCGACCGATGGTGCCGCCGGCCTTGCCCAGGAAAGCCTTCTTCAACGACCGCGATTTGGCGTCGAAGATGGGAAATTCCACCCACGCGTTGTTCGTCTCGATGTGAGGACCAGGACCCGGCACCGTGCCTGCTTTACAGGTATTGACCGTGTCCGGACCCGCCCGGCTTGCCGATGCCCGGGGGCAGCGCGCCCTGGCGCATCTGCTCCAACTGTGCGCGGGCGGCCATCTGCTGGGCGAACAGCGCGGTCTGAATGCCGTGGAACAGCCCTTCCAACCAGCCGACCAGCTGCGCCTGCGCGATGCGCAATTCGGCGTCCGACGGCACGACGTCCTCGCTGAACGGCAGGGTGAGCCGATCGAGCTCCTCGCGCAGTTCCGGCGCCAGGCCGTCTTCGAGCTCGCGGATGCTGGTGGCGTGGATCTCGCGCAGCCGGTTGCGGCTGGCCTCGTCGAGCGGTGCGGCGCGCACCTCCTCGAGGAGTTGCTTGATCATGGTGCCGATCCGCATCACCTTGGCGGGCTGCTCGACGAGGTCGGTCAGGGAGCGCTCATCGGAGTCGTCGTCCGCGTCGCGCATCGCCATGATCCGCGGATCGACGCCGCCTATGACCTCGATGCCGTCGGCGTCCGGGCCGTCGTTGCCATTAGCCAATCCACTCACCATCCTCTTCGGGACCTAAGGGTGCGGCGCCGCGGCGTCTTCGCGCCACTCGTATATCCGAGCCCCACCGTTGTCGTAAATCATCGTCCACGACGTCGACTTATCCAGAGACACTAGCCCGTCGGGCGTGGCAAACCCTCTGACGTTGGGCGTGCTCGTCAAGATGTACCTGATATTGAGCGCCTTAATCGCCTCGACCACCTTCGGATCGGATTCGCCTTTGCGCGCGGACGTCCAGAAGATGTAGCGGTAGTAGCCGGGGCCGGTCTGCTGCGGGAAGTCGTAGTGGGTCCACAACGGGTGCAGGTCGGCCACGGCATACATCCACGTCGTGCCGTCGACGTTCGAGTCGCCGATCAGGGTGTCGTGAGCGCCGGGGAGGGTGGCCAGGTAGGCCATCGCCATGAGGTCTCGCTGGTCGATGATCACCGAGTCGTACTTGTCGCCGAACAGGACCAGGTGCCGGTACAGGTAGTGCCGGGCGGTGAGCACGGTGGCCATCAGAAGAAGGACCGCCGTGGCGGCGGTCCAGACCGGGGAGGGTAGGTGTTTGAAGCGTTCGGTCAGACGTTTGGCCACCAGTACCGCGACCGAGACGATCGTGAACAGCGCGATGGCTGCCATCGGCGTAACCACCATCGTGACCACCGCCGAGAGGCGCCGCGGATCGTTGTAGAAGAACTGGCTGAACTCCTCGATGGCGCGGCCGACGGGATTGCGAAACGGCGCCCCGGAGTAGATGGTCGCCACGGTCAGCACCAGCCAGACGGCGGGTGGCCACCAGATCCGCTTGTACAGCAGGATCGCCATCCCGAGGTAGACCAGCACGAGCAACCAGTATTGGGTCGGGAAATCGTTGAGGTGGCGGGTGTGCAGGAGCAGCGCGTCGATCACGCCCTGCTTTACGCTCTTGAAGCTGGGGAACGCGTGTCCGGCGATGATGTCGGCCTGCCTGAGCACGCCGAGGAATTGCGGCGCCAGTATCAGCGCCGTCGGCACCGCCACGGCGGCAAGGGTCAGACCGTCGGCGAGGCGGCCGCGCACCGGATGCCTGAGCGCATCCAGCAGCCACCAGGCCAATAGGAACAGGATGACGATGAACCCTCCGGTCAGGTGCACCGACAGGACGCCCACCAGCGCCAGCACGGCCGCCGGAATGCGGTCGCGGTGCCGCAGCGTCGAGGCGATCAGAACAAACGTGGGGATCGCGACCCCGTAGGCGGCCAGGTTGGGCATCGCCGCGACGCCGAACTCGATGTAGGGGACCGAGGTGAACGACGCCGAGAGCGCCGCGGCGGTCGCCGAGACACCGGCCGCGCGCCACTGCGTGCTGATCGGGCGCAGCAGGAACCAGGTGAGCATGGCCGCGCTGGCGGGAAACAGCCACACCGAGGCGGCCAGCGAAGTGAGGGTGTAGCCGGTGGTGGGCGCCGCACCGGCGAGCTGACAGTAAACCGCGGTCAGGGCGTGAAAGACCGACGGGTAGTACAGCGGTTGGTGGGTCTCGACGTTCCTGAGCTCGCCCATGTGCGTGGACGACGCCTGGCCGGTGTCGAGGATGAAGCGCACCTCGTTGGCGTGCCAGGCCGCGTCCCAGGTGCTGGGAATGGACTGCCAATGCGTCAGCCCGCGATAGCCCGCCCACATGATGAGCGCCGCCCCCAGCAGCACGCCGGCGGCCACCACCGCCGCCGGCCAGCGTCCGATCCCGCGGGATTCCGCGTCGGCGTCGCGGTAGCGGGACAGCAGCAGCTGCAAACCCGTCGCTACCACGCATACCACCGCGAGCGCAGCCAGCGCAGTCCAACCGTTCCAAGGGATTCCGAGCGCACCGAAGGGGATAATCGCCAGCGCCACAACGCCATACGTCAGCGCCGGGCCAACCGCGATGGCGACCGGCCACGTTAGCTGGGTGACGCGCGCCACTATCACACCCGGCGCGATCAGCAAGAACAGTGCGATCAGCGTTCCGGTCCATAGGCCCACTCGACTAGTATGGCTGCCCGGGTGGCCCGGCTTGCCAATGCCTGAGGGGCGCCCGCTACCGTCACAATTTTCGCGGAATTGCGAAGCTCTAAGGTGGCTGTCATGGCTTACGACGTCGCCCGGGTGCGCGGACTGCATCCATCGCTGGGTGACGGATGGGTGCACTTCGACGCGCCGGCCGGCATGCTAATCCCGGATTCGGTTGCGACCACGGTGTCCACGGCGTTTCGCCGGTCGAGCGCCACCACGGTGGGAGCGCACCCGTCGGCGCGGCGCAGCGCCGCGGTGCTCGACGCGGCACGCGCGGCGGTGGCCGATCTGTTCAACGCCGACCCCGCGGGCGTCGTGCTGGGCGCCGATCGCGCCATACTCTTGTCGTCGCTGGCCGAGACGTCGTCCTCGCGGGCCGGCCTCGGCTACGAGGTGGTGGTCAGCCGGCTCGACGACGAGGCCAACATCGCCCCATGGCTGCGGGCCGCCCATCGCTACGGCGCGAAGGTGAAGTGGGCCGAGATCGACATCGAGACCGGTGAGCTGCCGACCTGGCAGTGGGAGAGCCTGATCGGGAAGTCGACCCGGCTGGTCGCCGTCTCATCGGCGTCGGCGACGCTGGGGACGGTCACCGATCTGCGGGCGATGACCAAGCTGGTGCACGACGTCAGCGGGCTCGTGGTGGTCGACCACTCCGCGGCCGCGCCGTACCGCTTGCTCGACGTCAAGGAGACCGACGCCGACGTGGTGGCGGTGAACGCCCTCGCCTGGGGCGGCCCGCCGATTGGGGCGCTGGTGTTCCGCGACCCGGGACTGATCAGCACGTTCGGCACCGTGTCGACCGACCCCAACGCCGCCGGCCCGGCGCGCCTGGAGGTGGGTGCGCACCAGTTCGGCCTGCTGGCCGGCCTGGTCGCCAGCATCGAGTACCTCGCGGCGCTCGACGAGTCGGCCCGCGGCAGCCGCCGCGAACGCCTGTCGATCTCGATGCAGTCCGCGACGTCGTACCTGAACCGGGTGTTCGATTACCTGATGGTGTCGCTGCGGTCCCTGCCGCTGGTGATGGTCATCGGTCGTCCCGAGGCGCGGATACCGGTCGTCAGCTTCGCCGTGCAGGACGTGCCGGCCGAACGCGTCGTGCAGCGCTTGTCGGACAACGGGATTCTGGCCATCTGCAACGACAGCTCACGCGCCCTCGACGTGCTGGGCGTCAACGACGTCGGCGGCGCCGTGACCGTCGGGCTGGCGCATTACTCGACGACGGCGGAGGTCGACCAGCTGGTGCGCGCGCTGGCCTCGTTGGGCTGAGCGTTATGCCGCGGGGTTAACCTCACTGCGAAAATTCAGGCGGTGGAAATCGCAGCCAGGTTACGCTCGCGAGCCGCCACTACACGGTCAGGACGATCTTTCCGGTCACCGTGCTCGCCACCAGCCGTTGGTGCGCGTCACCGGCTTGCTGGATGGGCATGCGCGCGCCAATGATCGGCCGCACCCGGCCCTCGGCGATCATCGGCCACACCGACGTCGTCACCGCTTGCACGATCTCGGTCTTGCTGTTCGGGCCGGTCACCGGCCGGGCCCGCAGCGTGGTGCCGATGACCCGCGCCCGCTTCATCAGTAGCTTGCCGATGTTGAGCTCGCCCTTCACCCCGCCCTGCATGCCGATGATGACCAGCTGGCCGTCGGTGGCCAGGGCGTCGATGTTGCGGTCCAGGTAGGCCGCGCCCATGATGTCGAGGATCACGTCCGCGCCGCTCTCGTCGCGTAACCGCGCAACGAAGTCCTCGTCCCGGTAGTTGATGGTGATCTCGGCGCCCAGTTCGCGGCAGAACTCCAGCTTGTCCGCCGACCCGGCGGTGACGGCCACGTGCGCGCCCAGCGCCCGCGCGACCTGGATCGCGTGGCTGCCGATGCCGCTGCCCCCGCCGTGCACCAGCAGCAGCTGGCCCTTGCCCAGGTGCGCGACCATCACCAGGTTCGACCACACCGTGCACGCCACCTCCGGCAAACCGGCGGCGTCGACGAGATCCACGCCGTCGGGAACGGGCATCACCTGGCCGGCGGGGACGGCGACGTATTCGGCGTATCCGCCACCGGCCAACAAGGCGCAAACCTCTTGTCCCGCAGACCAATCCGTGACGCCCTCGCCCGCATCGGCGACGACCCCCGACACCTCCATGCCGATGATGTCACTGGCCCCCGGCGGCGGCGGGTATTTGCCGGCGGCTTGCAGCACGTCGGCTCGGTTGACGCCGGCCGCGGCGACCTTGATCAGGACCTCGCCGGGTCCGGCCACGGCGTCGGGCACTTCTTGCCAGCACAGTCGATCGGGGGATTCGGCGACGATCGCGCGCATGCGGGCAACGCTACCGGCCACCGCTACCCTTGTCCGTGGTGGCGTGGCAGAGCGGCCTAATGCACTCGCCTTGAAAGCGAGAGACGGCTAACACCGTCCGGGGGTTCAAATCCCTCCGCCACCGCCAAGCGGGTCAGTGCAGGGTCGGTGCGTACCGAAGCACTGCGCCGACACCGTCGGTCGGTGCGACTCGCTCGTCGGCGTGCAGCAGGGACGCCCCGACCGAGACCGCGAACAGCGGCAGCGCCTCGTCGGCCCGCAGCGTCTTGGCCGCCGCGGCGCCCTGCTCGGACAGCACGTTCTCGTTCGGGGCGATCGTGGTAAGACCCTCGTCGGCGACGACGGTGGCATCGCCGACGTCCCCGACGATCAGCGTCTCGACCGCGCCCTGGCGCAGCGCGGAGCTGACGGCGTCGAGGCCCTCGGCGGCCAGCCCGGATTGCCGGCCGCTCTCAGCGGTGAAGCGCTGCGCGGCGTCGTCGATCGTCCGCAACCTGCGCTCGACGAACTCGGCCTCGATGGCTCGTTCGATATCGCCGGAATCGTGGCCGCTGTGCCGCGCCCCGACTTCGAGCGCCACCGCGCGATCCCGCAGCCGTTCCGGCAGGGTGCTCAGCAAGTCCGAGCGCGACCGCACCTCGCCGACGACGAAGATCACGTCGATGCCCATGTCGTCCACCAGCTCGCCGACGCGGTCGGCGACGGCGCGCACGTTCTTGTGGGCGGCCTCGTCGCTGCGCAGTTGTGGGCCGCCGTATCCGGCGGTCTCCGCCCCGGCCGCGTGGTGCACCGGCCGGCCGCCGCCGTCGACGGTTTCCGAACGCAGCGTGCCGCCGATGTGGGTGGTGATGTCGGCCCCGCTGTGGTCGACCTCCACCAGAACATAGTCGGGGTGATCGAAGCTGAGCTCGAGAATCGGCACCAGATAAGGCAATTCGGACACGCGGACGATGGTGCTCGCGGGCGGCCGCGCCAAATGCTGGTTGATCACCACGCCGTCGGCGCCGGCGATCACCGCGCGCCCGCTGCGGCCGATCGGCGGACGCAGGTTCAGCACCGCGTCCTCGATACCGTCGATAACCGCTTAGTCAGCGCCCAGGCCCTCGAGCTCTTCCTTCACCGCGCGCCACTTCAGGGAGAGCTGAGCCTCGGCGTCGTGTGTGTCATGCGAGTCGTCGAAGTAGACCGACGCGAACGGCCCCGGCGCGTCCAGCAGCCTACGGAAGCGGTCAGAGTCCATGCGCAGTTGGTTGCCCCGCTCGTCGGGAGGCAAACACTCGGGCGGGCTCAACCGGTCGGAATCTCGGCGGCGATGGTGTCCATCAGGGCGGTGTAACGGCGGATTTCCGGGTCCCGGCCGGGCTTGCCGCTGCTGATCACACCGGCGGCCATGCTGCGCTCGGGGTCGGCCCAGATCGCGATGTTGGCAAGGCCGAGGTTGCCGAACGCCTTCGCCGCGTTGCGCCCGAACGGCCCGAAGCGCTTCGTTCCCAGCATGTACCCGGTGCCCCAGCGGGCCGGCTGCAGGCCGACGGCGAAATCCGGGCGCAGCCGCCGGCATTCCTGTACCGCCCCGTACATCCGCTCCGGGCTGAT
Source organism: Mycobacterium sp. (assembly GCF_035506235.1). Taxonomy (GTDB): domain Bacteria; phylum Actinomycetota; class Actinomycetes; order Mycobacteriales; family Mycobacteriaceae; genus Mycobacterium. Next base: position 66,967 of record NZ_DATJPU010000096.1, read on the forward strand.
CATCCGCACGCCGTCGAGTTCGCCACCGCGACGCCACATTTCGGCGAAGCGCGACAGCTCGTTCGCCGTCGAGATGGTGTTGGACGACGGCACCACCGTGGACAGGAACGCCGGGGTGTTGGTGTACGGGATGATCTCGTGCACCGTGCCGCCGATCGCCTTGCGGAAGATCGCCGCGATCACCGGCGGCAGGGGCTTTCCGGTGGCGTGGCTGGGCGCGACCAACGGGATGTCCTCCTCGGCGACGCCGAAGTTGGTCCACCGGAAGCCCAGCGGGTCGAGAATCTCGGCGGCCAGGATTTCGCGGATGTCTTTACCGGTGGCGGCGTACACGATTTCGCGCATCAGCGGGCCCCAGGTGAGCGCGTGGTAGATGTGCACCAGTCCCGGCCGGTACAGCGGTCGCAGCTTGCCCAGCTGCTCCTGGGCGTACTCGTGGTCGTCGGCCCGCCGCAGGTCCGGCTTGGGTCCGGTGGGGAACGGGACACCGGCGCTGTGGGTCAGCACGTGCCGGATCGTGGTGCGGTGCTTGCCGTGGCTGGTGTAGCTGGGGATGTACTCGCACACCCGGTCGTCGAGCGCGAAGTGTCCCTGTTCGACGAGCATGTGCACGACGGTCGCGGTGATGCCCTTGGCCGCCGAGTACACGCAAAACGGCGTGTCGGTGGTGGCGGGGATCTTCTCGGCGTCGGGCGGGTCGGTGGGCGCGTTGCCCCAGCCGTGGCCGATCGCGCGGTTGAGCACGACGCGGCCGCGGTGCCGGATGGCCAGCTGGACGGCGGGGTGGAAGCCGGCCCGGTACCAGTGCCGCGCGGCCCGCCAGATCCGTTCGACGGCCGCGCTGTCGATCTGGGAGTGGTCCTCGTCGCCGATGGTCGTCACGGAGTCCAGGTCGGCCGGGACGCGGATTCTGCCGTCGGGATTCACTTCAGCGAGAGTAGCCGAGGGTTGAGCTACTCCCCGGTGAACTGCGGCGGGCGCTTGGCGAACGTCGCCGAGATGCCCTCGGTCAAGTCCTTGGACGGCAGAAAGGCCGCGTTCCAGGCGGCGACGTAGCGCAGGCTCTCCGACACCGCCGCGATGCGTTGCTGGTCGAGGACGTCCTTGATGCCGTTGACCGTCAGCGGTGGGTTGGCGGCGATCTCGGCGGCGGTGGCGTGCGCGGCGGCCAGCGTGGCATCGGCGTCGTCGTAGACGTCGTTGACCAGCCCGATCTTCTCGGCGCGGGCCGCGTCGATGTCCTTGCCGGTCAGCGCCAGTTCGCGCAGGTGTCCGTCGTTCAAGATCAGCGGCAGGCGGGCGAGGCTGCCGACGTCGGCGACGATGGCGAGCTTGACTTCTCGCACCGAGAACTTGGCGTCGGCGCTGGCGTAGCGGATGTCCACCGCGGAGATCAGGTCGACTCCGCCGCCGATGCACCAGCCGTGCACCGACGCGATGGTCGGCGTCCGGCAGTCGGCGACGGCGCTGATCGCAGCCTGCATGCGCTTGACCTCGCGGTGGAAATCCGCGCGCGGGCCGGCCAGCGCGTCGCCGGAGAGCAGCGGGGTGAAGGACCCGCCCATGGCGGGCACGTCCAGGCCGTAGCTGAAGTTCTTGCCCGATCCGGTGATCACGATCGCCCGCACGTCGCGGTCGGCGTCCAGCGCCGCGAACACCTCGGGCATCTCCGACCAGAACGCGGGCCCCATCGCGTTGCCCTTGCCCGGCCCGATCAGCGTCACCTGTGCAACATGGTCTTTCGTTTCGATGGTGACGGATTCGTATGTTTCGCCCATGAGTTTCTCCTATGTCAAGCCGCTACCGGTTGGCAAGGCTGATTTCGATTTTGGTGGTCGGTGTGGAGGTGCTGGAAGACGACACGAGCCAGCCGGCGTTTGAGGCAGCGCAGTGCCTCGGTGTTGGAATCACCGAGGTTGATGCGTTTGCGGTAGTACGTCTGGCCGAGTCCGTCGAGACGGATCTGGGTGACGGCGATGCGGTGCAGGGCGGCGTTGAGTTGACGATTGCCCGAGCGGGTCATCCGTACCCGACCGGCAGTATTGCCCGACCACACCGGGATGGGAGCGACTCCGGCGTGACGGGCAAAAGCCGCCTCGCTTTTGAACCGGATAATCCCGGCGGCCTCGCCGACGAGTTTGGCTGCGGTCAACTCCGCGCAGCCAGGAAGAGCCAGCAGCGCCGGCGCGGCGGAGCGGACACGATCACCGATACGCTTGGCCAACGCGTCAATGGTTTCGGTAAGCCTGGTGATGTCAGCCAACTCGTCGCGAGCCAGCTCAGCAACCAGGCCCGGCTGCTCAGACAGCCACGTACTGAGCAGCCGACGGTGCTTGGCCAAGTCCAGTGAACGTGGCTTGGGTGCGCGTTCGGGGTCGAGTTCATGAACCCGCCATAACAAGCGGTTGATCGTCGACGTCCGTTGCGCGACAAGGTCTTCACGGCGATCCACCAGGAGCTTAAGCTCGCGCGAAACCTCGTCGTGAGAAGCCACGGGAAGGTCCGGTTCACGCAGCAACGCCCGCGCCACTGCTAGGGCGTCGATGGGATCAGACTTACCCCGGGTCCGCGCTGACGCTCGGGTCTGGGCCATTAACTTCGACGGGACCCGTACCACCTGCTGGCCGGCCGTCAACAAGTCGCGCTCTAGGCGCGCCGACAGATGCCGACAATCCTCGATGGCCCACACCACCTCGGCGCCGAAGCGCTCTCGAGCCCACCGCAACGCCTGATGATGCCCCGAGCTGGTGGCCCGGACGACCTTCTCAGCCAGCTTCTTACCGACCGAATCGACGGCCACAAAGGTGTGCGTGCGCTTGTGGACATCGGCTCCAACAACAACCATGGTGGTTGCCTCCTTCACTGTGAGGTGACGGTTGGGCCGGTCGGCGGACACATCTCAGTGGGGGCGATGCCACGCTCCTATCAAGTCACGCCGGCCGGTCCTTCACACCTGATGCCGA